>NZ_JBOFQE010000101.1:0-4506 GCF_051660785.1 Pseudomonas sp.
TTTGCTTACTTTTTTTAGGCGCTTGTAAAAAAAGTGAGTCGCCGTAAGGGCGAAACCGCCAGCCGCCGTTACCGCAGAAATGGATATGTACACCTGAAAGAGCCTGGTCGGCTACCAGGCCGCCATCGCGAGCAGGCTCACCCCCACAGGGTTCTATATTGTCAGTGACATCTTCGGGGGCAAAAAAAAAGGGCAACCGAAGTTGCCCAAAATGCCTTGCGTGCTCATTACATCCAGAAAGAACTACGGCTTGCGCTTATGCGAATCCTTCCAGATAAAAAACCCGAACCCTGCAAAAAACAGAACCATGAGGCCGACTGTCAGCACCCCGGCGATCACCACGTTGTCGAAAAACATGACGGCTCTCCTGCACTTGCCCTGTTGCGATAGGGCTAAGTTAACCAATCAGGCAGAAGAGAAAATTGACCAGGATCAATGTCGCCCCAGACAGGGCGTAAAGGAGGGGAAATAAATGACCTGCATCAACCGATGCAGGGTGAATCAGCGCTTTTTCGGCTTGTTCTTCGGCTTCTTCTTGGCTTTAGCCAACGGCATCGCCTGCTCAAACGCCTGACGCACTTCATTCAGACGCTTTTCATTAAGGTCATGAACCCGCTTGGCGCGTTCAGAATTGAGATCAATCAACTTGTCATCTTGGCTCATGGTGCTCAGTACATCGAATGGCAGGGTAGTCACAATAATGCGGTCTCAAAGCGGCGCTGACCAGCCGCAACCTCAAATCTGGACATCGACCCACAACCCCTGGCGCGGCTGATCTTCCATCAACGGCGCGACCGGCACGGTATTGTCAGCATTCAATTCGGTCCCGGGAATCGCCAGATGCTCCTCCGGATCCTCATCAGCCTCACGGCGACGCCGTTCCCGCTCCTGCTTGCGCCGCTGTTCCTCGCGCAGCTGAAAAGCCGCTTCCTCGGGATCGCGTTGTTGCAGGTCAATGGTGCTTTCGTTGGAGCTTTCCTGCACCGGCACGACAGGCGGAATGTCCGGGCGCTGGCGGATCGGGTCGTGCTGTGACGTGATCGGCACGGCACTCAAGGGGAGCATCGGTGGCAGCATAATAAAAGTCTCCTGTCAGCAGGCTGTCGGCTGCGGGGATGGCGACTTGAGCCATCGGTCGCAAACTGTGACCGGTTTGGCACCGATTGGTGCCCCGACCGGCAAGCATCGCATCGCTGGGCTAACGTAAGACTGCGAGTTTTTATGAGAGTCCTTTGGCCCTGAAGCCCTCATTCCGTTAAGATAGCCCGCTTTTTCAAGGTGGGAGTCAGGCAGCATGGCGCAGCAGTATCAACCGGGGCAACGCTGGATCAGTGACAGCGAAGCCGAGCTGGGTTTAGGCACCGTTCTGGCACAGGACGGCCGCTTGTTGACCGTGCTCTATCCGGCCACTGGCGAGACTCGCCAGTACGCGCTACGGAATGCGCCCCTCACCCGCGTGCGGTTCTCGCCGGGCGACTCCATCACTCACTTCGAAGGCTGGAAACTGACCGTCCAGGAAGTCGACGACGTCGATGGCCTGCTGGTCTACCACGGCCTCAACGCGCAGAACGAAGTGGTCACCCTGCCAGAAACCCAACTGTCGAACTTCATCCAGTTCCGGCTGGCCAGCGACCGTCTGTTCGCCGGGCAGATCGACCCGCTGGCCTGGTTCTCCCTGCGCTACAACACCCTGGAACACACCAGCCGCCAGTTGCAGTCCGCGCTCTGGGGCCTCGGTGGCGTGCGTGCGCAACCGATCGCGCACCAGCTGCACATCGCCCGTGAAGTCGCCGACCGCATTGCGCCGCGGGTTCTGCTGGCCGACGAAGTGGGCCTGGGTAAAACCATCGAAGCCGGTCTCATCATTCATCGCCAACTGCTGTCGGGCCGCGCCAACCGCGTGCTGATCCTGGTTCCGGAGAACCTGCAGCACCAGTGGCTGGTCGAGATGCGCCGCCGCTTCAACCTGCAAGTCGCGCTGTTCGACGAAGAACGCTTTATCGAAAGCGATGCCGCCAACCCGTTCGAAGACACCCAGCTCGCGCTGGTTGCACTTGAGTGGCTGGTGGACGACGAGAAAGCCCAAGACGCGCTGTTCGCTGCCGGTTGGGACCTGCTGGTCGTCGACGAAGCGCACCACCTGGTCTGGCACGAAGAAAAGGCCAGCCCGGAATACTCGCTGGTCGAGCAACTCGCCGAGGTCATTCCTGGCGTACTGCTGCTGACCGCCACCCCGGAACAACTGGGCCAGGACAGCCACTTCGCGCGTCTGCGCCTGCTTGACCCGAACCGTTTCCATGACTTGCACGCCTTCCGCGCCGAAAGCGAAAACTATCGCCCGGTGGCCGAAGCCGTTCAGGAGCTGCTGGACAAAGGGCGCCTGTCGCCGGAAGCACACAAGACCATTCACGGCTTTCTCGGCAACGAAGGTGAAGCCTTGCTGACTGCGGTCAACGATGGCGACACCGAAGCCAGCGCCCGTCTGGTCCGCGAACTGCTGGACCGCCATGGCACCGGCCGCGTGCTCTTCCGTAATACCCGCGCCGCCGTGCAGGGTTTCCCGGAGCGCAAACTGCATCCGTACCCGCTGCCGTGCCCGGACGAATACCTCGAACTGCCGCTGGGCGATCACGCCGAGCTGTACCCGGAAGTCAGCTTCCAGGCCCAGCCGGATGCCAACGAAGAAGAACGCTGGTGGAAATTCGACCCGCGCGTCGAATGGCTGATCGATCAACTGAAGATGCTCAAGCGCACCAAAGTGCTGGTGATCTGCGCCCACGCCGAAACCGCCATGGACCTGGAAGACGCCCTGCGCGTACGTTCCGGCATTCCGGCCACGGTGTTCCACGAAGGCATGAACATCCTTGAGCGTGACCGCGCCGCGGCCTACTTCGCCGACGAAGAGTTTGGCGCACAAGTGCTGATCTGCTCGGAAATCGGCAGTGAAGGTCGCAACTTCCAGTTCTCGCACCACCTGGTGTTGTTCGATCTGCCTTCGCACCCGGACCTGCTGGAGCAGCGTATCGGTCGTCTGGACCGGATCGGCCAGAAGCACATCATCGAATTGCACGTGCCGTACCTGGAAACCAGCCCGCAAGAGCGCCTGTTCCAGTGGTACCACGAAGCATTGAACGCATTCCTCAACACCTGCCCGACCGGCAACGCCTTGCAGCATCAGTTCGGCCCGCGCCTGCTGCCGCTGCTGGAAAATGCCGACGATGGCGAGTGGCAAGCGCTGATCGACGAAGCCCGCGCCGAGCGCGAGCGTCTGGAAGCCGAGCTGCACACCGGCCGCGACCGCTTGCTGGAGCTCAACTCCGGCGGATCGGGCGAAGGCGATCAGTTGGTCGAGGACATCCTTGAGCAAGACGACCAGTTCGCCCTGCCGATCTACATGGAAACCCTCTTCGACGCGTTCGGCATCGACAGCGAAGACCATTCGGAAAACGCCCTGATCCTCAAGCCGAGCGAAAAAATGCTCGACGCCAGTTTCCCGCTGGGCGACGACGAGGGCGTGACCATCACTTACGACCGCAACCAGGCACTGTCTCGTGAAGACATGCAGTTCATCACCTGGGAACACCCGATGGTGCAGGGCGGCATGGACCTGGTCTTGTCCGGCTCGATGGGCAACACCGCCGTGGCGCTGATCAAGAACAAGGCGCTGAAACCTGGCACTGTGTTGCTGGAACTGCTCTATGTCAGCGAAGTGGTTGCGCCGCGCTCGCTGCAACTGGGCCGTTACTTGCCGCCGGCCGCCCTGCGCTGCCTGCTCGATGCCAATGGCAACGACTTGTCGGCCCGGGTGTCGTTCGAGACCTTGAACGACCAACTGGAAAGCGTGCCTCGCGCCAGCGCCAACAAGTTCATCCAGGCCCAGCGCGATCAACTGACGCCACGGATCAACGCCGGCGAAGAGAAAATCTTCCCTCGTCACGCCGAGCGTGTGGCTGAAGCACAACGTCGTCTGGCGGCCGATACCGACGAAGAACTGGCGCGCCTGACCGCGCTGCAAGCGGTAAACCCGACGGTGCGCGACAGTGAGCTGGTTGCCTTGCGCAAACAACGTGAGCAAGGTTTGGCCATGCTCGACAAGGCTGCGCTGCGACTGGAAGCGATTCGGGTGTTGGTGGCGGGTTAAGTCCCCCGCTCCACCCTGCTAAAAAAAAGGCCCGCAGTGATGCGGGCCTTTTTTATTGCCTGAAATTTGATGCAGTGATGCTGATGACCGCATCGCTAGCAGGCTAGCTCCCACAGGGGATTTGTTAACGCTGTAGATCCAATGTGGGAGCCAGCCTGCTGGCGATAGCGATTATGCAGTCGCCACTGCAACATCAGGTTCACTGATGCAGTGATGCTGATGGCCGCATCGCTAGCAGGCTAGCTGTGTAAACCCACCACGTTGTTCACGGATGCTATTCGGCTAATCGGTGGCAAATAACTCAGGCTGGCATGCGGGCGATGCCAGTTGTACTCGTGCAGCCACGATGTCAGGTAGGTCGCACG
>NZ_JBOFQE010000102.1:0-57593 GCF_051660785.1 Pseudomonas sp.
GCTGGCGATAGCGGTGTGTCAGTCACATAGATGTTGAATGTGCCATCGCTATCGCCAGCAAGCCGGCTCCTACAGGTCCGTACGTCTAGCTGTGCACCGTCCGTAGCCCCGTCGAAACTTTCTCGCTTGCCCCACGGTCATCAAAAGACAGGGGCAACCGAGGACCATTAGACGGGAGGCGACATGGCGGCGATTCACATCGGTATTTCAGGCTGGCGCTACACACCCTGGCGGGGGGGCTTCTACCCGAAGGGGTTGACCCAGAAGCGCGAATTGCAGTTCGCGTCACGGGCGGTCAACAGCATCGAAATCAATGGATCGTTTTACGCCCTGCAACGGCCTGAACGTTACGCGCAGTGGTACGCCGAAACCCCGGCGGACTTCGTGTTCAGCGTCAAAGCCCCACGTTTCATCACCCACATCAAACGCCTGCGGGACATTCACAAACCGCTGGCGAACTTCTTTGCCTCCGGGATCCTGGAGCTCAAGGAAAAACTCGGCCCGATCCTTTGGCAGTTCCCGCCCAATTTCAAATTCGACGTCGAACTGTTCGAAAGCTTCCTCGAGCAATTGCCCCACGACACCCAGCAGGCAGCCGCCCTCGCCCGCCAGCACGATTCGCACCTGCACGGCCCCGCCAGCCTGAAGGCGTACAAGAAAAAGCCGCTGCGCCACGCCGTTGAAATCAGGAACGAGACCTTTGTTGATCCGTCGTTCGTGCGCCTGCTCAAACGCTACAACGTAGCGCTGGTTATCGCTGACACCGCCGGGAAATGGCCGTACCGTGAAGACGTCACCAGTGATTTCGTTTACCTGCGCCTGCACGGTGCCGAAGAGCTCTACGCCAGCGGTTATACGCCTGAGGCGCTGGAGCGCTGGGGCGAGCGGATCGACGCCTGGAACCACGGTCAGCAACCGACGGATCCGCAGCTGATCGCACCTCGGCAAAAGCCGAAAGCGCGCAAGTCCCGTGAAGTGTTCTGCTATTTCGACAATGACATCAAAGTGCGCGCACCCTTCGATGCGCGGCGCTTGCTGGAGCACTTCCACCTCGACAAGGATCTCGCCACCCGTCCCGGTGAACCGGTCGCCGAAGGAGTGCTGTCATGAGTATTTCCGAACCGGTCGGCACTACCGACGAACAGCAACCCATCATCACCGCCGTGCGCAGCTTTACCGTGCTGACGGTCAACACCCACAAGGGTTTCACCGCGCTGAACCGGCGCTTCATCCTGCCGGAATTGCGCGAAGCAGTGCGCAGCGTGTCCGCCGACGTGGTGTTTTTGCAGGAAGTCCACGGCACCCACGAACACCATCCGCAGCGCTATACCAATTGGCCGGCAATGCCGCAGTACGAATTTCTCGCCGACACCCTGTGGCCGCAATTTGCCTACGGCCGCAACGCGGTCTATCCGGAGGGTGATCACGGCAATGCGCTGCTGTCGAAATTCCAGATCATTCGCCATGACAACCTCGACGTCTCGATCAGTGGCCATGAGAACCGCGGCATCCTGCATTGCGTGTTGCGCCTGCCGGGCGATGCCCGGGAAGTGCACGCGATTTGCGTGCATCTGGGCCTGCGTGAAACCCACCGCACGGAACAACTCAAGTTGTTGGCGCGACGCCTCGAAGAGCTTCCGGAAGATGCTCCGGTCATCGTCGCCGGCGATTTCAACGATTGGCGCCAACGTGCCGATGCACTGCTCAAGCCCTGTGGTTTGCGCGAGGTGTTCGCCGAGCACCACGGCAAACCGGCACGCAGTTTTCCGGCGCGGTTGCCGGCGTTACGCCTGGACCGCATCTATGTGCGCAACCTCAAGGCCAGCCGTCCGCAAGTGCTGGCGGCGCGTCCTTGGTCACACCTTTCCGACCACGCACCGCTATCGGTGGAGATCGAGCTATGAGTAGCGCACCGATGGAAAAAGCCACCGTTGAACACATACCGACCACTCCGCCGGTACGTGAGCCCGGCGTCGTCGACGTTGAATACGGCTGGCAGGGCAACAACCTTGTGGAAATGCTGGAAAACGGCGAAGCGTATTTCCCTCGGGTATTCGAGGCCATGCGCCAGGCCAAGACCGAAATCCTCCTGGAAACCTTCATTGTGTTCGAGGACAAGGTCGGCAATGAGCTGGCAGAAGTGCTGATCGAGGCGGCGCAGCGCGGTGTACGGGTCACGGCCAGCCTCGACGGATTTGGCTGTGGCGAGTTGACTACCGGGTACCTCACTGCATTGAGCCAGGCCGGCGTACGTCTGCAAATATTCGATCCGGCCCCCAAGCATCTGGGCATCCGCACCAACTGGTTCCGCCGCCTGCACCGCAAGATTGTGGTGGTGGACGGTACGATTGCGTTCATCGGCGGGATCAACTTTTCCGCCGATCATCTGGCCGACTTCGGCCCCGAGGCCAAGCAGGATTATTCCGTCGAAGTGCAAGGCCCGGCGGTGGCAGACATTCATCATTTCGCCTTGCTGCAAAGTGGCCGCCCGGGGCGCGCCAAGTACTGGTGGCAGCGTCGTCGGCAGCGGCGTTCGGAAATGGCCTTCAGCGACCACGACGGTCAGGTTCGCCTGGTGTACCGCGACAACGGTGATCATCGCACAGACATCGAGGAGGTTTACCGGGAGGTGCTGCGCAGTGCCCAGCGCCGCGTCGTGATCGCCAATGCCTACTTCTTTCCGGGATATCGCTTGCTGCGCGAAATCCGCAACGCCGCTCGCCGTGGCGTTGATGTGCGCCTGATTCTGCAGGGCCAACCGGACATGCTGGTGGCCAAACTGGCGGCACGCATGACCTACGACTATCTGCTCAAGTCCGGCGTGCAAATCTACGAATATTGCGAACGCCCGCTGCACGGCAAAGTCGCGCTGGTGGATGAGGACTGGAGCACTGTCGGCTCAAGCAATCTCGACCCGTTGAGCTTGTCCATGAACCTGGAAGCGAATGTGTTGATCCGCGACCGTGCCTTCAACCGCGATCTGTTTGAACGGCTCGAGGTGCTGAGCAATAACCACTGCAAAGCCATGTCAGCGGACAAGTCACCGCGCGGACGGATCTGGCACATGACCGTCGGTTTTCTGGTGTTTCACTTCCTGCGCCACTTCCCGGCATGGGCCGGTTGGCTGCCCGCGCACAAACCTCGTCTGAAACCCTTCACTCATCCCGCCGGGAGCGACCACCATGGACCGCGTTGAAGCTCACTCGGCACCTCACGATGACAGCGCAACACCTGTCCCGGAAAAGAAAACACGCTGGAGCCGCTGGAAAAAACCGCTGACGATGCTGTTTTTCCTGGCGTTGATCGTGCTGTTGACGATGCTTGCCCAGCGCCTGGAATGGGATGAAGTGTTCCACACCCTGGCCAATTTCAAGGTACGCACGCTGATCATTGCGTCCGGCCTGACGCTGGTCAGTTTTCTGGTGTACGCCTGCTTCGACCTGATCGGCCGCACCTACATCCGCCAGGACCTGACCTGGAAGCAGATCTTGCCGGTGGGGATCATCAGTTACGCCTTCAACCTCAATCTGAGCGCGTGGGTCGGCGGCATTGCCATGCGGTATCGCCTGTACTCACGCCTGGGGGTGAGCAAAAGCAACATCGCGAAAATCCTCGGGCTGAGCCTGGCGACCAACTGGTTCGGCTACATGGTGATTGCCGGCGCAGTGTTCAGCAGCGGACTGGTCAGAATGCCCCCCGGCTGGAAGTTGAGCAGCGATGCATTGCAGGGTGTGGGCGTGTTGCTGCTGGTGGTGAGCGCGGGATACCTGGCGGCGTGTCGGTTCTCCAAGCGTCGGGAATGGGCGATACGCGGAGTGGAAATCAACCTGCCGTCGTTGCGAATGGCGACGCTGCAGCTGGCCCTCGGGGCGCTGAACTGGTCGCTGATGGCGGCGGTGATTTTCACGCTGCTGCCGAGCAAGCTGGATTACCCGCTGGTGCTGGGCGTGTTGCTGATCAGTGCGATTGCCGGGGTAATTACCCACATTCCTGCCGGGCTCGGGGTACTGGAAGCGGTGTTTGTGGCGCTGTTACAGCATGAGGCTTCGCGAGGAAGCCTGGTGGCGGGGTTGCTGGCGTATCGGGCGATCTATTTTATTTTGCCGTTGCTGATTACGTTGGTGATGTATTTGGTGGTGGAGGCCAAGGCGAAGTCGCTGCGGATTGCCAAGAAACCTTCATGAGATAGGTGTGGTGAGGCGGATGACACTATCGCGAGCAGGCTCGCTCCCACAGGTTGATCGCGGTCAAAATGTGGGAGCGACGGTGCGGCGATCCGACCTGCTCGCGATGATCGCAAGAACACTACGAATCTCACTTCGATTGGATAATGCTCAACCGCTCGCCCACCACCATCTCGGTAATCCAGTCCACCAGAATCGAGGTATACGCCTGTTGCGAAACTGGCTCGCTCAGCGCGTGATCGGCGCCGTCAATGATCCGGTGCGTGAGCGAATGGGTCTGCTGGCACGCGGCGCGGTAGCTCATGATCGTGGCGTGAGGCACGAAGTCGTCTGTCTCGGACTCGACCAGCAGCACATCCCCGGTGAATTGCGAGCAGGCATGCAGGGCACGATTGCTGTCGGCGCGCACCAGCGTGTTGCGGTAATCGCGCAAATCCGCCTTGTCCAGTTCACGCTTGGGCGTGTGCCATTCATCGTCGCGATACAGCGCCGGCACCCGCAGCGCCAGCCAGCGCACCGGGCGCAACGAGGTCAGAATCGACGCCAGATACCCGCCATAACTGGTGCCGACCACCGCAATGGCGGAGGTATCGAGCGCCGGGTGGGCGAGCAAGCGGTCGTACGCCGCCAGCAAGTCGCGCAGGTTGTCTTCGCGCGTTACGCGAGTGAGCGGAATACCCGTGCCGCCGGTGTGCCCGCGCAAGTCGAACGTCAGGCACACGCAGCCCAGCCCGGCGATGCCCTTGGCCCGTTCAAGATCCCGCTCCTGGCTGCCGCCCCAGCCGTGCACAAACAACACGCCTGGGACTTTCGATTTGGGGCTCAGAAAAGTCCCGCTCATCTGTTCATCATCGATGTCGATCTGAATGGTTTCGCTTCTAGCCGTCATAGGATTTGACCGTTACGTACTTGAGAAGAAAGTCACTGTTTTCCGCTCGCCCGCGGTACACCTCGATGGCGTCCGCCGGCAACGGTTGATCGATGTAGGTTTCCACCGAAGACACGCGAATCGCGCGCATCCCCGGGTCGTTGACGAAACTCTGCAACGCCGCCACTTCGGCACTGCTGGCACCGCCCATGCGCCATGATTGTTCGAGGACACCGCTGCGCGGTTTGCCGTTGCTGTCCAGGCCTTGGGCAATGTCATAGTTGCGGCGCGAGGCATAGAAACCGGGATAGGCCTCGTCCGCGGCACTGTCGAACACTTGCGCCTGCCGGATCGCCAGTCGCACATCGTCAGGCAGGTCCAGTTCCAGCAGGTCTTCGTAACCACCCTGCACCACCAACAGATTGGAACCTCCATAAACCTGCTCGCCCTGACCGTCTTCGGTCAAGTATTGATCGCCGCAGTAACTCAGGATCTTTCCACCGATAAAGCTCTGGCCGACGCTGTGGGTGATCACTTTGTCGAGATCCTGTTCGAGCACCACGCCCTCGTTGAACAGTGCCTTGGCATCCGCGCGAGCCAGCACGGTATCGAACTGGTCGAGGCTTTTGATCACTTCCTGCCCGCGCCCGGCACAGGCATGAATCGGTTTGATGCGGATAGGCCCGGCATAGAGCAGATGCTCTGCGGCGGGTCGCGCATCGTCGAAAGAAAACACGCTGAGGCCATCGAGCACGACGTTGCGTACCCGTTCGGAAAACAGCGGTGACCAGCCTTCCGGCGCTAGCGCATGCTTATTGCGTAATCCGTGGCTGATGGCTTTGGTGCAGATGAAATCATGGTCGACGTAGCCGCCCCACATATCCTCCGGCCCCTTGACGCCCAATGCCCGGGCAGCAGCGACGCCGACCAGGGTTTGGGTCGGCAAGAGATAAAGGTCGCGGCCATGGTGAAGTTCGGCGTCGTAACTGCCGCCGAACTTGAGCCCGAGGATCTGCGCCAGCCAACGGGCCAGCGCGCGATTGGTTTCGACTTCGTGCAGGGGCGCCTCGGCGCGGACCGAGTGGGCGACCACCAGTTTCTTGCGGCTTGTTGGGGTCATGCGTCCCCCTTCAATCGGCTTTTGATGAATGTAGTTGAAGGGGTGCAGAGATCAAGCCAAGGGCGATTGGAGTGAAACGTTTTTCAAATCAGGCAGTTGCGAAATCAGTGATAGCAATGAGCCTGTCTTATTCTGCACGAGACCCGTCATGACTCCTGTATTTTGCACGATTCTGGCCTTCCACTGATCCCACAGGGATTGGGGTGTTACGACTACCGGGTTGCGACAGTGGGCGTCACGCCAAACCGTGACCGGTAATCACTCGGCGCCAACCCGGTGATCTTCTTGAACGTCGCCCGGAACGCGCCTGGATCTTGATAGCCCACGGTCCACGCGATGTGGTCGATGGTGCCGTTGGTGAACTCAAGCATTTCCCGCGCCTTGCCAACCCGCAGGTGCTGGCAGTACTCGGTGGGTTTCAACCCGGTCGCCGCGCGGAAGCGGCGCAGGAATGTGCGTTCTTCCAGCCCTGCCCGCTCGGCCATTGCCGTCAGCGATACATCGGTGGCCCCGGTGCTTTGCAGCCAATGCTGGACCTTGAGAATCGATGCGTCGCCATGGCTGAGAATCGGTGAAAAATTACTGCCGCATTCACTCGCGCTGTCGCTGTGTTCCACCACCAGAAATCGCGCGGTGCCGGTGGCGATACTCGGGCCGAGCAGACGGTCTACCAGGCGCAGGCCCAGCTCGGACCAGGCCATCAGCCCGGCGGTCGTGATCAGGTCGCCGTCGTCGACAATGGGCGTATCGGCCTTGAGTTTGATCGCCGGATAACGCTCGGCGAAAGTTTTGGCCGAGGTCCAGTGGGTGGTTGCGCTGCGGCCGTCGAGCAAGCCGCTTTCGGCCAGCAGAATCGAGCCCACGCAGACGCCACCAAGGGTTGCGCCCTGCGCATGTTGCCGGCGCATCCAGTGGATCAACGCCTGCGGTGCCTGGCCTTCGGAAAATCCGGCAATCGACGGCGGAATCAACACCGCCACCAATGGACGGTCGGGCCCCGGATGACTGTCGTAAACCCGCTCGGGCGTCTGCTCGCCATCAACACGCCAGTGGCTGACCCGCAGCAGCGGCAACTGCGCGGACTGATGCTCGGCGGCAATCCGGTTGGCCACGCCGAACAAATCCGTCAGCCCGTGCACCGCCGCCATCTGCGCGCCGGGATAAATCAGCACGCCGAGTTCGGCGATTGCCCTTTGTGCATCCATTGTCAGTTTTCCCCCTTCTATTGTCGGTGCGGCCAATCCCCGGTCGGCCTGCCAGAGCCAATACTTCGTTCCACACCCAACCCACACATTTCGAGGAAACAGCCATGGCCAAGCAAGCACTCATCGTAGTCGATATCCAAAACGACTACTTCCCCCAAGGCAAGTGGCCGTTGGTCGGCGCCGATGCTGCCGCCGACAACGCCGTCCGTTTGCTCAAGGCCTTTCGCAATGCCGGTGATTCGGTGGTGCACATCCGTCACGAATTCACCTCCGAAGAAGCCCCGTTCTTCACCCCGGGTTCGGAAGGCGCGAAGCTGCACCCCAAAGTCCTGAACCGCGAGGATGAGCCGGTAGTGCTCAAGCACTTCGTCAACTCGTTCCGTGAAACCGAACTGAAATCGATCCTCGACGAGCAAGGCATCAAGGAACTGGTGGTTGTCGGCAGCATGAGCCATATGTGTGTCGACGGCATTACCCGCGCCGCGGCGGATTTCGGCTACACCGTCACCGTGATCCACGACGCCTGTGCCTCACGGGACCTGGAATTCAACGGCGTCACGGTGCCCGCCGCCCACGTTCACGCCGCCTTCATGTCGGCCCTGGGTTTCGCCTATGCGAGCGTGATTTCCACCGACGAATTCCTGGCGGCCAGCCGCTAACCGCCTAACGTATTGATCAACTTCCGAAAAGGGCCCGCCGCGTTTCAGCGCTGCGGGCCCTTTTTGCTGGCCGGAAAAAGTAATGCGAAAAATCTCACGCGTGAGCTATTGAGAGTGGCAAAAATTGCCTGTAGTGTTTCCCACGCGTGAGTTTTTCACATCGAGGTCAGCCCCATGAAAAGCAGCTCTCCATCGAGCCCCCCTACCGGGCCCGAGACCGATCCAGCAAGCCGCAAGGGAGAGCGCGCGAAACCGTCCGCGAAAAAACCGTCGAGCTTCTACATGAAGCAGATGCGCGCGGGCCTGGGTGCCGCCGGTTATGTGAAACACGAGACTTGGGTGCTTCCCGAAAACCGAAGCCTGCTCAAGCAGATGGAGAAACAGCTTCGCCAACCGATTCTGGCTGGCTCATTCATGTCGGAGAATTACATGAGCGCAGGTACAAACTGGAACATTGATCGCCTCTTCACCGCCCTTCAGGCCCTGGACGAAGTGGTTTCGAATGACATCACGCTTTCTCTCGTTCAAGGCTCCGAGTCCAGCATCAAGCTGGAAATGAACGATTTCGGTGGCTTGCCGATTTACATCGCGGTGGTAGGCGACCAGATCATCGTCGATACCGTTCTGGTCGACGTCGAGTCCATCAACGACGTACCGGCCTTTAACGACGCCGTGCTGCGCAGCCGGGAGATGTTCCCGCTGTCCTCGATCGGTATCGAGTCCATGCCGAACGGGCAGATTGTCTACAACATGTTCGGCGCCCTGAGCTCCGACTCCAGCCTGACGAACATCGTGACCGAGGTTAAAACCCTGGTCGACAACGTCCAGCGCGCCAGCGAAGCCTTCGAACGTTTCTTCAATTAATTATTCGGTAACAGGAAATATCCAATGACTCAGTCCATCTGGAGCAAATTGTTCACCGCGCTGCGTGGCGGTGCCACTGAAGTCGGCGAATCGATCGTCGACCAACAGGCCCTGCGCATCCTCGACCAGGAAATCCGCGATGCGGACAGCGCCCTGGCCAACGCCAAGCGTGAGCTGGTCACCATCATGGCCAAGCACAAACTGTCGGCTGATCGCGTCAGCGAGTACAACGCCAAGATCAAGGACCTGGAATCCAAGGCCCTGGCCGCGATCCAGGCCAACCGTGAGGACCTGGCGCTGGAAGTGGCCGAAGCCATTTCGACCCTGACCAACGAACTGGACGTCGAGCAAAAGCAGGCCACCGAGTTCGGCGGTTACGCTGAAAACATGCGCAAGGACATCACCAAGGCCGAAAACCGCATCAAAAGCCTGCGCCAGCAAGTCGACATGGCCAAGGCCCGCGAAAGCGTGCAGAAAGCCCAGGTCAGCGCTTCGATTGCCAGTGGCGGCGCCAACGGCAAGCTGGAAACCGCGGTCGGTACGCTGAACCGCCTGCAGGCCAAGCAACAGCAACGCGCTGCGGAGCTGGAAGCTCAGGATCAACTGGCCGATGCATCGACCGGTACCGACCTGGAACGCAAATTGCGCGACGCCGGCATCACGCCGAACGAAGGCAGTGCCAATGCGATTCTGGAACGCCTGAAGAAAAAATCGGCTGAGTAACTTTGCCGGACGCATAACCTGTGGGAGCTAGCCTGCTAGCGATTGCGATCTGCCAGTCGACATTAATGCTGACTGATACATCGCCATCGTCGGAACGCCGCCCGGAGCAGGCTCGCTCCCACAATGGATTGCGTTTCAGTTTTCGTTGAATCGAGGTCAAGGATGGATGCCCTGAAGGGTTTCAAGACAATCGCAGGCCTGGCGCTCTTCATGGTCGCGTTGCAAGTGTTCAACTTTGCGACCGGCTACAGCCTCATGTCATTCGGCCTTATCCCGAGAACCGTGTACGGTCTGCCCGGCATCATCACCTCGCCTTTCCTGCACGCCTCCTTTGCGCACCTGAGCGCGAACATGATTGCCTTTCTGATACTGGGCACCCTGGTCATCATCGAAGGACTCAACCGCTTCATTGTGGTCAGCGCGATCATTATTCTGCTGGGCGGCGCGCTGGTCTGGCTGTTCGGTTTTCCAGGCGTACACATCGGTGCCAGCGGCTGGATATTCGGATTGTGGGCGTACCTCCTGGCGCGCGCCTGGTTCCAGAGAAGCTGGGGCAACCTGATAACGGCCAGCGTCGTGGCCCTGCTCTATGGCGGGATGATTTTTGGCTTCCTGCCTCGCCAGGGTGTTTCCTTCGAAGGTCATCTGTTTGGTGCGCTCGCCGGATTTATTGCAGCCAAGGTACTTTTCTCGGCGCCGCGCAGCAGGTTTAATGCCGCCGGTTGAACGCACTCGAGCATTCAGACGCCGAGGCGATGAAATCGCCAGGAACAAGCACCCACGGAGTCAGGGACGAAATGTCGATTTTTCTTTTATTGCGCATGTACGCCTCGCCCCTCTTCCACCGCTTCGGCTGGGCGGGTTTGGTCATTGCCTTGGGCGTACACCTGATAACGGCTTATCTGGGCCTGGTATTACTGGGCGAACAACACCTCACTGCCCCCGCCACGTTTACTTACTTCTATCTGACCACCACACTCACCGTCGGCTATGGCGACCTCGCGCCGCAGACAGCGGCGGGACGGATTTTCGTGGCCACCTGGGTCATGCTCGGGGGCATTGCGCTGCTGACGGCAGCCATCGGCAAAACCACCAGCAGCGTCATCGATGCATGGAGAAAAGGCATGAAGGGCAAAGGCGATTTCACCGGCAAGGTCGGCCATACGGTTCTCATCGGCTGGGAAGACGCGTCCAGCGAGCGAGTCATTGAATTGCTGCTTCAGGACGAAACCTCGAACGACAACCTGATCGTCATTTGCGATTGCACCCTCGAAGAAAACCCGATGCCGGGCAAAGCGACCTTCATCAAAGGTGAAAGCCTGTCCTCCGTGGCTTTGTTGCTGCGCGCCGGCGTTCCCGGAGCCGAACGCGTGCTGGTGCGAACCCATTCAGACGACCTGACCCTGGCCACCGTGCTGGCGGTCAATCAACTGAAGCCTGTCGGGCATGTGGTCGCTCATTTCAATGACAGTGAAATCGCCGCCCTCGCCAGCGCCTACGCGCCCAGCCTGGAATGCACCTCGAGCATGGCCATCGAGATGCTGGTGCGCGCTTCTCAGGATCCGGGCTCGTCAGTGGTCATCAATGAACTGCTGTGCGTGGGTCAAGGCGCCACTCAATACCTGATGAAACTGCCCGAGGCCTTCGAGGCCACGTTCGGCGATCTGTACACTCGGATGAAAGAACACCACAACGCCACGCTCATCGGTTATCGCGCCAAAGGTGCCACACAACCGTCGATCAACCCGCCCAGCGCTACGCGTGTTGAGGGCGGCGAACTCTTCTACATCGCCTCCACTCGCCTCAAGGAAATCTCCAATGGGATGGTTTAAACAGTTGATGGGGCTTGAGGCCCCGAACGCGACCCCAGAGTCGAAATGGACCACCAGCGAAACCCCGCCGCCAGCCACCGGCCCGTTGGGTCTCGGATTGGGCAAGGGCGTGATGTTCGACACCTCCCTGAGATTGTTGCTCGACGGCAACACCACGGTGACCATCCCGGGCTCGCAGCAGATCTGGAGCAACGGCACCGTCGACCTCGGGCAATCGACCTGGCTGTCGCGCTATTACATGAACGACGAAGACTACTGGCTGCAAGTGCACACCACCGGCGACATCGCCGGGCAGGTCGAGTCTGTGATCCTGTTCAATTACCTCAGTTACATCACCATCAGCAGTGAAGCGGAGCTGCGCCGACTGGCCGGTCCGCAAAGCCTGATCGGGTTGCCGACCTACACCCATAACGGCGTCGAATACGCCCGCGAATGGGGCAGCGAGAATGGCCAGACCGAATTGGTGGCGTTGAGCGAACAGCTGAAAAACCCGGAAGAATCCTACGGCATCGAGCACCGTTCAATGCTGTACGCCCGCGAAACCGGCCTGACCGATCGCCGGGAATTCCTGCTTTTTTCTGTCGAAGAAGACGCCGAAGGCACCATCAGCTTGAGTACGTCGCTGGGCATCTCGCTGTACACAACCGACCTGAACACGTTCTAAAAAAGGAAGCAGTCCATGCTAGAAGCACTCTCCATCTCCCTGAACAAAGCCGCCGTGTTCGGGTTTGTCGCGTACATCATCGGCGCCGCTGTGCTCTTCGCGCTGTTCCAGTTCATCTACACCCGCATCACTCCGCACAAGGAGTTCGAACTGATCCGCTCGGGCAACGTTGCCGCCGCAATCGCTCTGGGCGGAGCCCTCATCGGTTTCGCGATTCCGGCCAGCAATGTGATTGCCTACTCGATCAGCCTGCTCGACTTCGTCGTCTGGTCGCTGATCGCAGCAGTCGTGCAACTGCTGGCGTTCCTGGTGACCAGCCTGGTGTTGAAAGGCACTTCCGAACGGATCAAGAAAGGCGAAATCGCGGCGGGTGTCTATGTCGCGGCCGTGGCTATCAGCGTTGGCATGTTGAACGCCGCCTGCATGACCCCTACCCCGAACTGATTGCGCCCGGAGATCCCGATGAAACGAAGCAAGTACGTTCAGCTTTCGCTGGCAGCGTCGGTCGCCATGGCGATATCAGGCTGCGGGCCGACGGAAAAAACCTACGCGGTGCAGAAGAAGTACAACTTCCAGTCCGTTCAGCAGTGTGCCGATGAAAAACTTCCGGTGGATGTCTGCTCGGACGCCTACATGACGGCCATGGCCGAGCATCGCCGCATTGCGCCGGTGTACGACAGCCAGGCCGATTGCGATGCCGACTTCGTCGCCGACTGGTGCCAGCAGGATTCCGCCGGCAAGTTCATCCCCAAGCTCGGCGGTTTCGAACTGACCGCCGATGGCCAGGTGACGCAATCCCAAGTGGACGCGGCCAAGGCGCAATTACCTGCCTCGGAAACGGCGAACACCGGTGGCTCGGGCTTCTCCACCAGCAGCCTGCTGACCGGCCTGCTGATCGGCAACATGCTCAGCAGCAACCGCAACAGCTACTACTCCGAGCCGGTGTACCGCTATCGCGATGATCGCGGCAGCTACTCGAACTCGACGCTCAGCCAGCGGATTGCCAAGGGCTCGACGTTCACCAAGTCCAATCAGGCGCGGTACGGCAGCAGCAACTACGCCGACTCGGTTCGTTCTTCCACCAGCAAGCCGGTTTCCGTTGCCTCGTCCACCTCCCGTGGCGGCTTCGGCAGCAAGGCCAGCGCACGCAGCGGCTGGGGCGGCGGCGGGTCGAGCAGTTAAGGAAACCGGCCCATGAAGAAGATCCACTGCGCAGAACGTCCTGACTGGAAACAGACAGCCGAGAGTCTCGGCTTTCTGTTTCACACCATCGACAACGAACCCTACTGGGACGAGAGCGCGTATTACCAGTTCTCGCTCAAGCAGATCGAGAATGATCTCGAAGACCCGACCACCGAGATCCATGAGATGTGCCTGGACCTGGTGGCCCGCGTGGTGCAGAGCGAGGAGCTGCTGGAGCGCCTCAGCATTCCCGCGCCGTTCTTCGACATGGTCCGCACCTCATGGCTCGAAGGTCACCCGCACCTGTACGGGCGCATGGACTTTTCCTACAACGGCAGCGGTCCCGCCAAGTTGCTGGAACTCAACTACGACACGCCGACCAGCCTGTATGAGGCGGCGGCGTTTCAGTGGGGCTGGCTGGAGCAATGCATCGAACGCGGCGTGCTGCCCAAGCAGGCCGACCAGTTCAACAGCATCGACACCAAACTGCATCAGGCCTTCGCTCAATTGCAGCTCAAGCAACCCTTCTACTTCGCCTCGATGAAAGACTCGGTCGAAGACAAGGGCACCACCGACTACCTGCGGCTGGTGGCGGAAAAGGTCGGCATCGAATCACGCCACATCGATATCGAAGACATCGGCCTGACCAGCGACGGACGTTTCGTCGACCTCGAAGATCGCTGGATTCCTCACCTGTTCAAGCTGCACGCCTGGGAGTTCATCTTCCATGAGCCCTTTGGTGCCGCGATTGCCCAAAGTGACACGCAGTTTTTCGAGCCCGCGTGGAAATCCATCATCTCCAACAAAGGCATCCTGCCGCTGTTGTGGGAATTCAACAAAGGTCATCCGAATTTGCTTGCAGCGCACGTGGATACCGATCCGGGTAAAGCTGTGCCTAAAGGCTGGGTGCGCAAGCCGTTCTTCTCGCGGGAAGGCGCCAACATCGAGCTGCAAACAGCCGACGGTCTGATCGTGAAAGAGGACGGGCCCTACACCGATGCGCCGTTTATCCTTCAGGAGTTCGCGCCGTTGCCGCAGTTTGGCGACAGCTTTACCTTGATTGGCTCTTGGGTGGTTGGCGATCAAGCGGCCGGTATCGGCGTGCGGGAAGACAACAGTTTGATCACCAAGGATTCGAGCCGGTTCTTGCCGCATCTGATACTCGACTGATCACTAAAAAAAGGCCGTTGGGGACATATCGCGAGACGGCCGCAAGACTTACGGCTGAAATGCCGGATAATGGCGGCCATTCGTCTAGCCGTTATTCTGGTAATCCCCCATGGAAATCAAGGTCAACTTTCTCGACAACCTTCGACTTGAAGCCAAGTTCGATGACTTCACGGTGGTGGCCGATCAACCTATCCGCTACAAGGGCGATGGCTCGGCACCGGGTCCGTTCGACTACTTCCTGGCGTCGTCGGCGTTGTGTGCCGCCTACTTTGTGAAGTTGTACTGCAGCACGCGCAATATCCCCACGGATAATATCCGGCTGTCGCAGAACAACATTGTTGACCCGGAAAACCGTTACAACCAGATTTTCAAGATCCAGGTCGAGCTGCCGGCAGACATCTCGGACAAGGACCGCCAGGGCATCCTGCGTTCCATCGACCGCTGCACCGTGAAAAAAGTGGTGCAAGCCGGGCCTGAGTTTGTAATCGAAGAAGTGGACAACCTCGACGCCGATGCCCAGGCGTTGCTGATGCCGGCTTCCAGCTCTGAGGCGAGCACTTACATTGTCGGCAAGGACCTGCCGCTGGAGCAGACCATCGCCAATATGTCGGCCATTCTGGCGGACCTGGGCATGAAGATTGAAATCGCCTCGTGGCGCAATATCGTTCCCAACGTGTGGTCGCTGCATATTCGCGATGCGCACTCGCCGATGTGCTTTACCAACGGCAAGGGCTCGACCAAGGAAAGCGCGCTGGCGTCGGCGTTGGGCGAGTTTATCGAGCGACTCAACTGCAACTTCTTCTACAACGACCAGTTCTGGGGCGAAGACATCGCCAACGCGGCGTTTGTGCACTACCCGGACGAACGCTGGTTCAAGCCTGGCCGAAAAGATGAACTGCCGGCGGAAATCCTCGACGCGTACTGCCTGAAGATTTACAACCGCGACGGCGAGTTGCGCGGCTCCCATCTGATCGACACCAACTCGGGCAACGAAGAGCGCGGCATCTGCTCGCTGCCTTTCGTGCGCCAGTCGGACGGCGAGGTGGTGTATTTCCCGTCCAACCTGATTGAAAACCTGTTCCTGAGCAACGGCATGAGCGCCGGTAACACGCTGGCCGAAGCCCAGGTGCAGTGCCTGTCGGAGATCTTCGAGCGCGCAGTCAAACGCGAAATCATCGAAGGTGAATTTGCATTGCCGGACGTGCCGGCCAATGTGCTGGCGAAGTACCCCGGAATTCTGGCCGGTATTCAGGCGCTGGAAGAACAGGGCTTCCCCGTGTTGGTGAAGGATGCGTCCCTGGGCGGTGAATTCCCGGTGATGTGTGTCACCTTGATGAACCCGCGAACCGGCGGTGTTTTCGCCTCATTCGGCGCACACCCGAGCCTGGAAGTGGCGCTGGAACGCAGCCTCACCGAGTTGCTTCAGGGCCGCAGTTTCGAAGGACTCAACGACTTGCCCCAGCCGACGTTTGAAGGTCATGCGGTGACCGAGCCGAACAACTTCGTCGAGCACTTCATCGACTCCAGCGGCGTGGTGTCGTGGCGCTTCTTCAGCTCCAAGTCCGATTACGAATTCGTGGAGTGGGACTTCTCCGGCCAGGGTGAAAACTCGAACACCGACGAAGCCGCGACGCTGTTCGGCATTCTCGAAGGCATGGGCAAAGAAGCCTATATGGCGGTGTATGAGCACATTGGCGCAACGGCCTGCCGCATCCTGGTGCCGGACTATTCAGAAATCTATCCCGCAGACGATCTGATCTGGGATAACACCAACAAAGCGCTGTTTTTCCGCGCCGATATCCTGAACCTGCATCGCCTGGACGAAGACGAACTGAAAACGCTGGTCGAGCGTCTGGTGGAAAGCGAGCTGGACGACTACACCGACATCACCTCCCTGATCGGCATCGAATTTGACGACAATACCGCTTGGGGTCAGCTGACGATCCTGGAGTTGAAGCTGCTGATCTATCTCGCCTTGCAGCAATATGAAGAGGCAAAAGAGGCAGTGGAAATGTTCCTGCAGTACAACGACAACACGGTCGAGCGCGGCTTGTTCTACCAGGCCGTCAATGTGGTGCTGGAGATGAAGCTGGACGAAGACCTGGAACTGGAAGACTACGAGGCCAACTTCCGCCGGATGTTTGGCAGCGAGCGGACGGATGCAGCGATCGGCTCGGTAGATGGCAGCGTGCGTTTCTATGGCTTGACGCCGACCAGCATGAAACTGGAGGGGCTCGACAGGCATCTGCGGCTGATCGAGAGCTACAAGAAACTGCACACGGCGAGGGCCGCCGTAACCACGTCATCCCGTTGAGCACAAATCTGTAGGAGCCGGCTTGCTGGCTCCTACAAAACAGCGTGCAAAAGAAAACCCCCGACCAATCTAGAGGACTGATCGGGGGTTTCGAGGTTAAACCTTACAAAGGTCTAAGCCATATCCTAGAACGGGATATCGTCATCAAAGCTGTCGAAATCCGGAGCCGGTTGCGGAGCAGCCTGCTGTGGAGCCGGAGCCGAACGCTGTTGCGGAGCCGACTGTTGCGGGCGTGGAGCCTGCTGACGTGGAGCCGGAGCGGACTGCTGGTAGTTGTTGCCCCCACCTTGTTGGTCGCCCTGTTGTGGACGGCCGCCGAGCAGTTGCATGGTGCCTTGCATGTCGACCACGATTTCAGTGGTGTAACGCTTGATACCGTCTTTTTCCCACTCGCGGGTCTGCAGCTTACCTTCGATGTAGACCTGCGAACCTTTACGCAGGTATTCACCGGCGATCTCGGCCACCTTGCCGAACATCGAAACACGGTGCCATTCAGTCTTCTCGACCTTCTGACCGGTTTGCTTGTCGGTCCACTGTTCGCTGGTCGCCAGACTCAGGTTGGTCACGGCGTTACCGTTAGGCAAGTAGCGAACTTCGGGATCCTGGCCGCAAGTGCCGACCAATATGACTTTGTTAACCCCACGGGCCATAACGTTCTCCTAGGCTACGCACGCTGCCCCGGCCGGGTTGTTCACCAGGCGCTCAAGGGTGGTACGATCCAATAGTTCTGTGTCCAATTTGATGTAAATCGCCGCTTCATCAGCAACGACTACCGCATCTGTTACCCCTACGACGGCCTTCAGGCGCTCAACCAGACCCGCTTCGCGGATCGCCTCGGGCGACAACGGCAAGCGCAGGCTCGTGACATAAGGTGGTTCGCGCATGGTAACAGCAAAGACCAGCCAGAGGGCAGCCAGGCTGGCGCATCCGAGGAATACAACCGACAAACCGCCATGCTGGAAAAGCCAGCCGCCGAGGATCCCGCCCAGCGCCGAACCGAGGAACTGGCTGGTGGAATAAACCCCCATCGCCGTGCCTTTGCCGCCTGCCGGTGAAACCTTGCTGATCAGCGATGGCAACGAAGCTTCCAGCAGATTGAACGCGGTAAAGAACACCACCGTGCCGATCACCAGAGCCCGCAGGCTATCGCCGAACTGCCAGAAGAATAGCTCAGTGAGCATCAGCGTCAGCACCGCGCCCAATAAAACTCGTTTCATTTTGCGTTTCTTCTCGCCGTAGATGATGAACGGGATCATGGCGAAGAAGGAGATCAGCAGTGCGGTCAGGTAGACCCACCAGTGCTGCTCTTTGGGCAGCCCGGCTTTTTCGACCAGGGCCAGGGGCAAGGCAACGAAGCTCGACATCAACATCGCGTGCAACACAAAAATGCCCAGGTCCAGGCGCAGCAGGTCCGGATGCTTGAGCGTCGGTATCAGTGCCTGACGCGCAACGCCCGATTCACGATGCTGCAAGGGGCCGGTGGACCGCGGCACCATGAACATCACAATCACGATGCCGAACAGCGCCATGCCGCCCGTGGCGAAGAACAATCCGGACAGACCGAAGGCTCGGGTCAGCAAAGGTCCTACAACCATGGCGACAGCGAACGACAGACCAATCGTCATGCCGATCATGGCCATGGCTTTGGTCCGATGCTGTTCCCGGGTCAGGTCCGACAACAGCGCCATGACGGCTGCGGAAATCGCCCCGGCGCCTTGCAGGATGCGTCCGGCGATGACGCCCCAGATCGAATCGGCATTGGCTGCCAGCACGCTGCCGAGGGCAAAGATAATCAGCCCCAGATAAATCACCGGACGACGGCCGATGCGGTCGGAGATGAAGCCGAAAGGAATCTGAAAGATCGCCTGGGTCAGGCCGTAAGCGCCAATCGCCAGCCCGATGAGGGCCGGGGTCGCTCCTGCCAGATCCATCCCATAGGTCGCCAGTACCGGCAACACCATGAACATGCCAAGCATACGGAAGGCGAACACCAGGGCCAGACCGCTTGCTGCGCGGGTCTCACTGCCACTCATGCGTTCGCTGTGGGGATCGTGCATGGAAAAACCTCATGTGAACCGGCGGCGATTCTACCAGTCCCATCGATTGACGGGGTATATCGCGACGCTTTGACGCGCTCCGCTGACAGACTCTTCATGTAAGACATCAACCCGCTCGTTTGATAGTGTGCATCCATCCAGTATTTGGCCGTATACTCCTACGTTTTCGACGCCCGCCAAGCGAGGCCACTTTGGACAAGATCCTGATTCGTGGGGCCCGAACCCACAACCTGAAGAACATCGACCTGACCCTGCCACGGGACAAACTGATCGTTATCACCGGCCTGTCCGGATCCGGCAAATCGTCCCTGGCGTTCGACACGCTGTATGCCGAAGGCCAACGCCGCTACGTCGAATCACTGTCGGCCTATGCCCGGCAGTTTTTGTCGATGATGGAAAAACCTGACGTCGACACCATTGAAGGTTTGTCGCCAGCCATTTCCATCGAACAGAAGTCGACCTCGCACAACCCGCGCTCGACGGTCGGCACCATCACCGAAATCTACGACTACCTGCGTTTGCTTTACGCACGCGTTGGTATTCCGCGGTGTCCGGACCACGACATTCCGCTGGAAGCGCAGACCGTCAGCCAGATGGTTGACCTGGTCCTCGCCCAACCGGAGGGCAGCAAGCTCATGCTGCTGGCCCCGGTGATTCGCGAGCGCAAAGGCGAACACCTTTCGGTCTTCGAAGAACTGCGCGCCCAGGGCTTTGTACGCGCCCGGGTCAACGGCCGGCTCTGCGAGCTGGACGAGTTGCCGAAGCTGGATAAACAGAAGAAGCACTCGATCGATGTGGTGGTCGACCGCTTCAAGGTTCGCGCCGATCTGCAACAGCGCCTGGCCGAGTCGTTCGAGACCGCGCTGAAGCTGGCGGACGGGATTGCCCTGGTCGCGCCGATGGACGACGAGCCCGGCGAAGAGATCATCTTCTCCGCGCGCTTCGCCTGCCCGATCTGCGGCCACGCCATCAGCGAGCTGGAACCCAAGCTGTTCTCCTTCAACAACCCGGCCGGCGCTTGCCCGACGTGCGATGGCCTGGGGGTCAAGCAGTTCTTCGACATCAAGCGACTGGTGAACGGCGAGCTGACATTGGCCGAGGGTGCGATTCGCGGCTGGGACAGGCGTAACGTCTATTACTTCCAGATGCTCGGGTCGCTGGCCTCGCACTACAAGTTCAGCCTCGAAGTGCCGTTCAACGACCTGCCCGCCGATCAGCAGAAATTCATCCTGCATGGCAGCGGTTCGCAGAACGTCGACTTCAAATACCTGAACGACCGTGGCGACATCGTCAAACGCTCGCACCCATTCGAAGGCATCGTGCCGAACCTGGAACGCCGCTACCGCGAAACCGAGTCGGCTTCGGTGCGTGAAGAGCTGGCCAAGTTCCTGAGCACGCAACCTTGCCCGGATTGCCGTGGCACGCGCCTGCGTCGTGAGGCGCGGCACGTTTGGGTGGGTGAGAAGACGCTGCCGGCGGTGACCAATCTGCCAATTGGCGATGCTTGTGAGTATTTCGGCGTGCTGAAGCTCACTGGGCGCCGCGGCGAAATTGCCGACAAGATTCTCAAGGAGATTCGCGAGCGCCTGCAGTTCCTGGTCAACGTGGGTCTCGACTATCTGTCGCTGGATCGCAGTGCCGACACGTTGTCCGGTGGCGAGGCTCAGCGAATTCGCTTGGCCAGCCAGATTGGCGCCGGTCTGGTGGGGGTTCTGTACATCCTCGATGAGCCGTCGATCGGTCTGCATCAACGCGATAACGATCGGCTGCTCGGCACACTCAAGCACCTTCGCGACATCGGCAATACGGTGATCGTGGTCGAGCACGACGAAGATGCAATTCGCCTGGCGGATTACGTGGTGGATATCGGTCCGGGCGCTGGCATCCACGGTGGGCATATCGTCGCCGAAGGTACCCCGGCAGAGGTCATGGCCCATCCTGACTCGTTGACCGGTAAATACCTGTCTGGCCGAGTGAAGATTGCCGTTCCAGGCAAGCGCACACCGCGCAACAAGAAGTTGTCGCTGTCCCTCAAGGGCGCTCGTGGTAACAACTTGCGCAACGTCGATCTGGATATTCCTATCGGTCTGTTGACGTGTGTGACCGGTGTATCTGGCTCGGGCAAGTCGACGCTGATCAACAACACGCTGTTCCCCTTGAGCGCTACGGCACTCAACGGTGCAACGACGCTTGAGGCGTCCGCTCACGACAGCATCAAGGGCCTGGAGCATCTGGACAAGGTCGTCGATATCGACCAGAGCCCGATCGGTCGTACGCCGCGCTCCAACCCGGCGACGTACACCGGGCTGTTCACGCCGATTCGTGAATTGTTCGCCGGCGTGCCGGAGTCCCGTTCCCGCGGCTACGGCCCGGGCCGCTTCTCCTTCAACGTGAAGGGCGGACGCTGCGAAGCGTGTCAGGGCGATGGCCTGATCAAGGTGGAAATGCACTTCCTGCCGGACATCTATGTCCCGTGCGACGTCTGCAAGAGCAAGCGCTACAACCGCGAAACCCTTGAGATCAAGTACAAGGGCAAGAGCATCCACGAAACCCTCGAGATGACTATCGAGGAAGCGCGGGTGTTCTTCGATGCGGTTCCGGCGTTGGCACGCAAGCTTCAGACGTTGATGGATGTGGGCCTGTCCTACATCAAGCTGGGGCAATCGGCGACGACGCTGTCGGGGGGTGAAGCCCAGCGGGTGAAGCTGTCCCGTGAGCTGTCCAAGCGCGATACCGGCAAGACGCTGTACATCCTCGATGAGCCGACCACCGGCCTGCACTTCGCGGATATTCAGCAATTGCTGGACGTACTGCATCGATTGCGCGACCACGGCAACACCGTGGTGGTAATCGAGCACAACCTGGATGTGATCAAGACGGCCGACTGGCTGGTGGACCTGGGGCCGGAAGGCGGCTCCAAGGGCGGCCAGATCATTGCTGTCGGCACGCCGGAAGAAGTGTCAGAGATGAAGCAGTCTCACACCGGCTTCTACCTCAAGCCGCTGCTGGCTCGCGACAGGGACTGATTCGGGCCCATGAAAAAGCCCCTGACACTTTATCGGTGACAGGGGCTTTTTTGTATCGGTAGCAATCAGGCGTGGGATTGCAGGTAGTTCTCAAGACCGATCAACTTGATCAGACCCATCTGCTTTTCAAGCCAATAGGTGTGATCTTCTTCGGTGTCATGCAATTGAACCCGCAGCATCTCGCGGCTGACATAGTCCTTGTGCTGCTCGCAGAGCTGGATACCCTTGCAGAGTGCGGCGCGGACTTTGTATTCCAGGCGCAGGTCGGCGGCGAGCATGTCTGGCACCGTGGTCCCGACATCGAGATCGTCCGGACGCATGCGCGGCGTGCCTTCCAGCATCAGGATACGGCGCATCAGGGCATCGGCGTGTCCTGCTTCCTCTTCCATCTCGTGATTGATTCGTTCGTAGAGCTTGGTGAATCCCCAGTCCTCATACATCCGCGAGTGAACGAAATATTGATCACGCGCGGCCAGTTCGCCGGTCAGCAACGTGTTGAGGTAATCGATTACGTCTGGGTGGCCTTGCATCGCCCTACATCTCCCTGCTTGAAAGTCTGTAGTTTGAACCAAGGCGACTGTTTGGTCACTTCGTTTGCGAGATAAAAGCGAAGATATTCTGAGAAAAGTAGTTCAAATAACGCAAAAACCGCCCAAATGAGGGCGGTTCTGCTTCTCGTTTAGACTTCGTTAAGCTGTACGTTGAGTGCCTTTGCGATTGCTTCTCCATACGCCGGGTCGGCCTTGAAGAAATGCTGCAACTGGCGATCAACCACATCACTTGAAACACCGCCCATCGCTCCGGCAATGTTGTTGACCAACAGTGTTTTCTGCTCGTCACTCATCAAGCGAAACAGTGCACCGGCGTGGCTGTAGTAGTCGGTGTCTTCACGATGATCGTAACGATCAGCGGCACCGCTCAATGCCAAAGCTGGCTCAGCATAGGGAGGCGCCTGTTTTGGCGAATCGACGTAGCTGTTCGGTTCATAGTTAGGTGCCGCCCCACCATTGCTGCCGAACGCCATCGAACCATCGCGCTGGTAGCTATTGACCGGACTGCGCGGCGCGTTCACCGGTAGTTGTTGATGGTTGGTGCCAATGCGGTAGCGGTGAGCGTCGGCGTAAGCGAATACACGGCCCTGAAGCATGCGATCGGGCGAGAGGCCAACACCCGGGACCATGTTGCTCGGACCGAATGCCGCTTGCTCGACTTCAGCGAAGTAGTTTTGTGGATTGCGGTTGAGTTCCAGCTCGCCTACTTCAATCAGCGGAAACTCTTTTTGCGACCAGGTTTTGGTCACGTCGAACGGGTTCTCGTAGTGCGCTGCGGCCTGAGCTTGCGTCATGATCTGGATGCACACACGCCATTTCGGGAAGTCACCACGCTCAATCGCCCCGAACAAGTCGCGCTGAGCGTAATCCGGATCGGTACCGGCCAAACGTGCCGCTTCCGCAGGCGCCAGGTTCTTGATCCCTTGCAGCGTCTTGTAGTGCCACTTCACCCAGTGCCGCTCGCCATTGGCATTGATCAGGCTGTAGGTGTGGCTGCCAAAGCCGTGCATGTGACGATAGCCGTCAGGAATGCCGCGGTCGGAGAACAGAATGGTGACCTGGTGCAGCGCTTCGGGCGAGTGCGACCAAAAGTCCCACATCATCTGCGCACTTTTCAGATTGCTTTGCGGCAGACGTTTTTGGGTGTGGATAAAATCAGGGAATTTCAGCGGATCACGGATGAAGAACACCGGAGTGTTGTTGCCGACGATGTCCCAGTTACCTTCTTCGGTATAGAACTTCAGGGCGAAGCCACGTGGATCGCGCTCGGTGTCAGCCGAACCGCGTTCGCCACCGACCGTGGAAAACCGCAGGAACGTCGGGGTTTGCTTGCCGACAGATTCAAACAGTTTTGCGCTGGTGTATCCGGTGATGTCGCGAGTAACGGTAAACGTACCGTAAGCACCCGAGCCTTTGGCGTGTACACGACGCTCAGGGATGTTCTCACGGTTGAAGTGGGCTAGCTTCTCGATCAGGTGGAAGTCGTCGAGCAGCAGCGGGCCACGAGGGCCGGCGGAACGGGAATTCTGGTTGTCGGCGACAGGAGCGCCACTGGCGGTGGTCAGCGTTTTATTTTGACTCATGCGATCTCTTCCTCTGTCAGTCTTTAGCTGCCGTCTATCGGCTGAGAGGGAGTATTGATCACGAACGTTACACTGACTAATTCATTAACCCGCGACCATCAATAGAAAATTACTAATACACCTCCCTTTCGGAGGGTGACGATATTAATGATGTGCATGCATGAACAATCAGACATAGGTTTATTTCAGGCACAAAAAACCGGGCACTAGGCCCGGTTCTTCGTTTCAGACTGACGTCTTACTCAGCGGATACAGCTTCACCGCCGGTAGCACGATCAACCAACTCGACGTACGCCATAGGCGCGTTGTCGCCAGTGCGGAAACCGCACTTGAGGATGCGCAGGTAGCCACCCTCACGGGTAGCGTAACGCTTGCCCAGGTCGTTGAAGAGCTTACCAACGATAGCTTTCGAACGAGTACGGTCGAAAGCCAGACGGCGGTTAGCCAGGCTGTCTGTCTTGGCCAAAGTGATCAGCGGCTCAGCAACGCGACGCAGTTCTTTAGCTTTCGGCAGTGTAGTTTTGATCAGCTCGTGCTCGAACAGCGACACTGCCATGTTTTGAAACATGGCCTTGCGGTGCGAGCTAGTGCGGCTCAGGTGACGACCACTTTTACGATGACGCATGGTTCATTCCTTACCAAACACGACGTTCGGTGATTACGACGATCAGGCAGTCGCCTTGTCGTCCTTCTTAAGACTTGCAGGCGGCCAGTTGTCGAGGCGCATGCCGAGGGACAGACCGCGGGAGGCCAGAACGTCCTTGATTTCAGTCAAGGATTTCTTGCCAAGGTTCGGAGTCTTCAACAGCTCTACTTCGGTACGCTGAATCAGGTCACCGATGTAGTAGATGTTTTCCGCCTTAAGGCAGTTAGCCGAACGTACAGTCAGTTCCAGATCGTCAACCGGGCGAAGCAGGATCGGATCGATCTCGTCTTCCTGCTCGACAACCACTGGCTCACTGTCACCTTTGAGGTCGACGAACGCAGCCAACTGCTGTTGCAGAATGGTTGCAGCGCGGCGGATAGCCTCTTCAGGATCCAGGGTACCGTTGGTTTCCAGATCAATAACCAGCTTGTCCAGGTTAGTACGCTGCTCGACACGGGCGTTTTCCACCACGTATGCGATACGGCGAACCGGGCTGAACGAAGAGTCAAGCTGCAAGCGACCGATGCTGCGGCTTTCGTCTTCATCGCTCTGACGCGAGTCTGCCGGTTCATAACCACGACCACGAGCTACGGTGAGCTTCATGTTCAGGGCGCCGTTAGACGCCAGGTTAGCGATTACGTGATCGGGGTTAACGATCTCGACATCATGATCCAGCTGAATATCGGCAGCGGTAACCACCCCCGAACCCTTCTTCGACAAGGTCAGCGTAACTTCGTCACGACCGTGCAGCTTGATAGCCAGACCTTTAAGGTTCAACAGGATTTCAATTACGTCTTCCTGTACGCCTTCGATGGCGCTGTACTCATGGAGCACACCGTCAATCTCGGCCTCGACTACTGCACAGCCGGGCATTGAGGACAACAGGATGCGGCGCAGCGCGTTGCCCAGGGTGTGGCCGAAACCACGCTCGAGAGGCTCGAGAGTGATCTTGGCGCGGGTTGGACTGACAACCTGCACATCAATATGGCGGGGTGTCAGGAACTCATTTACCGAAATCTGCATGGATGCACCTATTTTCTAGCCCTTACTTGGAGTAGAGCTCGACAATCAGGCTTTCGTTGATGTCGGCGGACAGATCACTGCGAGCAGGAACGTTCTTGAAAACGCCCGACTTCTTCTCAGTGTCTACTTCTACCCATTCTACGCGGCCACGTTGGGCACACAGATCGAGAGCTTGGACAATGCGAAGTTGGTTCTTTGCTTTCTCGCGAATCGCGACCACGTCACCAGCACGAACCTGGTAGGACGGTACGTTTACGGTCTGACCGTTAACGCTGACGGATTTGTGCGATACCAGCTGACGGGATTCGGCACGAGTAGAGCCAAAACCCATACGGTATACAACGTTGTCCAGACGGCATTCGAGCAGTTGCAGCAGGTTCTCACCGGTTGCACCTTTCTTGCCAGCAGCTTCTTTGTAGTAGCCGCTGAATTGACGCTCGAGAACGCCGTAGATACGACGGACCTTCTGCTTTTCACGCAGTTGGGTGCCGTAATCGGACTGGCGACCGCGGCGTTGGCCGTGGATACCAGGTGCTGCTTCAATGTTGCACTTCGATTCGATCGCGCGCACGCCGCTCTTCAGAAAGAGATCGGTGCCTTCGCGACGAGCGAGTTTGCATTTTGGACCAATGTAACGAGCCATTCTTTACAATCTCCTGGATTACACGCGGCGCTTCTTCGGCGGACGGCACCCGTTGTGCGGGATTGGCGTCACGTCGGTGATGCTGGCGATCTTGTAGCCACAGCCGTTCAAAGCGCGGACTGCAGATTCACGACCTGGGCCTGGACCTTTGACGTTAACGTCGAGGTTTTTCAGACCGTATTCCAGCGCAGCTTGACCAGCACGTTCAGCAGCTACTTGAGCAGCAAACGGGGTGGACTTGCGGGAACCGCGGAAACCCGAACCACCGGAGGTAGCCCAGGAAAGAGCGTTGCCTTGACGGTCGGTGATGGTCACGATTGTGTTGTTAAAAGAAGCATGGATGTGGGCAATGCCATCAACCACTGTCTTTTTAACTTTTTTACGAGGACGAGCAGCAGGTTTAGCCATGATTAATTTCCTGTCGATTCGCTGGGGCGATTACTTGCGGATCGGCTTACGCGGACCTTTACGGGTACGCGCGTTAGTCTTGGTACGCTGACCGCGCACTGGAAGACCACGACGATGACGCAGACCGCGATAGCAACCGAGGTCCATCAAACGCTTGATTTTCATGTTGATTTCGCGACGCAGGTCACCTTCAGTGGTGAACTTCGCCACTTCGCCACGCAGCTGTTCAATCTGCTCGTCGCTCAGATCCTTGATCTTTGCGGCTGGGTTTACCCCAGTCACTGCACAGATCTTCTGCGCAGTAGTGCGACCAACACCATAGATGTAGGTCAGCGAGATAACAGTATGCTTGTTATCTGGAATGTTAACGCCTGCAATACGGGCCATTCAGTGGGACTCCAATTGACAGCTACCTACGCCCCGGAAGCCAAGAAATAGGGCGCGAGATAATATCGCTGTAATAACAAATAATCAACCCGGTAGCGCACTAGCTACCGGGCTTGAAGCACAATCACACTCAGCCTTGGCGCTGTTTGTGACGCGGTTCCGCGCTGCAAATTACTCGAACAACACCTTCGCGGCGAATAATCTTGCAGTTACGGCACAGCTTTTTCACCGATGCACGAACTTTCATCACCAACTCCTCGAACCTTATGGGTACTCAGCGCAACATGCCGCTGCCGTAACCCTTCAGGTTGGCTTTCTTCATCAGGGATTCGTACTGGTGCGAAACGAGGTGCGATTGTACTTGGGACATGAAGTCCATCACAACCACGACGACGATCAGCAACGAGGTCCCGCCAAGGTAGAACGGAACGTTTGCTGCAACCACCAGGAACTGGGGCAACAGACACACGGCCGTCATATATAGAGCACCGAACAGGGTCAAACGGGTCAGAACGCCATCAATGTAGCGCGCCGACTGCTCGCCTGGACGGATACCCGGAATAAAGGCACCGGACTTCTTCAGGTTTTCCGCTACGTCTTTCGGATTGAACATCAACGCCGTATAGAAGAAGCAGAAGAAAATAATCCCTGCACTAAACAGCAGAATATTCAACGGCTGACCAGGAGCGATCGACTGCGAGATGTCCTGCAGCCAGCCCATACCTTCAGACTGACCGAACCAGGTACCCAACGAAGCCGGGAACAGCAAAATGCTGCTCGCGAAAATGGCCGGAATAACACCGGCCATGTTCACCTTCAACGGCAAGTGGCTGGTCTGCGCAGCAAAGACCTTACGGCCCTGCTGACGCTTGGCGTAATGAACAGCAATACGACGCTGACCACGCTCAATGAACACCACGAAACCGATAATCGCTACTGCCAGCAAACCGATGGCAACCAGGGCAAAAATGTTGATATCACCCTGACGCGCAGACTCGAAAGACTGCCCGATCGCTCTCGGAAGACCGGCTACGATACCTGCGAAAATCAACATCGAGATACCGTTGCCAACACCACGCTCAGTAATCTGCTCACCCAGCCACATCATGAACATCGCACCAGCCACAAACGTGGATACCGCGACGAAATGGAAGCCAAAGTCACCAGTGAACGCAACGCCCTGCCCTGCCAGACCAATGGACATGCCAATTGCCTGAACAAGAGCGAGAACGACAGTGCCGTAGCGGGTGTACTGAGCAATCTTGCGACGCCCAGCTTCACCTTCCTTCTTCAACTGTTCCAGCTGCGGGCTGACGGCTGTCATCAGTTGCATGATGATCGACGCCGAAATGTACGGCATGATCCCCAACGCAAAGATGCTCATCCGTTCCAGCGCGCCGCCGGAAAACATGTTGAACAAGCTAAGAATGGTCCCCTCATTCTGTCGAAACAGGTCCGCGAGTCGGTCCGGGTTGATACCTGGAACCGGGATGTGTGCGCCTATTCGGTAGACGATAATCGCCAGGAACAGAAAACGCAGACGAGCCCAGAGTTCAGACATACCGCCTTTGCCGAGCGCAGAGAGAGCACCTTGCTTAGCCATTTATTCCTCGAACTTGCCGCCAGCTGCTTCGATAGCCGCACGCGCACCTTTGGTGGCGCCGATTCCCTTTCCGATGGTCACAGCGCGAGTAACTTTGCCGGACAGCATGATTTTCACACGCTGTACGTTGACGTTGATCACGTTGGCATCTTTCAGGGACTGCACGGTGACGATGTCGCCTTCCACTTTAGCCAGTTCGGACAGACGCACTTCTGCGCGATCCATGGCTTTCAGGGAAACGAAACCGAACTTCGGCAGGCGACGATGCAGCGGCTGTTGACCGCCTTCAAAGCCTGGAGCAATGGTGCCACCGGAGCGGGAGGACTGACCTTTGTGGCCACGGCCACCGGTCTTGCCCAAACCACTACCGATACCACGGCCCGGACGATGCTTTTCGCGACGGGAACCCGGCGCTGGACTCAGATCATTGAGTTTCATCGATTAACCCTCGACACGCAGCATGTAGTAAGCCTTGTTGATCATCCCGCGATTCTCGGGAGTATCAAGTACTTCTACAGTGTGACCGATGCGACGCAGACCCAGACCCTTAACGCACAGTTTGTGGTTAGGGATGCGGCCGGTCATGCTTTTGATCAGCGTAACTTTAACGGTAGCCATGATCAGAAGATCTCCTTGACGCTTTTGCCACGCTTGGCGGCAATGGATTCAGGAGACTGCATAGCTTTCAAACCTTTGAAAGTGGCGTGAACCACGTTTACCGGGTTAGTCGAGCCGTAGCACTTGGCCAGAACGTTCTGAACGCCAGCAACTTCGAGGACAGCACGCATAGCGCCGCCAGCGATGATACCGGTACCTTCAGAAGCAGGCTGCATGTACACCTTCGAAGCGCCGTGACCGGACTTCATTGCGTACTGCAGAGTGGTGCCGTTCAGATCAACTTGGATCATGTTGCGACGAGCAGCTTCCATTGCCTTCTGGATCGCAGCAGGCACTTCACGTGACTTGCCACGGCCGAAGCCAACACGCCCTTTACCATCACCAACCACGGTCAACGCGGTGAAAGTGAAGATACGGCCGCCTTTAACGGTTTTGGCTACGCGGTTAACTTGAACCAGCTTCTCAATGTAGCCTTCGTCGCGCTTTTGGTCGTTATTTGACATAACTTAGAACTCCAGCCCAGCTTCACGAGCAGCATCAGCCAGCGCCTTGACGCGGCCGTGGTACTTGAAGCCAGAGCGGTCGAAAGCCACCTGCGAGACGCCAGCGGCTTTAGCACGCGTAGCGACCAGCTGGCCAACCTTAGTGGCCGCGTCGATGTTGCCAGTGGCGCCATCACGCAGTTCTTTATCCAAAGTCGAGGCAGATGCCAGGACTTTGTTGCCGTCGGCCGAAATGACCTGGGCGTAGATGTGCTGCGACGAGCGGAACACGCAGAGACGCACGACTTCGAGTTCGTGCATTTTCAGGCGTGCTTTGCGAGCGCGACGCAGTCGAGTAACTTTTTTGTCGGTCATTTGCTATGCCCTACTTCTTCTTGGCTTCTTTACGACGGACGACTTCGTCCGCGTAGCGCACACCTTTGCCTTTGTACGGCTCTGGTGGACGGAAGTCGCGGATCTCGGCGGCCACTTGACCTACCAGCTGCTTATCGATGCCCTTGATCAGGATATCGGTCTGGCTAGGAGTCTCAGCGGTGATGCCTTCCGGCAGTTCATAATCCACTGGGTGCGAGAAGCCAAGAGCCAGGTTCAGCACTGTGCCTTTTGCTTGCGCTTTGTAACCAACACCGACCAGCTGGAGCTTACGCTCGAAGCCTTGGCTTACGCCTTGGACCATGTTGTTTACCAACGCACGAGTGGTACCAGCCATTGCGCGAGTTTGTTGATCGCCATTGCGAGCAGCGAAACGCAGCTCACCAGCTTCTTCAACGATCTCAACGGACGAATGGATGTTCAGTTCGAGAGTACCCTTGGCACCCTTCACCGAAAGCTGTTGGCCTGCGAATTTTACTTCGACACCGGCTGGCAGCTTAACGGGGTTCTTAGCGACGCGTGACATGCTTATCCCCCCTTAGAACACAGTGCAAAGAACTTCGCCGCCGACACCGGCAGCGCGCGCAGCACGATCCGTCATCACACCTTTGTTGGTGGAGACGATAGACACACCGAGACCGCCACGAACTTTTGGCAGATCATCGACGGACTTGTACTGACGCAGGCCTGGACGGCTAACGCGCTTCACTTCCTCGATGACCGGACGGCCTTCGAAGTACTTCAGCTCGATGGACAGCAGTGGTTTGATTTCGCTGCTGATCTGATAACCCGCAATGTAACCTTCGTCCTTCAGGACTTTGGCAACAGCTACCTTCAAAGTAGAAGATGGCATGCTTACGACGGACTTTTCAGCCATCTGGGCATTACGGATTCGAGTTAGCATGTCCGCTAACGGGTCCTGCATACTCATGGGCTAGACGCTCCTAATACAAAAAAATTAGCCTTGCGGCTACTACTTGTCGCCGAGGACATCCATGCGAAAAAAGCACGGGCTCAGGCGAGCCGGGTATTCTAGACACACCCCACAAATGAATCAAGCCCCAAAAGGGGCTTGATTCAAGTTCAAGGTCACCGGTGGTCAGGATCTTGCGATACCGACCGCCGAGACTTTGACAGTGCTTACCAGCTGGCTTTAACCAGACCAGGTACGTCACCACGCATTGCAGCTTCACGCAGTTTGTTACGGCCGAGGCCGAACTTGCGGTAAACGCCGTGTGGACGACCGGTCAGGCGGCAGCGGTTACGCATGCGCGAGGCGCTTGCGTCACGTGGCTGCTTCTGCAGAGCTACTGTAGCTTCCCAACGCGCTTCTGGACTTGCGTTCAGATCAACGATGATAGCTTTCAGTGCTGCACGCTTTTTGGCGTACTTGGCAACCGTGAGCTGACGTTTCAGCTCGCGGTTTTTCATGCTCATCTTGGCCATTTTCCTACTCCAATCAGTTGCGGAACGGGAATTTGAAAGCACGCAACAGGGCGCGACCTTCATCATCGTTCTTGGCAGTGGTGGTCAGGGTAATGTCCAGACCGCGGAGAGCATCGATCTTGTCGTAGTCGATTTCCGGGAAGATGATCTGCTCTTTAACGCCCATGCTGTAGTTACCACGACCATCGAAGGACTTGGCATTCAGGCCGCGGAAGTCGCGGACCCGAGGCAGGGAGATCGACAGCAGACGATCCAGGAATTCGTACATACGCTCACGGCGCAGGGTCACTTTGACGCCGATCGGCCAACCTTCACGGACTTTAAAGCCAGCGATGGATTTCCGAGCGTAAGTCACAACGACTTTCTGACCGGTGATCTTTTCCAGGTCAGCTACAGCGTGCTCGATGACTTTTTTGTCACCGACCGCTTCGCCCAGACCCATGTTCAGGGTGATCTTTGTAACGCGTGGAACTTCCATCACGTTCGAAAGCTTAAGTTCTTCCTTAAGCTTCGGTGCGATTTCTTTCCAGTAAATCTCTTTTAGTCGTGCCATGGTCTCATCTACCTAGCAGTGTTCAAGCATCAACCGCTTTTTGGGTCGACTTGAAGACACGAATTTTCTTGCCGTCTTCTACTTTGAAACCAACGCGATCAGCCTTGTTGGTTTCGCCGTTGAAAATGGCGACGTTAGAAGCGTCCAGTGGAGCTTCTTTTTCGACGATACCGCCTTGTACGCCCGACATCGGGTTAGGCTTGGTATGACGCTTGACCAGGTTCAGACCACCAATAACCAGACGGTTATTAGCGAGAACCTTAAGCACCTTACCGCGCTTACCTTTGTCTTTGCCGGCGATCACGATGATCTCGTCGTCACGACGAATCTTTTGCATGTCGGATCTCCTTACAGCACTTCTGGGGCGAGCGAGACGATCTTCATGAACTTCTCAGTACGAAGTTCACGGGTCACTGGCCCAAAGATACGGGTGCCGATCGGCTCTTGCTTGTTGTTCAGAAGAACAGCAGCGTTGCCATCAAAGCGGATAATGGAGCCATCAGCACGACGTACGCCGTGACGAGTGCGGACTACAACAGCAGTCATCACTTGGCCTTTTTTCACTTTACCGCGAGGAATTGCTTCCTTCACGGTAACCTTGATGATGTCACCGATACCAGCGTAACGACGATGGGAGCCACCCAGCACCTTGATGCACATAACACGGCGAGCGCCGCTGTTATCGGCCACATCGAGCATGGATTGAGTCTGAATCATATAATTTCTCCGACCCCTAGTCCTTAGACTTCCACAGCGCGTTCGAGAACATCAACCAGCGCCCAAGACTTGGTCTTGGCCAAAGGACGAGTTTCACGAATAGTGACTTTGTCGCCGATGTGGCACTGATTGGTTTCGTCGTGCGCGTGCAGCTTAGTCGAACGCTTAACGTATTTACCGTAGATCGGGTGCTTAACGCGACGCTCGATCAGAACGGTGATGGTTTTGTCCATCTTGTCGCTGACAACACGGCCAGTCAGCGTACGGACAGTTTTTTCGGCTTCAGCCATGATTACTTACCTGCCTGCTGGTTGAGCACAGTCTTCACGCGAGCGATGTCACGCTTAACTTGCGAGAGCAGATGAGACTGCCCCAACTGGCCAGTTGCTTTCTGCATACGCAGATTGAACTGGTCGCGCAGCAAGCCGAGCAGTTGCTCGTTCAGCTGCTGTGCGGATTTTTCACGAAGTTCATTCGCTTTCATCACATCACCGTCCGTTTAACAAAGGCGGTGGCGAGCGGCAGCTTTGCAGCAGCCAGGGCAAAAGCCTCACGCGCCAGCTCTTCAGAAACACCCTCGATTTCATACAGGACTTTGCCTGGCTGAATCTGGGCAACCCAGTACTCCACACTACCCTTACCTTTACCCATCCGAACTTCGAGTGGCTTTTTGGAAATAGGCTTGTCCGGGAATACACGGATCCAGATCTTGCCGCCACGTTTAACGTGACGGGTCAGAGCACGACGCGCTGACTCGATCTGACGAGCGGTGAGACGACCACGAGCTACAGACTTCAGCGCGAACTCGCCGAAGCTGACTTTGCTACCGCGCTGAGCCAGACCACGGTTGTGGCCTGTCATCTGCTTGCGGAACTTCGTACGCTTTGGTTGCAACATTTGGCGTACCCCTTACTTAGCAGCTTTTTTACGAGGCGCTGGTGCTTGTGGTTTCAGTTCTTCTTGGCGACCACCAATTACTTCGCCTTTGAAGATCCAAACCTTTACACCGATCACACCGTAAGTGGTGTGAGCTTCGTAGTTGGCATAGTCGATGTCGGCACGCAGGGTGTGCAGTGGCACACGACCTTCGCGATACCATTCAGTACGTGCGATTTCAGCACCGCCGAGACGACCGCTCACTTGGATTTTGATGCCTTTGGCACCAATGCGCATGGCGTTCTGTACAGCGCGCTTCATAGCGCGACGGAACATTACGCGACGCTCCAGCTGCTGAGCTACGCTCTGCGCAACCAACATACCGTCGAGTTCCGGCTTGCGGATTTCTTCGATATTGATGTGCACAGGCACACCCATTTGTTTGGTCAGGTCCTGACGCAGTTTCTCAACATCTTCACCTTTCTTCCCGATAACGATACCTGGACGAGCGGTGTGGATGGTGATACGTGCAGTTTGAGCCGGACGATGGATATCGATACGGCTTACGGACGCGCTTTTTAGTTTGTCTTGGAGATACTCACGCACCTTCAGATCAGCGAACAAATAGTCCGCATAAGTCCGACCGTCTGCGTACCAGACGGAGGTGTGCTCCTTGACGATTCCCAGGCGAATGCCAATGGGATGTACTTTCTGACCCATCTCTTCGACTCCGTTACTTGTCAGCAACCTTGACAGTGATATGGCAAGACCGCTTGACGATGCGATCAGCACGGCCTTTGGCACGTGGCATGATTCGCTTCAGCGAACGCCCTTCGTTGACGAAAACGGTGCTGACTTTAAGGTCATCAACGTCTGCGCCTTCGTTATGCTCGGCGTTGGCTACGGCCGACTCCAGCACTTTCTTCATGATCTCGGCGGCTTTCTTACTGCTGAAAGCCAACAGGTTGAGCGCTTCGCCCACCTTCTTCCCGCGGATCTGGTCGGCGACCAAGCGGGCTTTCTGGGCGGAGATTCGAGCGCCCGACAACTTAGCGGCTACTTCCATCGTTCCTTACCCCTTAACGCTTGGCTTTCTTGTCTGCCACGTGCCCACGATATGTGCGGGTACCGGCAAACTCGCCCAGTTTGTGGCCGACCATGTCTTCGTTCACGAGAACTGGAACATGTTGACGACCGTTATGAACTGCGATGGTCAGACCGACCATTTGTGGCAGGATCATCGAACGACGCGACCAGGTTTTAACTGGTTTGCGATCGTTCTTTTCCGCCGCCACTTCGATCTTCTTCAGTAGGTGAAGATCAATAAAAGGACCTTTTTTCAGAGAACGTGGCACTGTCGTATCCCTCTATTTACTTGCGACGACGGACGATCATTTTGTCGGTACGCTTATTACCACGAGTCTTCGCGCCCTTAGTCGGGAAGCCCCATGGCGATACCGGATGACGACCACCAGAGGTACGACCTTCACCACCACCATGTGGGTGGTCAACCGGGTTCATGGCAACACCACGAACGGTTGGGCGAACGCCACGCCAGCGTTTGGCACCAGCTTTACCCAGCGAACGCAGGCTGTGCTCGGAGTTCGAGACTTCGCCCAGGGTCGCGCGGCATTCAGCCAGCACTTTACGCATCTCACCAGAACGCAGACGCAGGGTCACATAGACACCTTCACGAGCGATCAGCTGAGCCGAAGCACCAGCGGAACGAGCGATTTGCGCGCCTTTACCTGGCTTCAATTCGATGCCGTGTACGGTGCTACCAACTGGAATGTTACGCAGTTGCAGAGCGTTGCCCGGCTTGATCGGTGCCAAAGCACCTGCGATCAGCTGGTCACCAGCACTCACGCCTTTAGGGGCGATGATGTAGCGACGCTCGCCATCTGCGTACAGCAGCAGAGCGATGTGAGCAGTACGGTTTGGATCGTATTCGATACGCTCAACAGTGGCAGAGATGCCATCTTTGTCGTTGCGACGGAAATCGACCAGACGATAATGCTGCTTATGGCCACCACCGATGTGACGAGTGGTAATGCGACCATTGTTGTTACGACCACCAGTCTTCGATTTTTTCTCGAGCAGCGGTGCGTGAGGAGCGCCTTTATGCAGCTCCTGGTTGACCACCTTGACCACAAAACGGCGGCCAGGGGAAGTCGGTTTGCATTTAACGATTGCCATGATGCACCCCTTCCTTACTCAGCACTGCTGCTGAAATCGAGATCTTGGCCTGGCTGAAGGGAGATAACTGCCTTCTTCCAGTCATTACGCTTGCCCAGACCGCGAGCAGTGCGCTTGCTCTTACCCAGAACATTCAGGGTAGTAACACGCTCTACTTTCACGCTGAACAGGCTTTCGACGGCCTTCTTGATTTCCAGCTTGGTTGCGTCAGTTGCAACCTTGAAAACGAACTGGCCTTTCTTGTCAGCCAGAACCGTAGCCTTCTCGGAAACGTGCGGGCCAAGCAGAACTTTAAATACGCGTTCCTGGTTCATCCCAGCAGCTCCTCGAATTTCTTCACGGCCGACACGGTGATCAACACCTTGTCGTATGCGATCAGACTAACTGGATCGGAACCTTGCACGTCACGTACATCAACGTGTGGCAGGTTGCGAGCAGCCAGGTACAGGTTCTGATCAACTACTTCAGACACGATCAAGACGTCAGTCAGGCCCATGCCGGTCAGTTTGTTCAGCAGATCTTTGGTCTTCGGTGCATCAACAGCGAAGTCCTGAACCACAACCAGACGATCAGTACGCACCAGCTCAGCAAGGATGGAGCGCATTGCTGCGCGATACATCTTCTTGTTCAGCTTCTGGGTGTGATCCTGAGGACGAGCTGCGAAAGTGGTACCGCCGCCACGCCAGATTGGGCTACGGATAGTACCGGCACGAGCACGGCCAGTACCTTTCTGACGCCATGGGCGCTTACCGCCACCACGAACGTCGGAACGGGTCTTTTGCTGCTTGCTACCTTGACGGCCGCCGGCCATGTAGGCCACGACTGCTTGGTGAACCAGCGTCTCGTTGAATTCGCCGCCAAATGTCAGTTCGGAAACTTCGATCGCTTGAGCGTCATTTACATTTAATTGCATGTCAGCTTCCCCTTAACCGCGAGCCTTGGCTGCTGGACGTACAACCAAGTTGCCGCCAGTAGCGCCAGGAACAGCGCCCTTGACCAACAACAGATTGCGTTCAGCGTCCACGCGCACTACTTCGAGGGACTGCACGGTCACGCGCTCAGCGCCCATATGACCGGACATTTTTTTGCCCTTGAATACACGACCAGGAGTCTGGCACTGGCCGATAGAGCCTGGAACGCGGTGGGACACGGAGTTACCGTGGGTATTATCTTGCCCGCGGAAGTTCCAACGCTTGATCGTACCCTGGAAGCCTTTACCTTTGGACTGACCGGTTACATCAACCAGTTGACCAGCAGCGAAGATTTCAGCGTTGATCAGATCGCCGGCCTGGTACTCGCCTTCTTCAAGGCGGAATTCCATTACGGTACGACCAGCGGCAACGTTCGCTTTAGCGAAGTGGCCAGCTTGAGCAGCTGTAACACGCGAAGCACGACGCTCGCCTACAGTGACTTGCACTGCACGATAGCCATCGGTCTCTTCAGTTTTGAACTGGGTGACGCGATTCGGCTCGATCTCAATGACCGTGACCGGAATGGAGACACCTTCTTCGGTGAAAATACGGGTCATACCGCATTTACGACCGACTACACCAATAGTCATGTTGTAAACCTCATGAGTGTACGGGGCTTTCACCCGCTATGGCCGCCCATTTCAGAGCGTTACACGACTAAGACCGAGTCTTAGCCGAGGCTGATCTGCACTTCCACACCGGCCGCAAGATCAAGCTTCATAAGAGCATCAACGGTTTTATCCGTTGGCTGGACGATGTCCAGAACGCGCTTATGAGTACGGATCTCGTACTGGTCACGCGCGTCTTTGTTGACGTGCGGGGAGACCAGAACGGTGAACCGCTCTTTACGGGTAGGCAGTGGAATTGGACCACGCACTTGAGCACCAGTACGTTTCGCGGTTTCCACGATTTCCTGGGTGGATTGGTCGATCAGGCGATGGTCAAAAGCCTTCAACCTGATACGGATTTGCTGATTTTGCATTGGATTTCAGACTCCGGCTGCTATTCCCACCGAGCGCAATACGCCCGTTAAAAGGAGGCGCAATTCTATAGACGCCCCATATAGGTGTCAACCCAATAAAAAAGCCCCCGCTGAGCGGGGGCTTCTTCAATTCATCAAAGCTTACTCAAAAAGAGCTTACTCGATGATTTTGGCTACGACGCCAGCGCCGACGGTACGACCGCCTTCACGGATAGCGAAACGCAGACCGTCTTCCATTGCGATGGTCTTGATCAGGGTGACAACCATTTTGATGTTGTCGCCTGGCATTACCATTTCAACGCCTTCCGGCAGTTCGCAGTTACCAGTCACGTCAGTAGTACGGAAGTAGAACTGTGGACGGTAGCCTTTGAAGAACGGAGTGTGACGACCGCCTTCTTCTTTGCTCAGAACGTAAACTTCAGCTTCGAACTTGGTGTGCGGCTTAACCGAACCTGGCTTAACCAGAACCTGGCCACGCTCAACGTCGTCACGCTTGGTACCACGCAGCAGAACGCCGCAGTTCTCGCCAGCACGACCTTCGTCGAGCAGCTTACGGAACATTTCAACACCGGTGCAGGTGGTGACGGTAGTGTCACGCAGACCAACGATTTCCAGTGGATCCTGAACCTTGACGATACCGCGCTCGATACGGCCAGTTACAACAGTACCGCGACCGGAGATCGAGAATACGTCTTCGATTGGCATCAGGAACGGCTTGTCGATAACACGGACCGGATCCGGGATGTAGCTGTCCAGAGTCTCAACCAGTTTACGAACGGCAGTGGTGCCCATTTCGTTGTCGTCTTGGCCGTTCAGAGCCATCAGAGCCGAACCGATGATGATCGGAGTGTCGTCGCCCGGGAAGTCGTAAGTGCTCAGCAGATCGCGCACTTCCATCTCAACCAGTTCCAGCAGCTCAGCGTCGTCAACCATGTCAGCCTTGTTCAGGAAGACAACGATGTACGGAACGCCAACCTGACGGGACAGCAGGATGTGCTCACGGGTTTGTGGCATCGGACCATCAGCGGCCGAGCAAACCAGGATAGCGCCGTCCATCTGAGCAGCACCGGTGATCATGTTCTTCACGTAGTCAGCGTGACCTGGGCAGTCAACGTGAGCGTAGTGACGGATCAGCGAGTTGTATTCAACGTGCGCGGTGTTGATGGTGATACCACGAGCCTTTTCTTCCGGAGCGCTGTCGATCTTGTCGAAAGCAACAACGGCCGAACCGAAAACTTCGGAGCAGACGCGAGTCAGAGCAGCGGTCAGCGTGGTTTTACCGTGGTCGACGTGACCGATGGTGCCAACGTTGACGTGCGGGAGGGTACGGTCAAATTTTTCTTTAGCCACGACAATTAACTCCTAGCCTAAAGGGGCTGAATCAGCCTTGTTTTTTGGTAACGGTTTCGACGATGTGCGACGGAGCCGTATTGTATTTTTTGAATTCCATAGAGTAGCTTGCGCGACCTTGGGACATGGAACGGACGTCGGTCGCATAACCGAACATCTCGCCCAGCGGAACTTCGGCACGAATTACTTTGCCGGAGACCGTGTCTTCCATACCCAGGATCATGCCGCGACGACGGTTAAGGTCGCCCATCACGTCACCCATATAGTCTTCAGGTGTAACAACCTCTACCGCCATGATCGGCTCGAGCAACTCACCACCGCCCTTCTGGGCCAGTTGCTTGGTCGCCATGGAAGCAGCCACCTTAAACGCCATCTCGTTGGAGTCGACGTCATGGTAGGAACCATCAAACACGGTAGCCTTCAGGCCGATCAGCGGATAGCCGGCAACAACGCCGTTCTTCATCTGCTCTTCGATACCCTTCTGGATAGCCGGGATGTATTCCTTAGGAACCACACCACCCACTACTTCGTTCAGGAATTGCAGACCTTCCTGACCTTCGTCAGCAGGAGCAAAACGAATCCAGCAATGACCGAACTGGCCACGACCGCCGGACTGACGAACGAACTTGCCTTCGATTTCGCAGCTCTTCGTGATGCGCTCACGGTACGAAACTTGAGGCTTACCGATGTTGGCTTCGACGTTGAACTCACGGCGCATCCGGTCAACCAGGATGTCCAAGTGCAACTCGCCCATGCCGGAGATGATCGTTTGACCAGTCTCTTCATCAGTCTTGACGCGGAAAGACGGGTCTTCCTGAGCAAGTTTGCCCAGAGCGATACCCATTTTTTCCTGGTCATCCTTGGTCTTAGGCTCTACGGCAACCGAAATAACCGGCTCCGGGAAGTCCATGCGAACCAGGATGATTGGCTTGTCAGCGTTGCACAAAGTCTCACCAGTGGTGACGTCCTTCATGCCGATCAAGGCCGCGATGTCACCAGCGCGTACTTCCTTGATTTCTTCACGGGCGTTTGCGTGCATTTGCACCATACGACCCACGCGCTCTTTCTTGCCTTTAACCGAGTTGATCACGCCGTCGCCGGAAGCCAACACGCCCGAGTAAACTCGAACAAAGGTCAAGGTACCCACGAATGGGTCGGTGGCAATTTTGAATGCCAGAGCGGAGAACGGTTCGTTGTCGTCTGCATGACGCTCCAGATCGATAGTCTCGTCATCCGGGTCAGTACCCTTGATGGCAGGAATATCAACAGGCGCAGGCAGGTAATCGATAACGGCGTCGAGAACCAGGGGAACACCCTTGTTCTTGAAGGAAGAACCGCAAACAGCCAGAACGATCTCACCAGCGATAGTACGCTGACGCAGAGCGGCCTTGATTTCCGCGTTGGTGAGTTCTTCACCTTCGAGGTACTTGTTCATCAGCTCTTCGCTGGCTTCGGCCGCAGCCTCAACCATGTTACCGCGCCACTCGTCAGCCAATTCCTGCAGTTCAGCAGGGATAGGCTTGCGAACTGGAACCATACCTTTGTCAGCGTCATTCCAGTAAACAGCTTCCATGGACATCAGGTCGATCTGACCCTGGAAGTTGTCTTCGGAACCGATAGCCAACTGGATTGGGACCGGGGTGTGACCCAGACGCTGCTTGATCTGACCGATCACGCGCAGGAAGTTCGCACCAGCACGGTCCATCTTGTTTACGTAAACAAGACGTGGAACACCGTACTTGTTGGCTTGACGCCATACGGTTTCCGACTGAGGCTCAACACCCGAGGTGCCGCAGAACACAACAACCGCGCCGTCGAGAACACGCAGGGAACGCTCAACTTCAATAGTGAAGTCAACGTGGCCCGGGGTGTCGATGACGTTGAAGCGGTATTGGTCCTTGTGCTGCTTCTCGGAACCCTGCCAGAAGGCGGTAATAGCAGCAGAAGTAATGGTAATACCACGCTCCTGCTCCTGCACCATCCAGTCTGTGGTCGCGGCGCCGTCATGCACCTCGCCCATTTTGTGACTTTTGCCAGTGTAAAAAAGGACGCGCTCGGTGGTGGTGGTTTTACCAGCATCCACGTGAGCAACGATACCAATGTTACGGTAGCGATTAATCGGTGTAGTACGAGCCATAAAGCCCTCGCAAAATTAGTGACGCTAAAATTAGAAGCGGTAGTGCGAGAAAGCCTTGTTGGCTTCAGCCATACGGTGCACGTCTTCACGCTTCTTAACTGCAGCACCTTTGCCTTCGGCAGCGTCCAACAGTTCGCCAGCCAAACGCAGAGCCATAGACTTCTCGCCGCGCTTACGGGCGAAGTCTACCAACCAGCGCATTGCCAGAGCGTTACGACGGGACGGACGAACTTCAACCGGAACCTGGTAAGTAGCACCGCCTACACGGCGCGACTTTACTTCGACCAGCGGAGCGATGGCGTCGAGAGCTTTCTCGAAGATTTCCAGGGGGTCGCTGTTCTTGCGTTCTTTAACCTTTTCCAGCGCGCCATAAACGATACGCTCGGCAACGGCTTTCTTGCCGCTTTCCATCACGTGGTTCATGAACTTGGCCAGGATCTGGCTGCCGTATTTTGGATCGTCAAGCACTTCGCGCTTGGCTGCTACGCGTCTTCTTGGCATGGATAAGCCCTCAAACGGTCTTCAGGTTCGCTCGGAATCGGTGCCCTTTCGGGACGCCTCCGACCTTACTCTTATCGACTCAGAAAAATAGAAAATCAGTTTTACAAAAAGCCGCTACTACTTAGGCTTCTTGGTACCGTACTTCGAACGACCCTGGTTACGACCTTTAACGCCGGAAGTATCCAAAGAACCGCGAACGGTGTGGTAACGAACACCTGGCAAGTCTTTTACACGGCCGCCACGGATCAGTACGACGCTGTGCTCTTGCAGGTTGTGGCCTTCACCGCCGATGTACGAGGAAACCTCGAAACCGTTGGTCAGACGCACACGGCATACTTTACGCAGTGCCGAGTTAGGTTTTTTCGGCGTGGTGGTATACACACGGGTGCATACGCCACGACGTTGCGGGCAGTTCTGCAGCGCAGGTACGTCGGATTTCTCGACGATACGCTTACGCGGCTGACGTACCAGCTGGTTGATAGTTGCCATCTACTAGCTCCACTGTTGTCTTGCGACGCTATTGTCTTGCAAGAAAAGCAAAATGGCAGGAACGAATTCCCGCCAAATTTAGGGGTACAAGAGTCTAAAGAGGATCTTGTCCCCAGTCAAGGCAAGGCCCCGACCTTCCCGCTCATCCAACCTCGACAAATTGTCTCGATTCGATGAACGGAACGGCCAGGGCCTTACGCTCATTTATCGCAGAACTCAGTTACCGCTCGAGTTCAGCGCTTCGGTCAGTGCAGCTTCCACTTCACTGGCGCTTACGCGCAACGGTTTGTCAGCATCACGGCGGCGCTTGCGCTCGCTGTGATAAGCCAGACCAGTACCCGCCGGGATCAGACGACCCACGACCACGTTTTCTTTCAGGCCGCGCAGGTAATCGCGCTTGCCGGTTACCGCCGCTTCGGTCAGTACGCGAGTGGTTTCCTGGAAGGAAGCCGCCGAGATGAACGATTCGGTGGACAGCGACGCCTTGGTGATACCCAACAGCACGCGAGTGAACTTGGAAACGAATTTCTCGTCGCCAGCCAGACGCTCGTTCTCTACCAGAACGTGAGTCAATTCCATCTGGTCGCCCTTGATGAAACTGGAATCGCCGGATTCAGCGATTTCAACTTTACGCAGCATCTGACGCAGGATGGTCTCGATGTGCTTGTCGTTGATCTTCACGCCTTGCAGACGGTAAACGTCCTGGATCTCGTTCACGATGTACTTGGCCAGCGCACTCACACCCAGCAGACGCAGGATGTCGTGTGGATCGCTCGGGCCGTCGGAGATAACTTCGCCGCGGTTTACCTGTTCGCCTTCGAAGACGTTCAGGTGACGCCACTTCGGAATCAGCTCTTCGTACGGATCGCTACCGTCGTTCGGGGTGATAACCAGACGGCGCTTGCCTTTGGTCTCCTTACCGAACGCGATGGTGCCGCTGACTTCAGCCAGAATCGAGGCTTCTTTCGGACGGCGGGCTTCGAACAAGTCGGCAACACGCGGCAGACCACCGGTGATGTCACGGGTCTTCGAAGTCTCTTGCGGAATACGAGCGATAACATCACCGATCGCGATTTTCGCACCGTCCGCAACACCGACAAGGGCGTTGGCAGGCAGGAAGTACTGAGCAATTACGTCGGTACCCGGCAGCAAGAGATCCTTGCCGTTGTCATCAACCATCTTCACAGCAGGACGGATATCTTTACCGGCAGCAGGACGGTCTTTGGCGTCGAGTACTTCAATGTTGGTCATACCGGTCAATTCGTCAGTCTGACGCTTGATCGTGATGCCTTCTTCCATGCCCACGTAGGTCACGGTACCTTTCATTTCGGTAACGATTGGGTGAGTGTGCGGATCCCACTTGGCCACGATTGCGCCAGCGTCGACCTTGTCACCTTCTTTAACCGAAATCACAGCACCGTACGGCAGCTTGTAGCGCTCGCGCTCACGACCGAAGTCATCAGCGATTGCCAGCTCACCGGAACGGGACACAGCAACCAGGCAACCATCCACTCGCTCAACGTGCTTCAGGTTGTGCAGACGGACGGTACCGCCATTCTTCACCTGAACGCTGTCGGCTGCGGAGGTCCGGCTTGCCGCACCACCGATGTGGAACGTACGCATGGTCAGCTGGGTACCCGGCTCACCGATGGACTGGGCAGCGATAACGCCGACCGCTTCACCGATGTTCACCTGGTGACCACGAGCCAGGTCACGGCCGTAGCACTTGGCGCAAATGCCGTAGCGGGTTTCGCAGCTGATCGGCGAACGCACGATCACTTCGTCGATGCTGTTCAGCTCGATGAACTCGACCCACTTCTCGTCTACCAGCGTACCGGCAGGAACGATGATTTCTTCGGTACCTGGCTTGAACACGTCACGGGCAATGACACGACCCAATACGCGCTCACCCAGCGGCTCAACAACGTCACCGCCTTCAATGTGCGGAGTCATTACCAGGCCATGTTCGGTGCCGCAATCGATCTCGGTCACAACCAGATCCTGCGCCACGTCTACCAGACGACGAGTCAGGTAACCGGAGTTCGCAGTTTTCAACGCGGTATCCGCCAAACCTTTACGAGCACCGTGAGTAGAGATGAAGTACTGAAGTACGCTCAAACCTTCACGGAAGTTCGCAGTAATCGGCGTTTCGATGATGGAACCGTCCGGCTTGGCCATCAGGCCACGCATACCGGCGAGCTGACGGATCTGCGCAGCAGAACCCCGTGCGCCCGAGTCGGCCATCATGTACATCGAGTTGAAGGACTCTTGGTCGACTTCGACGCCATGACGGTCGATGACTTTCTCTTTCGAGAGGTTGGCCATCATCGCCTTGGAAACTTCGTCGTTCGCCTTGGACCAAAGGTCGATCACTTTGTTGTACTTCTCGCCCTGGGTTACCAGGCCGGAGGCGTACTGACTTTCGATCTCTTTCACTTCGTCGGTAGCAGCACCGATGATGCGGGCTTTTTCATCAGGGATAACGAAGTCGTTAACGCCGATGGAAACGCCGGAAATGGTCGAATAGGCAAAACCGGTGTACATCAACTGGTCAGCGAAGATCACGGTCTCTTTCAAACCAACCACGCGGTAGCACTGGTTGATCAGCTTGGAGATCGCCTTTTTCTTCATCGGCTGGTTGACGACGTCGTACGACAGGCCAGGTGGAACAACCTGGAACAACAACGCACGGCCGACAGTGGTGTCGACGATACGGGTGTTCTTGACGCTGCCACCATCACGATCGTTGACGGTTTCGTTGATCCGCACTTTGACTTTGGCGTGCAGTGCGGCTTCGCCGGCACGGAACACACGGTCAACTTCCTGCAGATCCGCGAACACACGACCTTCGCCCTTGGCGTTGATCGCTTCACGAGTCATGTAGTACAGACCCAATACAACGTCCTGCGACGGAACGATGATTGGCTCACCGTTGGCTGGCGACAGAATGTTGTTGGTCGACATCATCAACGCACGCGCTTCCAACTGGGCTTCCAGTGTCAGCGGTACGTGCACGGCCATTTGGTCGCCGTCGAAGTCGGCGTTGTACGCAGCACAGACCAGAGGGTGCAGCTGGATAGCCTTGCCTTCGATCAGTACCGGTTCAAACGCCTGGATACCCAGACGGTGAAGGGTCGGTGCACGGTTGAGGAGAACCGGGTGTTCGCGAATCACTTCAGCGAGAACGTCCCAAACTTCCGGCAGCTCGCGCTCGACCATCTTCTTGGCAGCTTTGATGGTAGTAGCAAGACCACGCATTTCCAGCTTGCCGAAAATGAACGGCTTGAACAGCTCGAGAGCCATCTTCTTCGGCAGACCGCACTGGTGCAGACGCAGGGTCGGACCTACGGTAATTACCGAACGACCCGAGTAGTCAACACGCTTACCGAGCAAGTTCTGACGGAAACGACCCTGCTTACCCTTGATCATGTCAGCCAGGGATTTCAGAGGACGCTTGTTCGAACCGGTGATAGCGCGGCCACGACGACCGTTGTCGAGCAGTGCATCGACAGCTTCCTGCAACATACGCTTTTCGTTGCGCACGATAATGTCCGGAGCGGACAGATCAAGCAGGCGCTTCAAGCGGTTGTTACGGTTGATCACTCGACGATACAGGTCGTTGAGGTCGGAAGTCGCGAAGCGACCGCCATCCAGCGGGACCAGTGGACGCAGATCTGGCGGCAGAACCGGCAGAACGGTCAGCACCATCCATTCTGGAAGGTTGCCGGAACCCTGGAAGGCTTCCATCAACTTCAGACGCTTGGACAGCTTCTTGATTTTGGTTTCGGAGTTGGTTTGCGGAATTTCTTCACGCAGACGGCCAATCTCGTGTTCCAGGTCGATAGCGTGCAGCAGTTCACGGACAGCTTCAGCACCCATGCGGGCATCGAAATCGTCGCCGAACTCTTCCAGCGCTTCGAAGTACTGCTCGTCGTTCAGCAGCTGACCTTTTTCAAGGGTGGTCATGCCTGGATCGATAACGACATAGCTCTCGAAGTAGAGAACGCGTTCGATATCACGCAGGGTCATGTCCATCAGCAAGCCGATACGGGACGGCAGCGATTTCAGGAACCAGATGTGGGCAACTGGCGAGGCCAGTTCGATGTGCGCCATGCGCTCACGACGAACTTTAGCCAGCGCGACTTCAACGCCGCACTTCTCGCAAATCACACCACGGTGCTTCAAGCGCTTGTACTTACCGCACAGGCACTCGTAATCCTTTACCGGGCCAAAGATTTTGGCGCAGAACAGGCCGTCACGTTCAGGTTTGAACGTACGGTAGTTAATGGTTTCCGGCTTTTTAACTTCACCGAACGACCACGAACGGATCATCTCAGGCGATGCCAATCCAATACGGATGGCGTCGAACTCTTCGACTTGACCCTGGTTTTTCAGCAAATTCAGTAGGTCTTTCAAGGCCTTTCCTCCTGGCGGAGCAGAGAGCGGGCAATGCTGCCCCGCTCTCGATTCGCGTCACGTGTTATTCGGTTTCCAGATCGATATCGATGCCGAGGGAACGAATTTCCTTGATCAACACGTTGAAGGACTCGGGCATGCCCGGCTCCATACGGTGATCGCCATCCACGATGTTTTTGTACATCTTGGTACGGCCGTTCACATCGTCCGACTTCACTGTGAGCATTTCTTGCAGAGTGTAAGCAGCACCGTATGCTTCCAGTGCCCAGACCTCCATCTCCCCGAAACGCTGACCACCGAACTGTGCCTTACCACCCAGCGGCTGCTGGGTAACCAGGCTGTACGAACCGGTAGAACGAGCGTGCATCTTGTCGTCTACCAAGTGGTTCAGCTTCAGCATGTACATATAGCCAACAGTAACCGGGCGCTCGAACTTGTTGCCGGTACGGCCGTCGGTCAGCTGCATCTGGCCGCTTTCCGGCAGGTCTGCCAGTTTCAGCATGGCCTTGATTTCGCTTTCCTTGGCGCCGTCGAACACTGGAGTGGCCATTGGAACGCCGCCACGCAGGTTCTTCGCCAGATCCAGGATTTCCTGGTCGGAGAAGCTATCCAGATCTTCGTTGCGACCGCCGATTTCGTTGTAGATCTCGTGCAGGAACTTGCGAAGCTCGGCGACTTTGCGCTGCTCTTCGATCATCCGGTTGATCTTCTCGCCCAGACCTTTGGCCGCGAGGCCCAGGTGGGTTTCAAGGATCTGACCAACGTTCATACGCGAAGGTACGCCCAACGGGTTGAGGACGACGTCGACCGGGGTGCCATTGGCATCGTGCGGCATGTCTTCAACCGGCATGATCACGGAGACCACACCTTTGTTACCGTGACGACCGGCCATCTTGTCGCCCGGCTGGATGCGGCGACGGATTGCCAGGTAAACCTTGACGATTTTCAGCACGCCTGGAGCCAGGTCATCGCCCTGCTGCAGTTTGCGCTTCTTGTCTTCGAACTTGTCGTCCAGCAGACGGCGGCGATCAACGATGTAGGCCTGAGCCTTCTCGAGCTGCTCGTTCAGAGCATCTTCAGCCATGCGCAGCTTGAACCACTGACCATGCTCAAGACCGTCGAGAACTTCGTCGGTGATGTCCTGACCTTTCTTCAGACCGGCGCCGCCTTCGGCTTTGTGGCCGACCAGAGCGGAACGCAGACGTTCGAAAGTAGCGCCTTCAACGATACGGAACTCTTCGTTCAGGTCCTTGCGGATCTCGTCGAGCTGAGTCTTCTCGATCGACAGTGCACGAGCATCACGCTCAACGCCGTCGCGGGTGAAGACCTGTACGTCGATGACAGTACCCTTGGTGCCGGTAGGCACACGCAGGGAGGTGTCTTTAACGTCGCTGGCTTTTTCACCGAAGATCGCACGCAGCAGTTTTTCTTCCGGAGTCAGTTGGGTCTCGCCTTTCGGAGTGACCTTGCCTACCAGAATGTCGCCTGCGCCTACTTCAGCACCTACGTAAACGATACCGGCTTCGTCCAGTTTGTTCAGTGCAGCTTCACCCACGTTCGGGATGTCTGCAGTGATTTCCTCTGGCCCAAGCTTGGTGTCACGTGCCACACAGGTCAGTTCCTGAATGTGGATCGTGGTGAAGCGGTCTTCCTGAACCACACGCTCGGACAGGCAGATGGAGTCTTCGAAGTTGAAGCCGTTCCATGCCATGAACGCGATGCGCATGTTCTGGCCCAGAGCCAGCTCACCCATATCGGTGGACGGACCGTCGGCCATGATGTCGCTGCGCTGAACCCGATCACCTTTACGCACCAGCGGACGCTGGTTGATGCAGGTGTTCTGGTTGGAGCGGGTGTACTTGGTCAGGTTGTAGATGTCGACACCAGCTTCGCCGGTTTCAACTTCATCATCAGCAACACGAACCACGATACGGCTGGCGTCGACGGAATCGATAACACCGCCACGACGAGCCACGACGCAAACGCCGGAGTCACGGGCTACGTTACGCTCCATGCCGGTACCGACCAGCGGTTTGTCAGCGCGCAGGGTTGGTACAGCTTGACGCTGCATGTTCGAACCCATCAACGCACGGTTGGCGTCGTCGTGCTCGAGGAACGGGATCAGCGACGCAGCAACCGAAACTACCTGCTTCGGCGATACGTCCATCAAGGTGACGTCTTCCGGCGCCTTGACGGTGAACTCGTTCAAGTGACGAACAGCTACCAGCTCGTCGATCAGGACTTTCTTGTCGTTCATCGTGGCCGAAGCCTGAGCGATCACGTGATCAGCTTCTTCGATGGCGGACAGGAACACGATCTCGTCGGTGACCAGAGCGTCTTTCACCACACGGTACGGGCTCTCGAGGAAGCCGTACTGGTTGGTGCGCGCATAGGCAGCCAGGGAGTTGATCAGACCGATGTTCGGACCTTCCGGCGTTTCAATCGGGCATACACGACCGTAGTGAGTCGGGTGTACGTCACGAACTTCAAAGCCAGCACGCTCACGAGTCAAACCGCCAGGGCCGAGTGCAGAAACACGACGCTTGTGGGTGATCTCGGACAGCGGGTTGTTCTGGTCCATGAACTGGGAAAGCTGGCTGGAACCGAAGAACTCTTTCACCGCCGCAGCCACTGGCTTGGCGTTGATCAGGTCTTGCGGCATCAGGCCTTCGCTTTCAGCCATCGACAGACGCTCTTTGACCGCACGCTCAACACGTACCAGGCCAACGCGGAACTGGTTCTCGGCCATTTCGCCTACGCAGCGAACACGACGGTTACCCAGGTGGTCGATGTCATCGACGATGCCTTTACCGTTACGGATGTCGACCAGAGTCTTCAGTACCGCGACGATGTCTTCTTTGCACAACACGCCCGAACCTTCGATCTCGGTACGACCGATACGACGGTTGAACTTCATCCGGCCGACCGCAGACAGGTCATAGCGCTCAGGGCTGAAGAACAGGTTGTTGAACAGAGTCTCGGCAGCGTCTTTGGTTGGCGGCTCGCCTGGACGCATCATGCGATAGATCTCGACCAGCGCTTCCAATTGGTTGCTGGTGGAGTCGATCTTCAGTGTGTCGGAGACGAACGGACCGCAGTCGATGTCGTTGGTGTACAGAGTTTCGATGCGAACAACCTGAGCCTTGGCAATTTTGGCCAGGATCTCGGTGTTCAGCTCGGTGTTGCACTCTGCCAGGATTTCGCCGGTTGCCGGATGCACGATGGCCTTGGCGGTAGTGCGACCCAGGACGTAGTCCAGTGGCACTTCCAGGGTCTTGAGACCGGCTTTTTCGATCTGGTTGATGTGGCGCGCAGTAATACGACGACCAGCCTCAACGATGACCTTGCCCTTCTCGTCCTGAATATCCAGAACAGCAATTTCACCACGCAGACGCGAAGCAATCAGTTCCAGACTGAGGGTTTCGCCGCTCAGATGGAAAACGTTGGTGGTGTAGAACGCGTCGAGCACTTCTTCAGTGGTATAGCCGAGCGCGCGCAGCAGTACCGATGCAGGCAGCTTGCGACGACGGTCGATACGCACGAACACGCAGTCTTTCGGGTCGAACTCGAAGTCCAGCCACGAACCGCGGTAAGGAATGATGCGCGCGGAGTACAGCAGTTTACCAGAGCTGTGCGTCTTGCCACGGTCGTGGTCGAAGAACACGCCCGGGGAACGGTGCAGCTGGGAAACGATTACACGCTCGGTACCGTTGATTACGAAGGTACCGTTTTCAGTCATCAGGGGGATTTCACCCATGTAGACTTCTTGCTCTTTAATGTCCTTGATCGCTTTGTTCGACGATTCTTTGTCGAAAATGATCAGGCGCACTTTTACCCGCAAAGGTACGGCGTAAGTTACACCGCGCAATACGCATTCTTTGACATCAAATGCCGGTTCGCCCAGGCGATAACCGACGTACTCCAGCGCAGCATTGCCGGAGTAGCTGATGATCGGGAAAACGGATTTGAAGGCCGCATGCAGGCCCACGTCGCGGAACTGATCTTTAGTCGCTCCCGCTTGCAAGAATTCACGATACGAATCCAGCTGGATGGCCAGGAGGTACGGCACATCCATGACGTCCGGCAACTTGCTAAAGTCCTTGCGGATACGTTTTTTCTCAGTATATGAGTAAGCCATCAGCGTTCCCCAGCTTGGTCACCTGCTTGTTTGGCCCCTCCCGACGGGAGCAGCCAGAAAATCGTGCAAACCCCATGGTTTGCGCCACCGCATCGGGTGGTTACAGCTCGTTACCAGCACCGACCCAGTCGGCTGCCAATAACGGAAAAAGGCCGGTGGCAAGAGCCACCAGCCATCAGCCTTTCGCTTAACGCTCGGGCTGGAGGAGCAAAGTCGATGCTTACTTCAGCTCGACTTTAGCGCCTGCTTCTTCCAGAGTGGCTTTGGCTTTGTCAGCTGCGTCTTTCGAAACAGCTTCCAGAACCATGCCTGGAGCGCCGTCAACTACAGCCTTGGCTTCTTTCAAGCCCAGACCGGTCAGTTCACGTACTGCCTTGATCACGTTAACTTTCTTCTCGCCAGCTTCCAGCAGCATGACGTTGAATTCAGTTTGTTCTTCAACAACAGCAGCGACAGCAGCTGGACCAGCGGAAGCAGCAGCAGCGGAAACGCCGAACTTCTCTTCCATGGCCTTGATCAGCTCAACGATTTCCAGAACGGATTTTTCGCCGATTGCTTCGATGATTTGGTCGTTAGTCAGAGACATGACTATAAATTCCTGTATTGGGGTGACAGCCTACGCGGCCATCGAAATAAACAATAAACGCTGAAAGGAGACGCTCAGCCTTAGGCTGCAGCTGCTTCTTTCTGGTCGCGAAGAGCCGCCAGAGTACGAGCCAATTTGCTGGTTGCGCCTTGAATCACGCTCATCAGCTGAGAAATTGCTTCGTCACGGGTCGGCAGGCTTGCCAGTACGTCGATCTGATTAGCCGCGAGGAACTTGCCCTCGAACGCAGCTGCCTTGATCTCGAACTTATCCTGACCTTTTGCGAACTCTTTGAAGATACGGGCAGCAGCACCCGGATGTTCTTTGGAGAATGCAATCAAGGTCGGGCCAGTGAACACGTCGTTGAGCACGTCATATTGAGTGCCGGCAACGGCGCGCTTGAGCAGGGTGTTACGTACAACACGTACGTATACGCCAGCTTCACGAGCCTCTTTACGGAGTCCGGTCATAGCGCCTACTGTTACGCCACGGGCATCAGCCACGACAGCGGACAGAGCAACTTGGGCAGCCTTGTTGACTTCAGCGACGATGGCCTTCTTGTCTTCAAGTTTAATTGCCACGGGAAAAACTCCTGCTTGTTACCGTTTCATCCAACCGAGGCCAGATGTCGTTTTGGTGTCTGATTCGGTAAGGAACCGGGAGCACCATCTGCGTAGGCTTGAGGTTTAAGACTTGCGTCGCCTACGGTCTTGGATAGCCCCCGCCAGGCAGGGACCCCAATCTTTCAATTGGCGCAATCGCTTGCGCCAATCTTTGTCTTACGCGTCGAGCGAGCCTTGGTCGATGACCAGGCCTGGACCCATGGTGGTGCTCAGGGTAACGCGCTTGACGTAAATACCTTTCGAGGAAGCTGGCTTGATACGCTTCAGATCAGCGATCAGGGCTTCAACGTTTTCCTTCAGCTTGACGGCATCAAAGCCGACCTTGCCAACGGAGGTGTGAATGATGCCGTTTTTGTCGGTGCGATAACGAACCTGACCAGCCTTGGCGTTTTTAACCGCGGTAGCTACGTCTGGAGTTACGGTGCCGACTTTAGGGTTAGGCATCAGGCCGCGCGGGCCCAGGATCTGACCCAACTGACCAACAACGCGCATGGCATCCGGGGATGCGATAACTACGTCATAGTTCAGGTCGCCGCCTTTCATTTCAGCAGCCAGATCGTCCATACCTACACGGTCAGCGCCGGCAGCCAAAGCGGCCTCAGCAGCTGGACCCTGGGTGAACACAGCTACGCGAACGGTCTTGCCAGTGCCGTGTGGCAGCACAGTAGCGCTACGAACAACCTGGTCAGATTTACGCGGGTCAACGCCCAGGTTTACAGCAACGTCGAACGACTCGCTGAACTTGACAGTCGACAGCTCAGCCAGCAGAGCAGCAGCGTCTACAAAGTTGTAGGACTTGCCTGCTTCGATTTTGCCGGCGATAGCCTTTTGACGCTTGGTCAACTTAGCCATTACACACCCTCCACGTTAAGGCCCATGCTACGAGCAGAACCGGCGATAGTACGCACGGCTGCGTCCATATCAGCTGCAGTCAGATCCGCGTTTTTGGTTTTCGCGATTTCTTCCAGCTGAGCACGGGTCACGGTGCCAACCTTAACGGTGTTCGGACGAGCGGAACCGCTAGTCAGACCGGCCGCCTTCTTCAGCAGAACCGAAGCAGGTGTGGATTTGGTTTCGAAAGTGAAGCTACGGTCGCTATAGACAGTGATGATCACTGGAGTCGGCAGACCTGGTTCAATACCCTGAGTACGGGCGTTGAAAGCCTTGCAGAATTCCATGATGTTCACGCCGTGCTGACCCAAAGCAGGACCAACAGGTGGGCTTGGGTTAGCCTGAGCGGCCTTCACTTGCAGCTTGATGTAAGCGGTAATCTTCTTGGCCATGAGGCACTCCAATTACGGGTTCGAACGCCTCGAAAGGCTCCCCGGTTACTTGCGCGTTTATCCCAGTGACGACAAAACCCCACAGCCTAGGGCTGCGGGGTTGGGATGCTTGCTCAGCTAGACCTTTTCGACCTGACTGAACTCTAACTCTACCGGAGTAGAGCGACCGAAAATGAGCACTGCCACTTGGATCCGGCTCTTTTCGTAGTTAACTTCTTCGACCGTGCCGGTAAAGTCGGCAAACGGACCGTCGTTGACACGTACCGACTCACCCGGCTCGAACAACGTCTTCGGCTTCGGCTTGTCGCTACCATCAGCAACGCGACGCAGAATCGCTTCTGCCTCTTTGTCTGTGATTGGCGCAGGCTTATCAGCAGTACCGCCGATGAAACCCATCACCCGAGGAGTATCCTTGACCAAGTGCCAAGTACCCTCATTCATGTCCATCTGAACCAGCACATAACCTGGGAAGAACTTGCGCTCGCTTTTGCGTTTCTGGCCATTACGCATTTCAACCACTTCTTCAGTGGGAACCAGAATTTCGCCAAAGCCATCTTCCATGCCAGCCAGCTTTACGCGCTCTACTAACGAGCGCATGACATGCTTCTCGTAACCGGAGTAAGCATGCACAACGTACCAACGCTTAGCCACGGGACACCCTTAGCCGACAATCAAGGAAACAAGCCAGCCGAGCAGGGAATCAAGCCCCCACAACAGCAACGCCATAACCAGGACCACAGCCACAACAATCAGCGTGGTCTGCGTGGTTTCTTGGCGAGTTGGCCATACGACTTTACGAATTTCGGTGCGAGCTTCCTTGACCAGTACAAAGAAAGACTTGCCCTTGACTGTCTGCAGGCCTACAAAGGCAGCTACAGCAGCAATGGCGAGCAATGCAAGTACGCGATACAGGATTGGCGAAGCAGAGTAATACTGATTGCCAACAACGCCAACAACCACCAAAGCGACTACTACCAGCCACTTGAGCAGATCGAAGCGAGAGCCTTGAGCTTCAGCTTTAGGAGTCATCTATGAAGATCCTGTGAAAAGAAAGCCAGACACACCAAGTGAATCTGGCAGGTCAGGAGGGAATCGAACCCCCAACCTACGGTTTTGGAGACCGTCGCTCTGCCAATTGAGCTACTGACCTAAAACAAAATCAGGCCGACCATTATGCCGACCCGAAAAAGACATTACAACAATTTACTCGGCAGCCCTGACTTCAACACCAAAACCACCCGCACGATCACCCAGCAAAAAACAACAAGACGCGACCGCAACCATTAAAACAAAGGCAGATATTTTCATATCTGCCTTGTTATATGGAGCTCTTGAGCGGATTTGAACCGCTGACCTCACCCTTACCAAGGGTGTGCTCTACCAACTGAGCTACAAGAGCGTAACACTTTGCAGGATCTGCAAACCTGGAGCGGGTAGCGGGAATCGAACCCGCATCATCAGCTTGGAAGGCTGAGGTTCTACCACTAAACTATACCCGCGGAGCTTGCAGCTCTCGCTAAAAATGGTGGAGGGGGAAGGATTCGAACCTTCGAAGTCGTAGACGTCAGATTTACAGTCTGATCCCTTTGGCCGCTCGGGAACCCCTCCTAAGCGAGCCGGCATTCTATATCATGCCGACCTTCTGTCAAGCATTTTCTCATTAAAAACCTGAGGTTAGCTGCGTTGACACCGCCTTGCACCGTTGACCCTTAAAGGTCTTCACTGCGAAGCGGGCGCCATTCTATGCAAACTATCCCGCAGGCGCAACCCCCTCACACGGCATTATTTTATGTTTTAACTCATTGAATTCTCTGGAAAGGTTTAGCAGCTGAAGATCATCCACTAAACGCCGGCTTTCGGGCGCTACACGGACCCAGTAACCAGCAGAATCAGATGAGTCTTTTGGCAAAGATTGAAATTTGATATCCATCCCACCCAATCGCCGCTCAGCTGCCAGCGCGATCTCCTGACGAGTGAAGCCACCCAAATAGAGACACCCACTGTCCGGCGACGCAGGCTTTCCTTTTTCACGAGCCGAATCAGTCGCCTCGCTCAGCAAGCGGATATCCTGCTGCGATCCTCGGTACAAACTTAATGGCGTGACGTCTTTCGCACGCAGCGGGGCCTCTTGTTGATGCCAGATGTAATAGAAGACATTGAGCACAAGCAGCAAAAGGAACAACCAACGCATAAAAACCTCAAGACAAAGGACATGCCATCGCCAGACCTACAAACACCAGGTCTGGAACCAGCCTGGCATCAGGCACGATTTCAGAGACGAGCGCTGCATCACCTCCGGTGAGGAATACAGCAAAATTTTCCCCCCAATAGCCACGCGCCATTTCTAACTGAGTCAGGACGAAACCCCTCAACATAAGCGAACATCCCCGTTCAACCGCTTCGACAGTTGTACGGCCAGGCACGAGGCTTTCCAGGGCGCGCTCGGCAGCAATATCGCCGTAGCGAATCTTGCGGGTATGGGTTCGCAACTGATTGCGCATCAAAGGCATTCCTGGACAAATAAACCCCCCAAGATGCTCTCCGTCTCCCGCAATGAAGTCAGCAGTCACAGCGGTGCCGAAATCGAGTACCAGGCATGCTCCTGCGGCCAGGTTAAATCCACCGAGCATGGCCAGCCAGCGATCAAGCCCCAACCGCTCGAACTCTTCGTATCCATTTCGAACGCCAGCCATCTCGCGCGCCGGCGCAGCGCATATCGCGGACACAGAGAACGCTTTCGCCAGCAGAGATGTCAACGCAGCAGTCTCTTCGGTTGTTCTGACACTGACGAGTCGGCACTGCTTGAGGGCCAGCCCTTCGAGCCCACTCAGGCTTTCCAGCAATGCGAGATCCGAATCCACCACGCCCTCACCAAACACCCGCCTGGCATCCGCATGGAGAACCCGCCACTTTATGAAACTGTTTCCGCAGTCGAGCTCAAGAATCATCACGCAACCTCAGGCTGAGCTCACCACCACTAAATACTTTTTCCACACCATTTACCTTCAAGCGCAAGGCACCCTGACTGTCGATACCCAACACCTCACCATCTATCTGGCTGACTCCAGCAATCAATGAGACTGCGCGCCCTTGCCAAAGATGGTTCTGCTCCCATTCCTGCTGGATAGCGGAAAACCCATCGGCCTGATGGCGAGCCAGATACTTCTGAAGCATCAACCCTAATTGCGCGACGAGTTGATTGCGATCAAACACCCTGCCCGACTCCAGCCGCATGGATGTCCATTGCTGATCAATCTCGTCCGTCGCCTGCATGTTCACATTAATTCCAACACCTAGCACCACGTGACACACATCAGCAGGATCACCCACCAGTTCGAGCAATATCCCGGCAATCTTTTTCTGGCCAACCAAAACATCATTGGGCCACTTCAAGCCCGCGGTCGGTATGCCGAGATCCCTCAAAGCCTGCATGACAGCAAGCCCGACCACAAGACTCAGCCCTTCGAGCTGACGCATTCCGCCCTCGATGCGCAATACGAGGCTGTAATAGATGTTTTCCGCGAATGGACTGGCCCAATTACGGCCACGCCGGCCACGCCCCGCAGTCTGCCGTTCGGAGAGCACCAAAAATGGCGCAGCCTGGCCACGCTCGATTGCGCGCAAGGCCTCAGCGTTAGTGGAGTCAATTGAGTCGAAGACCAGAATAGGCCAATCACACGAGGGCGCCTGTTCTTTTATGTCGACAGGATCAAGCAGCGTCAATGGCGCAGCCATTTGGTAGCCGCGACCACGCACCTTGTGGATGGACAAGCCTAGTTCAGCCTCCAAATGCTGAAGCTGCTTCCATACCGCACTACGACTGATACCCAAGGCGACCCCCAGGGCCTGACCCGAATGGAACTTGCCATCCTTAAGAAGCTTCAACAACGTCAGCATGCAAGTCTCGCCTCACAATGAGGCCCGCATGATAGCCATGCCCCGAGCAGTTGCATAGAAAACCCGAGAGCCAGTACTTTCCTGCGAACAAAACAAAACCCCAACTGCTTTCGCAATTGGGGTTTCGGAATTTAATCTTGACGATGACCTACTCTCACATGGGGAAACCCCACACTACCATCGGCGATGCATCGTTTCACTGCTGAGTTCGGGATGGGATCAGGTGG
>NZ_JBOFQE010000103.1:0-27362 GCF_051660785.1 Pseudomonas sp.
CCAGAAACGGTTAATCGGGCATTTTTATGAGTGTTCACTCGGGGCCTCCAGGTACTTGGTTTGGTTCGCACCTCCAATTTCCCGGAAAAGCCCCGAGTGAACAACCTACAGAGAGATCACAGCTAGCTCCCACATTGGAGCAGTGTGACCTTACTTGCCGGGCGTCAGGGTCAACCGCGTCTTGCCGTACACCTTGTCAAAGTTCTGCGGTTGCATCGGCAAACTCATGTATTGCCCTTTCAGCCATGGATCAATGCTGTCGAGATAATGCGGGCTCGCCGGGTTGCCGGACTGGCCGGTGCTGTTCTGCCCCATCAACGGTTCCGCCTGGCTGAAATCAACGATAAAGCGCATGGCGGGTGCCAGCGTGGTGTTGAAATCCTGACCCCAGGTGAATGCCGCCGTGTTCAGCGTCGTGTGATCGCCCCCTGCCGCCAATGGACCGCGAACGGTCTGGCCGGCGGCATTCTTCCATTCATAGCGGTGCAATTTGCCCCACTGCCAGGCTTTGTGATCGCCACCCAATTGGCTGTCGCCGGCGCTGATCGCAGACGCCAGACTGCGGGCGAGGATCGCCGGTTTGTCTTCTTTCTGTGGCGTGCGAGCGTCATCCCAGAACGGACTGTCCTCACGGCCCAGCAAGTGATCGGCTTGCGCGGCGTAGGACAACTTACCGTTGGCGATAAAGGCTTTCCACGCCGGGCTGCTTTCCGGGCCCAGTTCATCGAGGAAGATTTGCTTGGTGCTTTCCTGCAGGAACAGCTCGTAGATCGCCGCATCCGCGGAGGTCGGGCTGAGTTTGCCGTCGAACGCCATCAAGCGGGTAAACGCCTCGCGTGCCTTGCCGCGATCGGCCACCGGCAGCGCTTCGATGGCCTGTTTGAGCGGCTGGGACATGCCCGGAGCTTCAAACATTTTCTTCAGTTTGGCGGCGAACGTCGTGGTCTGGTCGTATTGCATCGCAATCACGCTGCGCGTGTCGTGTTTGCCCACGCCCGCCAGCTCTGCGAGGCGCTCGCCACGCTCAGGTGCCGACCAGGAATTAGACAACTGCATGCCGTAGCCATGGGGAATGACCCGCTGGTTGGCGGTGCCGAGCCAGCCTTGGGCCGGGTCCTGGTCGTACGGGTGCAGCATCGGGTCGGCGTAACCGTCCCAGTCGTAGCGACCTTCCCAGCCGGGCGACGGCAGCAGGCCTTCGCCTTCGCGACGGTTCGGGTAACGCCCGGTGACTTGCCAGCCGATGTTGCTGGCGTCGGCGAACACCAGGTTCAGGGCGATGGCGCGGATTTCACGGCTGGCGTCCGAGGCTTTCTCGACGTTCTGCGCCCTGGACAGGTCGAAAAACGCGTCCAGGGTTTTGTCGTCGGTGAAGGTCGGCGTTTGCAAGGCCAGGCCGAAACCATTGGCCAGTGTCGTGCCCTGGGCGCTGTTGAGCAGTGGGCCGTGGCGGGTTTCGTACACGACTTCGCGAATCGGCCGCTGGCCTTTGACGAAGTAGGTTTCGTTGCGCACGATTGCCGGCTGCCATTTGCCGCCGACTTCATACGTCAGACCGTTGCCCTGGCGTTTGATTTTTTCCAAGAACAGGTCCTGGTTGTCGCCCATGACCGAGGTCATGCTCCACGCCACTTTGCCGTTGAAACCGCCGAGCACCATAGGCAAACCGGCAATCGTCACGCCAGAGGCCTGGTATTTAGGCGCGCGAATCTGCACGTAGCTGAACAACGACGGCACGCCCAACGGGCTATGGCTGTCGCTGGCCAGCAGGCTTTTGCCACTGCGGCTGCGTTGCGGGCCGATGGCCCAGTTGTTCGATGAGGTGGCGCCCAACAGATTCAGGTCGGACAGTTGTCCGGTGGCTTTGTTGATCTCGGCCAGGCCCGGGATGGCGCCATTGAGCTTGATGCCCTGAAGTTTCTCGGCTTCGGCCAGCGGCAGTTTTTCGTCGGGCGCGGACGGCGTCAACCAGCCGAGTTTGTCGGTGGTGACGGTCTGGGCCAGCATCAGCGCAGCAATTTCTTCCGGCAGGTTGGCGGACTGGCTGAAATTCAACAGGCAGAAAATCAGCGCCGAATCTTCCGGTTGCCAGTATTCAGGCTTGTAACCGGTGGCCATGAGATCGGCCGGCAGCTTGTCGCGGTAGCGGAACAGGTAGGCGTTGACGCCACGCGCATAGACTTCGAAGAAACGTTTAAGACGCGGCGACGACGCTTTATATAGCTCGCCGGCGCTTTTCTTCAGGTTGACGGCGCGCATGTAGCGGTCGGCGTCCAGCAGGTCCGAACCGGACATCTCCGACAAACGGCCCTGGGCCAGCAAGCGCAGGGTGACCATTTGCGTGATGCGGTCGCTGGCGTGGACGTAGCCGAGGGCGAACAACGCGTCGTGGAAGCTGTTGCTTTCGATCAGCGGCATGCCCATGGCATTGCGGCGCACCGAAACGTTCTGCGCCAGACCCTTGAGCGGCTGTACGCCGGTGGTTGGCGGGAGGGTGTCCTGGGTGTTCCAGGTCTGACAACCGGTCAGGCTCAAAACACCGGCCACTGCTGCGGCAACGCCGAACCGGGGAAGAAAATGTGTAAGGGCTGGCGAGGCCATGGCAAAGCTCCTGCGGGGGTAGAGGCGCAATAAAGGCGCTACGTTAGAGAGCAGGAGGAGGGCGCGCAAGCGGGGTATCAGGTTATTTCAGGATTTGTCCGATAAACCACAATTCCAAGTCGTAATACTGCTCACATAAGCGCGGGCCTCCACATTTGTGGCGAGGGGATTTATCCCCGTTGGGTCGCGAAGCGGCCCCAGAATCCATTCACAGACCGAGTTGCCGGATTCACGACTGCTTCGCAGCCGAACGGGGATAAATCCCCTCGCCACAGAGTTGGCGTCGGGGTCAGGGTTTTGGTGGGTTGACCTTGGCCGCCAGGGCATACGCCTTCACCGTCGCCGGACGGTTCTGGATGTGGTTGAACCAGCGCAGCACGTTCGGGAAATCCTCAAGGTTCTGACTCTGCCATTTGTGGGAAACGATCCACGGGTAAATCGCCATGTCGGCAATGCTGTACTCGCTGCCGGCGACAAATTCATTGTTGGCCAGTTGCTTGTCCAAAACCCCGTACAGGCGGGCGGTTTCATCGATATAGCGCTTGATCGCGTAAGGGATTTTCTCGGGCGCGAACTGGCTGAAGTGATGATTTTGCCCGGCCATCGGCCCCAGGCCGCCCATCTGCCAGAACAACCATTGCAGCGCTTGTTGGCGACCGCGCAGGTCTTTGGGCAGAAACTGGCCGGTCTTCTCCGCCAGGTACAGCAAAATCGCCCCCGACTCGAACACCGACAGCGGTTCACCACCATCAACAGGCTCATGGTCGACGATGGCCGGGATTCTGTTGTTCGGGGAGATTTTCAGAAAGTGCGGCTGGAACTGCTCGTTCTGGCTGATGTTGATCGGGTGCACGTTGTACGGCAGGCCGGCTTCTTCCAGGAAAATCGAGATTTTGTGGCCATTGGGGGTGGTCCAGTAATACAGGTCGATCATGAAGTGCTCCACATCAAGATTCGTCGATAGGGTCGGACAGCGACCGCGAGCATCAGGTCGTCCTGTTTGCATTCGATGGCTTGTCTGTAAGAGGAGGTGATGCTGAAGTGCGTGAAATTCAATGACCTCGTGTGAGAAAAGTCGGCATGGAGCTTAAGACCAACGCAGCACTGATCATCATCGACCAACAAAAAGGCATCCTGCATCCCAGACTCGGTCGTCGAAATAATCCTCAGGCCGAAGAGAGGATTCTCGATTTGTTGGGGCATTGGCGGCAAACCGGGCGGCCGGTGATTCATGTGCAGCACCTGTCCCGCTCACCGGATTCAGTGTTCTGGCCGCTACAGGCGGGGGTGGAGATTCAGGAACGTTTCCAGCCGATGGCCGGCGAGCAGTTGATTTCCAAACAGGTGCCGGATGCGTTTTGTGCGACGGGGCTGGAGGCGAGTTTGCGAGAGGCGCGGATCGAGCAGTTGATCATTGTTGGTGTTGCGACCCACAACTCGGTGGAGTCCACGGCACGAACGGCGGGGAATCTGGGGTTTGACGCGTGGGTGGCGGAGGATGCGTGCTTTACGTTCGACAAGGCCGATTATTTTGGCACTGCGCATTCAGCAGAGGAAGTGCATGCGATGTCGCTGGGGAATTTGCACGGGGAATATGCGACGGTGGTCAGCACCGCTCGCATCTTGAACGCTGACTGACAATCCCTGTGGGAGCGAGCCTGCTCCGGGCGGCGTTCCGACGATGGCGGTGTAACTGACACATTGATGGTGAATGTGCCGACGTCATCGCGAGCAGGCTCGCTCCCACATTGGTTCTATGTACGACGTAGAGCCTGCTCGCGATGGCGATTCAACCGGCGAAGACGCTCTTCGCCCGAAGCATCAAGCGCCGTGGCACTTCTTGAATTTCTTGCCGTTGCCGCACGGGCAAGGGTCGTTGCGGCCGACGTCTTTCAGGGCGTTGCGCACCGGTTCCTGGTGGGCGTGGCCGCAGTTCGGGCCGTGGACATGGCCATGGTCGTGATCATGGTGGTCGTGATGATCATGATCGTGGTTGCAGTCAGGGCCATGGACATGGGGTTGCTGGGTCATCGGTTTTGCTCCGGAATTAAATCGGCGGGGATTATCACGCCATTGCGCGCCAGGTGCACGTAGTGCGCGATGAATAAACCGGTTTCCATTTCACCTTCCAGCCTATAGGGGATCTGCTGATCAGGTTTTTTCAGCATTTTCACCACGTCCCGCACCTTGGGCCACAGGTTGGTGCGGATCGGCACCTTGAAATAGGCACTGCGTTTGGGGCCGACGGTAAACCAGTGTTCATGCTCGCCTTCGGCCAGCAGCATGTCGCCCAGGTGAATGCGGTATTCGAGGCCGCGCACCGTAAGGTCGCTGTCGTTGGGGTTGTCGACGCGAAAATGCAGGATGAATTTCTGCTCCATCAACTTGGCTCGGACCACTTCGACCTTGACCAGATGCACTTGCGGATCGGGCAGATCGTCACCGAACCAGGAGGCGCAGCCGCCGAGCCCGAGAAACAGGAGCAGGGTAAGCATCTGTAACACGCGCCGCTGGGTGGTCATGGTGACGTCTCCTTGTAGGAGCGAGGCTTGCCCGCGAAGAAGGTCCCCCCGATCCTTCAGGGGTATCGCGTGATCGTTCTTCGCGGGCAAGCCTCGCTCCTACGGGGCGGGCAGGCTTCGCCAGCGGGCTACAGGGATCACCTCAACTGCCGAAATACCCCGCACAACACTTCTTGAATTTCTGCCCGCTGGCACACGGGCAGGCATCGTTGCGTCCGGCCTTGAGTTGCACGGTGGGGTCGATGAAATACCAGTGCCCGGCGTTCTGCACGAACGAGGAGCGCTCACGATGGCTGTGTTCACCGCTACCGTCATGCCAGCGTGCGGTGAACGTGACGAACGCGTGTTCCGGCTGTCCGCCGAATACCTCGGAGCTTTCCACTTCCAGGCCCAGCCAGGTGCTTTGCGCACTCCAGTCAGTGATGGACTGACGATCCAGGCCGGTCTGTTGGGCGGGCAGGGTGGTCGCCACCAGATAGTCGATCAGCCCCAGCACGTAGGCGCTGTAGCGCGAGCGCATCAAGGCTTCGGCACACGGCGCCGGATGCCCGGCATGGTAATGGCCGCAGCAGGCATCAAGCAGGGTGCCGCTGCCGCAAGGGCAAATGGATGTACTCATTGCATTACCACCAATATTTCCCGAAGTTTTCCGGATTGGCCCAGAATCGTGAATTGAGCCAGTCGGGCACCTGTTTATAGTCAAGCAGATCGTAGGTGAACAATGTCAGCACTTGGTCTTCGCGCTGGAAGCGTTCACTGGCCTGCAAGGCCAGGGAGAAAAAATCCGTCTCTTGCCAACCGCAGGCCGGCAAATCCGCCAGCACCGCAATGCGACTGGCGTTGAGGTTGCGTATCCCGCCTAACAAATTCAGACCGTCGCGCTTTGGCAGGTGTTCAAGGCAATCGACCACCAGTGCAAGATCAAAGCGACGCGCCGCCAGTTCGGCTGGCAGCGGCCCGGGCTCAGCAAGGGCGACGCAACAATCCGGATGCGCGAGCTTGAATGCCGCAAGTGCGGGAAATTCGCTGGCGCCGATTAACAACAGGCGCGCGGGGGCGTATCGATCAAGTAAAGCGGCCAACGCCTGCTGTGGCGTGCGCGAAGAAATACCTGCAATCATCAGAGATCCTCAATCAGAGCACCAAGACTAGCCTGCCCAAACGTCCGGGCCTAGAGCGGGTTTGCCTTAAAAGCGGCGATCTGCCGTGAACATGGGGCAAAACAGCAATGGCCTATTGCTGGCGGAGATTAAAACTCCGGTCTTTACTCCCTGAATCGGTTCTAAGCCGATCCCTCAGGAGAAACCTAGATGAGCATAGTTCGGACAGCATTACCCTTGGTTCTGCTAACCAGTGTGTTGACTGGTTGCGCAGGTTTGCAGAAAACCGACTGGCCGACCTGTGCGGCGGTCGGTGGTGTCGTTGGTGCGGGTCTCGGCGCGACCGAGAGTTCGGCATGGGCGGGGTATGGCGCGCTGCTGGTCGGCGGCACGGCAGCGGCCTATTGCTGGGTTCACGGTGATGGAGACGAAGACGGCGATGGTGTGCCGGATAGCCGCGACAAGTGCCCGGGTACGCCTAGAGGCGTGCAGGTCGATGCCGACGGTTGCCCTCCACCGGTGCCTGCGCCAGTGGTCGAAGAGGCCGTGGTGGTCAAGGAAGAAGTCATCGTCATCCGCGATGTTCACTTCCAGTTCGACAAAGCCACGCTCACGCCTTCCGATAAAGATGTACTCAACACAATCGCTACTCGCCTGAAGCAGGAAGCCAGCACTGCGCAGTTGACCGTGACCGGTCACACCGACAGCGTGGGCAGTGATGCCTACAACCAGAAACTGTCGGACCGTCGCGCGCACTCGGTGGTGGAATACCTGATTTCCCAAGGCGTGCCACGCAGCAGCTTCGTGTCTGTAGCCGGTGCCGGTGAAAGCCAGCCGGTTGCCGATAACAAAACTGCTGACGGCCGTGCGTTGAACCGCCGCACGGAAATCAAAATCAACCGCTAGGCCCCATCCGCTCCGCGGCTTGTGCAGTCGCGGATGCGGGTCTTTACTCCTGTGTAACCGGTATGGGCCGGTGACACAGGAGCTTTCCATATGAGCGTTCTCACACGGACCGTCTTGCCGGTTCTGCTAATAGGCAGCCTGTTGACCGGTTGCGCAACTCACAGCGATGGCACTGCCCCCCTCAATCAACGTACCTGGCCAATCTGCAGCGTCATCGGCGGACTGGTCGGCGGAGGCCTGGGCGCGATTGAAAGTGCCGGCTGGGCAGGCGGTGGAGCAGCGCTCGGTATCTTGACCGGTGGCTTGATCTGTTACGCCCAGGATGGCGATGAGGACGACGACGGCGTTTTTGATCGGCGTGATCGCTGCCCCGATACGCCCGCCAACACGCCTGTCGAACATCATGGTTGTCCACTGCCGCAATATCCGGCCAGGGTCAAACCTGTCGAAGTGGTGCAACCCGAAGTCATCACCCTGCCCGGCGACGTACTGTTTGCCTTCAACAAGTCTGACCTGACTTCCTCCGCGCAGAGCCAGCTGGATGCGCTGATGGACAAACTGCAAAACGCCGATGTGGTGAGCATCAAGGTGATCGGCCATACCGACAGCGTGGGTTCGGATGAATACAACCAGGCGCTCTCGGAGCGCCGCGCCAGCAGCGTGGCCGCCTATCTGTTGAGCCAGGGTCTGGCACCGAACAAACTCACCAGCGAGGGCAAGGGCGAAAGTCAGCCGGTCGCTGATAACGAAACGGATGAAGGACGCGCGAAAAACCGTCGGGTCGAGTTGCACATTAATCGCTAAGCCCCGAACTAGAGCCGTCGGACAACGATTGCGGTTGATCCGACGGCCATTCGGCAGCCTTCATGAAGATTTTTCTGTTGCCCTCTGGCTTATCCCTCGCGGAAGCCGTTACTGTGCGCGCAAAGAATAATTCTCAATGGGGGGCGTATGAAGGTGATCTGGGGGCTGGGGAAGTTGTTGACCCTGCTGTTCTGGCTGGTGGTGCTGGTCAATCTGCTGATGCCGTTCGTGAATCCGCTGCACCAGATGGTCGACCTGGCCGGCGGCGTGTTGGCGTCCCTTCATCTGCTTGAGGCGGTGTTCTGTTTCCGCAGCCTCAGGGGGCGCGCCCACCCTTGGCGTGATCGCTTGAAGATCCTGTTTTTCGGCGTATTCCACCTGCAAACCCTCCCGGCTCCGACCGCATCGAAGGCTTCCCATGCGTAAACTCTGTCTGCTCGCTGCACTCATCAGCCCATTGGCCTGCGCTCAGGTGGTCAGTGTCGAAACCAATTCGTTGATGCGCTTGCCCAATACCGCCAGCACCTTGCAGCTTGAACGCCTGGAAGTCGCCGATTACGGCACCTTGTTGATCCCGTCGAACGTGACTGAAGTGACCGTCGGCGAATTGCATCTGGGGCGCGAGGCGCGGATCGCCATCGTGCCGAGTGAACTGGCACTGGAACTGAAAGTCAGCCGTGCCGAGTTGTCCGAAGGCAGCCAGATCACGGCTCGCGGGGCGCCAGGAACTTACCTAAAGGCCGCCCGCTCGGGACGCAATCTGAATCTGCAGATCAAGGCACTGAATGCACCGCAGTTGTCGGTAGACGCTCGCGGTGGTGCGGGCGCGCCAGGTTTTGTCGGCCTCGACGGGGCCAACGGTCAGGCACCGGGTTGCACCTGGGGCCAGGCGGGGCGCGGTGCCGATGGCAGCAATGGCAGTGATGGCCAGCCGGGCGCACCCGGTGCGTTGGTCAGGCTGGAAGTGCCACGTGATTTCCCGGCGGATCGGATCAAGGTTCAAGTGGCGGGCGGTGCCGGTGGCATTGCAGGGCCTGGCGGCAAGCCGGGTGCCGGCGGCAAGGCCAAGGGCTGCTTCGTTTACGAGGCCGATGGCGGCAAAAGCGGTCGTCCAGGCGTTGACGGACAGCCGGGGCCAGCGGGTGCATCGGGTGCGGTAACCGTACAGCGCCTCTAAGAACGACCAAGAACTATGTGGTGAGGGGACTTTGTGGCGAGGGGACTTGTCCCCGTTGGAGCGCGCAGCGGTCCCCATCATTTCTACAAATACACCGCACTCACAGGTTTTACGACTGCTTCGCAGCCGAACGGGGTGATGCGGCATTCCGACAAGTCCCCTCGCCACAAAGGCTGCGGGGCTTTAGAACATCGGTCTGGCCGCAGCAATCGCCACCAGCACCAACCCGACAATCAGGTTGATCCCCACCAATTTACGAATCTTCCCCAGCGTCGCAGCCCCGGTCGGCCAATCCTGCGCCGTCACCGCCGTGCGCAACTCCGGCAGCAGCAATGCCTGAATCCGGATAAACAGCGCCGTCATCACCACATACAACCCCATCATGACCTGCACATAACGCGGCGCCATTTCAAACCCGGCGTACTGCAAATGAATCATCCCCACGCCGCTGATCGGCAATAGCACCACCGCCACCCAGACCCAGCGGAAAAAACCTTGAAACACTTCCACCCACAGCTTTAACCGAGCCGGACCTTCCAGGGCCTTCATCGCCGCGGGCCGCAAGACCATCCAGGCGAAAAACATGCCGCCGACCCACACCAGGGCGGACAGGACATGCAGGGTGTAAACGATGCCAAAAGGTGTCATTGGGGTACTCCGTTCTGCGCGGGATTAATTAGCGCGGTATGATAGCCGCCGAACCGAACCACTGAAAATTTATCCAGCGTTTTTTGCGCCCGACAATCCATGATCAGCACTGAACTCAAAACCACGATCCAGGGCGCCTACTCGCGTTTTCTAGAGGCCAAGAGCCTCAAACCGCGCTACGGCCAACGCCTGATGATCGCCGAAATTGCCAAAGTCCTCGGTGACATCGACACCGACGACGAAGGCCGGCGCAGTGGCGACCCCGCGATTGTCGCGGTGGAAGCCGGCACCGGTACCGGTAAAACCGTGGCCTACAGCCTGGCGGCGATCCCCACCGCCAAGGCGGCCGGCAAACGCCTGGTGATTGCCACGGCCACCGTGGCCCTGCAAGAGCAGATCGTCTACAAGGATCTGCCCGACCTGATGCGCAACAGCGGGCTGAATTTCAGCTTCGCCCTGGCCAAGGGCCGCGGGCGCTACATGTGCCTGTCCAAGCTCGACATGTTGCTCCAGGAGGGGCACGCGCAAACCGCCACGGCGCAGCTGTTTGAAGAAGAAGGTTTCAAGATCGAAGTCGATGAGGCCAGCCAGAAGCTGTTTACCAGCATGATCGAGAAGTTGGCCGGCAATAAATGGGACGGCGACCGCGACAGTTGGTCCACCGCCCTGGAAGACGCCGACTGGGCGCGCCTGACCACCGATCACAGCCAATGCACCAACCGTCATTGCCCGAACTTCGGCCAGTGCGCCTTCTACAAGGCCCGCGAAGGTATGGGCAAGGTTGACGTGATCGTCACCAACCACGACATGGTCCTGGCCGATCTGGCATTGGGCGGCGGTGCCGTACTGCCGGATCCGCGCGACACCATCTATGTGTTCGACGAAGGCCACCACCTGCCGGACAAGGCGATCGGCCACTTCGCCCATTACACGCGCCTGCGCTCCACCGCTGACTGGCTGGAAACCACCGCCAAGAACCTCACCAAATTGCTGGCCCAGCATCCGCTGCCGGGTGATCTGGGCAAGTTGATCGAGCAGGTGCCGGAACTGGCCCGCGAGATCAAGACCCAGCAGCAGTTCATGTTCACCGCCTGCGAGCAGGTCGCCGATTTCAAACCCGGCGAAGATGTCGAAGGTCGCGAGCGGCCGCGTCATCGCTTCGTCGGCGGGGTGATTCCCGAGCACATGCGCGAAATGGGCGTCGAGTTGAAGAAGGGCTTCGCCCGTCTGACCGACCTGTTCACCCGGCTCACTGAACTGCTCAAGGAAGGCATGGATGGCGAGGTCAACATCGGCATCGCCAGCAACCAGGCCGAAGAGTGGTATCCGCTGTTCGGCAGCCTGTTGTCGCGCTCTTCGGGCAACTGGGAGTTGTGGGTCGCATTCACCGCCGAGGACCCGGAAGACAACCCGCCCATGGCCCGTTGGCTGACCCTGGCCGAAAGCGGCTCGTTGTTCGACATCGAGGTCAACGCCAGCCCGATCCTCGCGGCGGAGATGCTCCGGCGCAATCTGTGGAACGTGGCCTACGGCGCGCTGGTGACCTCGGCTACCCTGACCGCACTCGGCACGTTCGACCGTTTTCGTATGCGCGCCGGCCTACCGAAAAAAGCCGTGACCGCCGTGGTCCCGAGCCCCTTCCATCACGCCGACGCCGGTGTGTTGCGGGTGCCGGACCTGAAAGCCGACCCGCGTGATGCGCCGGCTCACACCGCGGCGATCATTCGTGATCTGCCACAACTGGTGGAAGGTTCGCGGGGCACCCTGGTGCTGTTCTCCTCCCGCAAACAGATGCAGGACGTGTTCGACGGCCTCGACCGTGACTGGCGCAAGCAAGTGTTCATTCAAGGCAACCTGTCGAAGCAGGAAACCCTGAACAAGCACAAGGCGCGGGTTGATGGCGGAGACTCCAGCGTGCTGTTCGGTCTGGCGAGTTTTGCCGAAGGGGTCGACTTGCCCGGCGCGTATTGCGAGCATGTGGTAATCGCGAAGATTCCGTTCTCGGTGCCCGATGACCCGGTCGAGGCGGCGCTGGCGGAATGGATCGAAGCCCGTGGCGGTAATCCGTTCATGGAAATCTCCGTGCCGGATGCCTCGCTGAAACTGGTCCAGGCCTGCGGTCGCTTGCTGCGCACCGAAGAAGACCGCGGCACCATCACCCTGCTGGATCGGCGCCTGGTCACCCAGCGTTACGGCAAAGCGATCCTCAACGCATTGCCGCCATTCCGTCGCGAAATTTCCTGAAACACCGGTGGGCTTTTTAGCCCGCCGCGTTGTCTATCTTTCAGCCACCGCTTTTCCATTGGCCCATTAGGGTCGTTAGGGAGAACCACGTTCCTATGATTCGCCGTTCGTTGCCTGCTGTTTTTGCCCTGATGTTCGCAGCCCCGTTGCTGGCAGCCCCTGCCGGCCAGCAAACGCTGTTCAATTTTGTGCGCCCCGCCGATGTGGTCCAGGTGGCGACTCAGGATGCCAGCCTGCCGCAATCCAACGCGGAGCAAACGGCCGAAGGCGAAGTGCTGCGTCGGGTGACGTTCAACCCCGTGGCGCAACCGACCTTGCGCCTCACCCCGCAAACCGGCGCCTGGGACTGGTCGCAGTCAGGTGTGATGAGCTTGCGCATCCAGAGCGCGATGGACTGGGCCGTGACCCTGTACGTGAAAATCCAGAGCAACGATGGCAAGACGCTGATCAGTCGTGTCGATTTGCCGGCCGGACCGGCGCAGACCCTGCTGGTGCCACTGCAGCCGAGTTCGCCGCTGAGCCAGGGCATGAAGGCCGGACCGCCGATGCCGATGACGTTTGACGGTCAACGCGTGTTGCTGGCCAGCAGCGCCGGTGAGCTGGACCGCAGTCAGGTGGTGTCGGTCACGTTGTCGATGGATCAGCCGAAAGTGGCTCAAAGTATCTTGCTTGAGCGCTTCGGCGTGCAGGACGGTGAAGCGGTGACCAAGGCGGCTTATGGCGGTCTGGTGGACACCTACGGTCAATCGACCCGGGCCAAATGGCCGGAAAAGGTCGGTAGCGATGAGCAACTGAAAAGCGCCGCCGCCAAGGAACAGCAACAAACCAACACGTGGCTCGCTGAGCGCCAGAAGTTGTCCCTGGACAAGTTCGGCGGCTTGAATAAAGGCCCTGTGTTCAAGGCCAGCGGTTTTTTCCGCACTGAAAAGCGTGACGGTCGCTGGTATCTGGTGACCCCGGAAGGGCATCCGTTCTATTCGCTGGGGGTCAACACCGTGACCCCGGACGTCAACCAGACCTACATCGCCGGTCGCGAGTGGATGTTCGAATCCCTGCCAAAACCGGACGAACCGCTGGCCAGCCATTATGGCGAAGGCGACAACCGTGGTGGCAATGGCGCCGATCAGGGCCGAGGCTATAACGCCGGGCGCTGGTACGACTTCTACGGCGCCAACTTGCAGCGCCTGTATGGCGAACCTTGCACGCTGGGCAGCGATACCAAGGCAGGCGTCGCCGAAGCGGCCAAAGCCGATGCGGTCGAGGCCACCGCCGAAAAGGCCGCCGAGCAACCTGTCGCGCCAACGACTGCCGAATCCGGTGTCGCCGAAGCCGCCAAGACCGGTGCAGTCGAAGCCTCCGCCGCGAAAGCTGTTGAGCAAGCCCCCGCCGAACCTTGCAAAGCGGTGGTTGATGAAAAACGCTGGACCCACCACACCCTGGATCGCCTGCAAGCCTGGGGTTTCAACACCGTCGGCAACTGGAGCGCCCCGGCGCTGGCCAATGCTGACCGTGTGCCGTACACATTGCCGCTGTCGATCGTCGGCGATTACGCCAGCATCAGCACCGGCACCGATTGGTGGGGCGGCATGCCCGACCCGTTCGACCCGCGTTTCGCCATGGCCACCGAACGCGCCGTGGCGATCGCCGCCCGCGATCATCGCGACGATCCTTGGCTGATCGGTTACTTCGCCGACAACGAGCTGGCCTGGGCTGGCCCCGGCGACGATCCGAAAGCCCGTTACGCACTGGCGTATGGCACCTTGAAAATGACCACCGACGTGCCGGCCAAACGGGCGTTCCTCAAGCAATTGCGCGACAAGTACCGCAACCAGGCCGGTCTTTCCAAGGCGTGGGGCATTGACTTGCCTGCCTGGGAGTTGATGGAAGATCCGGGCTTCGTGCCGCCCCTGCCGAATGCCGCACACCCGGAAATCGAGGCTGACTTCAAATACTTCCAGAAGGTCTTCGCCGATACCTACTTCAAGACCCTTTCCGATTCGCTCAAGTGGCACGCGCCGAACCAGCTGTTGCTGGGCGGTCGCTTTGCCATCAGCACCCCGGAAGCCGTGGAGTCCTGCGCGCAATATTGCGACGTGGTGAGTTTCAACATGTATACCCTGAAACCGCAGGACGGCTATGACTTCGCCAAATTGCGCGGCCTGGACAAACCGGTGCTGATCACCGAGTTCAACTTCGGCTCCGCCGATCGGGGCCCGTTCTGGGGCGGCGTGACGCAACTGGCCAAGGAAGAAGACCGTGGGCCGGCGTATGCCAACTTCCTCAAGCAAGCATTGAGCGAACCGTCGATTGTTGGCGTGCACTGGTTTCAATACCTCGATCAACCCGTGACCGGTCGCCTGCTGGATGGCGAGAACGGTCATTTTGGTCTCGTAGGCATCACCGATCTGCCTTTCCAGGGCTTCGTCGACAGCGTGCGCAAGAGCAACCTGGCGACCGTCGATCAGTTGGGTAAAGAGGCCGAGAAGGCGAGGACTGAAGCGGATAAAGCCAGCCATGCAGCCGAGGGCGGACGAAAGGCTGACGCTGGCAAAGGTACGGGCCAAGGTGCCGGCCATGCGGGCGGGCATTCTGCCAATGGCCACTGAGTCCTGTCAGACCGCGTAATCGTTCATCGTCGGATCGCCGCCCGGAGCCGGCTCGCTCCCACAGGTTCACGCTGGACCATTGTGGGAGCGAGCCTGCTCGCGATGGCGTCCGCCAAGGCGCCACAGATATCTGATCCAATCCATGGGCAACCGACCGCCCAGCCCGCACGTGTTCCCAAATCCCCCAAGGGCTGGAACAATGCGGACCACTTTGTTGAATTCGGGGAGTTGCGGGTGCAGATTCAGGGTCATTACGAGCTTAAGTTCGAAGCAGTACGCGAAGCGTTCGCGGCGCTGTTCGACGATCCTCAGGAACGTGGCGCGGCGTTGTGCATCCGGGTCGGTGGCGAAACGGTCCTCGACCTGTGGGCCGGTACCTCCGACAAGGATGGCCTCGAAGCCTGGCACAGCGACACCATCGCCAACCTGTTCTCCTGCACCAAGACCTTCACCGCCGTCACGGCCCTGCAACTGGTGGCCGAAGGCAAGCTGCAACTGGACGCCCCGGTTGCGCGCTACTGGCCTGAATTCGCCGCCGCAGGCAAAGAATCCGTGACCTTGCGCCAATTGCTCTGCCATCAGGCCGGCCTACCGGCGCTGCGCGAGTTGCTGGCGCCGGAAGCGCTTTACGACTGGCACACCATGGTCGATGCCCTGGCCGCCGAAACACCATGGTGGACACCGGGCGAAGGCCACGGTTATGCGGCGATCACTTATGGCTGGCTGGTGGGCGAGCTGTTACGCCGTGCCGACGGTCGTGGGCCCGGCGCCTCGATTGTGGCGCGGGTCGCGAAGCCTTTGGGGCTGGATTTCCATGTAGGCCTGGCCGACGAAGAGTTCCACCGCGTGGCGCACATCGCCCGTGGCAAGGGCAACGTTGGCGATGCCGCGGCGCAACGCTTGCTGCAAGTGACCATGCGTGAACCAACCGCCATGACCACCCGGGCGTTCACCAACCCGCCGTCGATCATGACCAGCACCAACAAACCAGAGTGGCGCCGGATGCAACAACCCGCCGCCAATGGCCACGGTAACGCCCGTAGCCTCGCTGGTTTCTATGCCGGTCTGCTTGACGGCAGCCTGCTGGAAAGCGAAATGCTCGAGGAGCTGACTCGCGAACACAGCTTGGGCGACGACAAGACTTTATTGACCCGGACCCGTTTCGGCCTGGGTTGCATGCTCGATCAACCGGACGTTCCGAATGCGACCTACGGCCTCGGCCCAAGGGCATTCGGCCATCCGGGCGCTGGCGGCTCCATCGGTTTCGCTGACCCGGAACACGACGTGGCCTTCGGTTTTGTGACAAATACCCTGGGGCCGTACGTCTTGATGGATCCGCGCGCGCAGAAGCTTGCGCGAGTACTGGCCACTTGTCTGTAAAACGCATTCTCGGGTTCCAGAGCCGGAACCCGAAGGCCTTTATGGTTTCCAAGCGTCTGTTTATCCGGGTCACGCCGGCCTGATTTTTTATGACTTCATTTTTGTGGATATCCAATGTCATTCAATAAAACCACCCTTGCCTTGGCCCTGTGCGTCGCTGTCACCGGTTGTGCACAGACCCCACAAAATGATTCGGATGGCAGCAGCTGGTGGCCGTTCGGCTCCTCCGACAAAGTCGCCGCCAAAGATTCCGCCCCGGCACCCGCCCCGGCACCCGCTGCGCTGAAACCTGCCGTCACCGCTCCTGTGGCCAAGGCTGAAAGCTCCAATCCATGGTATTGGCCGTTCGGTTCCGAGGAAGTGCTCGATAAAAAGCCGGAAGTGAAAGCTGAGGCCAAGCCTGTTGAAGCCGCCAAGCCTGCCGAAGTGGCCAAGGCTGAAGCGGATGCGGGTGGCAAGTGGTGGTGGCCGTTCGGTGGTAAAGAACAACCGACCGCCAAGGCCGTGCCGATGCCGGATCCTAAAGTCACCCAAGCCTGGCTCGACGATTACGAGCCGCGCCTGCGCGAAGCGATCAAGGACAGCAACCTGAAACTTGAGCGCCGTGAAAACGTGTTGGTGGTTATCGCTCCGGTCGAAGGCTCGTTCAACCCGGACCGTCCGGCCATGTTGCTGCCGGTGACCCTCGGCCCGTTCACTCGCGTTGCGAAAATCCTTGAAGTCGATCCAAAAACCGCCGTATTGGTACTGGGTCACAGCGATACCTCGGGCGCCGCACCGGCCAACGTCAAGCTGAGCCAGGAACGGGCACAATCCGTGGCCGCGATCTTCCGCCTCAGCGGTTTGCAGCGTGATCGTCTGATGCTGCGCGGCATGGGTGGTGAAGCCCCGCGTGCTGCCAACGACAGCAATGAAGGCCGTGCCTTGAACCGTCGTGTGGAATTGCTGGTGACTCCGCAGAACACCATGGTCGCGTTGCTGAGCAAGTACAACATGCCGGCTCCGGCGCCAGTGAAGTTGGTCGCTGCCCAAGACGTCAAGCCAGTGGTCAAGCCGGTTACTCCTGCGCCAGCCGCGAAGAAAGCGGATGTCCCTGCCGCGAAAAAAGCCCCGGCCAAGAAAGCAGCCAAGGCTCCAGCCAAGAAAGCGCCGGCTAAAACTGCAACGCCTGCGAAAAAAACGACGCCAGCCAAAGCCGCCGCAGCTGACAAGAAAGTCGTTGCCGCCGATGCAGACAAAAAGTAATTCGTTAACCAAAAGGAATGCGCCATGACCCAGGGCCTGGCTGATATGCGTCGTGACTACACCCGTGATGGCCTGACCGAGGCGCAGGCCCCGGCCGAGCCGTTCGGGCTGTTCCATCAGTGGTTTGCCGACGCGGTGAAAACCGAGCAACCGCCGGTGGAGGCCAATGCCATGACCCTGGCCACGGTCGACCAGGACGGTCGACCGCATTGCCGCATTCTGCTGCTCAAGGGCCTGGACGAGGAGGGTTTCACTTTCTTCACCAACTACGACAGCGCCAAAGGCCAGCATCTGGCGGCGAACCCGTTCGCTGCCATGACGTTTTTCTGGCCGACCCTGGAGCGTCAGGTGCGCATCGAAGGTCGGGTGGTAAAGGTTACGGCTGAAGAGTCTGACGCCTATTTTCAGGTCCGCCCGCTGGGCAGTCGCCTCGGTGCCTGGGCTTCGCCCCAGAGTCGGGTGATCGCCGATCGTGCGGAACTGGAAGCGCTGCTCAAGAACACCGAGCAACGTTTCAGCGATACACAACCGCATTGTCCGGAGCACTGGGGCGGTTACCGCTTGCTCCCCGAGCGCATCGAGTTCTGGCAAGGCCGTCCGAGCCGCCTGCACGATCGCCTTAACTACCGCTCGCAAGGCGCCGACTGGATTCTTGAACGTCTGGCACCTTAAGCAGTCTACCGATCGGGATAGCCCGCCGCAGCGGCTTCAAGCCACTGGGGCAGGTCGCGGCGCTTGATCTTCTGCGCCTGAGCGCTGGCCAGTTGCTCGAGCATGAACGCTTTTTTCTGCTCGTCTTTACCCGCCAGTGCCAACGCCAGATCACGGTCCATCCAGCGTTTGATCCGCACGTACAGCCACCAGTGGAAGTACAAACCGGCGACAGTGGTGACGACAATGATGAAGTAATCCATGAAAATCCTTGGGACAGTGGCGCAGATTTTTCAGTTTGCCGCTACTGTGTGGTGAGTCCGAGGCGCCTGTACCGGGCCTGAATGAAAGCATTTTTATCCGGGCGATGCCGTGACAGGCGTCAAGCTGCGGAGTTTAATGAATACCTGTCCTTTGGAGTTGATGCTATGCGTAAGTCTGTTCTGCTGGTTGCTTCCTTTTCCACGATGGCGATGTTGCTCACCGGCTGCCAATCGAGCCTGACCGGTGACTCCTACTCCCGTGACGAAGCGCGTCGTGTGCAGACCGTTCGCATGGGCACCATCGAATCCCTGCGTCCGGTGAAAATCGAAGGCACCAAGACCCCGATCGGCGGCGCAGCGGGCGCAGTGGTCGGCGGTGTCGGTGGTAGCGCCATCGGCGGTGGTCGCGGCAGCATCGTCGCTGCAGTCATCGGCGCAGTCGCCGGCGGCCTGCTCGGTTCGGCCACCGAAGAAGGCCTGACCCGCACCCAGGGCGTCGAAATCACCGTTCGCGAAGACGACGGCAGCATGCGCGCCTATGTGCAGCAGGTTCAGGAGAACGAAGTGTTCCGTGTCGGCGAGCGGGTGCGGATTGCTACTGTTGATGGGACTAGCCGCGTTTCGCATTAAGCGGGAACGAGCGGTAAGAGAAAACCCCGATCAGGTGAACTGGTCGGGGTTTTTGTGTCTGGAGCTTTCAGTGTTGTCCGATTCAATCAATCGTTGTTACAAAGTCCCATGTAGTACACCAAATCTCCCCTAAAGGGAGTACCCACTAAGCCCATGATTTCTCTGGATTGGTCGAGGGAAAGTTGGTGCTCACCCACCGGGACATCCCACAAAGTAGACCAGCCCATTACATTCAGCACTGCTGTCTCTAAGGCTTTTGGCACATCCTTTTCGTACTGCAATGAATTGATGGGATTCGGTTCGGGGAAAAAACCAGTGAGTAAAATAAATATCATTTTTGTTCCTCATCATTACTTTGTGTAAGTTCGCCTTTCAGGTTTCGCATCATCGGTCTGTTCGCCCGTTTCGGCATTGAACTCCCCCAAGTGATCTCCCACCCAGTTGTAGATTTCGACGGCGCCATGTTGGTAATCCCACTCATAAATCCGCTTTTTGCTTTCCCAACGTTTTCGATTGCCTTTGGTCCGGACGGGAATGGCATCGGGGAATGCTGGCAAAGATTTAGGCGGTGTGTGATATCGATGGTCAACGTTGAAAGGCTTTGCGATCACTACGTATAACGGTCTGACGCCGGAATTCGCCGGAAACACAAGAATGAAATCCTTGTACTCAGGCGGATAAACCGGATTCACGATAATGCTGTCAGCAGCCTTCGTCGGCGGATACACCCAAATATGCGGCGCTTGCGGCGCAGCTTCCAACGCTGGAATCCCAAGGATGTCCGACCCATCCACAGCCGGTGTCCAGATCAGCTCAACCCCATCCCCCAGTTCCGCCACCTGCTGACTGCCGCGCAAGCTGAACTGCACTACATCAACCATTTCCCAGCCACGGTTCTTACCGGTGTAAAACCCGTATCCCTTGAGACTGCCGTCAGGCTGTTGCTCAACTCGCAGGCGAACACGGGTCCTGGCCTGTTTCAGGCCGCGCAACTGATCTTCGGTATAAAGCGCGCTGTCGCCCAGGCTTGGCGTCCAGAACAGCGCGGCCAGCCCGGCCAATGCGGTGGTCCCAGCAGCGCCGAGTGCGACGGCCGGAGCAGCGAGCGCCGGGGCACGGAGTGAGAGTCTGCCGATTCCGAGTGAAAGGGTTGAGCCGCTGACGGTTTCGAGATTCAGCAGCCCGGCATCGTCTGCTTCACGGGCGCCGAGCCAGGCGACTTCCCCGTAGTCCTTGAGGCTGTCGGTGGGCACCATGCCCGAAGGATTCGAGTAATCAATGATGGCGTCCGGCAGGTTGCAGGACTTGGCGAAGACGCATCCGGCACGAACCGATTCGTCCCTTTTGGGGGCGATCTCACGACTGCGCTCGAAGGCTTCTTGCCTCGCGAGCATTGCATCGTAAGCGCTTTGTCGGGCGTCCCGCTTGGCCAGTTCGGTGGACGTCATGAAGCGGTGAGTGACGTGATGTCCGTCGCCGGACGGTGGGTTTTTAACCCTGGGGATATCCTTGTTGCCAGCCACTGATCTTCCTTGCGTTCGTCCATCGACAGCCCCCAAACAAGGGGCTGTGCGACGTTAACGAACAAGGTCAAACGTGGCTGTAGGACGAATCCTGAAGATCGTTAAGAGTGTTCTCTATCGCTCAGGATTGCAGCGCGGTGCGCTTGCGGCTCGCTGCCGCCGTCACCGCATAACCGATCAATGCCGCCAGAATCGAACCGGTCAGAATGCCCATGCGGTCCATGCCGGCGTATTCGCTGACACCCGGCTCGAAGGCCAGGGAGCCGACAAACAGGCTCATGGTGAAGCCGATCCCGCAGAGGATCGCCACACCCAGCACCTGGCCCCAGTTGGCGCCTTGGGGCAGGGCGGCGATGCCGATTTTCACGGCCAGCCAGGTCAGACCGAACACACCGAGTGTCTTGCCCAACAGCAGGCCAACGGCGATGCCCATCGGCACATCGTGGGTGAAGCTTTCCATAGTTACGCCACTCAGGGACAGGCCGGCGTTGGCGAAGGCGAACAGCGGCAGGATGCCGTAGGCCACCCAGGGATGCAGGGCGTGTTCGAGGGTCAGCAGCGGCGATGGCTCGGCGTTTTTCGTGCGCAATGGAATGCAGAACGCCAGGGTCACACCTGCCAGTGTGGCGTGGACACCGCTCTTGAGCACGCAGACCCAGAGGATCAACCCGATGATCATGTACGGCCCGAGCTTGACCACGCCGAGCCGGTTCATCGCGATCAGCGCGACGATGCAGGATGCGGCCAATGCCAGGGAAAGCGTCGACAGCGTGCCGGAATAGAAGATCGCAATGACGATGATGGCGCCGAGGTCGTCGATGATCGCGAGGGTCATCAGGAACAGTTTCAGCGACACCGGCACGCGCTTGCCCAGCAGGGCGAGGACGCCGAGGGCGAAGGCGATGTCGGTGGCCATCGGGATGGCCCAGCCACTCAGGGCGGCCGGGTTGTCACGATTCAAAAACCAGTAGAGCAGCGCCGGAACCACCATGCCGCCAATCGCTGCTGCGCCGGGCAGGACGATCTGCGAAGGTTTCGACAGTTGCCCGTCGAGGACTTCGCGCTTCACTTCCAGGCCGATCAGCAGGAAGAACAGGGCCATCAGGCCGTCGTTGATCCACAGCAGCGCCGGTTTGGCGATTTGCAGTGCACCGACCTGCGTCACCACTGGCGTTTCCAGGAAACTACTGTACAGCCACGACAACGGCGAGTTGTTGATGATCAAAGCCAGGGCTGCCGCGGCGATCAATAACAGACCGCTGGCAGCTTCCAACTGAAAGAAACGCGTGAAAGTGCTACGCAGAGGCAAGGTCGCTCTCCATCGAATAATCAAAAAGGTGGCACACCCTAACCCGTACCGTTAGTTGTTAAAACAAAAGTTATATTCTTTTTTGTTATATGCCATTGCAGCGCGAAGGGGGTGGCACGGTCCTGAGCCTAGCAGTTGCCGGACGTATTGGGCCTCAGCTGTATCTGTGCGTAACGTGGGATTTTTCCTAAGCTTATTGCCTGAGCCTTGCGACAAGGCCGACTCTTGCCCGATTCATCGAGAAAACCATCATGAGCGACAACCGACAGTGGGCCAGCGAAGCCATCCGGATCATCGAAGCCGACTTCCAGCGCAGCGCCGACACCCACCTGATCCCCTTGCCGCTCCCGGGTTTCCCGGGCATCGAGTTGTATTTCAAGGATGAGTCCAGCCATCCCACCGGCAGCCTCAAGCACCGACTGGCGCGATCGTTGTTCCTTTATGCCTTGTGTAACGGCTGGCTCAAACCTGGCGCTCCGGTGATTGAAGCGTCCAGTGGTTCGACGGCGATTTCCGAGGCCTACTTCGCCAGGTTGCTGGGGTTGCCGTTCATTGCGGTAATGCCAGCGACCACGTCCAAAGAGAAAATCGCGCAGATCGCTTTCTACGGCGGAAAGAGTCATCTGGTCGACGATCCGACGCAGATCTACGCCGAATCCGAGCGTCTGGCCCGCGAACATGACGGGCATTTCATCGACCAGTTCACCTACGCCGAACGCGCCACCGACTGGCGGGCGAACAACAACATCGCCGAGTCGATCTTCCAGCAAATGCGTTTCGAGCGGCATCCGGAACCGAGCTGGCTGATCTCCAGCCCTGGCACTGGCGGCACCACTGCGACCCTCGGCCGATACGTGCGTTATCGCCAGCATTGCACCCGCGTGTTGTGCGCCGATGCCGAGCGTTCGGTGTTCTTCGATTACTACAAAACGGGCGATGCCACGCTGCGCCTGGATCACGGTTCGCGGATCGAAGGCATTGGCCGACCACGGGTCGAGGCGTCGTTTCTGCCCAAGGTAATCGATGCGATGGTCAAGGTGCCGGACGCGTTGTCACTGGCGGCCATGCATTACCTGGCGCAGCACTTGGGACGGCGTGTCGGCGGATCGAGCGGGACCAACCTGATCGGCGCCTTGATGGCGGCGGGGCAGATGGCGGCGGCGGGGGAGTCGGGGTCGATTGTGGCGATATTGTGTGATGGCGGCGAGCGGTATGAGACCAGCTATTACGATCAGGATTGGCTCAAGGCTCAGGGGTATGAATTGAGTGGGTTGATGGATGTTGTGGCGGGGAGTGTGGAGCGTGGTGAGCCGTTGCCAGCCACCGTGCTGCGCGCAAACATCTGACACACCACAGACCCAATGTGGGAGCGAGCCGGCTCCGGGCGGCGTTCCGACGATAGCAGACTTACATTCAACAGAAATGTTGACTGATCTACCGCTATCGCGAACAGGCTCGCTCCCACAGGGTTTTTGCATTGTGTCAGCAGGTGCGCGTCATCCCTCGAGGCCGAGGATATCCCGGGCAACCGCTTCGGCAATCCGAATGCCATCGACACCCGCCGACAGAATCCCGCCTGCATAACCCGCGCCTTCACCCGCCGGGAACAGACCTTTCACGTTCAGGCTCTGCATCGACTCGTTACGGGTAATCCGCAGCGGCGACGAGGTGCGTGTCTCGATCCCGGTCAACACCGCGTCATGCAGCGAGTAGCCGCGAATCTGCTTCTCGAATGCCGGCAGAGCTTCACGAATCGCTTCGATGGCAAACGCCGGCAACGCCAGCGCCAGATCACCCAAGGCAACGCCTGGCTTATAGGACGGTTCAACGCTGCCCAACTCGGTGGAAGGTTTGCCCGCAATGAAATCGCCCACCAGCTGCGCCGGCGCTTCGTAGTTGCTGCCGCCCAGCACATAGGCATGGGATTCCAGGCGTTCCTGCAACTCGATACCTGCCAGCGGGCCGCCCGGGTAATCGACTTCCGGCGTAATGCCGACGACGATCCCGGAGTTGGCGTTGCGCTCGTTACGCGAGTATTGGCTCATGCCGTTGGTGACCACGCGGCCCGGCTCGGACGTCGCCGCTACCACGGTGCCGCCAGGGCACATGCAGAAGCTGTAGACCGAGCGGCCGTTCTTGGCGTGGTGCACCAGTTTGTAGTCGGCAGCCCCGAGTTTAGGGTGTCCGGCGTACTTGCCCAGACGCGCGCGGTCGATCAGCGACTGCGGGTGTTCGATGCGGAAACCCACCGAGAACGGCTTGGCTTCCATGAACACGCCACGGCCGTGGAGCATTCGGAATGTGTCCCGGGCGCTGTGGCCCAAGGCCAGAATCACGTGTTTGGAATGAATCCGTTCGCCGCCATTGAGCTCGACGCCGACCAGTTGGCCGTCCTCGATCAACACGTCGGTGACCCGCTGCTGGAAGCGTACTTCGCCACCCAGCGCGCGAATCTGTTCACGCATGTTTTCCACAACGCCGGTCAGGCGGAACGTACCGATGTGCGGTTTGCTGACGTAGAGGATTTCTTCGGGCGCGCCGGCCTTGACGAATTCGTGCAGGACTTTGCGGCCGATGAATTTCGGGTCCTTGATCTGGCTGTAGAGCTTGCCGTCGGAGAACGTCCCCGCGCCGCCTTCGCCGAATTGCACGTTGGACTCGGGGTTGAGCACGCTTTTACGCCACAGGCCCCAGGTGTCCTTGGTGCGCTGACGCACTTCGGTGCCGCGTTCGAGGATGATCGGCTTGAAGCCCATTTGTGCCAGCAGCAGCCCGGCGAAAATCCCGCACGGACCGAAACCCACGACGACAGGACGTTGCTCCAGATCAGCCGGCGCCTGGCCGACCACTTTGTAGCTGACATCCGGCGCCACGTTGACGTTACGGTCATCGGCGAACGTGTGCAGCACCGCAGCCTCGTCGCGAACATTGAGGTCGATGGTGTAGATGAAGCACAGTTCAGAGGACTTTTTGCGCGCATCGTAGCTGCGCTTGAACAAGGTGAAATCGAGCAGGTCATCGCTGGCGATGCCCAGGCGCTGCACGATGGCAGGGCGCAGGTCTTCATCGGGATGGTCGATCGGCAACTTGAGTTCGGTGATTCGTAACATGACAGGATCCGGTTCGCGGGGCGCACAACTGCGCCAAGGCGTTTGAAGGCGGCGATTATAAGCCCCAAACGCCGTTCCCGTGAGGCAAAAGCGATCAGTCGTTACGCGCGCCGCCGAAATACCCGCAACCGCGTTGCACCTGCCCATCGATGCGCAGTTCGGCGCTCATGTGCTGGACGCTGCCGGTAGTGCTGTCGACGCAACGTTGCGGCGCGACCCACAGTTCGATGTGCTGGTTATTGGCTTCGGTGCTGAGATTGAAACGGCCATCGCCCAGCTGTTCTTCAACATACGGCACGGCAAGGGGTGGCTGACCGGCGCGGTCGATGACCATGCCCTTGCCGCTGACCTTGACGTTCCACTCAGGCCCATGGCCGGCGGCGCGCAGGATCAGCAGTTTGAAATTGGGATCGTCACAGGCGGCGCCGGCGCGTTCGACGCGGTACAGCTGCTCAAGATCAAGACGGCTGTCGACGATTCGCCCACGCACGTCAGCGAACAGCTTGCCCTGAGCATCGGCGAGGGTTGCGGCCTCTTGCAGGACGCTGGTTCCGCCGGTGTCATTGACCACATAACTGCGCGGCTCATTGCATGGCTGGAACAGCAATTTGCCGTCCGCCGCCATCAACTGGCCCTGCAGGCGGGTCTGACCCACGTGGGAGGCGCTTTCACGCGGGCCATCCAGCAAACTGCAGGCAGCGAACAACGGCAGCAGGGCAACAAGGACTAAGGAACGGGCAACACGCATCTTTGGCTCTCCAGACAAGTGCCGCCACGTTACGCAGCCTGACCGTTCATCACAACCCCGCGCAGGCAGGTTAACCCGCCTGTAGGAGCCGGCTTGCTGGCGATGGCGGAATAACATTCAAAAGAAATGTTGGCTGATACACCGCTATCGCCAGCAAGCCGGCTCCTACAGGTTGTGGTGTGTCAGCCCACGTGAAAGGTCTGGCCTGTTTGCAAGCCTTCGACACTTTTGGCGTAGGCCAATGCCACATCCGCTGCGGGAACCGGCTTGTAGCCACGGAAGTACGGCGCGTAGCTGCCCATTGCTTCGACCAGCACGGTCGGGCTGATCGAGTTCACTCGCAACCCGCGAGGCAGTTCGATGGCCGCCGCACGAACGAAGCTGTCCAGCGCACCGTTGACCAATGCTGCCGAGGCGCCGCTGCGAATCGGGTCGTGGCTGAGCACGCCCGTGGTGAAGGTGAACGAGGCGCCGTCATTGGCGAATTCACGACCGATCAACAGCAAGTTGACCTGACCCATCAACTTGTCTTTCAGGCCCAGCGCAAAGCTTTCTTCGCTCATTTCATCCAGCGGCGCAAAGGTGACGTTGCCGGCGGCGCAGACCAGTGCGTCGAACTTGCCGGTTTGCTCAAACAGCTTGCGGATCGAGGCGCTGTCGCTGATATCCACATTGAAATCGCCGCTGTTGCGGCCAATGCGGATGATCTCGTGACGTTGGGACAGATCCTTGTCGACCGCTGAACCGATGGTGCCGCCTGCGCCTATCAAAAGAATTTTCATCGTGCGTTTCCTCGAAGTGGTTGAACGAGGTTGCAGTCTAGAGTGGTTTTTTCTGTTGATAAGCGCGCTAATAGGCAACCTTTGGTTTTCAAATGGAAACAATCCATGAGCGAGATGGACGATCTGGCGGCGTTTGCGGTGTTGATCGAAGCGGGCAGTTTCACCTTGGCGGCGCAGCAATTAGGCTGCAGCAAGGGGCAGTTGTCCAAGCGCATCAGCCTGCTGGAAACGCGGTTTTCCGTCGTCCTGCTGCAACGCACCACTCGCCGTTTGAGTTTGACGGCGGCAGGCGCGGCGCTGTTGCCGCAGGCCCAGGCGTTGGTCGTACAAGTCGAAAAGGCGCGTCAGGCCTTGGCACGGTTGAAGGACGACATGGCCGGACCGGTGCGTATGACGGTTCCGGTATCGCTTGGGGAAACTTTCTTCGATGGCTTGTTGCTGGAGTTTTCCGGCAAATACCCCGAAGTGCAGATCGAGCTGGACCTGAGCAACAGCTACCGTGATTTGTCCCGCGACGGTTTTGACCTGGCCATCCGGTCCGAAGTGGCCAATGACCAACGTCTGGTCGCGCGTCCGCTGTTGGCCTGGCACGAGATGACCTGCGCCAGCCCGGCCTATCTCGAACAGTACGGCGAACCGCAGACGCCCCGGGCGTTGGCCGAGCATCGCTGCCTGCTCAACAGCCATTACAGTGGCCGCGAAGAATGGCTCTATCACCAGCAGCACGAATTGCTGCGGGTGCGGGTTTCAGGGCCGTTTGCCAGCAATCACTACAACCTGCTGAAAAAAGCGGCACTGGCCGGCGCCGGCATTGCGCGGTTGCCTTCTTACCTGCTGCAAACGGAATTGGCTGACGGACGCTTGCGCTGGCTCCTGCGCGATTATCAGACGCGGAGCATGCCGATGTACCTGGTGCATCCGTATCAGGGCGGACTGCCGAAACGCACGCAAGTGTTGGCGGACTACCTGATCGACTGGTTCAAACGCAGCGGCGAGGCGTTGGCCCGTCTTCAGCAATAACCACTCGACACCCAACCCCTGTGGGAGTGAGCCTGCTCGCGATAGCGGAGTGTCAGTCAGCATCATCACTGAATGACACACCGCTATCGCGAG
>NZ_JBOFQE010000104.1:0-45088 GCF_051660785.1 Pseudomonas sp.
AACGCCGAGCCTAGGCGAGGGGCCGGACGCTTGGGGCGAGCGTTTTTTTGCTTACTTTTTTTAGGCGCTTGTAAAAAAAGTGAGTCGCCGTAAGGGCGAAACCGCCAGCCGCCGTTACCGCAGGAATGGATATGTACACAACCAACAAGAACATGGTCGGCTATAAGGCCGCCAAGCCAATCACCGACAATGAAACCAGCAATCAGCCCCTTGCCCCCACGCCACAGCAGGCTACCATCAACAAATGGAAAAATAGTCCCAATCCCCCTCAAGTTGAAGGACCCAACTACCGACACAGTACTAATCGGGCAAATACTCAAAACAACAGCATTTCTGCCAAGCTACCGGCAAAAAACCCTGAGATTGATTGTCCCTTTGACTGACAACACGGGATTGCCAATACTCATGGCAACTTGATGCTACCCGCACGGAACAAGGAATAACCCTTTGAAGCTGGAACTCAAGAACAGCTTGTCGGTGAAGTTGCTCCGGGTCGTGCTCCTGTCGGCATTGATCGTCGGCGTGGTCTTGAGCTGCGCGCAGATCGTTTTCGATGCCTATAAAACACGCCAGGCCGTGGCCAACGATGCCGAACGCATCCTCGACATGTTCCGCGACCCCTCCACCCAGGCCGTCTACAGCCTGGACCGGGAAATGGGCATGCAGGTCATCGAAGGCCTGTTCCAGGACGACGCCGTGCGCCAGGCCTCCATCGGCCATCCCAACGAAGCCATGCTCGCGCAAAAAACCCGTGAGTTGCAGCATTCAAACAGCCGCTGGCTGACCGACCTGATCCTCGGCAAGGAACGCACCTTCACCACCCAACTGGTCGGTCGCGGACCCTATAGCGAATATTACGGCGACCTCAGCATCACCCTCGACACCGCCACCTACGGGCAGGGTTTCATCGTCAGTTCGGTGATCATCTTTATTTCCGGCGTGTTACGCGCCCTGGCCATGGGCCTGGTGCTGTACCTGGTCTACCACTGGCTGCTGACCAAACCGCTGTCGCGCATCATCGAACACCTGACCGAAATCAACCCGGACCGCCCCAGCGAACACAAGATCCCGCTGCTCAAGGGTCACGAAAAGAACGAACTGGGAATCTGGATCAACACCGCCAACCAGTTGCTCGAATCCATCGAACGCAACACCCATCTTCGCCACGAAGCAGAAAACAGCCTGCTGCGCATGGCCCAGTACGACTTCCTCACTGGCCTGCCGAACCGTCAGCAATTGCAGCAGCAACTGGACAAGATCCTGGTCGACGCCGGCAAATTGCAGCGTCGGGTGGCGGTGTTGGTGGTGGGCCTGGATGACTTCAAAGGGATCAACGAACAGTTCAGCTATCAGACCGGCGACCAGCTACTGCTGGCCCTGGCCGACCGCCTGCGTGCCCACAGCGGTCGCCTCGGCGCCCTCGCCCGCCTGGGTGGCGATCAGTTCGCCCTGGTCCAGGCCGATATCGAACAACCTTACGAAGCCGCCGAACTGGCGCAAAGTATTCTCGATGATCTGGAAGCGGCGTTTGCCCTCGATCATCAGGAAATCCGCCTGCGCGCGACCATTGGCATCACCCTGTTTCCCGAAGACGGCGACAGCACCGAGAAACTGCTGCAAAAAGCCGAGCAGACCATGACGCTGGCGAAAACCCGCTCGCGCAACCGTTATCAGTTCTACATCGCCAGCGTCGACACCGAGATGCGCCGCCGCCGGGAACTGGAAAAAGACCTGCGTGATGCCCTGCGGCGGGACCAGTTCTACCTCGTCTATCAACCGCAGATCAGCTACCGCGATCACCGGGTAGTGGGTGTCGAGGCACTGATTCGCTGGCAGCATCCCGAGCATGGCCTGGTGCCGCCCGACCTGTTTATCCCGTTGGCCGAGCAGAACGGCACCATCATCGCCATCGGCGAATGGGTGCTGGATCAGGCCTGCAAACAACTGCGCGAATGGCATGACCAGGGTTTCAGCGACTTGCGCATGGCGGTGAACCTGTCCACGGTGCAATTGCACCACGCCGAGCTGCCGCGAGTGGTCAACAACCTGCTGCAGATGTATCGCCTGCCACCGCGCAGCCTGGAGCTGGAAGTCACCGAAACCGGCCTGATGGAAGACATCAGCACTGCCGCCCAGCATCTGTTGAGCCTGCGTCGCTCCGGCGCATTGATTGCGATCGACGATTTCGGCACCGGTTATTCGTCCTTGAGCTACCTGAAAAGCCTGCCGCTGGACAAGATCAAGATCGACAAGAGCTTCGTGCAGGACCTGCTCGATGACGACGACGATGCCACCATCGTCCGGGCGATCATCCAGCTGGGCAAGAGTCTGGGCATGCAGGTAATTGCCGAAGGCGTGGAAACCGCCGAGCAAGAGGCCTACATCATCTCCGAAGGCTGCCATGAAGGTCAGGGTTACCACTACAGCAAACCGCTGCCGGCGCGGGAATTGAGTGCCTACCTGAAACAGGCGCAACGCAGCAACGCAGCGATCCTCTGATCAACACAGCGCTCTTAGCCGCTGGCGCAGCCCCTGTGGCGAGGGAGCTTGCTCCCGCTCGGCTGCGCAGCAGTCGCAATGCGTACGAAGCGTTTCTTCGGTCAGATCCGGGCTACAGTTTTTGGGGCGGCTTCGCCGCCCAGCGGGAGCAAGCTCCCTCGCCACAAGGTTGCGCAAGCCAGCCTTCGTGTGAATAAGAAATATTTCCAGCTACAACCCTTTACACATAATGCGAAAGATTTGCATTATGTCGCAGTTTTGCGCACTCGCTGCGCCATACCACCCCCTCTCGAAGCAGGATGTTCGCCATGATTCGTATGCCTCTGGCTACCGCCAGTCTGTTGGCCATCGCTATTTCCCTCGCCGGTTGTGGCGAAGGCAAAGACAAAGCTGCAGCTCCAGCGCCTACGCCGGCCGCCAGCACGACCGCTCCGGCTCCAGCCACCGCCCCTGCCGCTACCAGCAAGGTCGACGAAGACGCCGCCAAAGCCGTTGTCGCGCATTACGCCGACATCGTCTTCGCCGTTTACAGCGATGCCGAATCCACCGCGAAAACCCTGCAAACCGCCGTCGACGCCTTCCTCGCCAAGCCGAACGCCGACACCCTGAAAGCCGCCAAGGCTGCCTGGGTTGCTGCCCGCGTTCCTTACCTGCAGAGCGAAGTGTTCCGCTTCGGCAACACCATCATCGACGATTGGGAAGGTCAGGTGAACGCCTGGCCACTGGACGAAGGCCTGATCGACTACGTCGACAAATCCTACGAGCACGCGCTGGGTAACCCGGGCGCTACTGCCAACATCATCGCCAACACTCAGGTTCAGGTCGGCGAAGACAAGATCGACGTCAAAGACATCACCCCGGAAAAACTCGCCAGCCTGAACGAGCTGGGCGGTTCCGAGGCCAACGTTGCCACTGGCTACCACGCCATCGAATTCCTGCTCTGGGGCCAGGACCTGAACGGCACCGGACCTGGCGCCGGCAACCGTCCAGCCTCCGACTACCTGGAAGGCAAAGGCGCCACCGGCGGTCACAACGATCGTCGCCGCGCTTACCTGAAGTCCGTGACCCAGCTGCTGGTCAGCGACCTGGAAGAAATGGTCGGTAACTGGAAGCCGAACGTGGCCGACAACTACCGCGCCACTCTGGAAGCCGAACCGGTTGATTCCGGCCTGCGCAAAATGCTGTTCGGCATGGGCAGCCTGTCCCTGGGCGAACTGGCGGGCGAGCGCATGAAGGTTTCCCTGGAAGCCAACTCCCCTGAAGACGAACACGATTGCTTCAGCGACAACACCCACAACTCGCAGTTCTACGATGCCAAGGGTGTGCGTAACGTGTACCTGGGCGAATACACCCGTGTCGACGGCACCAAAATGACCGGCGCCAGCCTGTCGTCCCTGGTGGCCAAGGCCGACCCGGCTGCCGACACCGCGTTGAAAGCTGATCTGGCCGCAACCGAAGCCAAGATGCAGGTCATCGTCGATCACGCCAACAAGGGTGAGCACTACGACCAACTGATCGCCGCCGGCAACACTGCTGGCAACCAGATCGTCCGCGACGCCATCGCTGCACTGGTCAAGCAGACCGGTTCGATCGAAGCCGCCGCTGGCAAGCTAGGCATCAGCGATCTGAACCCGGACAACGCTGATCACGAGTTCTGATCAACGCTGGCTGAGCGAATACAAAGGCGACCTTCGGGTCGCCTTTTTCATGCCTGCCAAACCACCACCCCCTGTGGGAGCGAGCCTGCTCGCGATGAGGCAGTGTCAGTCACCATAAATGCTGAATGTATTACCGCCATCGCGAGCAGGCTCGCTGCCACAGGGGATTGCGGTTTTCCTGATAAATCCTGCCCACATCAACCAAACGATAATTCCTCTTATTCAATCCCCCCTGCCCTGTTAGACTTTGCGCCCTTGTTTTGCTCGTCTTGCAGGATGTCTGATGCCCTCGCTGCTTCTTCGCTTGTCCGCACTGTTTCTGGCCCTGGGCCTGAGTGCCTGCGATGACGCCCCGCGTTTTACCAAGGCCGAACCCGGTGAAGCCCGGTCCGGTGGTGCAGCGACCGTGCGCAAGACCGATCAGAACGCTTTCTCCCTGCCCTCCGCCAATCTCTCGCCATCACGGCGTGTGGATTTCAGCGTCGGCAACAGTTTCTTCCGCAACCCCTGGGTGATCGCCCCCTCGACCACCACCGCTCGGGACGGGCTTGGTCCACTGTTCAATACCAACGCCTGTCAGGGCTGCCACATCAAGGACGGTCGCGGTCATCCGCCGACGCCCGATGCGGCGAACGCGGTATCGATGCTGGTGCGCCTGTCGATCCCGGACGCGCCGGCGTATGCCAAGGTCATCGAACAGCTCGGTGTGGTCCCCGAGCCGGTCTACGGCGGCCAGTTCCAGGACATGGCCGTACCCGGCGTGACCCCGGAAGGCAAAGTGCGCGTCGATTACACGCCCGTTGCGGTCCGCTTCAAGGACGGCACCGAAGTCGAGCTGCGCAAGCCCAGCCTGAACATCACCCAGCTGGGTTACGGCCCGATGCACCCCGACACCCGTTTCTCGGCGCGTGTTGCTCCACCGATGATTGGCCTGGGCTTGCTCGAAGCCATCCCCGACGAGGCGATCCTGGCCAACGCCGAGGCGCAGGCCAAGGATAAAAACGGCATCGCCGGCCGCCCGAATCGGGTGTGGGATGACGTGCAGCAAACGACCGTCCTTGGCCGCTTCGGCTGGAAAGCCGGGCAACCAAACCTCAATCAACAGAACGTTCACGCGTTTTCCGGGGACATGGGCCTGAGCACCAGCCTGCGTCCCTTCGACGACTGCACCGACGCGCAAACTGCCTGCAAACAAGCCCCGAACGGCAACGGCCCGAATGGAGAGCCTGAAGTCAGCGACAACATCCTGCGTCTGGTGCTGTTCTATAGCCGAAATCTCGCCGTACCAGCCCGCCGCGACGTCAACGCGCCCGAAGTGCTGGCCGGCAAGAACCTGTTTTTCCAGGCCGGCTGCCAGTCCTGTCACACACCGAAATACACCACCGCCGCCAATGCCGCCGAACCTGAACTGGCCAATCAAGTGATTCGCCCTTACAGCGATCTGCTGCTGCACGACATGGGCGACGGTCTTGCCGACAACCGTACCGAATTCCAGGCCAGCGGCCGCGACTGGCGCACCCCGCCGTTGTGGGGCATCGGCCTGACGCAGGCGGTCAGTGGCCACACCCAGTTTTTGCATGACGGCCGCGCGCGCAATCTGCTTGAAGCCGTGCTCTGGCATGGCGGCGAAGCGCAAGCGGCCCAGCAACAGGTTTTGTCTTTCAACGCCGAACAGCGCGCTGCGTTGCTGGCGTTTTTGAATTCCCTTTAAACCGTATTCCATAGCGGGAGCCCGACATGTTCCGTCCCAAATTGTTGTTCACCAGCCTTGCAGCGCTAGCCTTGGGCGCCTGTTCGCCACAGGACCCACAAGCTGTCACCTCTGCGGCGATTGCCAAATCAGTGATCCTGCCGACCTACACCCGTTGGGTTGAAGCCGATCGCCAACTGGCTGTCAGCGCGCTGGCCTACTGCGAAGGCAAGGAAAACCTCGACACCGCCCGCGCCGACTTCCTGCACGCGCAGAAAGCCTGGGCCGAGTTGCAACCGCTGCTGATCGGGCCGCTGGCCGAAGGCAATCGTGCCTGGCAGGTGCAGTTCTGGCCGGACAAGAAAAACCTGGTCGGCCGTCAGGTCGAGCAACTGGTCACCGCGCAGCCGCAGATCGATGCCGCTGCGTTGGCCAAGTCCAGCGTTGTGGTGCAAGGCCTTTCGGCCTACGAATACATTCTGTTCGACAGCAAGCCGGACGTGGCCAACGACGCGCAGAAAGCCAAATACTGCCCACTGCTGAAGGCCATCGGCGAGCGTCAGAAACTGCTGGCCGAAGAGATTCTGCAAAGCTGGAACAACACCGACGGGATGCTCGCGCAGATGAGCAAATTCCCCAACCAGCGCTACGCCGATTCCCACGAAGCAATCGCCGATCTGCTGCGGGTCCAGGTCACCGCCCTCGACACCCTGAAGAAAAAACTCGGCACGCCGATGGGCCGCCAGAGCAAGGGCGTGCCGCAACCGTTCCAGGCTGACGCATGGCGTAGCCAGTCGTCCCTGACCGGCCTTGAAGCCAGCCTCGCCGCCGCCAAAACCGTGTGGGAAGGCGTCGACAACAAAGGCCTGCGCGGCCTGTTGCCGAGCGAGCAGAAACCGTTGGCCGACAAGATCGATGCCGCTTACGCCGCGTCCCTGAAACTGTTCGCCAGCAATCAGCGTCCGTTGACTGACATGCTCAACGACGACGCCGGTCGCCAGCAACTCAACGACATCTACGACAGCCTCAACGTCGTCCATCGCCTGCACGAAGGCGAACTGGCCAAGGCGCTGGGCATCCAACTGGGCTTCAACGCCAACGACGGTGACTGATGAGGGCGAGTGCCATGCTGCGACGTCAGGCTCTGACTTTAGGGAGTTTGCTGCTGGGAGCAGTGACACTGGGCGGCTGGACGCTGTTCAAGCAAAAGGACAAAAGCCCGCTGCTGCTTTCGGCGCGGGACGATGGCGACGGCAAGCATTACGCCGTCGGTTATCGGCTGGACGGCACCCGGGTGTTCGCCACCCAGGTCGGCCAGCGTTGCCACGACATCATCAACCACCCGACGCTGCCGATCGCGCTGTTCGTCGCCCGGCGTCCGGGCACCGAGAGTTACCTGATCGACCTGCACGACGGCGCGCTGCTGCAAACCGTGTCCTCGCTGCCGAACCGGCATTTCTACGGCCACGCGGTGATTCACAAGAGCGGCGACTGGCTGTACGCCACCGAAAACGACACCTCCGATCCGGGTCGCGGCCTGTTGGGTGTGTATAAATTCGAAGGCGAGCGACTGGTGCACAGCGGCGAGATTTCCACCCATGGCATCGGCCCGCATCAGGTGTCGTGGATGCCGGATGGCGAGACGCTGGTAGTGGCCAACGGCGGCATTCGCACCGAAGCCGAAAGCCGGGTCGAGATGAACCTCAACGCCATGGAACCAAGCCTGGTTCTGATGCAACGCGACGGCACCTTGCTGAGCAAGGAAACCCTCGCCCAGCAGATGAACAGCGTGCGGCATTTGGGGATCGCCAGTGACGGCACCATCGTCGCCGGTCAGCAATTCATGGGGCCGTCCCACGAGTCTTCGGAGCTGCTGGCGATCAAGCGTCCCGGGCAACCGTTCGTGGCGTTCCCCGTGCCTGAGCATCAGTTGCAGGCGATGGGGCATTACACCGCTAGCGTTGCGGTGCACAGTGAGTTGCGGCTGGTCGCGTTGACCGCACCGCGCGGCAACCGCTTTTTTATCTGGGACATGGACAGTGGCGAAGTGCGCCTGGATGCACCGCTTCCCGACTGCGCCGGGGTTGGCGCGGTGGCGGATGGTTTTGTCGTAACCTCGGGTCAGGGCCGCTGCCGTTACTACGATTGCCGCCAGACAAATCTCGTTGCAAAACCGCTCGATCTTCCCGCAGGGCTCTGGGACAACCACCTTCACCTCATCTAAACCCGTTTCCTGTGGCGAGGGAGCTTGCTCCCGCTTGACTGCGCAGCAGTCCCACTTTGGGATCCGCTTCGCAGCCCAACGGGAGCAAGCTCCCTCACCACAGGTTATTCATCATTCGCTCGTCCCCCTAGATGAGCTCTGCCTGTGATTTCTACCAGTTGGAATCCCCCTCCGACTCGGGGTAATGTGCCCCACTGTCTCACCTGATTTTCTCCAAGGAAGTGGAAATATGCTGCGTCGCCGCATGCTGATCATGTTGGGTGTTGTTCTGCTGATCGTGCTGGTCCTGGCCGGTTATAAAGCCTTCTCCATCTACACGATGATCCAGGGCTTTTCCGCGCCGAAACCGCCGATCAGTGTCGCCGCGACCACTGCCACCGAACGTCCGTGGCAGGCCCGTTTGCCCTCCGTTGGCACCCTCAAGGCGCTGCAAGGGGTCGACCTGAGCCTGGAAATCGCCGGCACCGTCATGGATGTGCAGTTCGAGTCCGGACAGAAGGTCAAGGCCGGCCAGCCGATCGTGCAGCTCGACAGCGGCGTGGAAAAGGCTTTGCTGGAAACCGCAATGGCGGACCTCGGACTGTCGACCGTGAATTACAACCGCGGCAGCCAACTGGTGGGCAGCCAGGCGATCTCCAAGGGTGAGTTCGACCGACTCTCGGCGATCATGAAAAAGGACCAGGCCACGGTCAACCAGCTCAAGGCATCGCTGGCGAAAAAGCGCATTCTCGCCCCGTTCAGCGGCACCATCGGTATTCGTCAGGTGGACGTCGGTGACTACGTCGCCAGCGGCACCATGATCGCCACCCTGCAAGACCTCAGCAGCCTCTACGTCGACTTCTTTGTACCTGAACAATCAGTGCCGAAGATCGGCATAGGCCAGTCGGTGCAGATCATTGTCTCGGCCTACCCGACGCAGACCTTCCCCGGCACCATCAGCGCGATCAACCCGAAAGTCGAAAACAGCACCCGCAACGTTCAGGTCCGCGCGACCCTGGCCAATCCTGACGGCAAACTGCTGCCGGGGATGTTCGCCAGCCTGCAAGTGATGCTGCCCGATCCGCAACCGCGCATCGTCGTTCCGGAAAGCGCGATCACGTACACGCTGTACGGCAACTCGCTCTACGTCGTCGCGCAGAAAAAGGCCGAAGACGGCAGCCTCGAAAAAGACGACAAGGGCCAGCCGATCCTGATCGCCGAACGGCGGTTCATCGAAACCGGCGAGCGCCGTGACGGGCTGGTGATGATTACCAAAGGCGTGCAGAACGGCGAAAAAGTGGTCACGGCCGGTCAGATCAAACTGGACAACGGCGCACACATTGCCATCAGCGACGACAAGACCCTAGCCGAGAAGAGCAGTCAGCCTCGCGTTGACTGATCAAGGAATCCACATGGCTTTTACCGACCCGTTCATCCGCCGCCCGGTGCTCGCCACCGTGGTCAGCCTGTTGATTGTGCTGCTGGGCTTCCAGGCCTGGAGCAAGCTGCCGCTGCGCCAATACCCGCAAATGGAAAACGCCCTGATCACGGTGACCACCGCTTACCCCGGGGCCAACGCCGAAACCATTCAGGGCTACATCACCCAACCGATGCAGCAAAGCCTGGCGAGCGCCGAGGGCATCGACTACATGACCTCGGTCAGTCGCCAGAACTTCTCGGTGATCTCGATCTACGCGCGCATCGGCTCCAACAGCGACCGTTTGTTCACCGAGCTGCTGGCCAAGGCCAACGAGGTGAAAAACCAGCTGCCGCAGGACGCCGAAGACCCGGTGCTGAGCAAGGAAGCCGCCGACGCGTCGGCGCTGATGTACATCAGTTTCTTCAGCAAGGAGCTGAGCAACCCGCAGATCACCGACTACCTGTCGCGGGTCATCCAGCCGAAGCTGGCGACCCTGCCGGGCATGGCCGAAGCCGAGATCCTCGGCAATCAGGTGTTCGCCATGCGCCTGTGGCTGGACCCGATGAAGCTGGCCGGTTTCGGCCTGAGTGCCAGCGACGTGACCAACGCGGTGCGCCAGTACAACTTCCTCTCCGCCGCCGGGGAAGTGAAAGGCGAGTACGTCGTCACCAGCATCAATGCCAACACCGAGCTCAAATCCGCCGAAGCGTTTGCCGCGATTCCACTCAAGGTCGATGGCGACAGTCGCGTGCTGCTCAGCGATGTGGCGCGGGTCGAGATGGGCGCGGAAAACTACGATTCCATCAGCTCCTTCGGCGGCACGCCCTCGGTGTACATCGGCATCAAGGCTACGCCAGGCGCCAACCCGCTGGACGTGATCAAGGAAGTGCGCAAGATCATGCCGGAGCTGGAAGCCCAGCTGCCGCCCAACCTCAAAGGCGAAATCGCCTACGACGCCACGTTGTTCATCCAGGCCTCGATCGACGAAGTGGTGAAAACCCTTTTCGAAGCCGTGCTGATCGTGATCGTGGTGGTGTTTCTGTTTCTCGGGGCGCTGCGGTCGGTGGTGATCCCGGTGGTGACCATACCGCTATCGATGATCGGCGTGATGTTCTTCATGCAGATGATGGGTTACTCGATCAACCTCTTGACCCTGCTGGCGATGGTGCTGGCGATCGGGTTGGTGGTGGACGATGCCATTGTGGTGGTGGAAAACATTCACCGGCACATCGAGGAAGGCAAGACGCCGATGGATGCAGCCCTCGAGGGCGCCCGGGAGATCGCCATGCCGGTGGTCTCGATGACCATCACCCTGGCGGCGGTCTATGCGCCGATCGGCTTCCTGACCGGGCTCACAGGGGCGCTGTTCAAGGAATTTGCCCTGACACTGGCCGGGGCGGTGGTGATTTCGGGCGTGGTCGCGCTGACCCTGTCGCCGATGATGTGCGCCCTGCTCCTGCGCCATGATGAAAACCCCAGCGGCCTGGCCCATCGCCTGGACCTGATTTTCGAAGGCCTCAAGCGCCGATACCAAAGCATGCTCCACGGCACCCTCAACACCCGGCCGGTGGTGCTCGTATTTGCGGTGATCGTGCTGTGCCTGATTCCGGTGCTGCTCAAGTTCACCAAGTCGGAACTGGCGCCCGACGAGGACCAGGGCATCATTTTCATGCTGGCCAACGCCCCGCAACCGGCCAACCTCGATTACCTGAACACCTACACCGACGAATTCATCACGATCTTCAAGGAATTTCCCGAGTACTACTCCTCGTTCCAGATCAATGGGTTCAACGGCGTGCAATCGGGGATTGGCGGTTTCCTGCTCAAACCGTGGAACGAACGGGACCGCACGCAGATGGCAATCCTGCCCGAGGTCCAACGCAAACTGGAGAGCATTTCCGGGCTGCAGATTTTCGGCTTCAATCTGCCCTCCCTGCCCGGTACTGGCGAAGGCTTGCCGTTTCAGTTCGTGATCAACACGGCGAACGATTACGAGGCGCTGCTGCAAGTGATGGACCGGGTGAAAAAACGGGCGATGGAGTCCGGCAAGTTCGCCTTCGTCGACGTCGACCTGGCCTTCGACAAACCCGAAGTCGTCGTGGATATCGATCGCGCCAAGGCCGCGCAGATGGGCGTGTCCATGCAGGACCTGGGGGGAACACTGGCGACGATGCTGGGTCAGGCGGAAATCAACCGTTTCACCATTGAAGGCCGCAGCTACAAAGTCATCGCTCAGGTGGAGCGACCTTTCCGGGACAACCCGGACTGGTTGAACAACTATTACGTCAGGAACACTCAGGGCGAACTGCTGGCCCTGTCGACCCTGATCACTGTCACCGACCGGGCGCGTCCACGGCAGTTGAACCAGTTCCAGCAACTCAACTCAGCGATCCTGTCCGGGGTGCCGCTGGTCAGCATGGGTGAAGCCATCGACACCGTGCGCCAGATCACGGTGGAAGAAGCGCCAGCCGGTTTTGCCATGGATTACGCCGGCGCGTCGCGGCAATACGTGCAGGAAGGCAGTGCGCTGTGGGTGACCTTCGCCCTGGCGCTGGCGATCATTTTCCTGGTGCTGGCTGCGCAGTTTGAAAGCTTCCGTGATCCGCTGGTGATCCTGGTGACGGTGCCGCTGTCGATCTGCGGCGCGTTGATCCCGCTGTTCCTCGGCTGGTCGAGCATGAACATCTACACCCAGGTCGGGTTGGTGACCTTGATCGGGCTGATCAGCAAGCATGGCATCCTGATCGTCGAGTTCGCCAACCAGTTGCGCAAAGAGAAAGGCCTGACGCCCCGCGAGGCGGTGGAAGAAGCGGCGGCGATTCGATTGCGTCCGGTATTGATGACCACGGCGGCGATGGTGTTCGGCATGGTGCCATTGATCATCGCCACGGGTGCGGGGGCCGTCAGCCGGTTCGATATCGGCACGGTGATCGCAACAGGGATGTCGATCGGCACGTTGTTCACGCTGTTCGTGCTGCCGTGCATCTACACCCTTTTAGCCAAACCCGATGCTAAGGAACACCAGTAACCCCTGTGGGAGCCAGCCTGCTGGCGATAGCGGTCCGCCATTCAGCATTGTGTTGAATGACACACCGCCATCGCCAGCAGGCTGGCTCCCACATTGGTCTGGTGCAAGGCTTTAAGTTCGGGCACAAAAAAAGGCCTCGCAATTTGGCGAGGCCTTTTATTTTGGCTTCAATCTGTTCAACTCTGCGGCCTCATGCCTTGTGAAAGTCCGAACATGAACAGCAACAAATCATGATCGGGTTGTGATGCCTCGGCTGCCTTGGTAACCCGTGGCAACGGACAGTGAGCATCAGTGCTCACTGAACTGAGGACTTGCGTGCGGGGCTGCTCCCACGCCGCCACCGCCAATGAAGCAACTGCCAAGGCTCCTATCAAAAACACACCTCGTGCAATTTCTAGTTTCATTGCTATAAACCTTTGATAGCGCTGCCAAACGCCGTCTCATAAAAATAGACGAGTTTTTGCCAGTCCGTCGTGCTGAACGACGAGTGGCGACGCAACTGCTTCAGGTCATGAGCCGCCGCGCGATAGGCGGTCAAACGCTGTCGGCATTTCTCCAGGTCTATCAAGGCAACCTCGACTTTGGCCGAGTCGTCTTCACCAGTAACCCGCACGAATACGTGCTTGATGTAGATGCAACTGTGCTGCCAGCGGCCCTTGTGCATGCGGGCCAGATTGTCGGCCAATTCCTTCAGGACGCGATCATGCACCACTTCGCCGTGGCGCTCGCGACCGCCGCCGGCGTACCAGTGTTCGAGCTCCTCGAAGCCGTCCAGCGACTTGGTCACCAGCAATGCACGCCATTTGTGCACAGGGTCGCGCTGTGCGCCGCAGAAAACGATTTCCGGAACTCGCACATTCAGCGCGCGCAGGCCAATGAGCGCATCCTGCTCGCGCAACACCGTCGGGCGGCCGAACGGATGCAGCCAGCTGCGATAGATATGCCCGGTCTGCCGCTTGGCGTAGAGCAGCTGTCCATCACTGCCCATGACCCGCTGCACGCCACTTTCTCCACCGCGACGGACGTTGGGTTCTTCTACCCATTCACCGCGCTGATTCCAGAAGTAGTCGAAGCGGTCCTGAGAAGCGACGTCCGTTTCTGCTGCACATTGCACTGCCATCCTGTTACCTCTTGCGTAATACGTAAACTCGCCACATGGCATAGAGCGGTAAAAAGTCCAGTTGTTCCTGAATACGGAACCCCGCCTGTTCGAACTCCTTTTCTACCGTGGCTGCCGGTAACACAAATCGGTTTTGGTAACCTTCCTGCCCACGTCGTTTCTCTGAGCGCTTGCGTTTCCAGGCCTTGAAATTGCCGTCCACCCACAACGAAAGGATCACGCTGTCACGCGTGACTCGTTCAAATTCGCGCAGAATGGCCAGTCGGTGCTCGGCTTCACCGATGTGATGCAGCAATCGCATGCAGAAAATGCTGTCGACGGCGTTGTCGGGCAAGGCAATGTCGAATGCAGACGTGTGCAAGGGTTGTACCCGTTTCACCACGTCGGCAGGTTGCGCCTGCGTGGCGATCTTCAACATTGACTCGGAGTTGTCGGCCCCGATGATCGCGCGATTGGCCTTTTCCGCGAGCAGTGGCCAGAAACGCCCTGCACCACAAGGCAAATCCAGAACCAGCCCGGGCTCGCCGACCAGCGCCAGCGCCTTTCGCGCCATCTGCTCGTCACGCCAGTGGGACAGTCGACGACCAAGGCCGTCCTGATGTTTGCGCAAGTATCGCTGCGCGTGTTGATCGTCGTATTTTTCGGAAAAATCCAGTTTGATCGGGCCATCCATCGTCAAGGTCTCCTGAAGCTTCAGATGACAACTACCTTAGGTAGCGTAGTGTCGGCGTCAGGTCATGCCTTTGTGAAAAAATTGTTATGTAAACGCGCAATCATTACAAGGTTTTTCAGAGCGACTGTCATGGCTCGCGGACTCGATATTCAAAGCACCGCTATTCTTGACCCAGCGCCACCTGAAAACGACAGCCATTGGGTTCCATGTTGGTCAGGCTGACGTTCCAGCCCTGGTTCTCGCAAATCCGCTGCACCAGCGACAATCCAAGCCCCAGGCCCTCGCCGCGCTTTTCGCTGCCGCGCACGAAAGGTTCGAACATCGCCTCGCGCTTTTCCTCGGGAATGCCCACGCCACTGTCCTCGACCGTGAAACCCGTGGCCGTCAGGGTCAAGCGAATGAACCCGCGTTCGGTGTAATGCAGTGCGTTACGCAACAGGTTGCCCATGACGGCGTGCAAGAGGGTTGCGTTGTAGCAGGTGCCGGGCGGACTGCCCGGCTCGAAGATCAGATTCAGCCCTTTGGCTTCAATCGGTTCGCGCCACTGGTTGAGCAGCCCATCGGCGACCTGACTCAGTGATTGCTGAGGCGCGACACTGGCGTCTTCGCGTTGGGTCCGCGCCAACATCAGAAACGTTTGCACCAGCTCGCGCATCTCTGCGCACGCGCGGGCAATTCGCTCGACCTGGGCTCGGCCACGCTGGTCGATACCGGGGTTTTCCAACAACAATTCACAGGAGCTGGCCAGCACCATCAATGGCGTGCGCAGTTCATGGCTGACGTCGCTGGTAAACAATCGCTCACGGGTCAACGCCTGGCGCAAACGTCCAAGGGTGGCGTCGAAGGCAACGGCCAGTTCGCCCACTTCGTCAGCGGCATAATCCGGCGCCAAGGGAGGCGCCAGACCCAGTAATTGATCGCGATGACGTACCTGGCGGGCCAGCCGTACCACCGGCGCCATCACTTTGCGCGCCAGGACCCAACCAAGAAAGACCGCCAGCGCCAGGCTCAGGACGAAGCCCACCAGCACCACGGCAAACAGCACCCGTTCACGCTCTTCGAAATCGCTTTGGTCCTGAAGCAGTACGTAACGCCGGCCATCGACGATTTCGACCATCGCGTGATACGACAGTTGCTCGCGAAAGACTTCGTGGAAACCGGAATCCAGGTGCCGCAAATCCTTGGGCAGCTCGAAGTCCCCCGGTCCGCCGCTGAAGTAGAACAACTGGTCGGGCTCTGGGCGATGGCTCCAGTCCGAGACACTGTCCATCAACAACAGCCGTTGCAAATCGCCGCCCAGCCCGGCCGAAATCAGTTTTTCTTCCACCAGGTGCACGGTCGCCACAATGCCCATGGCGAAGGCGCCCGCCACCAATGCGCTCATCAACGCAAAGGCGATGATGATCCGCTGGGCAAGGCTCTGCTTAAACTCCATCACGGCCCTCGGCCAAGCGATAACCCACACCGTGCACGGTTTGCAGCAAAGGCTTGGCGAATGGCTTGTCGATCACCTGGCGCAGTTGATGGACGTGGCTGCGCAGGCTGTCGCTGTCCGGGCAGTCATCGCCCCACAGGGCTTCTTCGAGAATTTCACGGCGCAGTACATGCGGGCTTTTTTGCATCAGCACGGCCAGCAACTTCAAGCCGACCGGGTTGAGTTTCAGCAGGCGACCTTCGCGGGTCACTTCCAGGGTGTCGAGGTCGTAGCTCAGATCGCCGACCTGCAAGGTTCGACGACCGCCACCTTGGGCACGGCGCATGACCGCCTCGATACGCGCCGCCAGTTCGGACAGCGCGAACGGCTTGATCAGATAGTCATCGGCACCGGACTTGAAGCCTTGCAGCCGGTCATCCAGCTGATCGCGGGCGGTGAGCATGATCACCGGCGTGTCACGGCGGGCATCTTCGCGCAGGCGTTTGCACAGGGTATAGCCGTCGATGCCGGGCAACATGATGTCGAGCACGATCAGGTCGTAGTGCTCGGTGGCCGCCAGGTGCAGGCCTGACAAACCGTCCTGCGCGCAATCCACGGTGTAGCCTTTGAGCCCCAGGTAATCGGCCAGATTGGCCAGGATATCGCGGTTGTCTTCAACCAATAGAATTCGCATGGGCACCTCCTCCGTACACAGTAACGGCCGTCGTGGCCCGCGCAGCTTAAGGCCAAGTGTGGCTCAGGGCTAGGACTGCGTGCAGTTGTAAATCCGATAGAAAACGCCGATGCCGGCTTAACAAGTTTTTCACTATCGATTCACATGCTGACGACAGCACCGGGCTCAGACTCCGCGCGGATGCGCTCTCCAGACCCCTTCACCGACCAAGGAATTGCCATGGCTTCGACCGCTGCCCGCCCCGCTTCCAGACCGCTTAACTTTTGGGTATGCCTGGGTGTGCCCGCTATCACGGCGATTATATTGGTGCTGCTTGAACTGACGTCGCTGGACATGGACCTGGCCAAGCTGTTCTACGACCCGGTCGCCGGTGATTTCATCGGGCGCCACAGCTACTTCCTTGAGAACATTCTGCATGACCGTGCTAAGCAGGTGGTCATCGCGTTTTCGGTGTTTGCGATCCTCGGTTTCATTGGCGCCTTTTTTGTGGACAGGCTCAAACCGTTCAAGCGCGAACTGGGCTGTCTGGTGCTGTCGCTGGCCTTGGCGACCTCGTTCGTGACGCCGGTCAAGGCAGTGACGGCGGTGCAATGCCCATGGAGCCTCGAGCAATTCGGCGGCCATGAAACCTACAGCGAATTGCTCAGCCCGCGCCCGCAAACCGACAAGCCTGGCCGTTGCTGGCCTGGGGGTCATGCGGCGACCGGGTTCACGCTGTTTGCGCTGTTCTTTGTCTTGCGTGATCGTCGCCCACGGCTGGCAAGGCAGGCGTTTGTGTTTGCGTTTGCACTGGGGACGGTGTTTTCAGTGAGCCGGATGATGCAGGGCGCGCACTTCTTTTCGCATAACGTGTGGACGGCGATTTTTTGCTGGTTGATTTGTCTGGGGTCTTACTACTACATCCTGTATCGACCGGCTTCCAAGGCTGATCGGGTCAGTAAGGCAGAACCGGTCAGCACCTGAAACGCAGATCAAAAAATGTGGGAGCGAGCCGGCTCCGGGCGGCGTTCCGACGATAGCGGTGTGTCAGCCATATCTATGTTGGCTGATATACCGCCATCGCCAGCAGGCTGGCTCCCACACTGGATGGTGTGGGGCTTGAAATCCGGGCAATAAAAAACCCCGCCGGCTCATCGCCGGCGGGGTTTTTATGTACGGGGTAAGGCTGGCTTACATCATGCCGCCCATGCCGCCCATACCGCCCATGTCTGGCATGCCGCCGCCAGCTGGTGCGTCATCCTTGATCTCAGCGATCATGGCTTCGGTGGTGATCATCAGGCTGGCAATCGACGAAGCCGCTTGCAGAGCCGAACGAGTCACTTTAGCCGGGTCCAGGATGCCCATTTCGATCATGTCGCCGTATTCGCCGGTCGCAGCGTTGTAACCGTAGTTACCCGAACCCTGCTTGACCTTGTCGACTACTACGCTTGGCTCGTCGCCGGAGTTGGCAACGATCTGGCGTAGTGGCGCTTCAACAGCGCGACGCAGCAACTGGATGCCAACGTTCTGGTCATCGTTGTCGCCTTTCAGCTCGGAGATAGCCTGCAGAGCGCGAACCAGTGCCACGCCGCCGCCAGGTACCACGCCTTCTTCAACGGCTGCACGGGTAGCGTGCAGGGCGTCTTCAACGCGGGCTTTCTTCTCTTTCATTTCAACTTCGGAACCAGCGCCAACCTTGATCACTGCAACGCCGCCGGACAGTTTGGCCAGACGCTCTTGCAGTTTTTCACGGTCGTAGTCGGACGAAGTGTCAGCCACTTGCTGGCGGATCTGCAGAACGCGAGCCTGGATGTCAGCCTCAACGCCGGCACCGTCGATCACGGTGGTGTTTTCTTTGGACAGGATCACGCGCTTGGCATTACCCAGGTGTTCCAGGGTAGTGCTTTCCAGGCTCAGACCGATCTCTTCGGAGATAACGGTACCGCCAGTCAGAACAGCGATGTCCTGCAGCATGGCCTTGCGACGGTCGCCGAAGCCTGGAGCCTTGACGGCTGCGACTTTGACGATGCCACGCATGTTGTTCACAACCAGAGTCGCCAGGGCTTCGCCTTCAACGTCTTCGGCCACGATCAGCAGTGGACGGCCGGCTTTGGCAACGGCTTCCAGTACTGGCAGCATTTCGCGGATGTTCGAGATCTTTTTGTCGACCAGCAGGATCAGCGGACCGTCCAGCTCGGCAGTCATGGTCTCTGGCTTGTTGACGAAGTACGGGGACAGGTAGCCACGATCGAACTGCATGCCTTCAACAACCGACAGTTCGTTTTCCAGGCCCGAGCCTTCTTCAACGGTGATCACGCCTTCTTTACCGACTTTTTCCATGGCTTCGGCAATGATGTCGCCGATGGAGCTGTCGGAGTTGGCCGAGATGGTGCCGACCTGAGCGATGGCCTTGGTGTCAGCGCAAGGCTTGGACAGGGCTTTCAGCTCTTTGACGATAGCGATGGTCGCTTTGTCGATGCCGCGCTTCAGGTCCATCGGGTTCATGCCGGCAGCGACGGCTTTCAGGCCTTCGTTGACGATCGATTGAGCCAGAACGGTAGCGGTGGTGGTGCCGTCGCCTGCGTCATCGTTTGCACGGGAGGCAACGTCTTTGACCAGCTGCGCGCCCATGTTTTCGAAGCGATCTTTCAGCTCGATTTCTTTGGCAACGGACACGCCGTCCTTGGTGATGGTCGGAGCGCCGAAGCTCTTCTCGATGATCACGTTACGGCCTTTAGGGCCCAGGGTCGCTTTTACTGCGTCAGCCAGGACGTTGACACCGGCGAGCATTTTCTTACGGGCGGAATCGCCGAATTTAACTTCTTTAGCAGCCATGATCGATATTCCTTAAATACTTTGTAGTAGCGGGAAAATGAGCGGGGAATCAGCCTTCGATAACAGCGAGGATTTCGCTCTCGCCGATGACCAGCAGATCTTCGCCGTCAACTTTCACAGTGTTGCTGCCGGAGTAAGGGCCGAACACAACCTTGTCACCCACTTTCACAGCCAGCGCGCGCACTTCACCGCTATCCAGTGCTTTGCCCGGGCCTACAGCGAGGACTTCGCCCTGGTTTGGCTTTTCAGCAGCCGAACCTGGCAGGACGATACCGCCAGCGGTTTTCTTTTCTTCTTCGCTGCGACGGACGACGACGCGGTCATGCAAAGGACGAAGCTTCATTGTCGATCTCTCCCAATTGTGGTTTTCATCGGCCGGTGTGATCCCGGCGGGTTTAACAAATCCGGCGGTGCCGGGTGCGGTTCGTCAAGCGAACCGCGGAAGTCTGTCTGGCGTGATCGCCAGAAACCTTGCGGTGACCGTTACATAAGGGCGCATAAGCTTATTACAAGGGCGGGGATCGAAATTTTTTACGTCGATGCCCCGAAAACGAACACGGCACCCGAAGGTGCCGTGCAGCTGAAACGCTTTACTTGGAATCGCGATGTTCGAACTCGCCTTCAATCACATTCGGCTCGCGGCCAAGCGGCTGCTGCGGAGCAGGACCGCCCCGTGGTTGCAGATCGTCGGCGAATGCACGCTGACGGATCGCCGCCTCTTCGGCGCGCTGGCGCATTTTATTGGCCAGCAGTCGACGAGAGATCGGCAGCAACATGATCAGGCCCAGCACGTCGGTGACGAAGCCCGGCAGGATCAACAGACCGCCCGCCAGGGCCAGCATCAAACCTTCGAGCATGGTCTGGGCCGGCAGTTCGCCGCGGTTCAGGCTTTCACGAGCACGCAACGCGGTGGCCAGACCGGCGATACGCAGCACGAACACGCCGAGCATCGAGCCGAGAATGATCAGCAGCAGGGCCGGGAAAAACCCGATGGCCCCGCTGACCTTGACGAATACGAACAGCTCCAACACCGGAAACAGTACAAAGAGCAATAAAAAAGGGCGCATCAAATGGTTCCTCAACGCAAGAATGCCTTGCCAGTCTTCCCTAGATGACGTCGCCGTTTCGTGAATTCAAGCGTCGGCCACTTCATTTTTCGGCCAATGCTCGGCGTGAGCCAGGAAAACCAAGGCTTCGCGCACTTGTGTCGGCGTATTACAAGTTGCCTGGAACGGCAGCCAGTACAGGGCTTGACCGATGCGCAGGTGCATACCTTCGCTGTCGATACCCGCCAGTTGCGCCGGCTCGGTTTTCGGCAGCCCCGCCAGTTCGACGTAGTGGGCGATAGCTTTGGCGTGATCGGCATTCATGTGCTCGACCATGCTCAGTTCGGCTTTGCCGGCGAACGGGTTGGCCAGGGTCAACTGATCGACCCAGTGAATCGCGCCGAAACCGCCGATGTAGCGGTGACGCACGGGGTTGAGTACCCAGAAATCGAAATCGTGGGCCTTGTGGTAACTCTGCGAATCCGGGAAATAGCGGTAGTAACGCTCGGCTGCCGCTTCGATCGCGGCCTCGTCTTCGAGCTTTTCGGCTTCGGCCAGGTACGTCAGGCGACCAACGGCTTGTACGTCGTCGGCCTCACGCTCGCCTACAAAAAGCGAGCATTTCGGATCTTTCTGCAAGTTATGGGTGTGCTGGGCGATGCGGCTGATCAGGATCAGCGGCCGGCCCTGCTCGTCCAGGCAATACGGAACCACGGAGCCAAACGGGAAACCGGGCATCGACTTGGAGTGCGTCGACAGCACCCCACGGTATTCCTTGAGAAGCAATTCTCGGGCATTCTTGGCCGCTTCAACGCTCAATTTATGACTCCTTATATAGAATCCGTCGAAAAAACGGACAGGCGCCTGGGGATAAGTTCCAGGACGCCATCGGGGCAGTTCTCATGTGCAACCAGGCCACATCAGGTGCAGATCGAGAGGCCCTCTAGGAAGGAAACCACTCTGAACCTGCTATTGGGGCATGCGAATGCAACTCACTGACAAAGTAATCATTATCACGGGCGGTTGCCAGGGTTTAGGCCGTTCGATGGCCGAGTATTTCGCGGGTAAAGGCGCGAAGCTGGCGCTGGTGGACCTGAACCAGGAAAAGCTCGACGACACCGTCGCGGCGTGCAAAGCCAAGGGCGTCGAAGCTCGGGCTTACCTGTGCAACGTCGCCAATGAAGAGCAAGTGACGCACACGGTCGCTCAGGTGGCCGAAGATTTTGGCGCGATTCATGGCCTGATCAACAACGCCGGGATCCTGCGCGACGGCCTGCTGCTGAAGGTCAAGGATGGCGAAATGACCAAGATGAGCCTGGCTCAATGGCAGGCGGTCATCGACGTCAACCTGACCGGCGTATTCCTGTGCACCCGTGAAGTCGCGGCAAAAATGGTCGAGCTGAACAACAGCGGCGCGATCATCAATATCTCGTCGATTTCCCGTGCCGGCAACATCGGCCAGACCAACTACTCCGCCGCCAAGGCTGGCGTGGCCGCAGCGACCGTGACCTGGGCCAAGGAGCTGGCGCGTTATGGCATTCGTGTGGCGGGCATTGCACCGGGCTTTATCGAAACCGAGATGACGCTGGGCATGAAGCCTGAAGCGCTGGAGAAGATGACGGCCGGAATTCCGCTCAAGCGCATGGGCAAACCGGAAGAGATCGCCCATTCAGCGGCGTACATTTTCGAGAACGACTACTACACCGGCCGGATCCTGGAAATGGATGGCGGGTTGCGGATCTAAAGCCCCCATAGATCAATGTGGGAGCTAGCCTGCTAGCGATTGCGGTGGTTCAGCCAACATATTGTTGAATGTGAATCCGCTATCGCTAGCAGGCTAGCTCCCACAGTTGATTGAGTTTCAGGCCATCAATCGTCGCTGATCGTGATGTTCGGCATCGCCGGCGTTGCCGCTTCCTGCAATACAATCCGCGCGCCGACGTGGCGGGCGAGTTCCTGGTACACCAGCGCAATCGGGCTGTCCGGCTCGGCAATCACCGTCGGCTTGCCGCCATCGGCCTGCTCACGAATGGCCATTGCCAGCGGCAGCGACGCCAGCAATTCGACGCCATACTGATTGGCTAGCTTCACCCCGCCACCTTCACCGAACAGATGCTCGGCATGCCCGCAGTTGGAGCAGATGTGCACGGCCATGTTTTCCACCACGCCCAGCACCGGGATGTTGACCTTGCGGAACATCTCTACACCTTTGCGTGCGTCCAGCAGCGCCAGGTCTTGCGGAGTGGTGACAATCACCGCACCGGCCACCGGGACTTTCTGCGCCAGGGTCAGCTGGATGTCACCGGTGCCTGGCGGCATGTCGATGACCAGGTAATCCAGATCGCCCCAGGCGGTTTGCGTGACCAGTTGCAACAGCGCGCCGGAGACCATCGGCCCGCGCCAGACCATCGGCGTGTTGTCGTCGGTCAGGAAGGCCATGGACATCACTTCAACGCCATGGGATTCGATCGGCACGAACCACTTCTGGTCCTTGACCTTTGGTCGGGTGCCTTCAGGGATGCCAAACATGATGCCTTGGCTCGGACCGTAGATGTCCGCGTCGAGAATCCCGACCTTGGCGCCTTCACGGGCCAGGGCCAGTGCGAGGTTGGCAGCGGTGGTGGATTTGCCCACACCGCCCTTGCCGGACGCGACGGCCACCACGTTCTTGACGTTGGCCAGGCCCGGAATCTGCGCCTGAGCCTTGTGCGCGGCAATCACACTGGTGATGTCAACGCGAGCGCTCGTCACGCCGTCGAGGCCTTCGATCGCCATTTGCAGCATCTGCGACCAGCCACTTTTGAACAGACCGGCGGCATAACCCAGCTCCAGCTGCACGCTGACGCGATCGCCCTGGATGTCGATGCCGCGCACGCACCCGGCGCTGACCGGGTCCTGGTTCAGGTAAGGGTCGGTGTATTGGCGAAGGACGGCTTCCACCGCTGCGCGATTGACGACGCTCATGGGCAACTCCGATAGCAAGACTGGAAAATCAGGCGGGTATCCTAACCGTTCTGTGGCCTACTCGGCATGCCCGAAGATCATTAGCTGTGAACGCAATCCTGTGGCGAGGGGATTTATCCCCGTTGGGTGGCGAAGCCGCCCCCCTGCAATCTACCAGACAGACCGAGTTGTCTGGATTTACGACTGCTGCGCAGCCGAACGGGGATAAATCCCCTCGCCACAAAGTCCTTTTGCAACAATTAGCCCTCGGGTCGCGGGGGTGAAAAATATGCGCCGGCGCTTTATAGTGGCCGACCTCCGTTTCATCAAGTAGCCGAGCCCCATGTCCGAGCCACGCAAGATCCTCGTCACCAGCGCCCTGCCCTACGCCAATGGTTCGATCCATCTTGGCCACATGCTGGAATACATCCAGACCGATATGTGGGTGCGCTTCCAGAAGCACCGCGGCAACCAATGCATTTATGTCTGCGCCGACGACGCCCACGGTTCGGCCATCATGCTGCGCGCGGAAAAGGAAGGCATCCCCCCGGAACAACTGATCGCCAACGTCCAGGCTGAACACAGCGCCGACTTTGCCGAGTTCCTGGTGGACTTCGACAACTTCCACTCCACTCACGCCGAAGAAAACCGTGAGCTGTCGAGCCAGATCTACCTGAAACTGCGTGACGCCGGGCACATCGCCCAGCGCTCGATAACCCAGTATTTCGACCCGGAAAAGAAAATGTTCCTGGCCGACCGCTTCATCAAGGGCACCTGCCCGAAATGCGGCACTGAAGACCAGTACGGCGACAACTGCGAAAAATGCGGTGCAACCTACGCACCGACCGACCTGAAGGATCCGAAGTCGGCGATCTCTGGTGCTACTCCGGTGCTCAAGGATTCCCAGCACTTCTTCTTCAAGCTGCCGGACTTCCAGGACATGCTGCAAACCTGGACCCGCAGCGGCACGTTGCAAGACGCCGTCGCCAACAAGATCGCCGAATGGCTGGATGCCGGCCTGCAACAGTGGGACATTTCCCGCGATGCGCCGTACTTCGGTTTCGAGATTCCCGACGAGCCTGGCAAGTACTTCTACGTCTGGCTGGACGCGCCGATCGGCTACATGGCCAGCTTCAAGAACCTCTGCGACCGCACGCCGGAGCTGGATTTCGACGCGTTCTGGGGCAAGGATTCCACCGCCGAGCTGTACCACTTCATCGGCAAGGACATCGTCAACTTCCACGCCCTGTTCTGGCCAGCGATGCTCGAAGGTGCGGGTTTCCGCAAGCCGACCGGCATCAACGTGCACGGCTACCTGACTGTCAACGGTCAGAAAATGTCCAAGTCCCGTGGCACCTTCATCAAGGCCCGGACCTACCTGGACCACCTCTCGCCGGAGTACCTGCGTTACTACTACGCGGCCAAGCTGAGCCGTGGCGTCGATGACCTCGACCTGAACCTTGAAGACTTCGTGCAGAAGGTCAACTCCGACCTGGTCGGTAAAGTCGTCAACATCGCCAGCCGTTGCGCCGGTTTCATCCACAAAGGCAATGCCGGTGTACTGGTGGCCGGCAACGCCGCGCCGGAACTCACCGAGGCTTTCCTCGCCGCAGCGCCAAGCATCGCCGAGGCCTACGAGGCTCGCGACTTCGCCCGTGCCATGCGCGAGATCATGGGCCTGGCCGACCGCGCCAACGCCTGGATCGCCGACAAGGCGCCGTGGTCGCTGAACAAACAGGAAGGCAAGCAGGACGAAGTCCAGGCCATCTGCGCCCTGGGCGTGAACCTGTTCCGCCAGTTGGTGATCTTCCTCAAACCGGTGCTGCCGCTGCTGGCCGCCGACGCCGAGGCATTCCTCAACGTCGCGCCGCTGACCTGGGACGACCACGCCACCTTGCTCAGCAACCATCAGCTGAACGAGTTCAAGCCGTTGATGACTCGTATCGACCCGGTAAAAGTGCAAGCCATGAGCGACGCCTCGAAAGAAGACCTGACCGCCAGCGCAACCGACACCGGTGACGCTGCACCTGCCGGCAACGGCGAACTGGCCAAGGATCCGCTGTCGCCGGAAATCGAGTTCGACGCCTTTGCTGCGGTCGATCTGCGCGTGGCCTTGATCATCAAGGCCGAACACGTGGAAGGGGCTGACAAACTGCTGCGCCTGACCCTGGACATCGGTGACGAGCAACGCAACGTGTTCTCCGGGATCAAGAGCGCTTATCCGGATCCGTCCAAGCTCGATGGTCGCCTGACCATGATGATCGCCAACCTCAAGCCACGCAAAATGAAGTTCGGGATCTCCGAAGGCATGGTGATGGCCGCCGGTCCTGGCGGTGAAGAAATCTACCTGCTCAGCCCCGACAGCGGCGCCAAGCCGGGTCAGCGCATCAAGTAAGGTTCTGCGGTAAATCGATCCCACAGTCGTGCCTGGCGCGACTGTGGGATTTTCATATCTGGCCCCACCCTCCGTCCTTGCCGGATAATGCCTAAGCTTTTTAGACGGCTCAGTTAAAAAGCCCTATTTCTTCCGGCACGATCATGACCGAGATGCTACTTACGCTTATCAGCGCTGCCCTGATCAACAACCTCGTGTTGCACTGGCCGCTGGGCGTCGATCCGTTGCTGGGCAGCGAGCGCGATCAAGTGCATGCCTTGGGTATTGCGACGACGTGTCTGTTGCTGATTGTCGGCCTGTTGAGCTACTCGGCCTGGCACTGGCTGCTGGTGCCGCTGGAACTGACGTCGCTGCGTCTTTTCGTGTTCCTGCCCATGAGCGTTTTACTGATCGGCCCACTGTTGAAGCTGCTCTCTCGGTTATTGCCCAGGTTTGCATTCGATGGCCTCTGGCCGCTGCTGCTGGGCAACGCGGGTGTGCTGGGGCTGACATTGCTCAACGCCCAGGACGACAAAGGATTCTTCCACGCCACTGCCCTGTGCCTCGGTGCCGGGCTGGGGTTCTGGCTGGTGCTGAGCCTGTTCAGCGACCTGCGCCAACGCACCATCGAAAATGATATCCCCCTGCCCTTTCGTGGCCTGCCGATCGAGTTGATCGGCGCCGGACTGATCGCAGTGGCTTTTCTCGGATTCAGCGGGCTGATCAAAACATGAGTCTGATTCAACGCATCGACGCCCTCTTGCCGCAGACCCAATGCGGCAAGTGTGGCCACCCCGGATGCAAACCGTACGCCGAAGGCATCGCCAGCGGTGAGCCGATCAACAAATGCCCGCCCGGTGGAAGTGAAACCATCGCGGCGCTGGCTGACTTGCTGAAAGTACCGGTGCTGGAACTGGACGTCAGTCGCGGTTCGGCCCCGGCGCAGATCGCCTATATTCGTGAGGCGGAGTGTATTGGCTGCACCAAGTGCATCCAGGCGTGCCCGGTGGATGCGATCGTCGGCGCGGCGAAATTGATGCACACGGTGATCGTCGACGAATGCACCGGTTGCGACCTGTGTGTCGCGCCCTGCCCGGTGGACTGCATCGAGATGCGGCCACTGCCCTTGTCCACGGTGCTGCCGATTGTCGGTGGCCTGGCGTTCAGCCTTGAGGAACAACGGGCGCGCACCGCCAAACGCAATCATGCGCGGCGTCGCTTCGAACAGCGCAACGCCCGTTTGCGTCGTGAGGAAGAACAGAAACTCGCCGAACGTCAGGCCCGCGCCCAACGTGCTGTGCCGCACACCGACGTGATGACGCTCGACCCGGTACAGGCTGCACTTGAACGGGTGCGCACACAGAAAGCGGCCAACGCCGATGCGGCGTTGAAAAAAGCCAAGATCGATGTGGCGATGAGTCGTGCGCAACTGAACAAGTCGCTCAAGGCCTTCGGGCATCCGCCAACCTTTGAGCAGCAGTCGCAATTGATCGTGCTGCAACAGCAGTTCGAAGTGGCGGAGCAAGCCTTGGCGAAGCTGGAAAGCAGCGCGCCGCCGACCCCGGTGCCGGTCGCGCCAGCGAAGGATGCCGAACTGAAACGGGCGAAGATCCAGCTGGCCATGCGTCGCGCAGAGCTCAACAAAGCGCGAACCCTCGAAGCGGCGGCCGAACAGATCGAAGCGCTGGAGCTCGCGGTGAAGGATGCCGAACGCCAGGTGGATGCCCATGTTGCCCCTTGAGCCGGTGGATGAACGTCTTCAGCAGGCCATGAAGCTGGTGTTGCTGGCGACTGTACCGGGCATGCTGGTGTTGTTCTGGTTGTATGGCTGGGGCGTTTTGATCAACCTGATTCTGGCGGCCGTTAGCGCATTGGCCGTTGAAGCCGCGGTGTTGCAACTGCGCAAGCGATCCATCAAGCCGACCTTGAGCGACGGCAGCGCTCTGGTCAGCGCGACGTTGCTGGCACTGGCCTTGCCGCCTTATTGCCCGTGGTGGTTGACAGTCAGTGCGGCGGCGTTCGCGCTGCTCGGTAAACAGCTTTATGGCGGCGTCGGCAAGAATCCGTTCAACCCGGCGATGCTCGGTTTTGCCCTGGTGCTGGTGGCCTTTCCCCAGCAGATGACCCTATGGCCGGCGTCGCACGGCATGAATCTGCTGGCTGGGTTTCAACAGGTCTTTGGCTTCGGTCAGATGCCAGATGCCTGGGTCCAGGCCACGGCACTGGACAGCCTGCGGATCAACAAAAGCCTGACCATGGACGAACTCTTCGCGGGCAACCCGGCGTTCGGCCATTTCGGCGGACGCGGCGTGGAATGGGTCAACCTGGCCTTTCTCGCCGGCGGCGCGTTTCTGCTGCAACGGCGAGTGTTCACCTGGCATGCCCCGGTCGGCATGCTCGCCAGCCTGTTCGTTATCAGCTTGCTGTGCTGGAACGGTTCGGGCTCCGACTCCCATGGCTCGCCGCTGTTTCATCTGCTTACTGGCGCAACCATGCTGGGGGCATTCTTTATTGCCACCGAGCCGGTGTCCGGCGCGAAAAGCCCCGGTGCCCGACTGCTGTTCGGCGCTGGCGTGGGATTACTGACCTACCTGATTCGAACCTGGGGCGGATACCCGGACGGCGTGGCGTTTGCCGTGCTACTGATGAACCTTAGTGTCCCGGCACTGGAGCGGCTTGCCGCGTCCAGGCAGGAGCAGGTTGCCCCATGAACCGAGCGACGAGTGTTGTGATTCTGGTGCTTCTGGCCGGGCTGGGAATTGGTGCGACGTACTTTGTGCAACACGCCAGCGAACCGCGCATCAACGCGCAACAGCGCTTGATCGACAGTCATAACTTGCTGGACCTGCTACCGCCAGACAGCTACGACAATCAACCGCTGGACCAGCCCCTCGCCCTCGATAACATCCGCCTGGCTAACAGCATGCTGCTGGGCGGCTATCTGGCGACCAGGACCGGCCAACCTCGCGCAGTGTTGCTGCGCAGCCAGACGCTGGGCTACGAGGGCTCCATCGAGTTGATGATCGCCATCGACGCAAACGGCAAGTTGCTGGGGGTCAAAACCCTCAAGCAATCGGAAACCCCTGCACTGGGCGCAAAGATCGCAGAATGGCCCAACGCCTGGCTTCAGACATTTACCGGCAAGTCTCGAAACGACCCGGGCGACACGGGCTGGGCCTTGAAAAAAGATCAGGGGCAATTCGATCAGATAGCGGGCGCGACCATTACTTCACGAGCAGTGATCAGCGCCGTCCATGACGCGTTGCGCTACTTCGATGAACACCCGCAGCAACTGATCGGGAGCAGCACTCATGAATAAGCCATCGACACTGCGCAACTCACTGATGCTTGCACCCCTGATCGGCGCAACGGACGCTTGGGTGACGGCCCTGGGTTTGTGGCTGATGTTCTTCGTGGTGATCAATGCTTATGACGTCATCATGGCTGCCCTGCGGCCACGGCTGATTCCGCCCACCCGTTTGCTTGCCAGCATCCTGCTGGCTGCCACATTGACCAGTTGCGCGGAACTTGCCGCGCAAGTCTTGTCTCTTCAATCGCATCAGCACGCGGGGATCTATGCAGGATTGATCGCCGTGCAATGCGTGGTGCTGGAACACAACGGGTTTTTCCAGGAATCACGACTCGATCGCCTGCGCTTGTGTGGCCTGTTTGGCGCGCTGATGGTGGGCCTTGGCCTGCTGCGCGAGCTTATCGGCGACGGCGGCCTGCACCTGGCCACGATGGTCCCGGGTGGATTTATTCTCCTGGGACTGCTGATCGCCGCCTGGCAAGCCTGGCATCGCCCGACCCCCTCACACTGACCGATTTCGAGGAAACGCACTGCCCATGAATGCCGCAAAACGTCTGGAAATTTTCCGCAGGTTTCACGAAGACAACCCGGAACCGAAGACCGAACTGGCCTATTCCTCGCCGTTCGAATTGCTGATTGCCGTCATTCTCTCCGCTCAATCGACCGATGTCGGCGTGAACAAGGCCACCGCCAAACTCTATCCGGTGGCCAATACGCCGGCGGCGATTTACGCCTTAGGCGTCGAAGGGCTGTCGGAATACATCAAGACCATCGGCCTGTTCAACAGCAAAGCGAAAAACGTGATCGAAACCTGTCGTTTGCTGGTGGAGCGCCATGGCGGCGAAGTACCGCAAACCCGAGAAGAACTGGAAGCGCTGCCCGGCGTCGGCCGCAAGACCGCCAACGTGGTGCTTAATACCGCTTTTCGCCAACTGACCATGGCCGTGGACACCCACATTTTCCGGGTCAGCAACCGCACGGGCATCGCTCCGGGCAAGAACGTGGTCGAAGTGGAGATGAAGCTGATGAAGTTTGTCCCCAGGCAATACCTGCTCGATTCACACCACTGGCTGATCCTGCATGGACGCTACGTTTGCCTGGCCCGCAAGCCTCGTTGCGGGAGCTGCCGGATCGAAGACTTGTGCGAATACAAGCAAAAGACCTCGGACGATTGAGGCGCTATTAGATTTATTGATCCATCGATTGAAAAAATCTTTTTTACCCGCCGGAAGATTGTCGATATAAGGAGCGCCAAAGGCAGTCTTAGCCTGGAGTTAACCTTATGAGCACTGGCAAAGAGCAACTGGACGTAGAAGAAGACTTCACACCCGTTGAGGCCGATGACGCTGAACCGGTAGTTGAAGTGGCGAAGACCAACCTGAGCAAGCGCCGTACCATCGACAATCTGCTGGAGGAGCGCCGACTGCAAAAGCAATTGGCCGATTACGATTTTGACCTGTGACACCTGAAAGCCTCCCGAAACGGAGGCTTTCTACCCAGTGCCAATCCGGGGCGAACGTCTTTTCATCGAACTTCGTCAAACCCCACCGCACTCATACCAGTCCATTGCGTTGAGCCAGCTCGATCAGATCAACCAAGGAGCGAGCATTGAGTTTCAACAACAGGCGGGTCTTGTAAGTACTGACGGTTTTATTGCTGAGGAACATGCCATCGGCAATCTCCTTGTTTGTCTTTCCTCGAGCCAACTGTTGCAGCACCATCATTTCACGACCGGACAGACGATCCACCATATCGGCTTCACTGGCATTCCCAAGACTTGAGCGTACGGTATGCAACGCTTGATTCGGGAAGTAACTGTAGCCCGAGAGCACGGCTTTTATCGCACTGAGTAATTCAGTGAGATCCTGTTGTTTGCACACATATCCGGCAGCACCCGACTGCATGCAACGCATTGAAAAATGTCCAGGCGCCTGAGAGGTCAATATCAGCACTTTAAGCGGCATCGCCGTCGATGTCAGGCGAGCAATGACTTCCAGTCCATCCAGCTTCGGTATTCCAATATCCAGAATGACAATATCAGGCATAAGTTCGCGCGCAAGTTGTAACGCATCCACGCCGTTATCTGTTTCTGCTATGACTTCGTAGCCATGACGCTCCATCAGCATACGTACCGCAAGACGAATGACGGGGTGATCATCCACGATCAGCACTTTATTCATGGGCAAGTCCAATTTCGCTGTTCGAATTTTTAGAGCCCGCACAATAGCCTAGTCGTTTCACCCGTGGCATGCCGCCCCCCTCGGCCACCTGCACCGAGAGACATTCCCTACAAACAAAAAGGATATGTCTTACAAAAATCGCACGAATACTGTGTGTCTTAAATTTTACCGCACGGTCAGCGCCGCGCCTTTTTACAATATTTTTGTATCGACTTGCATCAAGGATCAAAGAAACATGATTCTCGTCCGAGCGATCCGACAAGCGCTGACGATTGAGCTACGCTTGAAAAGTAAGCAATCTTGTCACATCAACACTCACACCAGACAATTACCTCTCGTTCTCTCTTGATTCAGTTCCAACAAATCCAACATGAAGCAACACTTCAGACATACAAACCAATCGAAACCAATTAAAACAGAAATACCCAACTCACAGACAATAAAGCTACTATGACACCAACTAACAAACCAACTAAAAGGACACCACCAAAAAATATAAAACCCCGCCACCAGCTAACCTGTGAAACATCCGAAAACTTTCCATAAACCGATCGAGAAAAGACAATCCTTAATGAGCAAACAACATGACAAAATTCAAAACGAAAATTGGCAACCCAATGACAATCATTGCAATATTTGCAACGCTGTCTGAAACTTCGGCTGCAATCTCCCTCCCCTTTCTGGACAATAAGGAACGAGAGATTTATATCTGGTTCCTTATCAGCTTCCCTTTTTATTTGCTCTTCCTTTTCTTCGCCACACTCAACTTCAACTATCGGTCGCTTTACGCGCCCTCCGATTTTGAAAAAGGAAAGCATTTCATAAAGGCCATGAGTGATACCGATCACGCGTCAAGCGGCATACCCGCAGATTTACCCGCGCCTGTGATTGAGCAGTACGAACGTTCAACGGTGTTGCTAAAGGATCTTCACATCGTCGACGCTCGATGGATGAATAACAAAATGGATTTCAACACCTTGATGGAAAAGGTCCAGCACCCACGGGAAAACCCTGCGCGCGTGATCGTGTTTCTCACGTGCACTGATTCAGAGGCATTGCTGAAGGAAGGCGCACACAAGCAATCGAAACAGACAAAGAAACGCAACAGCTCTGCGTTCTGGGTTGCCTACAATTTGAGCTCACATGGCATGACGATGATGGCTTGAGTGCCGATAGCAGAAGAATGCTCTCGAAGGGCCATCGAAGAGCAAAAGCAAACAGAAGCGTATTTGTAACAACAAGAAAGTTGAACATGATGCCCGGCAGCAAACATCCCTCTTTCAGAATTGTGGCCTTGTCATCGACAAGGCCACATTTCCATTACCGTCGTTGCAGCGTCAAAGGTCTCAGAAAAGCTTCCGGCCCTTGTTTGCAGCGATACGCATGCGCAAGGCGTTGAGCTTGATGAAGCCCGCCGCGTCGGCCTGGTTGTAGGCGCCGCCGTCTTCTTCGAAGGTCGCGATGTTGGCATCGAACAACGATTCGTCGGACTTGCGCCCGGTGACGATCACATTGCCCTTGTACAGCTTCAGGCGCACGACGCCGTTAACGTGTGCCTGGGACGCATCGATCATCTGTTGCAGCATCAGGCGCTCAGGGCTCCACCAGTAACCGGTGTAGATCAGGCTGGCGTATTTAGGCATCAGCTCGTCTTTGAGGTGAGCCACTTCGCGGTCCAGGGTGATCGATTCGATCGCACGGTGAGCGCGCAGCATGATGGTGCCGCCAGGGGTTTCGTAGCAGCCACGGGACTTCATGCCCACGTAACGGTTCTCGACGATGTCGAGACGGCCAATCCCGTGTTCGCCACCGATACGGTTCAGGGTCGCCAGCACAGTGGCCGGGGTCATTTCGACGCCGTCCAGTGCCACGATGTCGCCGTTGCGGTAGGTCAGTTCCAGGTACTGCGCCTTGTCTGGAGCCTTCTCCGGGGAGACGGTCCATTTCCACATGTCTTCTTCGTGCTCGGTCCAGGTGTCTTCCAGCACGCCGCCTTCATAGGAGATGTGCAGCAGGTTGGCATCCATCGAGTACGGGGATTTTTTCTTGCCGTGGCGCTCGATCGGGATGTTGTGCTTTTCAGCGTAATCCATCAGCTTTTCACGGGAGAGCAGGTCCCACTCGCGCCAAGGGGCGATCACTTTCACGCCTGGCTTGAGTGCGTAGGCGCCCAGCTCGAAACGAACCTGGTCGTTGCCCTTGCCGGTGGCGCCGTGGGAAATGGCGTCAGCGCCGGTTTCGTTGGCGATTTCGATCAGGCGTTTAGCGATCAACGGACGAGCGATGGAGGTACCCAGCAGGTACTCGCCTTCGTAAACGGTATTGGCGCGGAACATCGGGAACACGAAATCACGCACGAATTCTTCGCGCAGATCGTCGATGTAGATTTCTTTGACGCCCATGGCCTGAGCCTTGGCGCGTGCAGGTTCGACCTCTTCGCCCTGACCCAGGTCAGCGGTGAAGGTCACCACTTCACAGTTATAAGTATCCTGCAGCCACTTGAGGATCACCGAAGTGTCCAGGCCGCCGGAATACGCCAGAACGACCTTGTTTACGTCCGCCATGCCATCACTCCACGGGGTTCTACGGAAAGCCGTGAAGTCTACCGGTCATACGGAATAATTTACAGAGGCGCGACAGCTTATGACGACGAAGCGACAGATTCTGTCGAGCGAGCGACGAATCCAGCGGGTTCAGGAGGTCGCCGAGGAGCTTCCCGGCGTCGTGGTTTGAGGCGCAACTTTCTCGGTCGGAGCCACTCGCTCAAGGCGCACGGCGACACGGCGATTCTTCGCGCGATTGCTGGCATTGGTGTTTGGCGCCACAGGGTAGCGCTCCCCGTGGAAACGCATGGTGATCTGCGATTCCTGAATGCCATTGGCCTTGAAATAATCCATCACCGCCAGCGCCCGACGGCGTGACAGTTCGCGGTTGGTCAGGCGATTGCCGCTGTTGTCGGAGTGCCCGTCAAGTTCGATGTGATTGACCGTAGGATCAGCCTTCATGAACTCCAGCATCACCTGCAACTGAGACTTGGCTTGCGGATCGAGATCGACGCCTTCACCCGGAAAGCCGATCTCGGACTGTTTGACCTGTTCGAAATTCTTCGGCAGCAGTTTCGCAACGCAAACCTGATAGTCATTGAAGGCCTTGCTGAACTTGACCGGCAACAGGCGCACTTCAGACACACGGCCATCGCCGGAGGAATGCCGAATAACCGGGCTACGGCCGTCCATCAACCCGCTGATCAGGCGCCCGGCCTGAACTTGGGAGCTGTTGAACAACACGTTGCCGCTGCCGATTCTCACCGACCCCAGGTTGATGTCGCCACGTCCCGGCTGCCATGGCGCAGCGGCTGCCAACAGGGTCGCGGAACCACCGCCGATCATTGCGTTGTAGGCTTTCAGACGAAACGTCGCCTGCTCGCCGGCACGGCGCACGAATTCACCCGAACCGAAATCGGTGATCGGTTGAGTCAGGCGGCATTCGAACTTGTCACCTTCGACCGTCCACTCGATGCTCTCCAGACGGGTCTGGAAAGTGAGCGCCATCGCAGGGAGGCTGGCAAACACACTGAGCAAGGCTAAATAACGCTGGCGCACGGGAGGCTCCACTGGCTTCTACAACAAAAAGACCGACACACATATTTACGGCATACCTGTTGGATATCGGAAGCTTCCCGCAAAACTTGATAGCGAGTGCCTGAGAGAGTCTTTTCCGGTAGCATTCCCCTCAGTTTGACCCGCCTGGAATCCCCTCATGTCCGACCGCCTGACCCTGCTGCGTCCCGACGACTGGCACATTCATCTTCGCGATGGTGCCGTGTTGACCAATACCGTTGCGGATGTCGCGCGCACCTTTGGTCGCGCCATCATCATGCCCAACCTGGTACCTCCGGTGCGTAACGCCGCTGAAGCCGACGGCTATCGTCAGCGGATTCTCGCTGCACGCCCGGCCGGCAGTCGTTTCGAACCGTTGATGGTGCTGTACCTGACCGACCGTACCCAGCCCGAAGAAATTCGCGAGGCCAAGGCCAGCGGTTTCGTTTACGCCGCCAAGCTTTACCCGGCCGGCGCGACCACCAACTCGGACTCTGGCGTCACCAGTATCGACAAGATCTTCCCTGCACTTGAGGCCATGGCCGAAGTCGGGATGCCCTTGCTGATTCACGGTGAAGTCACCCGTGGCGATGTCGATGTGTTCGACCGCGAAAAACTTTTTATCGATGAGCACATGCGTCGTGTGGTCGAGCGTTTCCCGACGCTCAAAGTGGTGTTCGAACACATCACCACCGCCGACGCCGTGCAGTTCGTCAACGAGGCTTCGGCCAACGTTGGCGCGACCATCACCGCACATCACCTGCTGTACAACCGCAATCACATGCTGGTGGGCGGGATTCGGCCGCACTTCTATTGCCTGCCGATTCTCAAGCGCAATACACACCAGGAAGCCTTGCTCGACGCCGCCACCAGCGGCAGCGACAAGTTCTTCCTCGGCACCGACTCGGCGCCTCACGCGCAGCACGCCAAGGAAGCAGCCTGCGGCTGTGCCGGTTGCTACACCGCTTATGCGGCAATCGAGATGTACGCCGAAGCCTTTGAACAACGCAACGCGCTGGACAAGCTCGAAGCCTTCGCCAGCCTCAACGGCCCGCGCTTCTATGGCCTGCCGGTGAACACCGATCGCATCACCCTGGTCCGCGATGAGTGGACCGCCCCGACCAGCCTGCCATTTGGCGAGCTGACCGTAATCCCGCTGCGCGCCGGTGAAAAACTGCGCTGGCGCCTGCTGGAGGAACACGCGTGAGTGAAGACCATTTCGACGACGAACAGGACGGTCAAGGCGGCGGAGGTGGTTCGCGCCACCCGATGGCTGAGCGCTTCCGTGGATACCTGCCAGTTGTTGTCGACGTTGAAACCGGCGGTTTCAACTCTGCCACTGACGCCCTGCTGGAAATCGCCGCGACCACGATCGCCATGGATGAAAAAGGCTTTGTGTATCCCGATCACACCTATTTCTTCCGTGTCGAGCCGTTCGAAGGCGCGAACATTGAAGCGGCCGCGCTGGAATTCACCGGGATCAAACTCGATCATCCGCTGCGTATGGCGGTGAGCGAGGAAGCGGCCCTGACCGATATCTTCCGCGGCATCCGCAAGGCCCTGAAAGCCAACGGCTGCAAACGGGCGATCCTGGTCGGGCACAACAGCAGCTTCGACCTGGGCTTCCTGAACGCCGCTGTCGCGCGCCTGGACATGAAACGTAACCCGTTTCATCCGTTCTCCAGCTTCGATACCGCGACCCTCGCCGGTCTGGCTTACGGTCAAACTGTACTGGCCAAGGCTTGCCAGGCGGCGGACATCGACTTTGACGGCCGCGAAGCTCACTCGGCACGCTACGACACCGAGAAGACCGCCGAGCTGTTCTGCGGCATCGTCAATCGCTGGAAACAAATGGGCGGCTGGGAAGACTTCAACGACTGATGTGGGAGCGAGCCTGCTCGCGATGCAGGCGACGCGGTTTACCATGAAGATCGCGTCATCGTTCATCGCCAGCAAGCCGGCTCCTACAGGGATCTGCGTTTATTCCGCCCATAAAAAAAACCGGCCTCAGTGGCCGGTTTTTTTATGCCTGACGCTTGGTCTTACAGCGCCGCAGCGTGCTCGGTCAGGTAAGCCGAGACGCCTTCTGGCGAAGCGTTCATGCCTTTGTCGCCTTTTTTCCAGTTGGCAGGGCAGACTTCGCCGTGCTCTTCGTGGAATTGCAGCGCGTCGACCAGACGGATCAGCTCTTCCATGTTACGGCCCAATGGCAGGTCGTTGATGATCTGCGAACGGACAACGCCTTTATCGTCGATCAGGAATGCGCCACGGAAAGCCACGCCGCCTTCGGACTCAACGTCGTAGGCCTTGGCGATTTCGTGCTTCATGTCGGCAGCCATGGTGTAACGAACCTGGCCGATGCCGCCATTGTTTACCGGGGTGTTGCGCCATGCGTTGTGGGTGAAGTGCGAATCGATCGACACCGCGACCACTTCAACGTTACGAGCCTTGAAGTCAGCCATGCGGTTGTCCAGAGCGATCAGCTCGGATGGGCAAACGAAGGTGAAGTCCAGCGGGTAGAAGAACACCAGGCCGTATTTGCCTTTGATGGCCGAGGACAAGGTGTAGCTGTCTACGATTTCGCCATTGCCGAGGACGGCAGGTACGGTGAAGTCCGGGGCTTGTTTGCCTACGAGTACGCTCATTGAATATCTCCTGGTCTATTAACGTGAAGAACTGGGTTCGCGTCAGCCTGCCACCCTCAGGCGACAGCCCTGTGACACGACCCCCTTCGCAAGGACCGACCATCATACACGGCGTTTTTGAGCTGTCCTCAACGGTTTTTCACCGGGGCATCAAATTCGTCTTCGCGACAGCTAGTGGCAGATCGCCTGGAGAAAAACCGTTCGTCAGTCTCACGCGCTTATAACGCAAAGCTTTCAGAAACCACTTTGACAATCATTCTCGTTAACATTAAGATCCATCGCAATTGAGTCACAACCAGCGACGGTTCTCACTTATGTATGTCTGCCTCTGCACTGGCGTCACCGACGGTCAAATCCGCGATGCAATCTATGAAGGTTGCTGCAGCTATAAAGAAGTCCGTCAGGCTACCGGCGTAGCTAGCCAATGCGGTAAATGCGCCTGCCTTGCCAAGGAAGTGGTGCGTGAAACCCTGACCAAATTGCAATCGGCACAGGCCGCGATTCCTTTCCCTGTAGAATTTACTGCCGCGTAATTACCGCATTCCAAAGAACCGGACTTCATGTCCGGTTTTTTTATGTCTGAAAATCAACTGCTTACGCTCTAGACGCGGAACACAAACATTCTTATTCCGATTAATTTTCATTTAAGTTTCAATAACTTAGGTTTGACACTCTTAGTTGTGCGGCTCAAACTCTGCTTTATAGACAGCTAATACAGGGCAGGACCCCATCATGAAAGGCGACATTACAGTCATCCAGCATCTCAACAAGATCCTCGCCAATGAGCTGGTCGCGATCAATCAATACTTTCTGCATGCGCGCATGTACGAAGATTGGGGTCTGAACAAGCTCGGCAAGCACGAATACCACGAATCCATCGACGAGATGAAGCACGCGGACAAGCTGATCAAGCGCATCCTGTTCCTCGAAGGCCTGCCGAACGTCCAGGACTTGGGCAAGCTGCAGATCGGCGAGCACACCCAGGAAATGCTTGAGTGCGACCTGCGCATCGAAAAAACCGGTCATGCCGACCTCAAGGTTGCCATCGCTCATTGCGAAACCGTTGGCGACTTCGGTAGCCGTGACCTGCTCGAAGACATTCTTGAATCCGAAGAAGAACATATCGACTGGCTGGAAACCCAACTGGGCCTGATCGATAAAATCGGTCTTGAGAACTATCTGCAATCGCAGATGGGCGAAGACGAGTAAGTTAGCGCCCGCTAAACTCGAGACAATAAAAAGCCCCGCACTCTTTTAAAGAGGCGGGGCTTTTTTATTGCCCGAGATTCGCAGGGCAATCTGTAGGAGCCGGCTTGCTGGCGAACAACAACACGCGGTTTGTCTGATTAACTGCGTGTTCGTTCATCGCCAGCAAGCCGGCTCCTACAGGGTGGATCAGGCTTCGGTCTTGCCAGCAGCAGCTGCTTCAACAGCCGCTTTGATGGTACTTTGCAACGAACCGTCAGCAGCCATCTCGGTCATGATGTCGCTACCACCGACCAGCTCACCACCGACCCACAGTTGCGGGAAGGTTGGCCAGTTGGCGTATTTTGGCAGGTTGGCGCGGATTTCCGGGTTCTGCAGGATGTCCACGTACGCAAACTTTTCACCACATGCCATCACGGCCTGCGCGGCTTTCGCGGAGAAGCCACACTGCGGGGCATTCGGCGAACCTTTCATGTAAAGCAGAATGGTGTTGTTAGCAATCTGCTCTTTAATCGTTTCGATGATATCCATGGAGCACCTCGGCTGAACTTTCCGACTCAGGGGTCGGCACGGTGGCGCATTGTAACGGAAACCCGAGCGCCATGCTCGGTCTCCCCGACAGACACTATCAAGCCGCCGCCACAGTCACTGGAACGCCATTCAACGCCGCATTTCCCGACAACTCGTCGAGCTGACATTCATCAGTCAGGTCATTGGCGCTGGAGCCGGGCTGACCACTGGCGATCGTCATCTGTACGCCCGGGCGTGCATGGCCCCAACCGTGGGGAAGACTGACCACGCCTTTCATCATATCCAGGCTGGCGACGACTTCCACTTCGATCATGCCGACCCGCGAACTGACTCGCACGCGCTGCCCATCGCTGAGCCCGCGGCTGGCCAGGTCGTCCGGGTGCATTAACAACTGATGGCGCGGCTTACCCTTCACCAGACGGTGATAGTTGTGCATCCACGAGTTGTTGCTGCGCACATGACGGCGGCCAATCATCAACAACTCATCGGCAGCCGGTGCTTGCAGCGCGGCGAAGCGTGCCAGGTCGGCGAGGATTGCGGCCGGCGCGGCCTGGATTCGCTGGTTGGCGGTTTTCAAACGTGGGGCCAGATTGGATTTGAGCGCACCCAGATCGACACCATGCGGGTGATCGAACAACGTTGCGAGCGAAAGCTTGTGTTCAGAGGCATCGCCATAAAGCCCCATCCGCAGACCACGATCGATCATCTGTGCAGGGGGAATGGTCGGTTTCAGTTCCTTGCCGGTCTTCGCCGCAAAGGCCTGGGCCAAGCCGACAAAGATCTCCCAGTCATGCAATGCACCTTCGGGCTTGCCCAGGATCGCCCGGTTGAAACGGGTCACGTTACGCACCGCAAACATGTTGAACGTGGTGTCGTAGTGATCGTTTTCCAGGGCCGAGGTCGACGGCAGGATCAGGTCGGCATAGCGCGTGGTTTCATTGATGTACAGGTCGATGCTGACCATGAACTCCAGCCCGTCCAGCGCCTGTTCCAATTGGCGGCCGTTGGGTGTGGACAACACCGGGTTGCCGGCGACGGTGATCAGTGCACGAACCTGCCCTTCCCCGCCCGTCAGCATCTCCTCCGCCAAGGCCGACACCGGCAACTCGCCGCCGTACTCGGGACGCCCGGACACCCGGCTCTGCCACAGATTGAAATGCCCGCCCGACGTCGAGGCCACCAGATCCACCGCAGGTTCGGTGCACAACGCACCGCCGACGCGATCGAGGTTGCCGCTTACCAGGTTGATCAGTTGCACCAGCCAATGGCACAGCGTGCCGAAGGCCTGGGTCGAAACGCCCATCCGGCCATAGCAGACCGCGGTCGGTGCCGCCGCGAAATCCCGGGCCAGTTGGCGAATCTGCTCTGCCGGCACCGCGCACAACGGGCTCATGGTTTCGGCGGTAAATGTTGCGATCGCCTGACGCACGTCTTCCAGCCCGTCCACCGGTAAATGGCTGTCGCGGGTCAGGCCTTCGGTGAACAAGGTATTGAGCAACCCGAACAAAAGCGCCGCATCGCCACCTGGGCGCACGAAAAGATGCTGATCGGCAATCGCTGCCGTTTCACTGCGACGCGGATCGACCACCACCACTTTGCCGCCACGTGCCTGAATCGCCTTCAGGCGCTTCTCCACGTCAGGCACGGTCATGATACTGCCGTTGGAGGCCAGGGGATTGCCGCCCAGGATCAGCATGAAATCGGTGTGATCGATGTCCGGAATCGGCAACAGCAAACCGTGGCCGTACATCAAATGGCTGGTCAGGTGATGCGGCAACTGATCGACCGAGGTTGCGGAAAACCGGTTGCGGGTTTTCAGCAAGCCCAGGAAATAATTGCTGTGGGTCATCAACCCATAGTTATGCACGCTGGGGTTGCCTTGATAGACCGCCACCGCGTTCTGCCCATGACGTTCCTGAATCGCCGCCAGGCGTTCGGCGACAAGACTGAAGGCGTCTTCCCACTCGACAGGCTGCCATTCGCTGCCCACTCGCAGCATCGGCTGGCGCAGACGATCCGGATCGTTCTGGATGTCCTGGAGGGCAACCGCTTTGGGACAGATGTGCCCACGGCTGAACGTATCCAGCGGATCGCCTTTGATTGAAGTGATTTGCACGCCGCTGCCTTCGACCTCGGAGGTCTCGATGGTCAGGCCGCAGATGGCTTCACACAGGTGGCAGGCACGGTGATGGAGAGTCTTGGTCATGGCCAGTCTCTGTTTTGTTCTGGGCGGGCAATATCGGCCGCGGGAACAAAACTATGGCGCTTGACCCGCGACTGCGCCAGCGACGTTCGTCTTGTGAATCGGCGACTATCAGGCCAGCCGATGGCCACGCAAGATCAGTTCGGCGGCAACCCGGGCGGCGGCGCCTGCAACTGAATATCCTGAATGGTTTCGATCTGTTCCTGGGCGAGATGTACGCCTGTGAGCTCACCGATCAGTCGCCAGTGCTCGTCGAGCCCGGTGCTGATGGTTGCCATGCGGTCGATCATGCGTCGACCGGCCGCCTTGGTCACTTCGTCATCACTGCGCATCAATTCGAAGGACATTGACGTCATCGACGCAGTGAGGTGGGTCAAGGAACGGGCCGTGAGGCCGAGTAAGTCCATTAACAGCTGTTCTTTCGATTCCATTCCGAAGGCTTCCTGCGTCACTCGTGAGTTAGTTATAACCCAGCACTTTGCATAAGCAAATGTTTCAGGCCTGACACAGTGACGGCCGGTGCCCTGGAGCATTGTCAAAACATGAGTACGGCCGCACAGACAATTTCACTGAGGCTGCGAAATCTTCAACGCCTTCTTTTTAAGGGGTGAGGTCAATGCCGTCCATATTCCGCCAACAGCCAACCAAAGCATGACGCCGGACCCGATCAGGATGATCGCTTTCTGGTTTGCCAGAATGCCCAGCTGATAAGGCTCGGCTTGATAGACCTGCAAAACAATATCAATGACGCTCACCACGGTGAACCACGCGACCACCAAGGCAGCGCCATGCTTGAGATCGGGCGTCGATCGGGCGAGTGCCGAAGCCCCCAGATAGATTCCAATTGCGATCAATCCCCCCATCACCAAAAACTGGGTCGAATCAATCTGCAATCGCGTCATCCCTGAAGTTCTTCACGCCGATAAAAGCGCCGACGATCGCGCCGACCACTGCGCTCGGAACGCCAGGATAAATCGTGCTGGCGATAATCGCGAAGCCCATGACCGTGGAAATCACAGCCATATCGAACGCGGGAGAAACACGCCGCAGACGTGTAAGGCCAGTGTGTCCGGTTTTATTGATTGCCATACAGCGCTCCCTCCCTGGGAGAGTTTGACGTTACTCAGTCGAGATTCCGCAATGGGGCGGATATTACCTGAGCGCAGCCCGATACCCGGCACCTGAAAACGTAACAGCAAACGACTCCGCCACGTTGAAACGACGCCATTGACGCAGTGAAGTTCGAGGGCAGAGAGCGCTGCTCAACGGGTCTGTTACTCTTCGCCGGATGACGAGCCTGAGCAGGGCATTTATTGCATTCCAGCTCCGGCACCGTGTACAAATGTTGCTGCGGGCCTGCGCAACCGGGATCAATGCCACGACGCACAGGTCAAGCGGTGTAAAGCTTGAAACATGTTGGACGCTGTAAAAACAGCCCCTATTGGAAAAACGCGACATTTAGTGTCAATATCGCGCCTCCCCCTATTTCGTCGCCCCGTGCGGCTTACGCCGCAGGTCTCGCCCGTTTTTCAGTTAAACAAGGCTTTGAGTATCTGCGGTCTGTTGCAAAAAGGTAGTCAATGATGAGCGCAAGGCACTTTCTCTCCCTGATGGATTGCACGCCCGAAGAGCTGGTCAGCGTGATCCGTCGAGGCGTTGAGCTCAAGGACCTGCGTAACCGCGGCGTACTGTTCGAGCCCCTGAAAAACCGCGTGCTCGGGATGATCTTCGAGAAGTCCTCGACCCGCACCCGTATTTCGTTCGAAGCCGGCATGATCCAGCTTGGCGGCCAGGCCATCTTCCTGTCGCCGCGCGACACTCAGCTGGGCCGTGGCGAACCGATCGGCGACGCCGCCATTGTCATGTCGAGCATGCTCGATGCAGTGATGATCCGTACGTTTTCCCACAGCACCCTGACCGAATTCGCTGCCAATTCGCGCGTCCCGCTGATCAACGGCCTGTCCGATGACCTGCACCCGTGCCAGTTGCTGGCCGACATGCAGACCTTCCTCGAACATCGCGGCTCGATCCAGGGCAAGACCGTGGCCTGGATCGGCGACGGCAACAACATGTGCAACAGCTATATAGAAGCGGCGATCCAGTTCGACTTCCAGTTGCGCATCGCCTGCCCTGAAGGTTTTGAACCCAACCCGCAATTCGTGGCCAAGGCCGGTGACCGCGTGACCATCGTCCGCGATCCAAAGGACGCCGTGCGCGGCGCCCATCTGGTGAGCACCGACGTCTGGACCTCCATGGGCCAGGAAGAAGAAACCGCCAAGCGCCTGAAGCTGTTCGCGCCGTACCAGGTCACCCGCGCCCTGCTCGACCTGGCCGCCGAGGATGTGCTGTTCATGCACTGCCTGCCGGCCCACCGTGGCGAGGAAATCAGCCTCGACGTACTCGACGACAAGCGCTCCGTGGCCTGGGATCAAGCGGAAAACCGACTTCACGCACAAAAGGCCCTGCTCGAGTTTCTCGTCCCGCCTTCGTACCATCACGCATGAGCCATCCATTACTGCTTAACCTGCGCAACCTCGCCTGCGGCTATCAAGTCCAGCGAGTGGTGCAGAACCTCAACCTGCATTTGAATGCCGGCGATATCGGTTGCCTGCTCGGTTCTTCGGGCTGCGGAAAGACCACCACGCTTCGGGCGATTGCCGGTTTCGAACCGGTGCACGAAGGTGAAATCACGCTGGCGGGCGAGACCATTTCCCGCGCCGGTTTCACCCTCGCCCCGGAGAAACGCCGGATCGGCATGGTGTTCCAGGATTACGCGCTGTTTCCACATTTGAGCGTGGCCGAAAACATTGCCTTCGGAATCCGCAAGCATCCCCAAAAGGATCGCGTCACCGAGGAGTTGCTGGAGCTGGTCAACCTGAAAAACCTGGGCAAGCGCTTCCCGCATGAGTTGTCCGGCGGCCAGCAACAGCGCGTCGCACTGGCCCGCGCACTGGCACCGGAACCGCAATTGCTGTTGCTCGACGAACCGTTCTCCAACCTCGATGGCGAATTGCGACGCAAGCTCAGCCATGAGGTGCGTGACATTCTCAAGGCCCGTGGCACCAGCGCGATACTGGTGACCCACGACCAGGAAGAAGCCTTTGCGGTGAGTGATCATGTCGGTGTCTTCAGGGAAGGCCGACTCGAGCAGTGGGACACGCCCTACAACCTGTATCACGAACCGCTGACGCCTTTTGTGGCCAGCTTCATTGGCCAGGGTTATTTCATCCGCGGCCAGTTGAGCAGCCCGGAGTCGGTGCAGACTGAATTGGGTGAGTTACGCGGTAATCGTGCCTACACCTGGCCCGTTGGCGGTGCGGTAGATGTGTTGCTGCGCCCGGACGATATCGTTTATGCACCGGACAGCAGTTTGAAAGCGCGGATTGTCGGCAAGTCTTTCCAGGGGGCATCCACGTTGTACCGTTTGCAGATGCCGACCGGGGCGCAGCTGGAATCGATTTTCCCGAGCCATGCTGATCATCAAGTCGGGGCGCAAGTCGGTATTCGAGTGGCGGCTGAACACCTGGTGCTGTTCCAGGCGTCGGGCAGCACGGCGGCGCAGATTCCGGTTGTAGAGTCCGGTGTTCGCCGCTACAGCACCGCCAGCTGATACAACGCGGACAAAAATGTGGTGGGTCTACACAGCTAGCCTGCTAGCGATGGCGGTATGTCAGTTAACGATGATGTCGACTGATACACCGCCATCGCTAGCAGGCTAGCTGTGTAAACCCACCACGTTGTTCACGGATGCTATTCGGCTAATCGGTGGCAAATAACTCAGGCTGGCATGCGGGCGATGCCAGTTGTACTCGTGCAACCACGACGTCAGGTAGGTCGC
>NZ_JBOFQE010000105.1:0-50671 GCF_051660785.1 Pseudomonas sp.
CTGCTCGCGATTGCGGTTGTTGATTCAACATTGATGTCGACTGACACACCGCAATCGCGAGCAGGCTCGCTCCCACAGGGTTTGGTGGTGGTTTTGAAGGAGATGTCTGTAGCCAAACGCACCTATTTTTGAAGGAAAAATCCTTAAAAAAGTAGGGCAAATCTGATTTTCCTGTCCCTCCCTCAACACCCCTTGTCGCTCATGCAGAATCGCCCGCCTTCATTCTGCAGAGACACATCGGATGTTCGCTCCTGCCAATCAACCGCGTTTCACGTTGACGATCGACGGCGTCCAGAATGAGCTCAAGGTGCTTGAGTTCACGGGCACGGAAGCCATCAGCCAACCCTACCGATTTGACCTGGAACTGGTCAGCGAACGGCCGGACATCGAGCTCGAAAGCCTGCTGCATCGTCAGGCGTTTCTGAGTTTCGATGCGCAAGGTTGCGGCATACACGGTCAGATCTTTCGCGTCGGTCAAAGCGACTCCGGGAAACGTCTGACGGGCTACCAGATCAGTCTCGTACCGCGACTGGCCTACCTCGGTCAGCGCATCAATCAGCGGATCTTCCAGCACAAAAGCGTGCCTGCGATCATCGCGCAGGTCCTCAAGGACCATGGCATTCAGCGTGATGCATTCGAATTTCAACTCGGCAGCGACTACGCACCGCGCGAGTACTGCGTGCAGTACGCCGAAAGCGACCTCGCGTTTATCCAGCGGCTGTGTGCCGAGATCGGCATTCATTACCACTTCCAGCACAGCCCCGACGGGCATCTGCTGGTGTTCGGCGATGATCAAACGGTGTTCCCGCGTCTGCTCGAGCCGACGCTGTACCTGCCGGGCAGTGGCATGGCGGCGGATGCGCCGGCCATCAAGCGATTCAACGTACGTCTGGAGACCCGCACCACGGCGGTCACTCGTCGCGATTACGACTTTCAGAAGCCGCGCCTGCAACTTGAAAGCCGTGTCGATAGCGAACAGCGCCCGGTGCTGGAGGACTACCACTTTCCTGGCCAATTCACTGATCGCGAGCATGGCAAACAACTGACGCATCGAGCGCTGGAACGGCACAGCGCGGACTTCCGTCAGGCCGAAGGGCGTGGAGACGATTCTGCCTTGGTCAGCGGACATTTCCTGCACCTTGCCGAGCACCCGCGTCAGGCGTGGAACGATCTGTGGCTGATCACCGAAATCGAACACCGTGGCCGACAACCGCAAGTGCTGGAGGAGTCGGCCACCAGCGACGACCCGGATGATTTCCAGGGCTACCGCAATACTTTTCTGGCGACACCGTGGGACGTTTCGTTTCGCCCACCGTTGGGGCCGGAAAAGCCACGCATGCTCGGTTACCAACCTGCCGTGGTCACCGGTCCCGTCGACAGCGAGATCCATTGCGACGAGTACGGTCGGGTCAAGGTTCAGCTCGCCTGGGACCGCGACGGTCAGCTCAACGAACACTCCAGTTGCTGGTTGCGGGTCTCCACCGGCTGGGCCCACGACCATTACGGCAGTGTGCTGATCCCGCGCGTCGGCATGGAAGTGCTGGTGGGTTTCATCGATGCCGATGCCGACAAACCGCTGGTGATGGGTTGCCTGCCCAACGCCGCAACACCGGTGCCGCTGGACCTGCCCGCCGACAAGACCCGCAGTATTTTCCGCAGCCAGAGCAGTCCTGGGGGCGGCGGTTACAACGAATTGCGCATCGAGGATCGCAAAGGCGCCGAGGAAATCTACCTGCGCGCCCAGCGAAACTGGACTCAGCACGTGCTGAATGATCAACAGGTGCAGGTCGATAACCAGCGCAGCATCGTCGTCACCGGTACGGCTCGTCATGAGTTGAAGGCTGACGAACAACGCATCACCCACGGCCAGCGTCAGACCGAAGTGAAGCTCGACGATCACTTGCTGGTAGTCGGCGACCGGCACATCCGCGTGACCAGTCAGGCGCTCAACGCCAGTCAGCAATTCCACGTCAGCGCCGGTCAGCAAGTGGTGATCGACGGTGGCGCCAGCGCGACGATTCAGGCGGGCGGGCAGTGGATCAACATCGGTCCAGGCGGGATTTTCAGCAGTGTGCCGATTCAGGTCGGCGGCGCGCTGATGCCGGCGATGGCTGCTGCGCCCGTGTCGCCGAATACACCGTTGAGACTCGTCGCCGCCCCGGCTGCCCTGTTGAGCGCTGCACAGATCCTGAGCCTGCAAAGCGACGCGCCGTTCTGCGAAGAATGCGAGCGCTGCAAGGACGGTGTCTGTGCAGCTTGATCGCTTGTCGCCCAATGACTGGCTGGGACGCCAGCCGCTCAGACCTGCCGAGCAGTTGTTTGCGATTTTCGGCAACGCCAGTGCTGCGCAGCCGTTCAACGCCTGGCAACGCTCAACTACGGCAAAAGCGCCGAGCCCGATCTGGGCGGATACCGCGTATGCCGAGTGGGAACCGGTAATGCCTTATGTCGGAATCGTCGCCGCTGGCAGTGAGTTTCTGGAGTGGGTTTCCACGACCGAGTCCCGTGATTGGGGTTGGCTGGCGGTTTCTTCTGCGTCTCAAGAAGCGCTGGTCGAGCATCTGCGCAGCCTCACTCTAGTGCTTTTGCCGAACGGTAATGCGGTGTTTTTCCGCTTCTGGGATGGCCGTTATCTGTTGCCGATTCTTCAGTCTGCCGACGTTAGTGCCACGCAATTAATGCCGGTGATTGACCGTTGTTTGATCAATGGGCAGCCGCTCGATATCGGCGGCAGCGCAATGAAAACCTCCAGGGTTTTTCCGTGGTGGGAAGTTACCGAATCGCTGCTTGAAGACCTCGCCGCCGAATCCACGACAACTCGAATCAACAACTTGATGAAGTGGTTGAGCGAGGACCGTCCTGATCTTTTTGAGGCGCTTTCAGAGCACGTATTGCGCCACAAGGTCGCGATCTTTTTGCAGACGCCGGACCTGCCTCAAGCACTGAAACAAGCCTTGGTGGATTACCTGATGGCGGAGCTGAACTGATGGATCAGATTGTACGGATTGAGCAGGAGCTCGACGGTTTTAAAGACACGCTGAGTTTGTATCGCCAGCAACTTGGTGGCTTCTTGAGTCGCAATGCAGACAAGGTAAGTCGGGCTGCGGACATGCCTTCGCTGTTGGACATGGAGCGGCTGGTAAAACTTGGCAATACCACGACGGCGGTGAGTAGTGGTGACGATGATTTTCTCTCGAGTGTTGCGCAGTGTCCGGCAAATGGAATTCTGGAGATAGAGAGCAAGTTTGAATCGGTCTATGACATTCCACTGGGGAATATTTCGGTTGATGTGATTGCCGTTGATGGCGGTGAAAGCAAGCCTGTCACGCTCGATGAGAACGGTAAGGGACAGTTCAAAGGCGCGCCTGGCAAGTTCTACCGTGTTCATGTCCAGAGTGAAGTGACCCCGGCACAAATTGACGATCTTTTCTCCTCTTACGATGGCCTGACCTCAGAACTTGAAGGTTGGCTGCACAAGGAGTGGGCAGGGTTCAAACCGCAATGGTCGCAATCGACTTTTGCAGCCACGGGTAACGGCATGCTCGCGGGAAGTTGGGCTGCGATTACTGGTGTGTGGGACAGCATCAGCCTGCTCTCGGACATTCTCCAAGATCCCCGCAAGTTCGTTGACCGCTTGGGTAGCGGTGCTGCCCAACTGGCCGAGCTGGCGGAGAAATTCCCGGCAACGATGGAAAAGGTCCAGCTGCTAGTCAGTGATGAAGCGGCCCTCTGTCTGTTGTTGCGCACGGCCAGCCTCTGGTTGGAGATGCTGCCACCCAGCGAAATCGCCGGCAAAACGGCCGAAGCGGTTTCAACCGTGGTGGTGCAACTGCTCATCGATATTCTGATCGGGGTAGTTCTGACTTTTGCCGGTGCAGGTGCAGGCATTGCCTATTTGGGTATGCGCCTTGCCAACTACGGCGCCCGGATCGTCGATGCTGTAGTGGGCTTCGTCAAAGCGATCTTCAACATCATCAACAGCTTCATTACTTACGTTGATCGCTATAAAAAAGTTGCTGCGCGTGGTGTGGCGGCGGGTCTGAAAAAAGGTCGCATGCAACTGCGTTGGGATGCCAAACGCAACACCACACTCAAACAAAACGAACACCACGTCAACGTCCCGAATCAGGCAAAAAACCCCAACGGTGACCCCGCCGATTCCGTCGATAAAACCGCCACCAACAAATGCCCGGTATCGATGGTCACCGGCGAAGAACTGCTGACCCTTACCGACGGTTCGCTGGACGGCATCCTGCCGTTCGACTTCACCCGGCTTTACCGCACCAGCGCCGCCGAGATCAATGTCGGCCTCGGATTCGGCTGGAGTCATTCGTTATCCCATCGACTGGAAATCGACGGTGAAACGGTCATCTGGATTGACCATGAAAACCGTCGCACCTCCTTTCCGCTTCCGAGCAGCGAACGCCCGGCAATTCACAACAGCCTCTCGCGCGCCGCGATTTACCTCGGCAATGAACCCGAAGAATTGATCCTCGCCCAGTCCGGCGACGCGACACGGTTCTACCACTTTCATAACGGCTTTCTTACAGCAATCAGCGACGGTTACGACAACCGACTGCGCATCACTCGCGACCGCCAGGACCGCATCCAGCGCCTCGACAACGGTGCCGGCCGCGCCTTGCTGTTGCGTTATGAACGCAGCCACCTGGTTGCCGTCGACTATCAGGTTTTCGTACCGGCCCAATCCCTCGAAGAAGCGTGGAAGACCGAGCAAACACTGGTCGGTTACCGTTACGACGAACGCGCCCGACTCATCGAAGCCACCAACGCCGCTGGCGAAAGCGAGCGTTACGACTACGACGATCGGCACGTTATTCTCCAGCGACAACTGGCCGGTGGGGCGAGTTTCTTCTGGGCGTGGGAACGTTCCGGCAAAGCGGCGCGCTGCGTCCGCCATTGGGCGTCGTTTGCGCAGATGGATGCGTGCTACGTCTGGGATGATGCCGGCAGTGTCACCGTCCACAACCTCGACGGCAGCAAAGAGGTTTACGTCCACGACGAGCGGGCGCGGCTGGTGCGCAAGGTCGAACTGGACGGCGGTGAACAGCTCAAGGCCTACGACGATGAAGGCCGGCTGATTGCCGAGCAGGACCCGCTCGGCGCCGTCACTGAATACCGTTACGACGAAGTTGGACGGCTGGTGGCGCTGATTCCGCCAGAAGGCGAGCCAACGGCCTACGAGTATCGCAACGGTTTCCTGCACGCGCGCTATCGCGGCAAAACCGTCTGGAAATATCAGCGCAATGCCCAGGGCGACATCACCGAAGCGACCGATCCTGACGGTCAGGTCACCCACTATCACTACGACGAAAAAGGTCAGCTGTTGTCGATCCGTTACCCGGATAGCAGTCGGCATGTTTTCGTCTGGAATGGCTTGGGGCAACTGGTCGAAGAGACGCTGCCGAACGGTGGTGTAAGGCGGTTTTCCTACGACGCGCTGGGGCGGCAGATTACCCGCCAGGACGAACAGGGTGCGGTCACCAAGTCGCAATGGGATGCCGTTGGCCGACTGATCCAGACGACGCTGCCGACCGGAGCCGTTCGCGGTTACAGCTACAACGCCTACGGCAAGATCACCGCCGAACGCGACGAACTGGGCCGCGTTACGCGCTACGAATACGTCGACGATCTGCATCTGGTTAGCCGCCGCCTCAATGCTGATGGCACCCAGCTCAAGTATCGCTACGACAACGCGCAGCTGTTGCTCACGGAAATCGAAAACGAATCCGGCGAAAAATATCGTCTGGACTACACACCCGGCGGATTGATCCGACAGGAAACCGGCTTCGACGGCCAGCGCACCGCGTACGCTTATGACCTCAGCGGCCACCTCCTGGAGAAAACCGAGTTCGGCGATGACGGCTCGCAACTCGTCACCGCTTATGAACGAGACGCGGCAGGGCGCTTGCTGGTCAAAACGCTGCCCGACGGCATCAAGGTCGAATACCGCTACGACAGCCTTGGTCGACTGATCGGCGTCGACGATGGCCACGACCACCCACTGGAATTCGAGTACGACCAACAAGACCGACTGATTACCGAGCATCAGGGTTGGGGCACGTTGCGCTATGGCTACGACGCCTGCGGCCAACTCAATCGCCTGCGCCTGCCGGACGGCAGCAAACTCGATTACCACCACGCCAAGGGCGGCGCGCTGACCGCCATTGACCTCAACGGCGCGCGGCTCACCACTCACGAGTTTGCCTTCGGTCGCGAACAACAACGCCAGCAAGGCCAGCTCACCAGCCACTACCACTACGACGAACAGGGCCGGTTGCAGGCCCACGCGATCAACCAGCAAACCCGACCGCTGTACATGCGCCATTACGGCTATGCGGTCAACGGCAACCTCGCGACCATTGCCGACAGCCGCCACGGCCAGCGCAGCTATTACTACGACCCGCTCAACCGCCTGACCCGCGTACGCCACACCCGCGACGACCCACCGGAAACCTTCGCCCACGACCCCGCCGGCAACCTGCTGATGCAGGATCGGCCTGGTTTGGCGACTGTTAAAGGTAATCGCCTGCTGATGCAGGGCGACCGGCATTACGACTACGACGCCTTCGGCAATCTGGTTCGTGAACGCCGCGGCACCGCGCAAAAACTCATCACCGAATACCGCTACGACTGCCAGCACCGATTGGTCGGCGTCACGATGCCAAACGGACGTTGCTCAAGTTATCGCTACGACGCCTTCGGCCGCCGCATCGCCAAAACCGTCGACGGCAACACCACCGAGTTCTTCTGGCAAGGCGACAACCTCGTCGGCGAAAGCAGCTGCGAACACTACCGCAGCTACGTCTACGAACCCGGCGGCTTCCGCCCCCTCGCCATGCTCGACGGCAAAGGCCCGCGCAAGGCCTGCCCGTTCTACTACCAACTCGACCACCTCGGCACACCACAGGAACTGACCGATTTTGGTGGCGAGATTGTTTGGTCGGCGAAGTACAACGCCTACGGCAAAGTCACGCACCAGACGTTGGCCGGGGGCGAGGAGCTTCATCAGCCGTTGCGGTTTCAGGGGCAGTACTTTGATGTGGAGAGTGGTCTGCACTACAACCGGCATCGGTACTATGATCCGGAGGTTGGACGGTACCTGACGCCGGACCCGGTGAAATTGGCGGGTGGGCTGAACCAGTACCAGTACACGCCGAATCCGACGGGGTGGGTTGATCCGTTGGGGTTGAGCGGCAATTGTCCGCAGTCGGGTAAGGCTGGGTGTGAGGCGCCGGATGATACGACTGGCGTTAGGGTTGATGAGGGTGAGGCGAAGCTGCCGAGGCTGACGGGTGAGCAGCGGCGGGCGCGGATAGATGAACTGGCTGAGGCGAATGCTAAGGGGCGGGTTATCGCGATGGAGAAAAAATACGATATGCACACCGTCAAAAAGCACAGCTCAGAAATACCTGATGCCGCACTAAAGCAGCGAGCCATTAACGGGGCGGATCCTCATACGGGGAGAATTCCGAAAGGTGCAAAAGGGAATTTAAGCTCTCAGTTTGGTAACTGGAGGGTTCATTTCAACGCTTTGAATAAAGCAATGACTAGGGAAAGGTTGGGGTTGAGCCCCCATACGGGTATAGACCACAACAAAGATCCGATTGTAAGGATGGAACTTCCTGGAGCTGGGCGAGGATATAGGCCAAACAAAAAAGATATCAATGATCCTAGGTTAAATGAAAACTTGAATTGGTTTGAGATTAAATTTGATAAAGACAATATGACTCGGCCCTATACAGGTTTTCCTTCGGAGAAAAAATGATGTTGCGAGATCCGTTTTTAGATGAAGAGTTTCGGCCGGATTTAATGTGGTTTATCGGGGTCTTTGGTGTTTACGATCGTGAAGAAACTCTAGGTGCAGAGCTTGAAGTCTATGATCCTAACAACAAAGACGATAGAGCTGAGCTGATCAGAAAGTACAGCTTGAATCTAGGGTATTTAACCTATCGGCATAAGTTCGTTTTGGTAGAGTCTCTGGCAAATAAGCTGAATGATGAAAGCTATGATTTTCAGGTTTTGTTCGATATTGACGAGGATGAGGCTGCGAGCTGGCCTCGCGGCGAGTGGTACGAATTAGAAAATCCTCGTAGTTTTCTTCAGCATGTCTATGCGCTGGCGCAAGATGTTTGGAAAGACGATCTGCTCAAAGCGAGCTTGGAAGACCGAGCCACTTGGTGAGGGAGGCTGATGTCCCGATTATCGCTGGCAGCGAAATTTCTGGGCAAGGTCGTCGGAAGTTTCCTTCAAACCGTATCGGTTTCCATGAACTGGTGCGAAGTGAGATCCATGGATAGTCTTTGGCTGTCGCTGCAAATGCAGTGGCAGGGTGTAGGAACCCTGGACAACTCACCGTGCATCAGCGCTGTCGTTTGATTGCGGCACTTAACTTGTGTCCGTAACATCGTACGCGGCGGCTGTGCGCGGGGCACGCTACGGCGTGGCTGAGTTTGGTGAGTTGCTCAGTTTCCTACTCCCGCGTATGGCTGCCACCCAAGCCCGTAGGAAAGGCCGTTGGTAGCTTTTAACCCAATCACCAAGGTCTAAAAAATGAAAACCCTTCACCCCGATCCACCCTACGAAAAACCAATCCCCCACCCCGACAACCGCTTCATGGCCCTCACCGGCAACTGCACCGACATGCCCACGCTGTTCGTCGATACTCACGCACCACTCGATGTTTTATATGACGCTGCCAGCTATCGAATTCGCGCCGTGACGCAGGTGCTTGAGAACCTGTCGATGCGCGGTTCGGTCGAGTGTGAGTCGTTCATTCTTAGTGATTTTGCTTTGCTGTGTGCCATTCCGTTGCGGGATGGTTGTGATGTGCTGGATGTTCTTGGGCGACGGTTGAGGGCTCGGCCTTTGGAGTAGGTGTAAGGCTTGAGATCCATCCCCCTCACCCTGGCCCTCCCGAAACGTCGGACCGCCCCGAGGGGCGAGGGGACTGACCGAGGTGTTTGGGGAATGTGCTGCGACCTGCGACTGCAAGATGAACTTGGTTTGGCCAAGCTTGAGTTCACTTTGATCGTTCAGGTCGATGGAGGCCGAGAGATCGCCAAAATCAGTCCCCTCGCCCCCTGGGGAGAGGGTTAGGGTGAGGGGGGCTTTGCCCGCTCGGCTGCGAGGCCCTGACGTTCGCCTCGGTACAAGGTAAACTTCCCGGCCTTCGCAGGAGCAATCATGAATTATCGTCACGCCTTCCATGCCGGCAATCACGCCGATGTGTTCAAACACCTGACTTTGACCCGCCTCATCGCCCTGATGTCGCGTAAGGAGCAGCCGTTTGCCTATCTCGACACTCACGCCGGCATTGGTCTGTATGACTTGCAGGGTGATCAGGCGAGCCGTACCGGTGAGTACCTGGAAGGCATTGCGCGGTTGTGGGATCAGCCGGATCTGCCGGCGCTGACCGCCGATTACATGAAGGTGCTGCACGACATGAATCCGGATGGCCAGTTGCGCTATTACCCGGGTTCGCCGGAGCTGGCGCGGCGTCTGACGCGGCCGCAGGACCGGGTGATGCTCAACGAGAAGCACCCTGAGGATGGCGTGCTGCTCAAGGACAACATGGCCGGCGACCGTCGGGTGAAGGTGCATCTGGGCGAAGGCTGGCATGTGCCGCGGGCGATGTTGCCGGTGCAGGAGAAGCGGGCGGTGATGTTGATTGATCCGCCGTTTGAGCAGCTCGATGAGATGCAGCGGTGTGCGGCGTCGCTGAAAGAGGCGATTGGCCGGATGCGCCAAACTGTGGCGGCGATCTGGTATCCGGTGAAGGACCAGCGCATGTTGCGTCGCTTTTATCAGGATCTGGCGGGCTCGGGCGCGCCGAAGTTGTTGCGGGTGGAGTTGCTGGTGCATCCGCTGGATACGCCGAACAGTCTGAACGGGTCCGGGTTGGCGATTGCGAATCCGCCGTGGGGGCTGGAAGAGGAATTGCGTGAGCTGCTGCCGTGGTTGTCCAAGAAGCTTGGGCAGACCCAGGGTGGGTGGCAGATGGATTGGTTGATTGCTGAGAGTTGATGGCTGATTGATCGTTCCCACGCACCGCGTGGGAATGCAGCTCGGGACGCTCCGCGTCCCTCCGAAGCGGACGCAGAGCGTCCATTGAGGCATTCCCACGCAGAGCGTGGGAACGATCAGTGCGGGGTTAGATCGGGCAGGTAACGCCCGTGCCGCCAATCCCGCAATACCCTTCAGGGTTCTTCGCCAGGTACTGCTGGTGATAGGCCTCGGCGAAGAAGAACGTCGGCGCTTCGTCGATTTCGGTGGTGATTTCGCCTTTCCCGGCCTTGGTCAATTCAACCTGGAAGACTTTCTCGCTGGCCTTCGCCGCGTCCAGTTGCGTCGGGTTGGTCGCGTAGATCACCGAGCGATACTGCGTGCCGATGTCGTTGCCCTGGCGCATGCCTTGCGTCGGGTTGTGCAATTCCCAGAACATTTTCAGCAGTTCTTCGTAGCTGACTTTTGCCGGCTCGTAGACCACCAGCACCACTTCGCTGTGGCCGGTCAGGCCGGAGCAGACTTCTTCGTACGTCGGGTTGGGCGTAAAGCCGCCGGCGTAACCCACTGCCGTGCTGACGACACCTTCACGTTGCCAGAACCGGCGTTCCGCGCCCCAGAAGCAGCCCAGGCCGAAGATGGCGAAATCCACGTCCATCGCAAACGGGCCCAGCAGCGGGGCGTCGTGGACGAAGTGTTTTTCCGGCACGGTCATTGGGGTTTCGCGGCCGGGCAGAGCTTGTTCTTTGGTAGGGAGCACGTTTTTGTTCACCAGGATTTCCGAGCGCAAGACCATGATCAGTCCTCTCAGTCAGGTTTGGATGTAAAGACACAGACCGCAAGTGTGCCTAATTATCCCTGTGGGAGCGAGCCGCGCGGGTAGCGCTTGAGCTTTTCGATCAGCTCGGCGCCGGGGATTGGCCGGTCGAACAGGTAGCCCTGGCCGACGTCGCAGCGGTGGCGACGCAGGAACGCCAGCTGCTCGGCCGTCTCGATGCCTTCCGCCACAACCTTGAGTTTCAGGTTGTGGGCCATGGCGATCACCGCGGAGGTGATTTCCATGTCGTCCTGGTTGTCCGGGATTTCGTGGATGAAGCTTCGATCGATCTTGATGATGTCGATCGGGAATTTCTTCAGGTAACTGAGCGACGAGTAGCCGGTGCCGAAGTCGTCCATGGCCAGGGTCAGGCCCAGGCGCTTGAGCTGGTCGAGCTGCAAGTGGGTGTCTTCGGTGGCTTCCAGCAGCAGGCCTTCGGTCAGCTCCAGCTCCAGCAGGTTCCCCGGCAGCGCTTCTTCCTTGAGGATGTTGGCGATGGACGCCACCAGGTCCGGGTCGGAGAACTGCTTGGGCGACAAATTGATCGCCACTTGAAGATTGCCCAGGCCGGCAGCGGTCAGGTCTTTGCTCATGCGGCAGGCCTGGCGGGCGATCCATTTGCCGATGGGGATGATCAATCCGGTTTCTTCGGCGACGCTGATGAACTGGTCCGGGCGGATCATGCCTTTTTCCGGATGGTTCCAGCGCAGCAGCGCTTCCATGCCCAAAAGGCGACCGCTGCGCAGGCACAGCTTGGGCTGGTAGAACACGTCCAGCTCGTTCTGGGTCAGGGCGCGGCGCAGGTTGTTCTCGACAAACAGTTTGTAGCTGGCCTCGGCGTTCAGCGCTTCGGTGAACACCTGGACCTGGTGTTTGCCGTTGGCCTTGGCCTTGTGCAGCGCCAGGCCGGCGTTGCGCATCAGGGTCTGTGGATCGCGCCCGTGCAGCGGCGCGCAGGCCAGGCCCACGGAGCCGGTGACGCTGATCAACTGGTTGTCGACGAACATCGGCTTGTCGAGGGTCGCGAGCAATTGGTTGGCGACGTGCTGGCCCATCGCGAGGTCGGTGTTGTCCAGCAACACGGCGAATTCATTACTGGCGAACCGCGCCAGGCTGCCGCTCGGGCTCAGGCTGTTGCGCAGGCGCCGGGCCAGGCTGATCAGCAGTTTGTCGCCGGTCTGGTGGCCGAGGCTGTCGTTGATGCGCTTGAAGTTGTCGATGTCCACCAGCAACAGGCTGATCGGCGTGTCGCTGTCCCGGGCGAAGCGTTCGTCGAGGTTGCGAATGAACGCCGGGCGGTTGCCGAGGTTGGTCAGGTTGTCGGTGTAGGCCAGACGCTCGATGCGCTGCTGGGCGAGTTTGGTCTGGGTGATGTCTTCGTAGATGCCGATGTAATGCGTCAGCTCACGGTTGTCGCCGTAGACCTTGGAAATCGACAACTGGCCCCAGTAGGGTTCGAGGTTTTTACGGCGGCTCTTGAACTCGCCCTGCCAGCTGTTGCTCTTGGCCAGCGCCGAGGGCGCGTCGAACAGCAGCTCACTGAGGTTTTCCAGCGCCGGCAGTTCCGACAGCCGCTGGCCGTGGACTTCTTCAGTGCTGTACTGGGTGATCGCCGTGAAGCTCGGGTTGACGTATTCCACCACGCCATCGCAATTGACCAGCAAAAAGGCGTTGGCGCTTTGCTCGACCGCACGCTGGAACAGGTGCAGCGCGCTGGTGGCGGTACGGCGGTTGTGATTGTTGATGACTTGGGCGAACTGGTCGGCCAGCTCGCCAGCGAAGGCGATTTCGTCAGACTGCCAGGCGCGGGTCGCACCGGTTTGCTCCAGACACAGCACACCGACCACCTGGCCGTCGACACGGATGCTGGCGTCGAGCATCGCGTTCACATCGCGTGGGCGCAGGCTCTCGGCCATTTCTCGGGTACGTGGGTCGCGCATGGCGTTGTGCGCGTCGATAGCGCGGCTGCTGTGCAAGGCGTCGAGGTAATCGGGGAAGCCGCTGACGTCAATCGGGTCCGGCAGTTGGTAATCCCCGGAGGCGCGGTGATAGGCCGAGATCGGCACCAGCAGCGAGCCTTCCAGGTTCCACAGGCTGGCGCAGTCGATTTCGTAGATATCGCAGGCGCTGCGGGTGATCAGTTCGGCGGCTTCCAGCAGGGAATTGTTGGTGCTGTAGCGCTGGCGGGTCAAAAGCAGGATCAAGTCTTGCTGCGCACGCACCCGGTCCAGGTGCTGCAGTTGTTCCAACTGGGCGCGTTGATTGAGTTCGAGGGCGATTTGCAGGCGCGAGTTCTGGGTTTCGAGGTCCAGCGACGGCAGCAGCGGTTCACCGTCGAACAAGCCGTCCACGACCATCAGGTAGCCGCGCAGCAGGTGTCGATTGTGTTGGCGGTAGGCTTCGCCGAGTTCGAGCAGGCTCAGGGAGCCTTTGGCGGTGTGCAGGTTGTAGCGGATCAGGTAATTCGGGCTATCGCTGAGTTGTTGCTGAATCGCGTCATGCAGCTGATAGCGCGCTTCGGGCTCCATCAGGCTGGCGTAGGGTGAGTCGACCAGGGCACAGAGCTCCACGGCCGGCAGACCAAACTGTCGTTCGCAATTGGGATCGAGAAACAGTAGCGCCCAGCTAGCTTCATTCAGCCGTTCGAAACGCAGCATGCCGAGCCGCGAGGGCACAGGCAATTGCGTCACTACCTCGGCCACCATACGGCTGGCGGCATCGGGTTGGCTTTTCATTGAGGGAAACTCGCTTCGAATGTGCTGATCGCGCCGGGCTCTCGCCCTCTTAACTGTTGCCTGCGGCAAGGTTGCATCATTGCGACACTGACTGACAAGAGACATGAAGGCCAAGTGCTATAAGAATATGTCGGCAGGAGCGAAGATTTCTCCAGTTCATGGGCTGAAAGTAATCTATTTGAGGTCGGTGGCGAGTGAGCTTGCTCACGCTGGGCTGCGTAGCGGCCCCAAATTTCCGGCAACCAGTACCGATTTTGTGAGTGCTGCGCCCTCAAGCGGGAGCAAGCTCCCTCGCCACAAGTATTGCGACTTCAACGTAATGGAATGCTGATTGATTGCAGTGGTTTGCCGTTCCGGTCGTGGTAATTGACCTGGATCTGCTCGCTATCAACGATCAGGTGGGCAAAGTTGTCTTCGCTGACGACTTGGCTGGTCAGTTCATGCCGATAGTCCCCCGCAGCCGTTTGCGCCAGCGGCTGATCAAGAATGAACGTGGAAGCCTTGGCATACGGCAGCAATTTGCTGTTGCACAGGGGTGACGACACGATGGTGTGGACTTCGAAGTCGGGATCCTCGCTGTGGGTCAGTTGGCTGGTCAGGGAGCCGTGGACATCGCCTGAAACGAAGACGACGTTCTTGATGCGGTGCGTACGAATCGTCTCCAGCAGCCGTAGGCGTTGTTCCGGGAAGGCTTTCCAGGCGTCGTCGCCAACCTGGCGGTCGGGATAGAACATTACGCTGGTGACCACGAACTTGACCCTGGCCGGGCTGTGGATCAGCCATTTGCAGAGCGCCTGTTCCTGCTCTTCGTCGAGGATGCGTCGATCATCGGCTGATAAGTTGCGACGGGTGCGGCTGTCGGTGACAAACCATTCAATATCGCCTTCGGCAAACTGATACCAGTAATGCTCCAGTTTTTTGCCGGGTTGCCCATTGGCCAGTAATGCATGCGCCGGACTGTGGCTGGCCTGATATAACTCATAGGCGGCCATCGCGTTCTTATATAAATAAGCATCATGCTTACTCTCGTTGGCGGGCCAGTTGTCTTCTATTTCATGGTCGTCGAGAATCATATAAGTCGACAGGTTTGACATTAATCCGGCGATATTCGGCTGAGCAAAAGCCGCACGATACTTGCCGAGTATTTCCTTGTATTCCCGGTCGGGCGCAATAACGTTCAGGTCGTCCACGTAGATTTGATCACCTGTCATCAACATCGCGCTGATGGGCGGTTCGGCCTGCTGTGCGAGTTCTCTGATCGCGGCAAAAATCCGGTCGCCGGCCTGGGGCGCAATGGCCACACCTGCGGTCAGGCGCAGATAGCGGCATGAACCGACAATGTAAGCACGCGGTATGCCGGCTTTGCTGGACCGTGTGCGAAAACGATAAATCTCCCGTGGCCATTGCAGCGGCAGTTCCTGGACGGTCTCGACGGTGTGCACCGGGCTCATGGGACTGAACCATCCCGCCTGGTATTCGTACGCGGTGTCGGTGGCGAGGTTGTCGAGTGCAATCACATCGGACATGTCGCGAAAGATAGACAGGTTGCTGAATACGCCGCGGGACCACCGCTCTTCCCCCGCGCGCCGGTAGCGAATACCGGCAAATACCAATGCGTGTTCTTGAAATTCGCCGCGCAGAAAAATACGGACGTGGTTAGTTGTAGAGTGGCCAACAATAGGGCCGACAGTCGGTTTGAACATATTCGAATCCATTCGAAATAACGCTAACTAAGCAGATAAATTTTTCAGTGGTTGCAAGAAAACTATGTCGAACTAAGCCTAGTTATTAAACAGTAAAAAATATCGAGTGAAAGTGGACTTGGGTTGTGGGCAATGTAAGCCACGACTGTAGGAAGATGCTTTATTCAAGGCAAAAAAAAGCCCCGCCAAATTGGCGGGGTTGAGGTACGAGCGTGGCGCTCGGAAAACGTGCAGCGCGACAGGCCCTCCGGTGAAGGAGGGCCGGCCGGTGTTACAGCAAGATGGTGCGGATGTCCGCCAGCAGGCTGCTCAGACGCTGGGTGAAGCGTGCGGCAGCGGCGCCGTTGATCACACGGTGATCGTAGGACAGCGACAGCGGCAGCATCAGTTTCGGCTGGAAGGCTTTGCCGTCCCAGACTGGCTGGATGGTTGCCTTGGAAACACCGAGGATCGCCACTTCCGGCGCGTTGACGATCGGCGTGAAGCCGGTGCCGCCAATGTGGCCGAGGCTGGAAATGGTGAAGCAGGCGCCTTGCATGTCGTCAGCGGTGAGCTTCTTGTCGCGGGCTTTGGCAGCCAGCGCAGCCGCCTCAGCCGCAAGCTGCAGAAGGCTCTTCTGGTCGACGTTCTTGATGACCGGTACCAGCAGGCCTTCAGGCGTGTCGACGGCGAAGCCGATGTTCACGTACTTCTTGCGGATGATCGCCTTGCCGCTTGGTGCCAGCGAACTGTTGAAGTCCGGCAGTTCCTTGAGCAGGTGCGCGCAGGATTTGAGCAGCAGCGGCAGGATGGTCAGCTTGACGCCAGCCTTCTCTGCAACGGCTTTCTGAGCGATACGGAACGCTTCCAGCTCGGTGATATCAGCCGAATCGAACTGAGTCACGTGCGGGATGTTCAGCCAGCTGCGGTGCAGGCTCGACGCGCCGATTTGCATCAGGCGGGTCATCGGCACTTCTTCGGTTTCACCGAAGCGGCTGAAGTCCACGACCGGAATCGGCGGGATACCCGCGCCACCGGTTGCGCCTGCAGCAGCGGCCGGTGCTTCCTTGGCCTTCTGCATCATGGCCTTGACGTAAACCTGCACGTCTTCTTTCAGGATGCGACCGTGCGGGCCACTGGCGCCGACGGCGTTCAGCTCGACGCCGAATTCACGGGCCAGTTGGCGTACAGCCGGGCCAGCGTGAACCTTGGCGCCCGGCTTGGCTGGTGCAGCAGCAGGTGCGGCGGGTGCCGGAGCAGCAGCAGGAGCCGCGGCGGCCGGAGCAGGAGCGCTCGGTGCAGCAGCGGCTGGAGCTGGAGCAGCGGCCGGAGCAGCGCCTTTGACTTTCAGCTTCAGGATCAGGTCGCCGGTACCGACTTCGTCATCCAGCTTGATGGAAACGCTTTCCACCACGCCGGCGGCAGGCGATGGAATTTCCATGCTCGCCTTGTCGGATTCCAGGGTGATCAGCGACTGGTCGGCGGTGACGGTGTCGCCCGCCTTGACCAGCACTTCGATGATCTTGGCCTTGCCCGACGAACCGATGTCCGGGACGTGAATATCCTGAACGCTGTCGGCAACCGGTGCCGCAGGTGCCGCGGCGGCTGGCGCCGGAGCAGCGGCAGCAGGCGCAGCAGCCTGAGCTGGCGCGGCCGCAGCAGGGGCCGCAGCACCCGCTACTTCCAGATCCAGAATCAGGTCGCCGGTGCCGACTTCGTCGTTGAGCTTGACGCTGATGGCCTTGACCACGCCAGCGGCAGGCGATGGGATTTCCATGCTGGCCTTGTCGGATTCCAGGGTGATCAGCGACTGATCGGCCGCGACGGTGTCGCCGACCTTAACCTGGATCTCGATGATCTGGGCCTTGCCCGCCGAGCCGATATCCGGCACGTGCACTTGCTGAACCGAAGCGGCAGCAGGTGCGGCAGCTGGTGCTGGAGCAGCAGCGGCAGGCGCAGCAGCCGGTTTCTCTTCAGCTTTGGCAGCCGGCGCAGCGGCAGCCGCAGGGGCCGCAGCAGCGGCACCTTCGACTTCCAGTTCCAGCAGTTCGTCGCCTTCTTTCAGGCGATCGCCCAGCTTCACTTTCAGGCTCTTGATGATGCCGGCCTTCGGCGCAGGCACTTCCATGCTCGCCTTGTCCGACTCAAGCGTCAGGATGCTCTGGTCGGCTTCGATACGGTCGCCGACCTTCACAAACAGTTCAATTACTTCACCTTCACCGCTGCCGATGTCAGGTACGCGAATGAGTTCGCTCACAGAGTGTCTCCTCAGCAGTCCAGTGGGTTGCGTTTTTCCGGGTCGATACCGAACTTGGCGATGGCTTCGGCCACCACTTTAGGTTCGATGTCGCCACGGTCAGCCAATGCTTCCAGGGCTGCCAACACCACGAAATGACGATCGACTTCGAAGAAGTGACGCAGCTTCTTGCGGCTGTCACTGCGGCCGAAACCGTCGGTGCCCAGGACTTTGAATTCCTTGGACGGTACCCACTGACGAATTTGCTCTGCGAACAGTTTCATGTAGTCGGTAGACGCAATGACCGGACCTTGACGGCCGTTCAGGCACTCTTCGACGTAACTCAGTTTAGGCTTCTGGCCCGGGTGCAGACGGTTGGTGCGCTCAACGGCCAGGCCATCGCGACGCAGTTCGTTGAAGCTGGTAACGCTCCACACGTCGGCGCCGACGTTGAACTGTTCACGCAGGATCTTCGCCGCTTCACGGACTTCACGCAGGATGGTGCCGGAGCCCATCAGCTGAACGTGGTGCGCCGCTTCGCGGGTGTCTTCTTCGAGCAGGTACATGCCCTTGATGATGCCTTCCTCGACACCGGCCGGCATGGCTGGCTGCTGGTAGGACTCGTTCATCACGGTGATGTAGTAGAAAACGTCCTGCTGCTCTTCGGTCATCTTCTTCATGCCGTCCTGGATGATCACCGCCAGCTCGTAGCCGTAGGTTGGATCAAAGGTGCGGCAGTTCGGGATGGTGGCAGCCAGGATGTGGCTGTGACCGTCTTCGTGTTGCAGGCCTTCGCCGTTCAGCGTGGTCCGGCCGGCAGTGCCGCCGATCAGGAAGCCACGGGTACGGCTGTCGCCGGCAGCCCAGGCCAGGTCGCCGATACGCTGGAAGCCGAACATCGAGTAGAAGATGTAGAACGGCAGCATTGGCTGGTTGTGGCTGGAGTACGAAGTACCGGCAGCGATGAAGGAGCTCATGGCGCCCGCTTCGTTGATGCCTTCTTCGAGGATCTGGCCCTTCTTGTCTTCCTTGTAGAACATCACCTGGTCTTTATCGACTGGCTCGTAGAGCTGGCCGACGGAGGAGTAGATGCCCAGTTGACGGAACATGCCTTCCATACCGAAGGTACGGGCTTCGTCCGGGATGATCGGGACGATGCGCGGGCCGATTTCCTTGTCCTTGACCAGCTGCGCGAGGATCCGCACGAAGGCCATGGTGGTGGAAATTTCACGGTCGCCCGAACCGTCGAGGATAGCCTTGAGGGTATCCAGCGATGGCGTCGGCACGCTGAAGCTCTGCGCGCGGCGCTGTGGCACGAAACCGCCCAATGCAGTGCGGCGCTCGCTCAGGTAGCGGGCTTCAGCGCTGTTTGGCTCTGGCTTGAAGAACGGCAGGTTTTCCAGCTGTTCGTCTTTGACTGGAATGTCGAAACGATCGCGGAACAGCTTCAGGCTTTCAACATCCACTTTCTTGGTGTTGTGCGCGGTGTTCTTCGCTTCGCCGGCACCGGTGCCATAACCCTTGATGGTCTTGGCCAGGATGACGGTCGGTTGTTCTTTGTGGTTGACCGCTTCGTGGTACGCCGCGTAGACCTTGTACGGGTCGTGGCCGCCACGGTTGAGTTTCCAGATCTCGTCGTCGGACAAGTCTTCAACCATTGCCTTGAGTTCTGGCGTGTTGAAGAAGTGTTCACGCACGAACGCGCCGTCTTTGGCTTTGTAGTTCTGGTACTCGCCGTCGATGACTTCGTCCATGCGACGTTGCAGGATGCCGTCGACGTCTTTGGCCAGCAGTGGGTCCCAGAAACGGCCCCAGATGACTTTGGTCACGTTCCACTGAGCACCGCGGAACACGCCTTCGAGTTCCTGAATGATCTTGCCGTTGCCGCGAACCGGGCCGTCGAGGCGCTGCAGGTTGCAGTTGATGACGAAGATCAGGTTGTCGAGCTTCTCGCGGCCAGCCAGCGAGATGGCGCCCAGGGATTCCGGTTCGTCGCACTCGCCGTCGCCCAGGAAGCACCAGACTTTCTGCTTGCCTTCAGGGATGAAGCCACGGGCTTCCAGGTACTTCATGAAACGTGCCTGGTAGATCGCCTGGATCGGGCCCAGACCCATGGATACGGTCGGGAACTGCCAGAAATCAGGCATCAGCCAAGGGTGCGGGTAGGACGACAGGCCCTGACCGTCCACTTCCTGGCGGAAGTTGTTCATCTGGTCTTCGGTGATGCGGCCTTCCATGAACGCACGGGCGTAAACGCCTGGCGAGGTGTGACCCTGGAAGTAGATCAGGTCGCCGCCGTGCTCGTCGGTCGGGGCCTGGAAGAAATAGTTGAAGCCGATGTCATACAGGGTGGCGCTGGAGGCGAAGCTGGAGATGTGACCGCCCAGGTCCGAATCTTTCAGGTTCGTACGCATCACCATGGCCATCGCGTTCCAGCGCACCAACGAGCGAATGCGGCGTTCCATGAACAGGTCGCCAGGCATGCGTGCTTCGTGGGTAACGGGAATGGTGTTGCGGTATGGCGTGGTGATGGCGTAAGGCAACTGCGAACCGCTGCGGGTTGCGAGTTCGCCCATACGGGTCATCAGATAGTGAGCGCGGTCTTCGCCTTCTTTGTCGAGAACCGATTCCAGGGCGTCCAGCCATTCCTGGGTTTCGACGGGATCGAGGTCTTGCATGGCTTGCTCCAGGGCGGAAAGGCTTCCAGAATCGGTTGCCTGAGTTTGCGACTGGCCTTGTGGGCAGACGATATAAATTCTTGGATTGCCGAGTGGTAGGTTCCGGCGGCGTGTAGTTTTACTACAAATCATCGGGCATTTCAGCTATCCGAATGTATATACGAGTAGTAAAACTACAGATGAGCGGCTTGTGGCCTCCGGCTGCGTTGTGAGAATAATCGTTAAGGTTGGTCTTTTGCCAACCGAAAAAGGTGAAAGCTTGATGCTGTCTGCCAAAAATAAAGAAATTTCAGCTATTTCTAACCTTTGTTCGACAGTCGATCACGTAGTGCGATTTGAAAATTCACTACATGCCGCCCTCTACACGCCGATCAAGGATAGACCATGAGCCTCCCTGCGCTTGCCGAACTGCCCGGCATTCTCCTGCCGTTTGTCACCCGCGCCGAGCAGTCGTTGCGCGCCGCCGTCGACGAGTTGGAAGACGACTATGGCCTGTCTGCCTGGACGCCTGAACGTTGGGCGCAATTCGCCCGCGTTACCGCCGCCAGCGACTTCGTGACTGAGCAATGTGTGCGTGACCCTTTGATGTTGCTGACGCTGGTGCAGTCCGGCGAACTGGATCGCAGCTTTGCGCCCGGCGAGCTGTGCGGGCAGATTGCGGCGGCGGTGAATGCGGCCGAAACCGATGATGAGCTCGGTCGCGCCTTGCGCCGTCAGCGCACCCGTCATCAAGTGCGGATCATCTGGCGTGACCTGACCCGTCAGGCGGATCTGATCCAGACCTGCCGCGACCTCTCGGACATGGCCGATGCGAGCATCGATCAGGCCTATCAGTGGTTGTACGCGCGGCATTGCCAGCAGTTCGGCGTGCCGACCGGCCGGCGCAGCGGCGAGCCGCAGCAAATGGTCATCCTCGGCATGGGCAAGCTCGGCGCGGTGGAGCTCAACCTGTCGTCGGACATCGACCTGATCTTTGCCTATCCCGAAGGCGGCGAAACCGTCGGCGTGAAACGCTCGCTGGATAACCAGGAATTTTTCATCCGGCTCGGCCAGCGCCTGATCAAGGCGCTGGACCCGATGACCGTCGACGGTTTTGTGTTCCGCGTCGACATGCGCCTGCGGCCATACGGCTCGGCCGGTGCTTTGGTGCTGAGCTTCAACGCGCTGGAACAGTATTACCAGGACCAGGGCCGCGACTGGGAACGCTACGCGATGATCAAGTCGCGAGTGGTGGCCGGCGATCAAGTGGCCGGCGCGCAACTGCAAGAGATGCTGCGCCCGTTTGTTTACCGGCGTTACCTGGATTTCTCGGCGATCGAAGCGCTGCGCACCATGAAGCAGCTGATCCAGCAGGAAGTGCGGCGCAAGGGCATGGCCGACAATATCAAGCTTGGCTCCGGCGGCATCCGCGAAGTGGAATTTATCGCCCAGGCCTTCCAGCTGATTCACGGTGGTCGCGACCTGAGCCTGCAGCAACGACCTCTATTAAAAGTACTGAGCACACTGGAAGGTCAGGGTTACCTGCCGCCGGCGGTGGTCAGCGAGTTGCGCGAAGGCTACGAATTCCTGCGGTACACCGAGCACGCGATCCAGGCGATTGCCGACCGCCAGACCCAAATGCTGCCGGATGGCGCGCAGGATCAGGCGCGTATTGCCTTCATGTTGGGCTTCGCTGACTGGGAAGCTTTCCATGAGCAGCTGATGTATTGGCGCGGCCGCGTGGCCTGGCACTTCGGTCAGGTGATTGCCGATCCCGATGAAGAGCAAGGCACAGAAAGCGAAGTGGTGGTCGGCGGTGAGTGGCTGCCGCTGTGGGAAGAGGCCCAGGACGAAGAAGCCGCTTGCCGTCAGCTGGAAGAGGGCGGTTTTGCCGATGCAACCAAGGCCTTGAAGGCGTTGGCCGGTTTGCGCAGCAGCCCGCAATTGCGCGCGATGCAACGCTTGGGGCGCGAGCGCCTCGATGCGTTTATTCCGCGGTTGCTGGCTCAGGCTGTCGAACATGCCGACCCGGATCTGGTGCTGGAGCGCGTGCTGCCGTTGGTGGAGGCGGTGGCCCGTCGCTCCGCGTATCTGGTGTTGCTGACCGAGAACCCCGGCGCGCTGCGACGTTTGCTGACATTGTGTGCGGCAAGCCCGTGGATCGCTGAGCAGATCACCCGCTTCCCGCTGCTGCTCGACGAATTGCTCAACGAAGGCCGACTGTTCAAGCCGCCGCTGGCACCGGAATTGGCCGCCGAGTTGCGCGAGCGCCTGACGCGGATTCCCGAGGACGACCTCGAACAGCAAATGGAAGCCCTGCGCCATTTCAAACTGGCGCACCGCTTGCGGGTCGCCGCTTCGGAAATCGCCGGCAGCCTGCCGTTGATGAAAGTCAGCGATTACCTGACCTGGCTGGCTGAAGCGATCCTCGCGCAAGTGCTGGCGCTGGCTTGGCGCCAGACCGTGGCCAAGTACGGCACGCCACTGCGCACCGACGGCACTTTGTGCGATCCGGGCTTCATCATTGTCGGTTATGGGAAAGTCGGCGGGCTGGAACTGGGGCATGGTTCGGACCTGGACCTGGTGTTCATCCATGACGGTGATCCGCAGGCGGAAACCGACGGGGCGAAACCCATCGACGGCGCGCAATTTTTCACCCGTTTGGGGCAGCGGATCATTCATTTGATTACCACCCAGACCAACTCCGGCCAGCTGTATGAAGTTGATATGCGCCTGCGACCTTCCGGTGCCTCGGGGTTGCTGGTGAGTTCGGTGGGGGCATTTGCCCGCTATCAGGAAAACGAAGCCTGGACCTGGGAACATCAGGCGCTGGTGCGAGCGCGGGTGCTGGTCGGCAGCCAGGATGTCGGTCAAGCCTTCGAGAAGGTCCGCGCGGCGATTTTGGGCAAGTCGCGCGACCTGGCGACCTTGCGCCAGGAGGTCAGCGAGATGCGCGCCAAGATGCGCGATAACCTCGGCAGCAAGAGCACCGCGGCCGGCACCGCGGCAAATGCCTTTGAGGCCACGGCGCCGTTCGATCTCAAGCAGGACGCCGGAGGTATCGTCGATATTGAATTTATGGTGCAATACGCGGCCCTGGCGTGGTCCGAAACACACCCGCCATTGCTGCGCTGGACGGACAACATCCGCATTCTGGAAGAGCTGGAACACGAAGGGTTGATGCCCGCCGAAGACGCCAGCCTGTTGCGCGAGGCCTATAAAGCCTACCGCTCCGCCGCGCACCGGCAGGCCTTGCAGAAGGACGCCGGGGTGATACCGGGCGATCAGTTCGCGGACGAACGGCGGCAGGTATTGCGGATCTGGCGCGAGCTGGGGCTAAGCTGAAACCGGATATTTGAAGCACCGAATACCCCTGTGGGAGCGGGCTTGCCCGCGATGAGGCCGTCACATACAACATTTATGCTGACTGTCACGCCGCCATCGCGAGCAGGCTCACTCCCACAGTAGATCTGCATTGTTTCGCAGATCGATGTACACCAAATCCCAATGTGGGAGCGAGCCTGCTCGCGATAGCGGAGTGACAGTCGACAGCAATGTTGAAGGTGATGACCCATCGCAAGCCGGCAGGCTCCCGCAGTGATTCTCGAGGCGGGGAGGCGTATGCCTCCCCGGTTCGTTTATGGAAACCACATGAAAATTCTGATCGTTGGGCCCAGTTGGGTCGGTGACATGGTGATGGCGCAGACACTGTTTCAGTGTCTCAAGCAACGCCACCCGCAATGCGAAATCGACGTCCTGGCTCCCGAGTGGAGTCGGCCGATCCTGGAGCGCATGCCCGAAGTCCGTCAGGCCTTGAGCTTTCCGCTCGGCCACGGTGCCCTCGAGCTGGCGACCCGTCGGCGCATCGGCAAATCCCTGGCCGGCCAGTACGACCAGGCGATCCTGCTGCCTAACTCCTTGAAGTCGGCGCTGGTGCCGTTCTTCGCCGGCATCCCGAAACGCACTGGCTGGCGTGGCGAGTTCCGCTACGGCCTGCTCAATGACGTGCGCACGCTGGACAAAGAACGTTACCCGCTGATGATCGAGCGCTTCATGGCGCTGGCTTATGAGCGCGATGCCGAGCTGCCGAAGCCGTATCCACGGCCAAGCCTGCAGATCGACCCGGTCACCCGCGAAGCGGCGCTGGCCAAATTCGGTCTGACCCTCGACCGTCCGGTGTTGGCCCTGTGCCCCGGTGCCGAGTTCGGCGAATCCAAACGCTGGCCGTCCGAGCACTACGCCAAGGTCGCCGAGGCGAAGATTCGCGAAGGCTGGCAAGTCTGGCTGTTCGGTTCGAAAAACGATCACGCGGTCGGCGAAGACATCCGCGCGCGGCTGATTCCCGGTTTGCGTGAAGAATCGGTCAACCTCAGCGGCGGCACCTCACTGGCCGAAGCCATCGACTTGATGTCCTGCGCCGATTCGGTAGTGTCCAACGACTCCGGCCTGATGCACGTTGCCGCCGCGCTGAACCGCCCGTTGGTGGCAGTTTACGGCTCGACCTCGCCTGGCTTCACGCCACCCTTGGCCGAGCACGTCGAGATCGTGCGCCTGGGCATCGAATGCAGCCCCTGCTTTGATCGCACCTGCCGCTTCGGTCATTACAACTGCCTGCGCCAGCTCATGCCGCAAGCGGTGAACGAAGCCTTGCAGCGATTGCAGGGCACAGTGGTCGAGGTCAAATAGTTTGCGCGTTCTGTTGATCAAGACTTCTTCGCTGGGCGATGTGATTCACGCATTGCCAGCGTTGACCGACGCGGCGCGTGCGATTCCCGGCATCACGTTCGACTGGGTGGTGGAAGAAGGCTTCGCCGAAATCCCGACCTGGCACCCGGCTGTGGGCAAGGTGATTCCGGTGGCGATCCGTCGCTGGCGCAAGAACATCTGGCAAACCATTAAAAGTGGCGAGTGGAAGCGTTTCAAGCAAAGCGTTCGCGCCTCGAAATACGATCTGGTGATTGATGCTCAGGGCCTGCTGAAGAGCGCCTGGTTGACGCGCTATGTCAAAGCGCCGGTCGCCGGACTCGACAAGGATTCGGCGCGCGAACCCATCGCTGCACGTTTCTATTCCCGTCGTCTGGCGGTCGGCCGTGGGCAGCACGCGGTAGAGCGGGTCCGCCAATTGTTCGCCCTGGCACTCGGCTACGACTTGCCCAAAGGCCTGGGCGATTACGGCCTGAACGTCGAACGCCTGGTGGAATTGCCGCGCAAGAATCCGTACGTGCTGTTCCTGCACGGCACCACGTGGGACACCAAACACTGGCCGGAAGCCTATTGGCGTGAGCTGGCCGAGCGCGTTGGCTATCTCGGCGTCGGCGTGAAGCTGCCGTGGGGCAATCCCATCGAAAAAGCCCGCGCCGAACGCATTGCCGCAGGGTTCAGGCATGTCGAAGTGCTGCCCAAACTGAACCTGGCCGGTGTCGGCAAGGTTCTGGCCGGCGCTCAAGCCTGCGTGGCCGTGGACACCGGTCTCGGTCATCTGGCCGCCGCACTCGACGTGCCGACCCTGTCGCTGTTCGGCCCGACCAACCCGGGCCTGACCGGCGCCTACGGCAAGGCGCAGATTCACATTGCCAGCGACTTCCCTTGCGCGCCGTGCCTGCAAAAGAAATGCACCTATCAACCGACGGCCGAAGATGCCCGTCAGTTCGACCTGAAACGCGAGTGGCCTCTGTGCTTCACGCGTCTGAATCCCGAGCGTGTCGCGACCCGACTGAGCACGTTGTTACTGGCTGAGGAGCTTCGCTGATGCAATTGGCATTCGTCTTGTACAAGTACTTTCCATTCGGGGGCTTGCAGCGCGACTTCATGCGCATCGCCCTGGAATGCCAGCAGCGCGGCCATCAGATTCGCGTCTACACGCTGATCTGGGAAGGCGATGTCCCGCCGGGTTTCGAAGTGCTGGTGGCGCCGGTCAAGGCGTTCTTCAATCATCGGCGCAACGAGAAGCTCAGTGAATGGATGGAAGCGGACCTGGCCAAGCGTCCTGTGGACCGCCTTATCGGTTTCAACAAGATGCCGGGCCTGGACGTTTACTACGCTGCCGACGGCTGCTTCGAAGACAAGGCGCAGAACCTGCGCAACTCGCTGTACCGTCGCTGGGGTCGCTACCGGCACTTCGCCGAGTTCGAGCGCGCGGTGTTTGCCAAGGACGCCAAGACGGAGGTGCTGATGATCTCCGAGGTCCAGCAGCCGCTGTTCATCAAGCATTACGACACGCCGCTGGAGCGCTTCCATTTGCTGCCGCCGGGTATCTCTCAGGACCGTCGCGCGCCGGCCAATGCTGCCGAGATTCGTGCGGATTTTCGTCGCGAATTCGACCTGAAAGACGACGAGCTGCTGCTGGTACAGATCGGTTCCGGGTTTAAGACCAAGGGCGTGGATCGCAGCCTCAAGGCGCTGGCCGCGTTGCCCGCCGATCTGAAGAAACGCACCCGGCTGTTTGTAATTGGCCAGGACGACCCCAAATTATTCCAGATGCAGAGCGCCACGTTGGGGCTCGGCGACAACGTGACGTTCCTCAAGGGGCGCAGCGATATCCCGCGTTTCCTGCTGGGTGCCGACCTGTTGATCCATCCGGCGTATAACGAAAACACCGGGACGGTGCTGCTTGAAGCCCTGGTGGCCGGGTTGCCGGTATTGGTCAGCGCAGTCTGTGGTTACGCCCATTACATCGCCGAGGCCGACGCTGGCCTGGTGTTGGACGAACCGTTCGATCAGGCGCAACTGACCCAGTACCTGACCGGCATGTTGAACGACGCTCAAGCACGGGCGGCCTGGAGCCGCAACGGTCTGGCCTTCGCTGAGACGGCCGACCTCTACAGCATGCCGCAGCACGCGGCCGATGTGATTCTGGCGGAGCACGCTTAATGAAGTTGATGCTGGCTGAACCGTTCAAGAGCCTTTGGGCCGGACGCGATGCGTTCACCGAAGTCGAAGGCTTGCAGGGCGAGGTTTACCGTGAACTGGAAGCGCGCCGCACCTTGCGCACTGAAGTGAACGGCAATGGTTTTTTTGTGAAGATCCACCGTGGCATCGGCTGGGGCGAGATCTTCAAGAACCTGCTGACGGCCAAGCTGCCGGTACTCGGCGCGGGCCAGGAGTGGAAGGCCATTCAGCGCCTGAAAGAAGTCGGCGTACCGACCATGACGGCGGTCGCTTACGGTGAGAAGGGCAGCAATCCGGCGGATCAGCATTCGTTTATCGTCACCGAAGAGCTGGCGCCCACCGTCAGCCTTGAAGACTTCAGCATCGACTGGATCAAGAATCCGCCCGAGCCCCGGCTCAAGCGCGCCCTGATCGCCGAAGTCGCACGCATGACCGGCATGATGCACCGCGCCGGGGTCAACCATCGCGATTGCTACATCTGCCACTTCCTGCTGCACACCGATAAACCGGTGACCGTCGACGACTTCAAGCTCTCGGTGATCGACCTGCACCGCGCCCAGACCCGATCGACGATCACTCAGCGCTGGCGCAACAAGGATCTGGCGGCGCTGTACTTTTCGGCACTCGACATCGGCCTGACCAAGCGCGACAAACTGCGATTCCTCAAGGGTTACTTCCAGCGGCCTTTGCGCCAGATTCTGGGCGAGGAAGCCGGATTGCTCGCCTGGCTCGAAGGCAAGGCCAACAAACTCTACGACCGTAAACAGCGATACGGGGATGCGCTCTGATGCCGGGTTGGAGACTGGAACCTGCTTACAGCGATCTGGCGCAGGATTTTGGCAGCCTGGAAGCGGTGTTCTCGCTTCAAGGCGAACGCCTGACCCGCGACCCGTTGTCCGAGGTGATCCGCGTCAAGCGCAACGGCGTCAATTATTACGTCAAGCGCTACAGTGGCGCCGGCAAAGGCCTGCGCCGTTATCTGGGCAAGCCTCGGGTAAAAGCCGAATGGCAGAACCTCAAGCGCTTCGCCAAGTGGGGCATTCCCACCGCTGAAGTCGTCGCCTGGGGCCTGGAGCGGCGCGGTGCGGCGTACGCCCGTGGTGCGATGATCACCCGTGAACTGCCCAACACCGAAGACTTGTCGGCCCTGGCCGACCGGCACGATCCGAAGTTGACGGATCGCGCCTGGGTCGACACCGTCAGCCGTCAGTTGGCCGGCTACACCCGGACCATGCACGACCACCGTTTCACCCATAACGATTTGAAGTGGCGCAACCTGCTGATCGACGATGAGGCCAAGCTGTTTTTGATCGATTGCCCAAACGGCGATTTCTGGCGCGGCTTCTGGCTCAAGTACCGGATCACCAAGGACCTGGCCTGCCTCGACAAGGTGGCGAAATATCACCTGTCGGCGACCCAGCGTCTGCGCTTTTACCTGCAATACCGCCAGCGTGACCGGCTGAATGCCGACGACAAAAAACGCATCCGGCACGTGGTGAGATTTTTCGAGGGACGCGAATGACTGATTTTCTGGCCGCTGAAGACCGTGCGCTGCTTGAGCGCCATGGTCTCGGCACGTTCGATGCGCTCTGGGCCAAGCAGCTCGACGCGGTGGATGAACCCAACACCGTCGGTGGCGGCTGGAGCAGCGTGTTTCGGCTGGATCTGGAAGGTCATGGCTACTACCTCAAGCGCCAGAGCAACTACCTGACGCGCACCTTCCATGCGCCGTTGGGCGAACCGAGTTTTGCCCGCGAGTTTCGCAACATCAGTCGTTATCAGAAGCTGGGTATTCCGGCGCTGCAGGCGGCGTTTTTTGGTGAGCGCAAAGTCGACGGGGAGGTGCGGGCGGTTCTGCTGACGCGCGCGCTGGACGGTTGGGATGACCTGGATTCGCTGTTGCAACGCTGGTCGGACCTGAGTGAGGCGCAGCACGTAGCCATTATGAAAGCCTGTGGCGAACTGGCGCGGCGTCTGCACGGCGTGCGCCAGCTTCACGGGTGTTTCTACCCCAAACACATTTTTCTGCAGGCCACGGGCGACGGTTATAAGGCGCAGTTGATCGACCTGGAAAAAACCCGACCGTTGCTGTTCGGTCAGCGTGACCGGATCAAGGACCTGGAGCCGTTGTTGCGTCGCGCGCCGGAGTGGACTGAAGCGCAGTTGCGCGAGTTGCTGGCGGTCTATGTGGACCAGCCACGGGACAGTTCGCTGGTGGACAGCTGGGTTTCGCGCCTGACCGCGCGGCGCAGTCGCAAGGAGACGCGCTGATGCGTTTGTCTGAACTGAAAAACGCCGGTCGCAGCCCGAGCCTGCCGATGAGCATTTCGCTGGCCGATGCTGCCGGTCCCGCCGATTTGCAGCTATTGAGTCTGTTGCGGGTTTTGCCGGGACAGCGTTATGTCGGCGCGGGCGTATGGCGCGGCCGCCCGGTACTGGCCAAATTGTTGGTCGGCAGCAAGGCGGCGCGGCATTTCCAGCGTGAACTGGACGGTGTGCGTTTGCTCGCCGATCAGGGGCTGACCACGCCGCAACTGCTGGTGGATGGCCTGAAAGAGGGTGAGGGTGGCTGGCTGTTGTTCGACTTCCTCGAAGGCGCCGAAAGCCTGGGGCAGACCTGGAAACAAGTCGAACACTTGCCGGTGCTGGCGGATATGCAAGGGGCCGTGCTTGCAGAGGCGTTGGGCGCTATTGGCCAGATGCATCGCAAGGGGCTCTGGCAGGAAGACCTGCACCTGGACAACCTCTTGCGTCAGCGCGGTCGGTTGTACCTGATCGATGGCGGCGGGGTTTGCGCTGAAACGCCGGGTCAGCCGCTGTCACGGCAGAAGGTCCTGGAAAACCTCGGCGTATTTTTCGCCCAGTTGCCCAAGACGCTGGAGCCGTTCACCGAAGAATTGCTGGTGTATTACCTGCTGAGCAATGGCGAACACGCGTTGCCGATGGAAGCGTTGCAGAAGCAGATCGACAAGGTTCGTAGCTGGCGTTTGAAGGATTACCTGATCAAGGTTGGCCGCGAGTGTTCGTTGTTCAGCGTTCAGCGCGGGGCGTTTGGCCTGCGGGCTATTCGTCGTGAGGAAGAAGCGGCAATGATGCCCGTGCTGGACCAGGCCGATACCTTGCTCGATCAGGGTCATCTGTATAAGACCGGCGGCGCGGCGAGCGTAGGAAAAGTCGAGGTTGATGGTCGGACGCTGGTGATCAAGCGCTACAACATCAAAGGTTTTGCGCACTGGCTCAAACGCTTCTGGCGCCCGAGTCGTGCCTGGCACTCGTGGCGCGAAGGCAATCGCCTGGAGTTCCTCGGCATCGCCACGCCCAAACCCTTGGCGTTGCTGGAGAAGCGTTTTCTGTGGTTGCGCAGCCGGGCGTACCTGGTAACCGAGTATCTGCCGGGTCCGGATATCATCGAGCGCTTTGCGCCATACGTGGAACGTGGCGATGCGCCCGAAGTTGAATTGGTGGCGCTGGATCATTTGTTTGCCGAACTGATCCGCGAACGCATCAGCCATGGGGATTTCAAGGGGCACAACCTGTTCTGGCAGCAGGATCGCTGGGCGCTGATCGACCTGGATTCGATGTGTCAGCATGGCTCTGTGGGCAGCTTTGCCCCGGCGTATGCGCGGGACCGGGCGCGGTTCATGCGTAACTGGCCTGAGAGCAGTGCGCTGTATCAGGTCATCGATCAGCGGCTTCCCAAAGACATCTCTGGCGTCGCCTGAATCGGGTCTTCGACCCTATCGCGAGCAGGCTCGCTCCCACAGTGGTTCGGTGTTCACCGCAGATCAAATGTAGGAGCGAGCCTGCTCGCGATGGGGCCAGAACAGACACCCGAGATTAAGAGGACAAGTTCTTGTGAATCGTCCTACATGATCCACAGACCCCATGAACTGTGCCCTGAATAGCCGCGATGCTAGTTTGCCTGACGTTCACGGAGGGCAAATCTTGACCATAAAAACGGTTGTTGCGATTGGTACTTTCTCACTGGTTTTATCAGGCTGCGGCACCGCACTGACGGTGCTGCAAGATGACGAAGACGCCGCTCGCGGCCTGCGAAAGCAAAAAACCTACTGCCAGTCCATCCCCCGCATCTACAGCGGCCTGGCCTACGACTTCTGCATCCTGAATGCCCCGCCTGATCCCACCGGCTTCCTCGTCCCCTTCGTATTGCTGGACCTGACCCTGTCGGGGGTCATGGACACCGTTTCCTTGCCCTACACGATTTACCGCCAGGCCAGCGACGGCAATCTCGGTATTTACTGGCGGGCAGGCCGTGGGTAACGCTTTTGTATTCCGGCGTGTCAGTGCTGCACCAAACGCACCTGGCTCAAAAAAATAAGGAAGACTTGATCAGTGTCGACCCCGACTTTGCCCTCTCAACAGTTTTTTCTTTTTGAAAACGAAAGTGAATTCGAAGCAAATGTTGAGGCGAAGAAGCTCTTACCTCCGTCCGGGAGGTATAGCGATTTCATAATTTAGGTGGATGAAAGCGGCGATCATGGGATGCAAACGTTAGATCCAAACTATCCAATGTTTGTGCTCGCATTTTGTGTATTTCATAAAAGGCATTATTGCGAGAAGGTTATCCCTGCCATTCAGAAGTTTAAGTTCAATCATATGGGGCACGACCTGGTCGGTCTGCATGATTTGGAAATCCGGAAAGAAAAAGGAGCGTTCTCTAGCCTGTTCACATCCAGGCATCACAAACACGCCTTTCTGGAAGAGTTGACGGCCATCATTAACGCAAGCAATTTCGTGCTAATCAGTTGTGTTATCGACAAAGCCGCTCTTCGCGAAAAACAAGGTCCTGTTCACAATCCTTATCACGTCGCCCTCGGCTTCTGCCTGGAAACGCTTTATGAGTTTCTACAGGAAAAGAATCAGCAGAGTGCGTTGACTCATGTGATTTTCGAGCGTCGCGGAAAAAGGGAGGATAACGAGCTTGAACTGGAGTTTCGTCGGATGTGTGATGGCGCGAACCGGCTGAGCATTCAGTTGCCGTTCGACATCGTCTTTGCAACCAAGCAAGTGAATTCCACGGGGTTACAGCTAGCGGATCTTGTAGCAAGACCCATTGGTATGAGCGTTTTACGGTCAGGGCAAGAAAATCGTGCCTTTGACGTGCTCAAGCGTAAGTTCTACTGCAGTGGTGGTCGCGAAAATGTGGGGGAGGGTTTCGAAAACTGGGGTTTGAAAATTTTTCCTCTTTCAGAAAGCGAAAAGCCCCGATGAAACTCACCGAGGCCAGAACGCCGACCGGGATCCCCCAGTCCATTTGCGCAGGAGTTTATGTCGGGGTCCTTCATCTGTCAACGCGCCAGCTTGCCACTTCCCGCTAGAGGCTTGCCGCCGCTTTTAAGCTATAATCCCGCCCTTTAGCTGTCTCTCGCCCCTTGCGAGGGGCACATCAATTTTTGAGGCGCTTGTCGCCTGCATGCAGACTAAAGAGGCTAGACCCCTGTGGCATTGACGATTCTTGGCCTGTCCGGCGCCCTTAGCCATGATCCTTCCGCAGCCTTGTACATCGACGGCAAGCTGGTCGCGGCGGCTGAAGAAGAGCGCTTTGTGCGCGATAAACATGCAAAGAACCGCATGCCTTATGAATCGGCGAAGTTCTGCCTCGAGCAGGCGGGCATCAAGCCGTCCGACGTTGACGTGGTCGCGATCCCATTCGCCCCGATCAGCCTGTTCGGCAAGGCTCGGTGGCAGTACGCCAAGCGTTACTGGTACGCCCCGGACCGCGCCCTCGACGCGATCCTGATGGGCAACCGTCGTTACAAGCGTTATCGCAACAAGATTGTCTGGTGCCTCGAGCAACTGGGCTTCGATCCGAAGAAAATCAAGATCGAACCCGTCGAGCATCACCTGGCCCACGCCTCCAGTGCTTACCACTGTTCCGGTTTCAAAGAGAAAACCGCGATCCTCGGGATCGACGGCAAGGGTGAGTACGCCACGACCTTCTTCGGTTACGGCGAAAACGGCAAGATCCACAAGATCAAGGAATTCTTCGACCCGGACTCCCTCGGCGGCCTGTACGGCGCGATCACCGAGTTCCTCGGTTTCGATATGCTCGACGGTGAGTTCAAGGTCATGGGCATGGCGCCGTACGGCGACGCCAGCAAATATGATTTCTCGCGCCTGGCTTCGTTCGAAAACGGCGAGTTGGTGATCAACACCGACTACGCCAACGTCATCGGCCTGCGTCGTTATAAAGAGAAGGGCAAAGGCTACTACTTCTCGCCGAAGCTGATCGAGTGGCTGGGTCCGAAGCGCGAAGGCGATATCGCCGACGAGCCGTACATTCACTACGCGGCGAGCATTCAAGCGCTGTTCGAAAAAATCTCGCTGCAGATGATCGACCACTATTTGGGCGACGTGCTCAAGGAAACCGGCAAGCTGGCATACGCCGGCGGCTGTGCGTTGAACGTCAAGCTCAACCAGAAAATCATCGCCCGCGATGACGTAAAAGAACTGTTCGTGCAGCCTGCGTCCGGCGATGCCGGTACGGCGGTCGGTGCGGCGGCCTATGTGTCTCACGCCCGTGGCGTACCGGTCGAGAAGATGGAACACGTCTACCTCGGCCCGTCGTACAGCAACGAGGACGTCATCGCTGCGTGCGCCCGTCACCCGAGCAAGCCGGCATGGCGCAAGCTAGAGAACATGCCGGAAAACATCGCCAAAATCATGGTCGATGGCAACCCGGTGGCCTGGTTCCAGGGGCGCATGGAGTTCGGTCCGCGTGCCTTGGGCGGTCGTTCGATCATCGGTTGCCCAAGCGCTGTCGGCGTGGCTGACCGGATCAACCACCAGATCAAGTTCCGCGAGCGCTGGAGGCCTTTCTGCCCGTCGATGCTCGACACCGTCGCACCGCAGATGATCAAGATCGATCACCCGGCGCCGTTCATGACCTTCACTTTCGAAGTGGCGGAAGAGTGGAAAACCCGCGTGCCGGAAGTCGTCCACGAAGACGGTACTTCCCGGGCCCAGGTGCTCAAGCGCGAATACAACCCGCGCTACTACGACATGATGAAGGCGCTGGAAGTGCTGACCGGCAACGGCGTGTCGCTGAACACCTCGCTCAACCGTCGTGGCGAGCCGATGATCTGCTCGCCGACCGACGCACTGAACATGTTCTTCGGATCGGATCTACAGTATCTGATCATGGAAGACATCCTGGTGGTCAAAGAGGGCGCCAACGCTTATGACACGCTCGGCTGAACGCCATGTGCTGCAGTTCTGCCACGGCTATGACGGGCCGTTCCTGGACTGCGCCCGGCAGTACGCCAGCCTGTTCGCGGGGACTGGCTATCGCGTGACCACGGTCTTTTTGACCGGGGCCGCCGATAGCGAAGTGGCCGCGAACTGCGCTTCCGATGAAGTGCTGTTCATGGAATACAGCTCCAAGGCCATTCGTGGCCTGAAGCTGGGCGCCATCGGCGATCTGCGCAAGATCGCCGCCTCGCGCAACTTCAGTTTCTGCATTGCTCACCGATTCAAGCCGATCTATATCGCCTTGCTCGGCACCTCGCTGCCGGTGATCGGTGTGCATCACGCGTTTGACGATTACAAACGCGGGACTCGCAAACTCTTCGCGCATATTTTCCGCAAGCGCCTGAGCCTTCTCGGGGTCTCCGATGCGGTGCGTGACGACATGCGCCGTTGCCTGCCGAAGTGGCCGGCCGGGCGGATTCAGACGCTCTACAACCGCGTCGATGTACCAGCGTTGCAGACCAGCCAGGTATCGGTGCGCGAAGCCCGGGAAACCCTCGGCCTGTCGGCGGATGCCTGGATTGTCGGCAATGTCGGGCGGCTGCACCCGGACAAAGACCAGACCACGCTGCTGCAGGGTTTCGCCGAGGCACTGCCGGGCTTGCCGGCCAACAGCCAACTGGTGATTCTCGGTAGCGGTCGTCTGGAAGAGGACCTCAAGGGCCTGGCCCGCGAACTGGGAATCGGCAATCGCGTGCTGTTTCTCGGCCAAGTGCCGGATGCCCGTCGCTACTTCCGTGCCTTCGATGTGTTTGCCCTGAGTTCTGATCACGAGCCCTTCGGCATGGTGCTGCTGGAAGCCATGGCCGCTGGCGTGCCGTTGCTCGCCACCGCATGCGGTGGGGCGAAGGAAGTCGTCGAAGGCGTGGGCATTCTGTTTCCGCTGGGCGATGCCGAACATTTGGCCCAAGGGCTGCAACATCTGGCCGCGATGGACGACCAGCAACGTCGCCAGTGTGCCGAGCTGATGCTCGAACGCCTGCGTGAGCGTTTCTCCGACCGCGCGGTACGCGATGCTTTCTGGCATTTGCCGCACGTTACAGAACTGGCACAGAGGGGCTGATGCTCAACCGATTTCAAGGCTGGCGCGAACGTGGCTGGGCGGTGGTCGACGCCTCGACTTATGCACAAGCCTGGCAGCGTTTTGGCGGCAGCGTCGCGACACATCCTCTGGTGGTTGAACGCCTGGCGCAGTTGGCCGGGATCCCGGTGCGTTACCTGGCCTGGGAGCAAGGCGGTGAGGTGAAAGCCGCCATCCCGACTTGGGGCCGCGACCTGGCATTGTCCAAAGACGTACTCAAGCGCCGCGGTAAGAAGGGCTTGTTCGACCTCGGCAATGCCGAGTTGATTTTGCCGGCTGCTGCTGATGCACAAGCGCCACTGCGCCATCGCGGTCGATATCTGTCGGCGCTGAGCGAAGGCCGTTTCACCGACATCAAGCTGCAGACCGAACAACTGGCCATGGCCCGCACGCCCGAAGAGTTGTCGAAGAAGTTTCGCTACAACCAGCGCCGTGAATTGCGTCTGCTGGAAGAGGCGGGCGGAGTGGTGCGGCCGGTCGCGGAGTTTTCCAGCAGCGAACTGGCCGCAATCTACTGCGATCTGTTCCAGCGTCGCTGGGGCTTCCCGGCCACCGGTGCCGAACGCATGGCAGAGGTCATCGAGCTGCTGCGGGACTTGCTGATCGGCTCGGTGATTTTCCTCAACGATGCACCGATTGCGATTCAACTGGTGTACCGCGTCGAGGCACCGGAGTGGATCAGCGTCGAGTACATCAACGGCGGCGTCGATCCCGAAACACGTGAGTTCAGCCCCGGTAGCGTGCTGAGTTTCCTCAACACCCAAAGTGCCTGGGAGCATGCACGGGCCCTTGGTAAACCCTTGCGGTTTTCCTTCGGCCGCGCCGACCGGGAATACAAGGACCGCTGGTGCAATCCTGTGCCGGTCTTCACCGTGTGAGTGAGCCCATGAGCCGTAAACAGCAACTGCTCAAGCGCCATCGGCGCAACAAACGTATTGGCCTGTTGATCGCGCTGTTGCTGTTGATTGCTGTCGGCGTGCTGGTCGCCTGGTGGCTGCCGCTGGTGCTCGCGGTGCTGGGCTGGATTGCCCACGAGGCGTGGTTCGCCGACCATTTGTTCTATTCACCGAAAGACGATTACCAATACAGTTTTCCGCCTTACACCCCGCAGCCCAAGGTGCATCTGGACGGTGAGCGTTTACGCCTGGACGACGGCGTGATGCTGGTCGACGACGCAACGCTGGTGTTGGCACTGCGGGTAAAAAGCACGTGGCTGGGGCGCTTTATCGACCCTGTGGTCGAATTGCTGGGCGGCGATAATCCGGACCGACAAACCTTTGAGCGTGGTGTGAATGGCCTGCGTTATCTGAACCTCAGTGGTCAGGCGCAAGTGTTGTCGCGGGGCGAGTTGCGTTTGCATGGGCGCTTCTGCCGATTGCTCGGCGAGCCGGTGCTGTGGGCGCTGGAGCAACCGGATTATCGCCGCCAGCGAGTGATGGTGATCGCACCCCACGCCGACGATGCCGAACTGGCCGCCTATGGTTTGTACAGTCAGGCTGACGAAGCCTGGATTGTCACCCTGACCGCTGGCGAAATCGAAGCCGAACATTATCAGCAGATTGGCCTGAGCAAGGTCGAGGCCGCCCGGCTCAAGGGCCGTTTGCGCGCCTGGGACAGCATCGCAGTGCCGCGTTGGGCGGGTGTACCTGAAGCGCATTGCGTGCAGCTGGGTTATTTCTGCCTGCAACTGGCGGCGATGCAGGCCGCACCGACGCAGTCGATGGGATCGCGTGAAGCCGGATTGAGCGACACCCGCGTGTATCGCCAGTTGAATCCATTCCCCTTGCCGGGCGACCTCGACGGCGCTCCGACCTGGAACAATCTGCTGGCCGATCTGCGTGAACTGCTGTTGCGCGCGCGCCCTGAAGTGATCGTGCTGCCGCACCCGACGCTCGATCCGCACCCCGATCATCTCTGCGCCCAGCAAGCGGTCCTCGAAGCCTTGAAAGGCCTGGAATGGCAGCCGACGACCCTGCTCGGCTACGCCAATCATTTGCACGATAACGACCGCTGGCCGATGGGCGATGCGGGTCATGGCATCGCGCTGCCGCCGGCCTTCGACCCGTCAGCGCCAATGCAGCCGTGCTGCCTGCCACTGTCGCTGGACCTTCAGCGCGATAAAGCGATGGCGCTGGGCATGATGCATGACCTGCAACCGCCAATGCCGTTCAAGCGCCGTTTGCGTCGGCTGATACAGCGGCTGCTGGCCCGTCGGGCACCGCCCCTTTATGGCGAGAATGAATTTTTTCGCAAAGCGGTCAGGCGGCATGAATTGTTATGGCTGTTGAAGCATGGTGATACATCTCGACAGCAGAAATGAAGCACTTCACGGCCTAGCATGGCCGCGTCTTGAGTAACTGCAGTGATTCTTCTGTGATTAATCCGTGCCCGCGTATTGTTTTCCTGATTCCGTATTTCGGCCAATGGCCGTTCTGGATGCCGTTTTTTCTGGAGAGTTGTCGTCGCAACGCCGATATCGACTGGTTGCTGTTCAGCGACTGCGGCACGCCTGAGCATCTGCCACCGAACGTCACCGTCGAGTGCATGACGTTCCGTGATTATTGTGGGCTGGTATCTCAGCGGCTGGATATCGACTTTGCCCCGGATGCGGCTTACAAGCTTTGCGACATCAAGCCGGCGCTGGGGCACATTCATGCCGACCGCCTGCAAGGCTATGATTTCTGGGGGTTCGGCGATATTGATCTGGTGTATGGTGACCTGCGAAGTTACTTCACCCCTGATCGGCTGGCCGGTTATGACCTGTTCTCGACGCACGAGCGACGGGTTGCAGGGCATCTCTGCCTGATGCGCAACAACGCCCGCAAGCGTGAGTTGTTCATGCAGATAAAGGGCTGGCGGGAGCGTTTTACCGATCAGGAGCATCACGCGCTGGACGAGGGTGCATTCAGTCGGATCTTCCTGTGGCGCAAGAATTTCCCCGAGCCTTTGTTCACCCTGGTGGGCAAGCTCAATCCGTGGCGTCGTCGCAGTGAGTTTACCGAGGCGTTCAGCACCCCCGGTGGCTGCATCAAGTGGCATGACGGCACGGATGATTTTCCGCATCACTGGTATTGGCGCAATGGCAGTTTGAGTAATGATCGCGATGGCGATCGCCGGTTTCCGTATTTCCACTTCGTTTGCTGGAAACGCAACGAGTGGTCACGGTTGCCTCCACCCGATCCAGCCGAGGTCAGGCGTATTGCCGCCGAACCGGCCTGGGTCATCGATGCGACAGGTTTTCACCGGGGAGAGTTATGAGTCAACGGTCAAAGGTTCTGCAATTGCAGCCTGACTACAACGTCAAAGCCCATGATTTTGCCGACCTCGCGGAGCAGATCGTCAAGGCACTGCCGAGTGATCGCTATGAGGTCACTGCCGCCTTCCTGCGTGGCAAGCCTGGGCCAGGCGAGGCTGTGAGCCGGGCCGACCGTTCGGTGTATTTCGAGTTTTCCGACAAGTCGCTCAAGGGCATGCGCCTGCGCGCGATGTGGACGCTGTACAAGTTTTGCCGCGCGGAAAAGTTCGACGTGGTGATTTGTAATCGCTTCAAGCCGGTGAACATGATGCTGGCGCTCAACCGCTGGTTGAAGGTCCCGCTGTGCATCGGCATTTCCCACGGTTTCGGCGAGTACGACCGGTTTTACCGGCGCCGCCAGACCCAGCGCCTGATCGACCGTCACTGGCGCTTTGTCGGTGTGTCGCCGGCGGTCAAACAGTACCTGCTGGACTGCGACTGCGGTTTCACCGACCAGAACACCTACGCCATTACCAATGCAATCGACATCGAACAGGCTGAAGGTTTGCAGCACAGCCGCGAACGTGCCCGCGAAATGCTGGGCATCGATCCGTCGGTGCGCTTGATCGGGGCGCTGGGTCGTCTGGTGCCGGTCAAGGGCCACACTTATCTGTTGCAGGCGTTCGCCGCCCTCAAGGACAAGTACCCGAACACCCAATTAGCGATCATCGGTGCCGGTCGCGAAGAGTCTCGCCTGAAAGCCGAAATCGAAAGCCTGGGCCTGACCGGACGTGCGCACCTGCTGGGCTTCAAGGAAATCGCCTTGCAGTACATCCGCGCGTTCGACATCTGGACCATGCCGTCCCTGGCGGAAGGCCTGGGGCTGGCACTGCTCGAAGGCATGAGCGGGCATCTTCCAGTGATCGCCTCCAATGTGCCGGCCATGCTGCCGCTGATTGAAGGTGCCGGTGGGCTGGCGATTACGCCGAAGGATGTGCCAAGCCTGGTGGCGGCGCTGGACAATTACCTCGGGCTGTCGGATGAAGAGCTCAGGGCCAAGGGCGAACAGTCCTTCCGTTATCTCCAGGAACAACATGACATCGAGGTGTTCCGTCAGGAATACCTGAACCTGATCGACTCCGGCCTGGAACAGGCCCGCAAGGAACAACCATGAGCGACGCGCAACCTCTCGTAACCGTCATCATCGCGTCGTATAACCACGCTCGCTACATCGAGGAAAGCATCCTCAGCGTCATCAACCAGACCTATAAGAACATCGAGTTCCTGGTGGTCGACGACGGCTCCAAGGATGACAGTGTCGAGCGGATCAAGGCCTTGCAGGCGCAGCACGGTTTCGATTTTCGGGTTCAGCAGAATCAGGGGCTGACCAACACGCTCAATGGCGCTATCGCGCGCTCCAGCGGAAGCCTGATCGTGCCGTTCGGTTCTGATGACATCATGCTGCCGGAGCGTATCGCGACGCAGGTGGCCTACATGGACGGCAAGCCCGAGGTCGGCATCTGCGCGGGCAACATCGAGCTGATCGACGCCGATGGCAATCTGTACCCCGAGAAGCGTCAGCGCCGCGATGTGCCCTTCCGTCGTCTGGACTTCGATGACATGTTCCTGGAACGCAAGCCTTATCCCCCGGCGCCAACCCTGATGATCCGCCGGGAAGCGCTGGACAAGGTGGGCGGTTTCGATCCGAACATTCGCCTGGAAGACTTGCTGATCGAGCTGAAGGTGACCCGTGCCGGTTACTTTATCGATGGCTTGAATGTACTGATGGCGCGCTATCGCAAGCACGCCACCAACTCCTACAAGAATCACCGCTTCATGATCGATAACATCCTGCGCTCCTACGCGCTGTTCAGCGATCATCCGCTGTACGACGAGGTGCGTTACAGGTTCCTCAGTTCGATGTTTCTCAAGACCGCCAACCGTGATCGCAAGCTGGCCCGCGAGCTGCTGGCGCAGATCCCGTTCAAGGCCTGGAACAAGAAGACCTGGCGTGGTCTGGGGCGACTGTACTTCTCGCCGCTGGAAAAAGACTAAGGCCGTACGATCCCTGTAGCAGGCGGCTTCGCCAGCTGCTACATGACAGGCGATATCAGCGAGCGATCTTCTCCGCCATGCTCTTTTCGGCCTTTTTGCCTTGGCGCAGCCACTGCAAGACCTTCTTGCCGGCCGCCATGCCTGGCTTCTCTATGTACATGAACGTCAAGCTGCTGATGACGATCAACAGGCAACTGCACACGGCCAGCAGCGACAGATACGTCCAGGTGTCACGAGCGTCCAGGTGCAGCACCAGCGGCAGGCGCTGGACCATCACCCAAAGCACGAAGCCGTGCAGCAAATAGGTGCTGTAGCTGATTTCTCCTAACCAGCGGATGCTGCGTGGCTTGAGCGCGCCGAACAGGGTGTTTCCGGATGCCACGATCACGAAAAACAAGGAAAGCAGCACCAGCGGCACCAGGTTGAACGCGCGGTTGAATGCCGTAAAGGCAATCGCCAGGGCCAGCAACGCGATAATCCCCGCCAGTCGCGACCGCCCCCAGGCCACCAGTTGTGGTCGGTGAACCCAGTACGCAGCACCGATGCCGCCGAGGAAGCTCGCCAGGAAGTGTTTTTTCAGCGAGTGCTCCCAGCCGACCAGTTGGTAGAGGGCGTAAATGCCGATCAGGCACAGCACCACTTGCAGCCAGCTGCCGCGATAAATGAAGACCATGCCGGCCAATGGCAGCGCCAGATAGAAAAACACCTCGTAGCCCAGCGTCCAGGTGACGTTGGAGATCAGCATGCCGGTCTGGTGGTACTGGTTGACGTCCGGTCGGTCGAAGGTCAGCCAGGCCAGGATCTGGCCGAAAAGACGAATGCCGGGCTCCTTCAGTTCCCAGTCCTGCAGATAGAACACCGTGACAAATACAATCAGCATCAACGGCAGGTACAAAGGGTAGAGACGAAACACCCGGGAGACCGCAAAGGCCAGCCAGTCGTGTTGACGTCCCTGAACGAGCAACCGGTTCCAGAACAGAAAACCGGTGATCATGAAAAACAGTGCGACGCTGCCCTGGCCAAGCTGTGAATAGAAGTTGCTCGGCGGAAATTCGATAACGCCGGTACGCAGGAAGATCCAGGTAATGACCGAGTGGTGCACGAATACGCCGAACGCCAGATAGCCGCGAAGCCCATCAATGCTGGCATAGCGGCTTTCGCCGGAATGCTCCAGGTGACGGGCGATTTTCGGAACGGCACGCAACAACAGGGCGGCGGTCACGATGGCCAGCAGATAGGCTGCCAGCGCAATGAGTGGGTTGGTTTGATTCATCAATGAGCCCGAGCCGGGGAACTCCCGGCCAGCACTTGCCTGTGCAGGTTATCAACAGCGGATTTCGACGCCGTCATGGCGTACCCCTGGAGCAACGCTTCGAAGTGATCTTCGAACAGCCAGCGTCGATCCACCGTATAGCGTTGCATATGACGCAGATTACGCTGACGCAGGGACAGGCTCAGCGACGATGGATAGATGCGCATGTCGGCCACATCGATCAGGCCGAACTCGCCATCTTCAAGCACCAGCACGTTGCCCAGATGCAGCGAGCGGAAATAGACCCCCTGCTCATGCAGTTGAGCCATGAACTTGCCGAAACGCTCCACCAGCGCCTGACGCACCGCCGGCGCGGTTATGCCTTGCAGGACCTGGCGCAGGGTATTTCCCGGCAACGGCGAGTAATGCACCGCGCTGCTCCCATCCTTGAGGCGGTAAAGGTCAAGAATAGCCGGGGTTGGAATCCCCATGGTGCGCAGTTGCTCGCTGTTGACGGCAAAGCGTTCGGAATAGGGATTGAAACTGCCCGAGGTGTACCAGCGGCGGCGGCGGAACAGCTTGAGGAAGCTGCCATCGATCAGGCGCAGGACTTTCGGGCCCAGGCCATCTTCTTCGATCACGTGCGCACTGGCGGTGAGCTGCTGCAGGGCGGTCGGCGTCAACGTCTTGATCGGCATTGCCAGCAAGCGTCTGGCGCGCTGGTTGACGCTGAGCGCGACGATCAGCGCCAACGGAATCCACAACAGGAACCAGTGCTCCTTGGGCCGGGAAATGATCCCGCCGCCCTCGGTCAGGCCAGCGCCGATACCGAATATCAGCCAGGTCGAGGCGATGATGAACAACGGTTGCAGGCGATAGCGCCAGCTGCTGAACAACCCCCAGGCCTGGAAAAACAGCCACGGCAGCAAACCGAAGATACCGACGTAATAGAGCACGCCCAAGGCAAAGCTGTGGGGCTCTTGAAAGGTGTAGCCGACACCGGGGTCGAGGGCCAGGTCGGCGTTGTAGCCATGACCGATCCATGGGTGGTCGGCAATTTTCTGCACGGCCAATTGCCAGATTTCAAAGCGGTAGGAATCGCCTCGTTCGATGATCATCTGCGAAAACAGCACGGTCACCGCTGCCACGCTGGCAATAAGGGCAATCAGTAATACGAGGGACCGACGGTTCCAGCAGATGAAACCCAGCCAGAGCGCGGCCATTGTCAGGGCCACCAGCGGCGTCCTGGAACCGGTGGCAATGACGGCGGTGAACATGATTGCCATCGCAGGGATACTCAGCCAGAGCATCTGGCGACGCTTGCAGATCATGCTCATGCTCAGCCAGTAGGCACAGTAGAAACCATACATGTGAGAACTGAGCAGCGGGTTGTCGAATGCGCCGCCGCCGATCAGACGCAAACCGGGCGCGTACACGCGGGCGAACATGAACAGGTTGTAGGCGGTGCCGATCAGTCCGACCATCGCGGCAGTGAACAGCAAGGGCTGGACGATTTCACTGCGATAACGCACCAGCAGGTAACAGCCGCCAAACAGCAGCAGGGTATGGAGCGGAGCCTTGAGTTGTGCGGCAACGCTTTCGCTGCCGGGACCCCAGCACAAACTCATCATGGCCCAGGTCGCGAACAGCAGCACGGCGATGAAGACCGGTTCGCGCAGCAACTCCTTGAGTTCACGGGGGCGCAGGCACAGGGCGATCAGCGACGGAATGCTGAACAGGCCATAAAAAAGCTTGTGATGCAGACTTCGGCCGGGCAGGAAGAACAGCGCACACAGGAGCAAAAGATAGCCGATTGGAAGAATCCAGAGGCAGATGAAATCGAAAACTCGATTGGATGTGCTGTTGAAGCCGCTGAGTTGCATGCTGAGAGATTCAATCCTGAAAGTTGATCGGCCATTTCGGGGTGATGGCTATTTGATGCTGAATATGACGCCTAACAATAACAGCCTTTATGCGATTGCCAGAACCCTGAAGAAGCTGTGCTAAAGTCAGCGTCCTTTTTATCGACATTCGCGTGATATGACCGACTCCAGTCTCTCCGCAAGCCCTTCGAGCTTGAAAATCTACTTCCGCCTGCTCGGCTATGTCCGGCCGTATATCAGCCTGTTTCTGATCAGCATCGTCGGTTTTCTGATTTTCGCTTCGACGCAGCCAATGCTCGGCTACATCCTCAAATACTTCGTCGACGGCTTGTCCAACCCTGAGGCGGTGCTGTTTCCAACCGTGCCTTACCTGCGTGACCTGCAACTGCTGCAGGCGGTGCCGTTGCTGATCATCCTGATTGCCGCATGGCAGGGGCTGGGATCTTATCTGGGCAACTACTTTCTGGCCAAGGTTTCCCTCGGGCTGGTGCACGACCTGCGTGTGCAGTTGTTCAACAACCTGCTGGTTCTGCCCAATCGGTATTTCGACAAGCATAACTCGGGTCATCTGATTTCGCGTATCACCTTCAACGTGACGATGGTCACCGGGGCGGCCACAGATGCGATCAAGGTCGTAATCCGTGAAGGCATGACGGTGATCTTCCTGTTCGCCTCGCTGCTGTTCATGAACTGGCGCCTGACCCTGGTCATGGTGGCCATCCTGCCGTTGATTGCGTTAATGGTGCGCACTGCGAGCAAGAAATTCCGCAAGCAGAGCAAGAAAATCCAGCTGGCCATGGGCGATGTGACGCACGTAGCGTCGGAAACCATCCAGGGTTATCGCGTGGTGCGCAGCTTCGGCGGCGAAGTCTACGAAGAAAAACGCTTCTACGATGCCAGCCAGGGCAACACCGACAAACAGCTGCGCATGACCCGCACCGGCGCCATCTACACGCCGTTGCTGCAACTGGTGATCTACAGCGCCATGGCGGTGCTGATGTTCCTGGTGCTGTACCTGCGCGGCGATGCGTCGGCCGGTGACATGGTCGCCTACATCACCCTGGCCGGCCTGCTGCCCAAGCCGATCCGTCAATTGTCCGAAGTCAGCTCGACCATCCAGAAGGGTGTGGCCGGTGCCGAGAGCATCTTCGAGCAACTGGACGTCGCGCCTGAAATTGATACGGGCACCGTCGAGCGCGATGCCGTCAGTGGTCGCCTGGACGTGCGCAACCTGAGCTTCACCTACCCGGACACCGATCGCCAGGTCCTCGACGACATCAGTTTCTCGGTCGAGCCGGGGCAAATGGTCGCGCTGGTCGGACGTTCGGGCAGCGGCAAGTCGACGCTGGCCAACCTGATTCCGCGCTTCTATCACCACGACAAGGGCGAGATCCTGATCGATGGCGTCGAAGTGGAACAATACAAACTGCTGAACCTGCGCAAGCACATCGCCCAGGTGACCCAGCATGTGACCCTGTTCAGCGACACCGTAGCCAACAACATTGCCTACGGCGATCTGGCGGGCGCGCCCCGCGAAGACATTGAAAAAGCGGCAAGAGACGCCTATGCGATGGACTTCATCGCACAGTTGCCCGAAGGCCTGGACACCCAGGTCGGCGAGAACGGCGTGTTGCTGTCCGGCGGTCAGCGCCAGCGCCTGGCGATTGCCCGTGCCCTGTTGAAGAACGCACCGTTGCTGATACTCGACGAAGCCACTTCGGCCCTCGATACCGAGTCTGAGCGGCATATTCAGGCGGCGCTGGACCAGGTCATGAAAGGCCGGACCACGCTTGTGATCGCTCACCGGTTGTCCACCATCGAGAAGGCGGACCTGATTCTGGTCATGGATCAGGGGCGGATCGTCGAGCGCGGCACCCATGCCGAACTCCTTGCGCACAACGGTTATTACGCCCGACTGAACGCCATGGGCCTTGATGCTCCGGCGGAAGACATCGCCTGACCCTTGCTCACCGGGCGTGCAATGCGCCCGGTGATTTGTATCGTTTATCGGCATTTCTGCTCAATAAATGAACAGTTTTCCCCGCCAGATCATCCCATTGCAGCCGCTACGCAAGCCAGCGTCAACCCTGTGGTAATATCGCGCCCCTGTTCATTTTGTATGTGGGTTGCTCCATGAAGTTGTCCATGCCGCGATTCGATCAAGCCCCTGTCTTGGTGGTCGGCGATGTCATGCTCGACCGTTACTGGCATGGTGGTACCTCACGGATTTCCCCTGAGGCGCCGGTACCGGTAGTCAAGGTCGAGCAAATCGAGGACCGCCCGGGCGGTGCTGCCAACGTTGCGTTGAACATTGCCGCCCTCGGTGCACCGGCCTCGCTGGTCGGCGTGACCGGCGATGACGAAGCTGCCGACAGCCTGGCCAACAGCCTCAAGGGTGCTGGTGTGCGCGCGATGTTCCAGCGTATTGCGCACCAGCCAACCATCGTCAAGCTGCGGGTCATGAGTCGTCACCAGCAATTGCTGCGTATTGACTTCGAAGAACCCTTCGCCACTGACGCCCGGGCGCTGGGCGAGCAAGTCGACGAGTTGCTCGAAGGCATCAAGGTTCTGGTGCTGTCCGACTATGGCAAAGGCGCGCTGAAAAACCATCAGGTGCTGATCCAGGCCGCCCGTGCCCGTGGGATCCCGGTGCTGGCCGATCCCAAGGGCAAGGATTTCTCGATCTACCGGGGGGCGAGCCTGATCACGCCGAACCTCAGCGAATTCGAAACCATCGTCGGTGGCTGCGCCGATGAGCACGAGCTGGTGAGCAAGGGCGCGCAGTTGATGCACGACCTGGACCTCGGCGCATTGCTGGTGACCCGTGGCGAACACGGCATGACCTTGCTGCGCCCGGATCACCCGGCGCTGCACCTGCCGGCTCGTGCGCGTGAAGTGTTCGACGTGACCGGTGCCGGTGACACGGTGATTTCCACCCTGGCGGCCGCCATTGCCGCGGGCGAAGAGCTGCCACACGCGGTAGCGCTGGCCAACCTGGCGGCGGGCATCGTCGTCGGTAAACTCGGTACGGCGGCGATCAGTGCCCCGGAACTGCGTCGCGCCATCCAGCGTGAAGAAGGCTCCGAGCGCGGTGTGCTGGGCCTTGAGCAGTTGTTGCTGGCGGTCGACGATGCGCGTGCGCATAAAGAGAAGATCGTCTTCACCAACGGCTGCTTCGACATCCTGCACGCCGGCCACGTGACCTACCTCGAGCAGGCGCGCGCCCAAGGTGATCGTCTGATTGTCGCGGTCAACGACGATGCTTCGGTGAGCCGCCTGAAAGGGCCGGGCCGGCCAATCAACAGCGTCGACCGTCGCATGGCGGTACTGGCCGGTTTGGGTGCAGTGGACTGGGTGATCAGCTTCCCTGAAGGCACCCCGGAAAACCTGCTGCGCGAGGTCAAGCCGGACGTATTGGTGAAGGGCGGGGATTACGGGATAGACCAGGTGGTCGGCGCGGACATCGTGACCGCTTACGGCGGAACCGTGAAAGTGCTGGGGCTGGTGGCGAACAGCTCGACTACCGCAATAGTCGAGAAAATCCGTAATAACTGAGAGCGAAACGCTCACTTGTGGCGAGGGAGCTTGCTCCCGCTGGGCTGCGAAGCAGCCCTAAAACCATACACCGCGTAATATCAGGGGAACAGTCGTTAGCCGGTTGCGGCTACTGCGTAGCCGAGCGGGAGCAAGCTCCCTCGCCACAAAAAACTCTTGTTCCTACCGCACCGCCTTGCGCGGCACGATCTTCTTCAGCAGTTGCTTCGCCTTCCCGCGCAACCGCGCCAAACCTGAGTCCTTCCCCGGCAGACTCAACCCCTGCTGGCGCACCCAATCCTTCCAGCGAATCCGCTCATCCCGCACCAGCCAGCCTTCCTGCTGGGCAAAGCTCTCGGCCAGATACAAACCGCGCGTACTCGCCGGGTACAGTTGATCCTTTTTCAAGGTGTACAACTCGGCCATCGGCTGACCGTCCTGCAACGGCATCAAGTACAAATCGGGGCGCTTGCGATCGAGTCTCGCGACCAGTTGATCACCTTCCAGTCGTTCGTCGACATGGAACAGGCTCAGGGATTTGGCTTCTTTGGGCACGTCCAGGCGCAAGTCATAAATCAATTGCAACGAGGCCGTCGGCAAATGCACATAGGCCCGTGGACGTTCGATCAGCTGCATTTTGGCGCAACGCACCGGCCGCGCCGAGCCGGACAGCGGCGTCAGGCGAAAGGGCAATGCCTCGCGATAATGCAGCGCGGAGGAGTAGGGCGCCGGCAGCCAGGTGTCATTGAATCGCCCACCTAGCCAACCTTCCGGAGTTTCCAGCAGGCACTCTTCGGCAATCTCCTGGATCGCCGTGTGCAGTGGCAGGTTCAGCTCGTGCGCCGGCACATAGCCGGAGATCAACTTGAGCACCACATCGCCACGGTCTTGCCGGCGCTGACGCACCAACACCCAGTAATCGCGATTCTGCCAATGCAGGGTCAGGCGCACCGAGACCCCGAGGTTGGCCAGTTCGAGAGCGAAGCGCTCGGTGTCGGGCACCGTCACCGGGCGGCGACGTTGCAGGGTCTGGGAGAAATTGAGCGGCATCCCGACGCTCTGATAACTCAAGCCTTCGGGAGTCGCTTCGACGTACAACGGCAGGGTCTTGAAGTTGCTCGGGTTCTTTCTTATGAGCGTACGCGGCATGTCGGCTCCTGCTTAAGGCCGCGTGGGCGGCATCAGTTTCTACGTAGGACCTGGGCAACGGTCGCGACGTTGTGGGCGAGGTGCAGCGGATTGATGGTCCCGACAATAGCACTGGCAACACCCGGGTGTTCAAACAACAACTCAAAGCTGGCGCGCACCGGGTCCACGCCCGGACTCAGGCAGACGTGACCGCTGGCGAGGGCTTTTTTGACCAGAATGGCTTTACCGTGAGCAGCAGCATAGTCAATGACTGGCTTCTCGCTCTGTTCGTTCAGATTGTAGGTGACCATGGCGCAATCACCTTGTTCCAGAGCCTTCAAACCACCTTCAACGGTTTTGCCGGAAAAACCGAAGCCGCGAATCTTGCCTTCGGCCTTGAGCGCGGCGAGGGTCGCGTAGACCTCACTGTCATTGAGGATTGCCAGGTCGTTGCCATCGGAGTGCACCAGCACCAGGTCGATGAAATCCGTTTCCAGGCGTTGCAGGCTGCGTTCCACTGACAATCGAGTATGAGCGGCGCTGAAATCGTGGCTCGACTGGCCGTCGGCAAACTCTTCGCCGACCTTGCTGACGATCACCCAATCCTGGCGCTGGCCGCGCAACAACGGCCCGAGTCGTTCTTCGCTACGACCATAGGCCGGGGCGGTATCGATCAGGTTGATGCCCATGTTGTGCGCGAGTTTGAGCAACATGCGCGCTTCGTCATCGCCGGGAATCTGGAAGCCGTTGGGGTATTTCACGCCTTGATCGCGGCCGAGCTTGACCGTGCCCAGGCCCAGCGGCGACACCAGCAGGCCGGTGCTGCCTAAGGGGCGATGCAGTTCATGCAGGGTCGGTTGGCTCATGGCAGTAGTTGCTCCCAGGCGGGGACACAAATCGGTGGTTTTGGCAGTTCGGGCAGCGGCGCCGGATGGCTTGGCTGAATGCCGTCACGCTGCAAGGATGTGATGACCCGGTCGGCGAAGTCCGGCGCCAGCGCCAGTTTGGTTGGCCAGCCAACCAGCAGCCGGCCTTCTTCGGCAAGGAATGCATTGTCAGGACGAGTCAGCCCCGATTGCAGCGGTTCGGCGCGATCCACGCGCAAGGTCGCCCATTGCGCGGTACTCAGGTCAATCCATGGCAATAACTGGCCCAGCTCTTTCTGTGCCGTGGCGATTTGCTCGGCGGGTTCGCGGGCAACCCCTTCGGCTTCGGCGATATCGCCGCCCATGTACCAGACCCATTGGCCATCGGCGGCCGGATGGGTGGTCACGGTGATGCGCGGCTTGGTACCGCCGCCCAGGCAGTGAGCGTACAGCGGTTTGAGGCCTGGGCCTTTGGCGATGATCATGTGCAACGGTCGGCGTTGCATGGCCGGCCGGCTCAGGCCCAGTGACTCGAGCAACGACGCTGTGCCGGCACCGGCGCTGAGCACGATGCGCTGGGCGCGGATCTCGCGCTCGTCGACCTTCAGGCCCACCAGCACGCCGCCGTCGAGCAACGGTTCGATCTTCTGACCGGCAAGCAGGCCATCACCGGCCAGATCGGCCAGGCGCTGAATCAGGCTCGGCACGTCGATCACCAGTTCCGCCAGGCGATAGACCTTGCCTTTGAAGCGCTTGTCTTGCAGGGCTGGCGGCAGTTGGTCGCCCTTGACCTGATCGACCCGGCCACGCACCGCTTTGCTGGCGAAGAAGCTGGTGAGGTTGCCGGCGATCGTTCCCGGAGACCAGAGGTAATGGGCTTCGGACAGCAGGCGCACCCCGGACAAGTCCAGCTCGCCGTCGCCAGCCAATGCTTCACGCCAGCGGCGCGGCATGTCGGCGATAGCTTCCGAGGCACCGGTCAGGGCGCCATGCAGCGCGTACTTGGCGCCACCGTGGATGATGCCCTGGGACTTCACACTCTGCCCGCCGCCGAGGCTGGCGCTTTCCACCAGCACGGTCGAAAAACCCTGGCGACGCAGACGCGCATTCAGCCAGAGGCCGGCGACACCAGCGCCGACAATCAAAACGTCGGTGGAAATAACGGATGGCATGCAGCGACCTCAGTGTTCAAGACGAGGGCGCAGTATACAGACTCGAGGAAGTGGGGATTTGTTGCTGATCAAACTGTGGGAGCGAGCCTGCTCGCGATAGCGGTGGGTCAGGCAACCTTTCAGTCGACTGGTACACCGCCATCGCGAGCAGGCTCGCT
>NZ_JBOFQE010000106.1:0-30712 GCF_051660785.1 Pseudomonas sp.
GCAAGCCGGCTCCTAAAGGGTTTTTCGGTGTTGGTCAGAACGATGACTGGATCTTGATCCCGCCAATCAGCGCGTCATCGACCTTGTCCACGCCACCGGGGTGGCGGATGTATTGCAGGTTCGGACGCACGGTCAGCCAGTTCGTGACGTGCACGCCGTAATAGAGTTCGGCGCTGTATTCGGTGTCCTGGGGCGGCAGGAACGAAGGGTCGTCGTAGTCAAAGACGGCGCGGGCCTGATTGGTTGCTTCGGCGTTCTTGCGATAGGCCGGGTTGACGTGTACGCGGGCGAGGGCAAAGCCAATGTCGTCCCTGGCGCGAGCATCGAACAACCCTTTGTAGACGACGCCAGCCTGGACGTAGTTGTCGATGGCGTTGGTCTTCTTGTCGTGCATCGTGCCGTTGGCAAACACGCTCAAGCCGCGAGAGTTGTCGCTGGCGCGGCTGGTGATTTGCTGTTGCACGCCCAACCACACGCCGTGCTTGCTCGATGCGCTGCGGTAAGCCTCGCCGCTCAGGGCAGCGGGCTGACCGTTGCTGTCCTTGTAGGCATCCGTGGCCTTCGCGTTGCTGTAGTAGTAACCGGCGCGGTATTCGCCTGGCAGGCCGTTGAGCTTCGGCGACCACACCAGTTCGACCGGCAGAATCGCGCCTTGGGTGCCGCTGCCACTGAGCTTGAAGCCGTTGCCGCGATCGAGGTTCGACGGGTTCTGCTCATACGCGCCGACTTGCGCATACAGCTCCGGCGTCAGGTGATATTTGACGCGCATCGCCCACTGGCTGACCGGCCAGTTGTACCAGATGCCGCCGACCCAGTTGCCGACCTGGGAGCCGCAAAACGCCAGGTTCTGGAAGTCGCAGGGGAAGCTGTTGAAGTCCTCGCCTTCGCCGAAACGGCCGACCTTGATGTCGAGCTTCTGGTCGAAGAATTTCTGCTGATACCACATCTGCGTCAGGCGCCAGGTCTGCCCGCGGCCCCAGACTTCCTGAGCCGACGTGAAGCCACCGACCCGCGGATCGTTGATCCGGTCGTTGCTGATGTTGTTGCCGCTGCGTTCGGTGATGGTCAGCTGAAATTCGGCGTCGTCCCAGCCGAGGATTTTCTGCAAGTCCAGATGCGTGCCGAAACCAAACTGATCGCTGTAGCGCGCCGTACGATCGTGGTCGTAGCCGCCGTGCAGATTGCTGCCCATTTCGCCGGTGTAATCGACTTTGAAGTCGTAGCCTTTTTCCGAAAGTTCGGTGCGCGTGCCGTTCCAGTCGCCGAGCATCCAGGGGGATTCGCTATCAAACGCAGGAGCGGCCTGGGTGCAGGTGGCGAGGCCGAAAGCGCTGAATCCAGCGATCAGGTTCAGGGCTTTTCGGCTGGCAATAGCGGTACAGACAGCGCTGTCTCGCGGAGTTGGGAAATCAGGCATAGAGAAGGAATTCTTGATCTTTTTCTGGGGGAGTGAACGGAAGCGGCACTATGACGCGGGCAGATGAAGCGTTTCAGCTTGACGGGCGCAAGGATAATGTCCTGTTACAAATAGAGAAAGCGCTTTTGCTGACATGGAGCGTTTCGGATTCGGTAACAGTCCGTGGGAAAAGATCGCCGCCTCTTTGCACTCGACGGCTCCTACATTGAAATGCGTTCGCCTGTAGGCGCTGTCGAGTGAAACGAGGCGGCGATCTTTTGCGTTTCACCTACATTTAGCTGACAGCACACAGATCGCTTCCCCCCAGGGAAGCCCTCGGCTAAGGTGCGCGGCTTCCCATCCTTACATCGCTCGAAGGCCCGGCATGACCGAACAGAACAACAACCCGCTGCACGGCGTGACGCTGGAGCAAATCCTCAACGCCTTGGTTGAGCATTACGAATGGTCGGGGCTGGCCGAGCGCATTGATATCCGCTGTTTCAAGAGCGATCCGAGTATCAAGTCGAGCCTGACCTTCCTGCGCAAAACCCCGTGGGCCCGAGAGAAGGTCGAACGCCTGTACGTGAAGCTGATGCGCACCAAGCGCCCGCTCTGAACATGGTCACCCTATCGACGCCAGGTGCTTCCGCGCGGCGTCGTTTTGTGGCGGTGGGCGCGGTGCTGGGCTGGTCGGGGCTGGCCATTCAGCTGTACCTGATTCTGTACTCACGCTGGACGCTGGAAGCCAGTTTGCTGGGTGGGCTGCTGAGCTTTTTCAGCTACTTCACGGTGCTGACCAATACGCTGGTGGCGACCGTGTTGACCTGCGAATGGACGACTCGCAAGTCGGCGGCGCGACGCTGGTTTTTGCAGCCGTGGGTGAGCAGTGGGGTTGCGGTGAGCATCACCGTGGTCGGCCTGGCGTACAGCCTGTTGTTGCGCCACTTGTGGCACCCCGAAGGCTGGCAGTTGCTGGCCGATGAATTAATGCACGACGTCATGCCGCTGCTGTTTCTGGCGTATTGGTGGTGGTGTGTGCCCAAAGGCACGTTGCGGCTGCGGCATATCGGGTTGTGGGTGATTTATCCGCTGGTGTACTTCGCCTATTCGCTGCTGCGTGGGCATGAGTTGGCGGTTTATCCCTATCCGTTCATTGATGTCGGCACGCTGGGTTATCCACAGGTGTTTGTGAATGCGGGGGGGTTGTTGGTTGGGTTTGTGGTGATCGCCTTGATTATTATCGCGTTGGACAGGTGGCACCCGGGCCAAAAGTGAAACCCTACTGTGGCGAGGAGACTACTGTGGCGAGGGGACTTGTCCCCGTTGGGTTGCGCAGCAGCCCCGAAATCTCGGCAGTGGTCGAAAATTTTGGGAGCGCTTCGCACTCCAACGGGGACAAGTCCCCTCGCCACAGAAACCCTTCACCACAAGGAACCAGCCACAAGGGTTGCGGTTATTCCTCGTCGCTGTCATCCGCCCGCCAGTAACCCACGGCTTTGACGAACTGCTCATTCAAACCATGCTCATCAAGCAACACCCGACGGATCTGCCGTGACACCTTGGTCTCAGTCGCCACCCACGCATACAGATTGCCGCTCGGCACCTGCAGTTGCTTCACGGTGGTCAGCAAATTGTCTTTGCCGCCCTCACGCAAGACCCAGATCACGTTGACCTGCGCGGCGCTCTCCAGGCGTTGCTGCTCGGCGCCGTTCTCCACTTCCACGATCACCAGTGCACGCCGATTGGCCCCCAGGCCTTCGAGGCGGCGGGCGATGGAGGGAAGGGCGGTTTCGTCGCCGATCAGCAGATAACTGTCGAACATGTCCGGCACGATCATAGAGCCCTTTGGCCCGCCGATGTGCAGGAACTGGCCGGGTTGGGCCTGCTCGGCCCAGGTCGCGGCGGGGCCGTCGCCGTGCAGGACGAAATCGATGTCCAGTTCCAAGGTGTCGAGGTCGTAACGACGCGGTGTGTAGTCACGCATCGCCGGCATCGGCCCGTTGTCTTTACCGGCGCCGAGCACCAGGGTTTCCAGTGCTGCTTGCTCCGCCGCGTTTTGCGGGAACAGCAATTTGACGTGGTCGTCCGTACCGAGGCTGACGAAACCGGCCAGCTCCGGGCCGCCCAGGGTAATCCGGCGCATCCGCGGGGTCAGGTCGACCACGCGGAGCACTTCCAGACGACGGCGTTTGATCTCATGCATGACGCGGTGAATGGTGTGCACAACTTCAGTCATTCGGCTTGCTCCTGAACGGGTTGAACGGCAGGGCCATCGACGATGGCTTTGGCGGTGTTGTTGAGCAGATCGCGCACCCGCAGGATTTCTTCCGGACTCCAGCGCCCGTGATGCATCTGCAAGGCGTGACGCAAGTTGTGCACCGCCTCGTGGATCTCGGCCGGGCGATCATGGCCGCGCAAGGAACGCTTGCTGACCTCGATGCGCATCCGCACGCCGTCCAGCGCAATCGCCTGCTCGGTCAACGACAGACGTCCGGCGTCGGTGATGCTGTAGCGTTTTTTGCCGCCTTCGGCATCGCCCAGGATCATTTCGCTTTCTTCAAGGAAGGTCAGGGTCGGGTAGATCACGCCGGGGCTGGGGCTGTAGGCGCCATCGAACATGCTTTCGATCTGGCGGATCAGGTCATAGCCGTGGCACGGCTGCTCGGCGATTAATGCCAACAGCAACAATTTCAGGTCGCCGGGGGCGAACACCCGGGGGCCGCGTCCGCCGCGTTCTCGGCCGGGGCCCGGGCGTTTTTCAAAGCTGTCGCGGCTGTCGCCGTGTTCTCGATGGGAATGATGGTCTCTCATTTTTGCGTCTTCTCTCGTCGCGTTTAGATACAACTTAAGATATATCTTAAGGCTTGCGCAAGGGGTTTCGACCAACGGTCTTGGCCCGCAACGGCGCGAGGGATGATTGAAAGCCAAGTGCATTCACTGACGAGAAGGGCGCATCGATTGCTTTTTTAGAGTAATTGAACTAATCATGGAAGTTCGCCGCTTTGCTATTAACCCATTAACATTAGATAAGTAGTCCCGGTCTTACGGAAGTTTATTTAGTGCTTGTCTGTGTGTTTTTTAAGTTAAATCTGTGTGTAGTATTTCTCTGAGGGTAAAACAATCGAATTGTTGTTTTTTCCGATTTTTTCCTGCTGTTCGAACACCATTGTTACTACATGTTCTTCGGAAGTTACGTACTTACTTTCTCAAGGAATTGGCCGATCATTCTCCGGCGTCGAAAGTTAAGCGAATTGCCAACACAGGAGTGAAAGGCGCTCGCTTGTTCAGACTTTCCTCGGCCCAATCCATTGAAAAGACAGGTATTCAAAAATGTTCAAGAAGTTTGCAATCGCCGTTCCGATGACCCTCCTGGCCCTGAGCGCTTCGATGGCGTTCGCTGCGGAAGAGTCGCGCACCTCCATCAACATTACCGCGGACATTCCGAGCAGGGATTTCCATGCCATGCCTGTGAACCACGACTTCGGTAAAGATGAAAGAATGTACCTCGACCACATTGCCCGCACCCTGACTGAAGTCCGTGGCACCTTTGATATCAAGCACGCCAATGGCTCGGTGGGTGCTTACGTCGTAGGCGGCCCTACCCCTTTGTTCAACGGTGATCCGGCCTCGAGTATCCCTCTGATCTACACCTTCAACGGCAAGGTGTTGACTGCCACCTCTCAGGAAGTGGTAGGTGATGAAGAGTCTAACTACGGCATGCGTGCAGACCTGGTTATCAGTAGCGGCAGACTGTCCGATAATCACGTGGGGCTCTACACCGCCAACCCGGTCGTCATGTTTGATGCCATTCCGCGCATCTAAACCAAAGCGCGTTCCGTAAGTAAGTTCTGTCTTACTTGATAACGCTCACCGATCGATAGGGTCGCATCCCTGTCGATCGGGTTTCACCGACTTCATCCATAGAGTATTTTTTTCATGTTCCCGATGACTCCCATCGCGACGGCGCTTGCCCTATGTATTTGTGCAACTGCCCTGGCCGCGCCGGCGGATAACGGCCATACACCTCGAAGTTTGCTCGCGCAAGCCAAGGGTTTACCGAGCGAGTTCGAAGAACACTTCTTTGATGTTCCGCTGGCGGTGCGCGTGGAACTTGATCAACAGTTTCTCGGTGAGGCGATGGTCGTGTTGACCCGCGATGATCGCATCACCCTCGTTGACTTCACTGACGTCAGCGACAGCACCATCAGACCCAGCGAGCGTGAGGCCTGGGCCAACTATCTGAAACAAGGTGCGGTGCTGGGAGCTTGCCAGGTCAACTGCCCCGAACAACTGCTGGCCGTGCACTACAGCCTTGAAAACTCCCTGGTGTCGATCCTTACGGAAAACGCCGAGCGCGATGATCAGGCGCCGCTTTATTACAACCAGCCCGAAGGGGGCAGCACCGGGTTGATCGTGCGTAACCAGTTGAACCTCAATGGCGGCCAGAACCAGGACCTCGGTGGGCGCTACGGCCTGGAAGCCAGCAGCAGCCTGGGGAACTGGACCCAAGCGGTGAATGTGCAGCTGTCCCGCCTGGGTGGTGTGGACAACCAGACCTATCACGCCGTGCACGGGCTCTTCACCCAGCGCGAACTGGAAGGCAGCTTTCTGCGAATGGGGTTATTCACGCCTAACTCGGAAGGCCTGACTCGCCAGCCCCGTTCATTCGGCGCCAGCCCCGACACCGCGCTGGGCGTCATGTACGGCAGCTCGGACAGCCTGGCGATCAACAACCCGAAACCGGCGGTCTATCCGATCTACGTCACGGCCAATCGCCAGGGCTCGGTGGAAATCTATCGCGATGGTTTGCTGATCAACACACAGGCAATGCCGGCGGGTTTGCAGACACTTGATACGCGGCCCCTACCCGGCGGCATCTACGAAGTTGAAGTGCGCCTGATCGAAGACGGCCAGATCACCTCAAGCACACTGGAACTGGTCTACAAACCCAACAACTGGCGCAATCATGAAGAGCGCTGGCGCTACAACCTGTTCGCCGGGCGTGAGTCGAAAGTGGTCAGCAACTGGGAAGACCAGGCCGACGGCGACATGACCGCCGGCGCCGCCTTCAACTACCTCCTGCACCCGCGGGTGATCCTCGGCCTGTCGGGTCGACAGGTAAAAGACACGCTGCAATACGGCACGTCGGTCGACTGGGCGATCGTCAACAACGCCAGCGTGTTTGCCAACGTCTACAAAACCCAGGACTACGGCACTGGCCTCGACGTGCAGGGCCTTTATTCCTACGGCAGCGGCAGTATCGTCGCCAGCCATAACCGTAGCTGGCTCGACACCACCCGGCTCTACGACACCCTGCCCGACGGCACGCGAGTGCGCCAGCGCAATGTGTTTATCGGCCAGACCAGCAACTCTTCCTTTTCGGTGAATCACCGACTCACCAGCAAAAGTTCGGTCAATGCCCGGGTGTCCCACAGCGAAGGCAATACCGAAGGCGTCGGCATTGATCTGGGGTGGTCCCAGCGCACGCAACTGTTCGGCAGCGACGCCAATTGGCGCCTGTCGCTGTTCGACCGGCCGGGCAGTTTCAGCTCCGGAGATGATCGCAATCGTGGCCTTGATCTGAGCGTGAACGTCTCGCTGGGTGGCCCGGGCGAACAGCTGTCCGGCAGCATTGGCACCCGTACCGATCGCGACGGCGGGCGCGATAACAATGCCTCGATCAGCTACCGCAAGAGTTTGCAGAATCACGTGCTGCAAAGCGTTTCGGCCACCGCGATCACCGACACCTATGGCATTGGCATGAACGCGATGGCGACGATGCAGACGGACCGGGTCAACGGCGACGGTTTTATCCAGCGCTCCTCTTTCAACAACGATTTCACCGGTGGCTTGAACCTCGAGAGCACTGTCGCCGTCGGCGGGCAAAAAATGGTGGTGACCAGCCAGTACACCCGCAACGGTGCGGGCATGATCATCGATGTCGAATCGGACATCGACGACATCACCTTGCGCGCCGACGATTTGAGCGGCGGTAGCGCGGTCCTTAAACCCGGGCGCAATTTTGTGCCGATCACCGCCTACAAAAGCAGTTCCGTCAGCTTTGATTTCGAAGGCAACGACGTTCCGGCCGCGACCATCCAGCCAGCCCGTTCCAGTTATCACCTGAACAAGGGCGGCGTGGACTATCGCCAGATCCGCGTGATGCGAACCCTCACCGTGCTCGGCCGCCTGATCGACCCCCAGGGCAACCCGCTCAAGGGCCACCACATCATCAACCACGCCAGTCGCGGCGTGAGTGAAGTGGACGGCTTCTTCTCCATGGAAATGAACGCTGGTTCACCGACCCTGGAAGTGCGCCACGGCAACCAGTTGCTGTGCCGGTTCCGCCTGGATCCGGGCCTTGGGCGCACGGAAAACAATGTGCTGATGATCGGCGATTTGCGTTGCACGCCGGATACGTTGGCGGACGCGATGCTTGAGACGCCGACGGCAGGCTGATGCCCGGTAAAACGCACTTTTTTATGAGGTAAAGGACGATGAAACGTCGGTTGGCACTGATTGGTTTTTGTTTATTCACCCAGACGGCGCACGCCGGGCCGAGCATCAATATCGGCACGATGTACGACTATATGGACGGCGACAAAAGTACGTTCCTGAAACGCGTGTTCAACGGCGGCGACAGCACCGCCTTCGTCAAGGTCAACATCCTTGAAATCCTTTACGACGCCGATGGCAAGTCACAGGAAGTGCCGCTCAAAACCAGTGCCGACGGCACCGCCCGGGATGGCTTGATGGCCAGCCCGGCACGGCTGATCGTGCCCGCCAGTGGTATGCAGGGCACGCGACTGTTGTACATGGGCGAGCGTGACAAAGAGCGTTATTTTCGCGTGCGTTTCGTCCCGGTGGTGCCCGAGAAAGAAGACGAGTTCGCGGTCTCCGGGGAAGATCGAGAGGAATACAAGAAAACCCTCTCCGCCGGTGTCTCGGTACTGGCCGGTTATGGCGCGGTGTTTTTCGTACGGCCCAAGGACACGCGTTACGAAAGCGTGGTCGAGAACGACGCGGGCAGCTACCGGATCCGCAACGACGGCAATACCGTGGTGGTGATCGATGAGTTCAAGGATTGCTCGTTGAAAAACGATCAGGACTGCCAGCCCACGACCAAGCATCACATCCTCGCGGGTCGGTCCTTCCGCTTCGAGAAGCAGGCCGGTCGCGAGTATCGCTTCACCCTGATTGAAGGCGAGAAAAGCAAAAAACTCGACGTGAAGGGATAACTCCGGGTGATGACCATGTTCAGGAAACCAACCGTCTTGCTCTTCTCGGGTGTTGCGCTGTGGGCCAGTCCCTGGGCCCAGGCCGCCAGAGAGGTGCATCACTTCGAAGTGTTCGTGACCATTCCGATTCAAGGGTTTTATGTCATTCCCGCTGATCCGGGCTGGATTCATCAAGAGCAACAACTGCCCTGGAAACTGTCGACCTCGACGCTGGACGGCTTGCGCAAATATTTCGATGTGAAGAGCGACGCCGGCTCGATCGAAGCCCGGCTTGATGGGCGGCCTTATCTGTCCAACGGCACCGATGCTCATGACATCAATTTGCGCGTGTCGTTTAACGGCACGTTATTGAATGAGCGAGAGAGCATCGAAGTGGTCTCCCTGGCCGACGCCGCTCCCGGCACACGCGTGTTACTCGAAATCGTGCCGATGCCACCTGCCGATGGGGTTTACAAACCCGGCAATTATTTTGGCAACGTCAATTTGATTTTCAACGCCGTGCTGCCGGGAACGTGACGGCAAGAAGTCATTCAATGACGCTGTTTTTTTTCAGCATGTGGGCCGGGACAGTACCGGCCGGTCGTAGCGGGTCGCGGGAGTATGTCAAAAATGAAATCGTTGAAAAACCTTGGGTGTCTCTTATCACTGTTTACCAGCCTGTTTGCTGGAACCTATGCAGCGTCGGCGGGTGCGGTCACCCTGGAGATGAGCGCTGTATTTCGGCCTGATCCGGCAAACCCCATGCGTAACACGTTCGAGAACACCACACCGCAAGGCGGGCATTGCAAAGAACATCCGAACTATTGCGCGCCTGGCGTTTTCAGCATCGGTGTACCAACCCGGTTCAGGGCAGTCGCCCCTATCGAGGCTAAGCATGATCAACGTCAGGGGCCGATGTTCCGGCTTCCGTCGTCGTGGAAGGAAGTGACGGTTATTCATGATGAAACCGGTGAACCCGAGATCGTCAAAATGCGCATCAGCGGTCTTGGCGCAGCGTATACCCTCAAGGAACCATTGGTGCCTGCACATTGGTCGCCTCACTGGGGATATCCAGATCCGCCCTGCGTCAGTGGAGGAACGAGTTACGGTACTGCCCATTATTTCGCTTTTTTCTGGAGAGTTCCGGCCGATGGGGGCGTTTGCAGCAAACAAGCTCAGTTGCCGATCACTTTGGACTACGGCTTTGCCTATGAAAACTTCAGTTTTTCATATGAACTGCAGACGCCTAACCCGCTGCAGATGTCGACGGGCACGTACAGGGGCGTACTGAACTACGTGGTGGGGCCGCATGGCGATATTGACATGGGCGATATCATGTTGCCCGACGACGACTTGATCAGCCTCAACTTCACCTTGAGTGTCGAGCATACGCTGAAAGTCGAAATTCCCCCCGGCGGCGATCGTGTTGAACTGGTCCCACAGGGGGGGTGGCAGGCCTGGCTGACGCAGGGGCGTAAACCGACGCGGCTGTTTCGTGATCAGACGTTCAATATTTCGTCATCGAGTCGTTTCAAGATGACGCTGGCCTGCCAGTACTATGGGAACAGCGAAACCTGCGGTGTGAGCAGGGCCGGTTCCCTGCGCACTTTCCCGGTCAACCTCAGCGTGACGCTGCCCAACGGCCTCGTCGATGCCGCCGGCAGCCCCGTCGTTCGTCGACCGCTGCGACGCGATGGCAGCGGCACTGAATTGTTCCTGCCGGGTTTTTATATCGATCGCAAGCCGGGGACGTTGCACTTCGAGATTGCTCAGGACCAGGTCAATGAAATGCTCGTACCCGGTGAAGCGACGACCTACTCGGGCAGGTTTACGGTCATCTGGGATTCGGAAGTAGGTTAGCGGATCGCCCCTGAAGCTTCATTTACCGGCCTTCAGGGGCTACCCGGTCACCAATTGTTACGGCGCAGTTCTGTGCAACGCCTCACGGGTCAACCGCCTGCTCAACTGCTTTTCCTCGTAACCGATGTCGTGCAACAAGCTGTCATAGACTTCATCCGTCATGTCCTTGTCGGTGAGTACAACGTCGTCGTTAACATTGAATTGCCGGGCGAGGTTTTGCAGGCGCTGTTTGAGTGCCCGTCGCTGTGCAATCGGCATGTTTCTGGACCTGGCCCAGGCGTGTTGAGCCTCGCGCAATTCATCCAGCTGCCCGGCCCTGTGTTCGTACGTGCGGGTATTGCGCCTGAACTCGTTCGGGTAGACCTCTCGCAGGTATTTCTCCCAGAACGGTTGCTCGATCATGTCGTTGACCAGGCCATCGCCGGCTTCCATCGACATCACCGTCTCGAAAGCGGTGTCGAGGGTGTCAGCGCTCACACCGGCCACGCGGCCATGCAGCATGGCTTCTGATTGCCACGGTAAACCGAGGCGTTGCGCCAGGCCGCTTTCATAGGCGAGGTAAACCTCGACTTCATCGGGGTTGCCCGCACGGCTGCCGAAATCGGCCCGGGCAATGTCATCCACTCGTGCGAGTCGAGCGGCGCCTTTTGCCAGGTTCACCAATCGGCTCTCAAGCATGGTGGAGGATGTGGAAAGGGCGTAGGCCTCGGAGGCGAGGACCTTGATCCCCATGTTGTTGAAGACCTGAGCACCCGCATCGGCGCAGGTGGTGGGCGCTGTTGCCATCTCGAACAGCTCCTTGCGCAGCTCGGTGTCCAGGTCGACGGCTTCGACCATGCGCCATACCCGGCTGCTGAGCTGTGCGCGTAACTCACCGCCGGCCCGGTAATCGGCCGAGAGCGTCTGTTTCTCGATAAGGGAGAAAAAGCCTTGGGAGTCGGGCTCGAGCATCAAGTCGTGCCAGGCTTCCTGCCGGAAGGTGCCCAGCCCGGAGACCTCGCGACTCCACCAAACCGAGTCGTCATTAATCCACCACCGGGCCATCGCGTTGGTGGCACCGTCGGCGTAGACCTGATCGGGAGAAATGCCGACCGACCGTCGATAGTCCTTGAACAGGTTCCGATTCACCTCGGAAAGGTTTTCTGCGAAAAGACGGGTTCGCGCGACGATGAACGCATCATTCGAACCGGGCACAACGGTCGGAATGGTACTGATCGGGTTTTCCTGCAGATCCAGAAAAAAACCACGCGGTCGACGCTTGCCGAGGGGCCCGAAGAGTCCCTCTGGCCACGTGGTAGCCCCTGTGTTGCTCAACCCCAGAATGCTCAACTTCGGCATGCGTTCAACATTTGGAAGCAGCCCCAGCCTTGGGTTGTCATCCAGCCTGAGGGTTTCCATGTGCGTCAGGTTTCTCAGTTGCTCGACCGCCGAAGGTGTCAATGTGATCTCGTTGTTCATCAGGCGCAGGGTTCGGAGGAAATGCATCTTGCCGATATTTTCGGGCAGCCGGGTCAACTGGCAACTCCTTGCACTCAATTGCCGCAGGTGCGCAAATTCTTTCAACAAACCGGTGGAGTCTGCCGAAAAGGTCGTGCGGTCCAGGTTCAAGGTGCTGATCTGATCGAGCCAGGGTTTGAGCTCCGGCAGTTTCTTCCACCACTGCTCAAGATCCATACGGTTGATATCTGATGAGAGGTCCAGCACATAACCGCCGTCAACGGTGATGTTTCGCTCACCGAAAACTACCGGTGTTCTTTGAAAACATTCGATGAGCCGCTCTGAGATGTGCATACCGCCACCGTCCCAGAAATTATAACTGCCCGGGCCCCATTTATCGGGTTGCTCGTATCGCCAGCTATTGAGCAGCTTTTGCAGATCATGAAGTTCGCGGTCCAGTCGTGTCAGTGCCTGATGCCCTTGCTCCTGCGAACCGAGGGAACGCACAAAGGTATCGACCTCTCGCTCGCTGAAGTGGGGATACAGATCCTGGACTCGCTCGGTGAGCGTGGCGGCGGTGGTGGAAATAACCGGGCCGCGCAATAGCATCGAATCTTCATGATCCGCCAATGCACGGTTCGGCGGTGCGGCGAGCGCTGTGCGGCGCTCGGCGGGTGTTTCGGTCTTGGCCTTCACCCATTGCTTGAAAAATGCGCCCTGGCCGGGTCTATACCCCAGTTGTGCCTGTCTGTTTTTCGGCAAGGCTCTGAGCACGGCTTCGAAAAAGTCAGTGGCTTCGTACAGTTTATGGTTTTCGCCGTCCCAGACTTCGAATTGGTTCAGGCGATCCTTGACCAGCACCCGCACCGTCGACGCGTCCTCGACACCGACACTGCAGCGCAGTGATCCGGCATCGCTGCCTTGGCGAACCTCGATGCGCAATCGGGCGAATGCGTCGGTGTGAATCCTGAGCGCGTTCAATACCAGGCGTTCAGTTTCCGGCATCCACTGTGTGTCATCGTGAAAGCCTTCATAGGCATGGTTGGCCCGGGCTTCGAACGCGGCTTCACGGGCGCGGCTTTTCAGGCTCAGCGGCAGGCGTTGCTCTTGATTCAGGCGTTCAAGCTCGGCAGCGTCGGTACTGGCCAGCAGCGCTTTTGCCGCACGTGCCGGCAACTCCGGATAATCACGGCGAATCATCTGAACCTGTGGATCACTAGAGGCTTCGGCACCCTGATAGCAATAGTTGAAGATGTTCGCATTCAAGCGATTCGCCTCGTCCGCCAGTCGATCACGTAGCGCTTGCACCCGATCTTCTACAGCGGTTGGTTGACCCAGTACTGCTTGCACTTCTTCCTCGCTGAGGAAGTCGACAAGGTCCGGCACAAACTGCTCGCTCACGACGTGGGACAGACTGGTGGAGAATGTCTGCCCGTCGGTGAGGTCGGCATTACCGTACTGACGGAATTGGCCGGACAGGTCGGCGTATTGGTAAACCCTCAGCGCTTTCTCCGCAGGCCAGCCGTCCAGGTATGTCGCCAGCGGTTCAAACCACGCAGCATCAGGCGGCAGTGGCAGGCCGGCTCGAATTCGTTCGATGGCTTGCCGGGTCTGACGCTGGATGTTCAACCGTTTGAGGCTGTCGTCCAGCAACGGTGGCGGGGCCGTGTTGTCGACGTACATCCGGCGTAGTGCACCGTCGTCGGTACCGCTGGCGCTGCGAACGTGTTCCAGATCCGCGTTGCTGAACCCGTCCACGGAGTGGCCAAGGCGACGCATCAAGGTCGGGCTGTCCCAGGTGCGCGGGTTCTCGGCTTCATGGGTCCAGGCACCGAGGCCGTTATTTCGCAACTCGGGTGAATAGGCATCGGCGCGGCGCGGATGCTTGACGCGATAATTGCCCGTCTGCGGATCTTTTTGCACGGCGAAATATTTTTCGTCCAGCGGCAAAATGTTCTCGCCCTGGTGGGCGTGAAGACCCAGCGCGTCAGGGCGCGAGTCAGCCGGCAAAATCACATCGGGCCGTTCGTAAGGCTTGAGGTCGGGATGCCACAGGCGTGCTTCGCCATTGGGAAGCTCTACCTGTTTCATGCCATCGATCAGCGGTGAAAGTTTCAAGCGGGCGACATTGCCAATCTTCGCGCCGGCGGCAAACGCCACCAGTTGAATCGAATCCGTCACCACGCCGACGATATGCTCGGCGGCTTCGGTCCACAGTCCCAATGTCATGTCGACGATGCCTTCGATAACGTCGCTGGCTATTTGATAAGCGGTGTAGACCATCATCAATTCGCCCAGGCCCGGAACGAACGGTGTGACCACCATCAGCGCGACATTGAAAATGTCTGAGACTATTTTTTTGAAATTATCCCACCAGGCCCAGCGGGCCCTGGAATCGGAATCGGCGGTGGACACGGCGATGTGTCGGGCGTCGTTGAGGATCTTGTTCAGTTTTTGCTGATAAAGGTACTTCCAGAGTTTGCCGAGAATCGGTTTAGAGCTGAAATGCAAAACCGGGTCGGCGACCGGAACTTCCCGCCAGCTGGGCCCTTGGTCGAGTGGTTCTTTTTGGTGCCACTTCACTTCGAACAGGCGTTGTTGCAGCCCGCCAAAAAAATGCCCTCGTTCCGATTGATCGACAAACCGGCTGAAGTATTGCTGGTAGGTCATCCCGGTGGACGATACGACTTCGTTGTCACGCAGCTGGCGCGTCAGTTCGTTCATGAAATCGACGGTAGAAGGGTATTCCTTCAGTGGATGTTCAGGGTCCTGTGGGACGTAAGCGAATATCGGCACAACCTCGCGGGTGCGGTTCAGGTCCGGTGTAATCAACACGATCCCGGTCAGCGGGCTATTGAGAATGGACAGTTCGGCGAACTGCATAATCCTGCCTTTGCGGGTGAGATTGAGCTGGCCATCGAGCATCGACTGGATCAGGTCGCTGGCGTCGGTGTCGATGTCACCGGTCATCACCGCTTGTTGCACAGCCGCTTTGAACGCGGCCTTTTCACTCTTGACGATTTTGCGCTTCAACACGGTCTGCGCGACGCCATCTCTGGGCAGCAACTGCCCTTCAAGGTAAGTCGTGTACTGTGCGCCGATGTCCAGCTCGCGACACAGGTTCTGGAACTGGGCGATGGACAACTTGCGTTTGATCGGCAGGATATCGAAGTGCCCGCGCGCATCGGGCTGGCTGATGAAGTCCGAGTCATGTTCACAGGTTTCGTTGAATGCGAAATTGTGGAGCGCGGCATCCAGCAACGAGACGGTTCGGGTGACAACTCCACCGGGAATGTCGATGACATACCAGGGGCGATCCTTGGGCAGGTAAAGATGCAGGAACGATGTTTTTACATCGATATCGACATCGAATTTTTTCAGCAGCGCGTCAGTCAATAAGGGTTCGGCGAATTCATAAACGTCTTGTAACTCGTCGATGAACCGGTCGACCGTGTTCTGAGCAGACCAGAGTTCAAGATTGGTTGCTTGTAACTGTGTGTGATCGAAATCTGTGGCGTTCTGAACCCATTGACCGGAAGCCGTTTGCGTGGCGTTCAGTTCCTTGACCCGTTGCAGTGAAGTCCCTATGAAAGCGGGATGGATGCGGCTCTTGATGAACTCGTAGTGGCGGCCTTTTTCGGCGGCGGCCCCGGGTGTCGGTAGAGCTGAAATACGTCCGTGTAAGTCAGGCATGCTTTTTATTAAACCTTGGGCATTTATTGGAGTGATCAGCCTACTGCCCGAGGCCCGAAGTAAAAGTCTGAATTACAGCTGCTTGATAAGGGTTTGCACCCGATATGCATTGGAATTATCAATGCCGAAAATAACTATCTACCACCCACGGTCAACGTCTCGCGACCTCGACCGGCAGGCACCCGGTGTGGCTCCCCGGTTGCAGGTACGGCGTGAGAATCGGTGCCATGCCCTTGAGCACTTGCACGGGCAGCGCCGACGTGAACTTGAACGCTTCGGCGGTGCGCCCGGGTACAAAGGCCGTCAACGTACCGAAGTGGTTATCGCCGATGAAGAACACAAAGGTCGCCGTGCGGTTGATCGACTTCGAACTCAGAATCCGCCCACCGGAACCGATGGCTTCGATGCGGTTATCCCCGGTCCCGGTCTTGCCACCCATGGCCAGGGGTTTGCCATCGGGGGTGATGAAACTGCCGGAAACACGTTTGGCGGTACCGGCATCCACCACTTGCGACAAGGCCTCGCGCATGGCCCTGGCCACTTCGGATGGCATCACCCGTTTGCCGGCGTCCGGGTCATTGATCAGTTTGGTTTCGTACGGCGTATTCGCTGCAAAGTGCAGGGTGTCGATGCGCAATGTCGGCATGCGCACACCGTCGTTGAGGATGGTGCCGATCAACTCGCCCAGCGCTGCCGGACGGTCGCCGGAGCTACCGATGGCGGTCGCCAGCGATGGCACCAGGTGGTCGAACGGGTAGCCGACTTTCTGCCAGCGCTGATGGATATCGAGGAAAGCTTCGATCTCCAGCATCGTGCGAATACGGCTGTCGCGCGCACCCTTGTGACGACTCTTGAACAGCCAGCTGTAGACTTCCTGACGTTCGAACTGGCTGGCTTTGACGATCTGGCTCCACTTCGCATCCGGGTTGTTCAGCAGGTAGCCCATCAGCCACAGGTCCAGCGGGTGAACCTTGGCGATGAAGCCCTGATCCGGCAGGTCGTAGGCGCCGGGGCTGTAGTTTTCGTAGAGCCGTTGCAGGCGTTCGTCGGTGAGTTTTTCGGTGAGCTTGGCGCCTTTGAGGTGCGAGCGCACGAAGGTATTGAAGCTTTCCTGGCTGGCCTGTGGCAGCAGATAACGGTGCACCGCCGCCATGCGGATCGGGGTCGGGCGCATGCTGTCGAGGAAGGTGTCGAGCCGCGCCTGGGTGTCCTTGTTTTTGTATTTTTTCCAGAACTTCAGCAGGAACGAGGTGCCTTCACGGTCGGCAAACGAGGCCAGGTATTCCTGGCGACGCGGGTCACGGTCGTCCTTGAGCAATTCGGCGCTGTTGTTGGGGCCGGAATACGTGGTGTAGCGCACCAGGTCACGCATCAGCCGAATGAACGGCAGGTTGATCGACTCTCGCAGCGCATCACGCAGGGTCGGAATTCGGCCGTTGTCTTCCTTGCGGAAGTTGACGAAGGTGTGCAGCCCGCCGCCGGTAAAAAAAGCTTCACCGGGGCTGGCGGAGTATTTGCGGTCCAGCGCGGCGCCCAGCATGGTCGACAGATTGCGGTCCTTGTTCTGGATCAGGTAATCGACGGCCCAGCGGCTCAGGCGATCCTGATCCGGGATCTCGACTTTCTTCAATTCCGGGACGGTCATGTCGGCGTACTTATCGTGCAGCTCGGCCATGATTTGCAGATAAGTGGTGAGCACGCGCATTTTTGCGGTAGAGCCCAGTTCCAGTTTGCTGCCTTCGTTGATGTCGAACGGCTGGTCGGTGCTGTCAGTCTGCACCCGCACACGCGCGCCGTCCGGTGTTTGCTCGAATAGGGTGAAGCTGTAGCGCACCTGAGTGGTGCTGGTGGGAGTGAGCAAGCGTTCGCCCATCAGACCGATTTGTGTCGCAAACACCGGGTCGGCCAGGTGCTTGAGGTACTCGGTGGCGCGGGTCTGCAAATCGCCTTGCAGCGTGCTGGTGGCGGACAGGTCGAGGCGGTCGAGGTCGTACAGCGGACGATTGAGCAGCCCGCCCAGGCGGCTGCGCGCTACGCTGATGCCTTTGTTGGTTTCGATCGGCTGAATGGTCGGCTGGGTCTGCCAGTCGCGATAGGTCACTTTGCTGGACAGGGCTGCCGCTGCGAAGGGCGCATCGATCACCCCATTCGCCGCCAGCAGGCGGATGTGGCTGTCGGTGAGGTCGGCCAGTTCATCATGACCCTTGGTCAGATAGTGGGAAGGGCGGCGCTGAGCGATCATCAGCGAGAGCATTTCACGCAGGGCCAGGCCTTTTTCGGCCATGCTCTTGGGATCCGTGTCGGTGCTGGCCAGCCGCTCGTTGGCCTTGTTGAAATCGGCGCCGTACCAGACGCGCAACCCTTCGGCCATGCCATGCACTTCACCGTGGCCCGGTACTGCCGACAGCGGCACGCTGTTGAGGTAGTCGCGAATGACATTTTGCCGGGCTTGCAAGGTTTCCGGGCCTGCCTGGTAAGCACGCACGGTGGCGGAAATCATCTGCCGGATCTTTTCCGCACCCGACACCGTCAGGCCATCGGGCGAGTGCCGGTATTTCTCAAGTTGCGTCGCCAGCGTACTGCCGCCCGCCGATTGGCCCGGCAGGTGTATCAGCTTGGCAACTTGCGACCAGATCGCCATGCCGAACCGCGGCCAGTCCACGGCGGGGTTGGCCAAGGGTTGTTTGGGGTCGAGCAAAAAGCGGTTCTCGATGAACAACAGACTGCTCACCACCACCGGCGGGATCGCCTCGAAGCTTGAATACAGTTGTTGTGGGTACTTGTACTGGTACAACGGCGCCGCACGGCAATCGGTAATCGACAGCCCGGCCTGGATTTTCTCCGCGTAGGGCACGAAAAAGCCGTTGTCGGTGTAGTCCATGAGCTTTTGGGAAAAGCGGGTTTGTGACGCAATGACGTAGTCACGCTTGATCAACCGCGGCAGGAATTCACCGAGGGAGCTGTAGCCCAGACGCAGATCGAAAGGGCCCGCGCCCGGATAGCGAATAGCGTCGCTGGGGCCGGGTTTCATTTCGTAACTCAGGGACGCGGCGAATTTGCTCACCTCGCGGGATTGAAACTTTGAGGTACGCATTTCCTTGGCGGCGGCAAGCCCCAGGACAATCAGGATTATCACCAGCAACAACCAGAACGCCCCCCACCCATGCGTCACACGACTGCGAGGGGGTTTTTCAGGTAAAGGCGCTTCATCCACACGTTCAGTCGGAACCACAGTTTTACTCGAATCGGTTTGCCATAAAGCGCCCATAGTCGACTGATCCATTCACGCAGATTGATCGGACTTGTCTGAAGCTTAGTCGGTGGTTGGCGATGGTGAAAAAATTGTGAACATACAAATCCCGAATTCTTATCGTTAAGTGCCTGTGGAAAGGCGCTTTCTGGGGCGGGGGATTTTGTGGCGAGGGGATTCATCCCCGTTGGAGTGCGAAGCACTCCCCAGCGATTTCTGACACACCACATGCGCAGGTTTTACGACTGTTGCGCAGCCGAACGGGGCGGTGCGACGTTTCGCTAAATCCCCTCGCCACAGGGAGTTCACTTGCTTGAACAGTGGTGCCAGTCGTTTACAACCAGCAGGCATCCCAGAGCGGGTAATCGCCGATTTTATCTACGAGCCCAGCTCTCAACGGGTTTGCAACGATGTAACGAGCGAACGGCAAAAGCTCTTCGCCATCACGATTGGTCCGGTCGTGATAGCCGGTTTGCCACAAAGTGCCACTTCGGCCGGTCGTTTTGTTCACTGCCTGGGCGCATCGTGCTTTGGTCGCACCGATGACATTCCCTAAATTGCCGTGTTGCAACTGCAAAAGCCAATGAAAGTGATCGGGCATAACCACCCAGGCGATTGAATTCACTAGCCCGGAGTCGTGAGGCCGTCGCATTTCGGCGACAAGCAGGCGGCCTAATTTCTAGTCAGAGAACACGGGTTGGCGATCATTGTTGACTGCGGTGACGAGATAGGCGCGACCGGTTTCGGAGTAACGGCCCAGGCGAAGGCGATGAGAGTTAGGTTGAGTAGGCAATCCATTGCTTCCGTGCATGAAAGTTAAGTGAGCCTTTCAGGCTAGTTAGCAGTGATCTGTATCGACGCTGAGACCGTTGAGTGAAATTTCTGATTCTTTTGCAGGACCTCCGGGGTGAGGGGACTTTTGTGGCGAGGGGATTTATCCCCGTTGGAGTGCGAAGCGCTCCCCTATGTCCTTCCAGTCATACCGCATCCGCAGATTTTACGACTGCTGCGCAGCCGAACGGGGATAAATCCCCTCGCCACAACAGCTCTTCTCACCACAGAGAGGCGATTCGGTTGGAATGCTTGAGTTAGACACGTCGGGCAGTAAATAACGCCCAGGCAGGGACATGACGATGCACCAATGCTGTGCAATACTCGGCGCCGTTTCAGCCGGCGAAAGATCCTGCAAAATCCAGGTGATGCCCCTCCGTAAACCGGGCTTTTGCCGAGAGTTCTGGCTGAATGTTGTGGTTTATAGAGTGAAAAGCCCTATCGGAAGCTTTTTATACTGCACGCCCCGCTGATTTTGCAGGTGTGTCCTGCAAGACGGGTTTGCCCACGAAGCAAACCCGGTTCACAGACGCAATGGCTTACCGGTCAGCGCTTCGATACTCGGTGGTCATATCCAATAACAAAACGAGGTTGTACCCCTATGCCAGTCGGCAATCACCTGCCCCACGGCGAGACCGCTCAGGGCGGCCCGCTTAAACGCGAACTCGGCGAACGGCATATTCGCTTGATGGCGCTCGGCGCCTGTATCGGTGTCGGTCTGTTCCTCGGTTCGGCCAAGGCCATCGAAATGGCCGGCCCGGCGATCATGCTGTCCTACATCATCGGCGGTCTGGCGATCCTGGTGATCATGCGCGCCCTCGGCGAGATGGCCGTGCACAACCCGGTCGCCGGCTCCTTCAGCCGTTATGCCCAGGATTACCTCGGCCCCTTGGCGGGCTTCCTCACCGGCTGGAACTACTGGTTCCTGTGGCTGGTGACCTGTGTCGCGGAAATCACCGCGGTGGCGGTGTACATGGGCGTCTGGTTCCCCGATGTGCCGCGCTGGATCTGGGCGCTTGCCGCATTGATCAGTATGGGTTCGATCAACCTGATCGCAGTGAAAGCCTTCGGTGAATTCGAGTTCTGGTTCGCCCTGATCAAGATCGTCACCATCATTGCGATGGTGGTCGGCGGCATCGGTGTGATCGCGTTCGGCTTCGGCAACGACGGTGTAGCGCTGGGGATTTCCAATCTCTGGGCCCACGGCGGCTTCATGCCCAACGGCGTGCAAGGCGTGTTGATGTCCCTGCAAATGGTGATGTTCGCCTACCTCGGCGTCGAGATGATCGGCCTGACCGCTGGTGAAGCAAAAAATCCACAGAAGACCATTCCCAATGCGATCGGCTCGGTGTTCTGGCGGATCCTGCTGTTCTACGTCGGCGCTTTGTTCGTGATCCTGTCGATCTACCCGTGGAACGAAATCGGCACTCAAGGCAGTCCGTTCGTGATGACGTTCGAACGGCTGGGCATCAAGACCGCGGCCGGCATCATCAACTTCGTGGTAATCACCGCAGCGCTGTCGTCCTGCAACGGCGGCATCTTCAGTACCGGGCGCATGCTCTACAGCCTGGCGCAGAATGGCCAGGCCCCGGCCGGTTTCGCCAAGACCTCGAACAACGGCGTGCCCCGTCGTGCGCTGTTGCTGTCGATCGGCGCGTTGTTGTTGGGCGTATTGCTCAACTACCTGGTGCCTGAGAAGGTCTTCGTCTGGGTGACGGCGATTGCCACCTTCGGCGCGATCTGGACCTGGGTGATGATCCTGCTGGCCCAGCTCAAGTTCCGCCAAGGCCTGAGTGCCAGCGAACGTGCCGGCTTGAAATACAAGATGTGGCTGTACCCGATCAGCTCGTACCTGGCGCTGGCGTTCCTGGTGCTGGTGGTCGGCCTGATGGCGTACTTCCCGGACACCCGCGTGGCGCTGTATGTGGGGCCTGCGTTCCTGGTGTTGCTGACGGTGTTGTTCTACGTGTTCAAGCTGCAACCGACCAATGTGTCGCAAGGTGCGGTGCGTTCGGCTTCGTAAGTTGTAACGCCTGAAACGTAAAGGCCCCGGTCCATTGGCCGGGGCTTTTTATTGGCTGACGAAAATCTCCTGTGGCGAGCGAGCTTATGTGGCGAGGGGATTTATCCCCGTTGGACCGGGCTGGCGCTCCAGGGCGAAGCGCTCCCCAGCGTCCTTTCAGCCACACCGCATCTACAGGTTTCACGACTGCTGCGCAGCCGAACGGGGCGGTGCGACGTTTCGCTAAATCCCCTCGCCACAATGGATGCTTTGTCGTTATCAAGCAGTAGCGACCTGAACCGACCGATTCAGGCGTTTGTTGAAATCCAGCCATACCCCCAACAACCCCATCAACCCCGCACCCACCAACGCGGTGAAAATCTGCATGGCAAACGCATCGTCGGTCAGGGCATTGACCATATCCGCCAACGGCGCCAACAACACGCCGAGGCAAAACACTTCCAGCGAATAACGCCCCATGCGACTGCATTGCTGTGCCAGCCAGTTCTGCGTCCAGCCAGTGTCCGGCAACAGTTTCGCCGTGACATACGCCAGCGCCAGAAAGTGCAGCAGCCGCACCGGTGACAGATCGGTCTTGCTGATCGGGTACAACAGGTTGCTCAAACTGGTCGGTACCATCGCATCATGCAGTTGCGGCCACCGCCACAATACGGTCAGTACTCCGGCAACGCCTGCGTATAACGCCGCACTCAAAAACAATGGCTGGCGCAACAACGAACGAGATTCCACCGGCCGTGGCCGCTGCGCGTGAATCGCAGCGGCGCCACCGAGTACGAACAGCAGTTGCCAGGCGACGGGGTTGAAGTACCACACACCGTCCTTGATGGCGGCCAGGTTCCAGCCGAACAACGGTACCGTCAGGTACACCGCAAACGACATCGCCACCACCACCCATGGCTTGCGCACAAATATCGGCAACACCAGCGGCAAACCTGCCAGCAGCACGATGTAGAGCGGCAACGGGTCCATCAGGTTAGGTTTGAAGCGCAACAGCAACTCATCGATCAGGGCTTGCTGCGGGTTGCTGATGAAGTGGTGCATGCCCATCTCCTCCACCAGGTCGCGGGTTTCTACGTGGCTGTTGGCGAAGAACACGATGCCCATCAGCATCGCCAGCAGGAAAATATGCACCACATACAGCACCCAGGCACGACGCAGGATTTTCACGCAGGCAATCAGGAAACCGTCGCGGGCCAGGATCTTGCCGTAGGCCAGGACCGCCGCGTAACCGGCGAGAAACACGAAGATTTCCGCGGCATCGCTGAAACCGAAGTTACGCAGGGTGATCTGACCCAACGGGTTGTGGGGCACGTGATCCCAGAAAATGAAAATCAGTGCCAGGCCCCGGAAAAAGTCGATCCGGTGATCGCGTTCAGTCGTCATGGTTGCGGGCTCTTGAACGGGTTTTGAAGTAGGCGTACAGGCAACACAAAAGGTTGCACGCCGCACATTGGCGGCGCGCAGGGTGCAGGGATTCGCCGGCAATTGCAAAGAGTGGATATTACGGAATGTCTCTGCGCATCGCCGAGGGAGGCAACCGCCTGTCTAAAAGCTGCGCAGGTCCGCGATCTCTGGCTACCGTCGGTTTCAAAGCTTTATCGATTGAAGGCGGAAGTCCCCCAGAGGCGCCGGAATGAAGATCAGCGAATGGCTCGACAAAGAGCTCACAGGCCGTCAGGTCGGGTTGATGTTTGTTTTTGCGACGCTGATTTACATCCTGCCGCTGATCCTCGCGGATTTCCCCTACATCGATGACAACTGGCGTGCCTTGGCCGCCGGTACCGGCTGGGCGCAGGAGGGCCGGTTGTTCGCGCAGTGGTTCTACAACCTGCTGACCTTCAGCGGCGCCGCGCCGAATATCTTCCCGTTACCGCTGTTGATCGCCACGCTGGCGATGAGTTGGGCGCTGACCCGGCTGACGTTCCATTACTTCCCCGAACCGACAGTTGCCCATTGCCTGGTGGTGCTGCCGCTTTGGTACAACCCGTTTTTCCTGCAGAACCTGTCGTATCAATACGACGGGCCGACCATGGCGCTGAGCCTGGTGGCGGTGATCTATGCAATCACGTTTCGAAGCCCCTCGCGCGTCCAGCAACTGTTGATACCGGCTGCGCTGATCGCGTTGGCCATCGGGCTTTATCAAGTCAGCTTCAATGTGTTTCTCGGGCTCTGTTGCCTGGAGTGGCTGCGGGGGGCGAACGACCAATTGCCTTGGCCCGCATGGTGGCGATCGATTGGCTGCAAAGTGGTCCAGGTCAGCCTCGCCGGGTTGATCTATTACGCCACCGCCTATGCCTTCATGACTCAGAGCCGTACCTCGTTGTTGAACGGGGCCGCGGCGCCATTGCTGCAAGTTGAAATCAATGCGGGCCGGGTGCTGGAAAAAATCGTGCTGCTGGTTCATGGCGGTTTTGCCTGGGTGTTCGCCGCGCTGTTGCTGTGCGCCATTGTCGGTGCCGTGGGCGTAGGGCAGCGCGTGTTGAAGCGTACTGACACAGGCGTGAACAAAACCATCATCGGCCTGCTGTGCCTTTTGCTCTTGCCCTTGCTGATGCTGCTGGTGCCGGGGGCTTCGTTGTTTTTCCGCGACTTCAATGAAGGCGCCCGCACCTTGATGGGGTTTGCTGTGGCGCTGGTTTTGTTGTTCTACCTGAGCCATCGAGCGCTGGCGACGGTGCATGGAAAACTGCCGCTGCTGTTGCTGGTTCCACTGTTGGCGATGCTCTCGCTGTCCTTCGCGTATGGACGGGTGCTGACGCTGCAAAAAACCTTCGCGACGACTGCGCTGTATGCCTTGAGCACCGACATTGCTTCGCGCCCGGCATTGCGCGACGCCAAGCGTATTTACATGTCGGTGACGTATTCGGATCACTGGCTGGTGAGCGCGGCCGGCTCGTTCAAGCAGCTACCGGTCTTGCATTACCTGCTGAACACCGACTTCTACATGCTCGCGGAAAACCTGCCCAAGGCAGGCATCACCAACGTGGTCAGGGAAAAGGAACGGCGCAACGCCACGCGGGTGGGCTACCAGGGTTATCCCCCGCTGGTGGACAGCCTGTTCTATCGCATTTATCTGCTGGGGGATTACGGCTTTATCGTCATGAAAGAACCGGTCCGCGTCCCCTCTCTGCAGTGGTGAACCCATGACCGTTGGTCTGGAATACCGCGCTACCTGTTAGTTCTGACAGTAGACGCGCAACGGTCTGCGACTTTAGGTTTGAACCGCGCCTGAAACGGGAACAGTTCAAGGAACGGACATGAAAGCCTTATGGAAAGCATTCTCCACCTATGCGGTCGTAGGCGTGGCCAATACGCTCATTCACTGGCAGATCTTCTACGTACTCACGGTCGCCGCCGAACTGAGTCAGGCCGTCAGTAATTTTTCGGCGTTTTGTGTGGCGGCGACGTTCTCTTTCTATGTGCATGCGCTTTATACGTTTGAAGCCGGCGCGTCGGTACTTCGTTATCTGCTGTATGTGGTCTTTATGGGGGCCATGAGTTTCGTGGTCGGGCATTACGCCGATGTCTACAACATCCACGGGCTGGTGACCGTCGCGTCGTTCTCGTTGTTGAGTATGATTTGTGGGCTCTTCTTTTCGAGATTTGTCCTGTATGGCGAGCGCGAAGCATGACGCCAGTACTGATAACCGGGTGGGACAAGGTACTCGACCGTCGCAAAGTGCTGCTGTTCTTTTTGTTCGCGACATTTGTCTACATTTACCCATTAATCCTTGCTGATTATTCCTACCTCGATGACAACTGGCGCTCTTTGGCTGCAGGGAATGGCTGGGCTGTAGAGGGAAGACTGTTTGTTGATCTGTTCTATAAAATGCTGACTTTCGGCTCGGCGGCGCCCAACATCTTCCCATTACCTTTAATGGTCGCCACGCTGGTCATGGCTCTGGGGTTGACTGGATTGACCTTCCATTTTTACCCACAACCGACGATTTCCTGTTGCTTGGTGATGCTGCCACTTTGGTACAACCCGTTCTTTCTGCAAAACCTTTCTTATCAATACGACGGCCCTGCTATGGCTTTAAGTCAAGTGGTCATGATCTACGCGATCATCTTTCGTACGGCTTCGAAAACGCTTCAATTAATTGTTCCAGCCTTGCTGATTGCGTTGGGACTGGGTTTGTACCAGATCAGCGTTAATGTATTTCTCGGGCTATGTTGCCTGGAACTGCTCAGAGGTGAGAATCACAAGGTTGCGTGGTCGCAGTGGTGCGGCTTGATTGGATGGAAAGTTGCACAAGTGATGCTGGCCTGGGTGATCTACTGGCTCACTGCCTATTCCTTTATGAGTCAGGATCGCGCGGTGTGGTTGAGCGTAGCGTTCGATTCTCTGCTGCAACTTGAAACCAACATCCTCCGAGTGTTGGAAATCGTTGCACTGCTCGCACATGGTGGATTTACTTGGGTATTCGCCGCACTTGCGCTGTTCGCCTTTGCGGGAAGTTGGCAAATAGGCGTCAACATTCTTAAACGTCAGGATACGGCGCTTGCAAAAGCCGTGATCAGTCTGCTGTGTCTGCTTACGGTGCCCGCTGTGGTGTTACTGGTGTCGGGTGCAGCACTGTTTTTCAAGGAATTCAATGCAGGCTTACGGCTCTTGATGGGTTTTTCGGTGTTGTTAATTCTGCTGTTTTATTTGACCCATCAGGCGTTGTCGACCCTGCATCGTTTGTCGACGTTGCTGTTGATCGTTCCACTTCTGGCGATGCTCTCGCTTTCATACGCCTACGGACGAGTGCTCACGATGCAGAAAACCTTCGAAACCAGTGTGCTTTTTGCGTTGGGGTATGACATCACTTCAAAGCGGCAGCTGCGCGATGCCAAACGTATTTACCTGACAAAGTCATACTCTGATTATTGGTTGGTAGCCGCTTCAGGTTCGTTTAAACAGATGCCGATATTGCGGCACCTGCTGAGCGTAAATGTTTTCATGCTTGCTGAAAATCTGACGAAGGTGGGTGTCACTAACGTGATTGCCGAGAGAAAACCGCACAATCCGATTCTGGTTAATGTTCAGGAGATTCAACCGCTGATAGACAGCAAGTTCTACTGCATTTATCTCGTCGGGGACCAAGGCTACATTGTCGTAAAGGAGCCGGCCCCGATCTCGGAGCTTCATTGGTGAAGTGTTCTTTCCGGGGTGCTTTTATCAAGCCGCCGCCACTTCACTTGGCTCAAAACTGTCCGCCCGTGCCATTTGCCACATCCGCGAATAAAACTCGCCATTCACTTCACCGGTGAGCAACTCCCCCGGTTTCAGGAACACGTGCAACTGCGAGAACAACTTGATCTCGGTCGCCGACATGCGCCGCACCAGATGCTTGGCCGACAGCTGTGACGGATGATCGAGGCCGGCGGCCGCGAGCATTTCCGCCAGGGCCTTGAGCGTATTTCGGTGAAAGTTGAAGACGCGCTGGGCCTTGTCCGGAACCACGAGCGCACGCTGGCGCAGGGTGTCTTGAGTGGCGACGCCGGTCGGGCATTTGTTGGTGTGGCAGCTTTGCGACTGGATGCAGCCGATGGCAAACATGAAGCCGCGTGCCGAGTTGGCCCAGTCGGCGCCGATGGCCAGAACACTGGCGATGTCGAAGGCGCTGACGATCTTGCCGCTGGCGCCGAGTTTGATTTTATCCCGCAGGTTCAGGCCCACCAGCGTGTTGTGCACGAACAGCAGGCCTTCGCGCATCGGCACGCCGATGTGGTCGGTGAATTCCACGGGGGCGGCACCGGTCCCGCCTTCCTTGCCGTCGACCACGATGAAGTCCGGGAGAATGCCGGTCTCCAGCATGGCCTTGGCGATGCCCATGAATTCCCACGGGTGGCCGAGGCAAAACTTGAAGCCCACCGGTTTGCCGCCGGACAGTTCACGCAGTTGCTGGATAAAGTGCATCAGTTCGATCGGCGTGGAAAACGCGCTGTGCCGCGACGGCGAGATGCAGTCTTCGCCCATCAGGATGCCGCGGGTTTCAGCGATTTCCTTGGTGACTTTGTGTTTGGGCAGGATGCCGCCGTGTCCGGGTTTGGCGCCCTGGCTCATCTTGATTTCGATCATCCGCACTTGCGGCGTTTGCGCCTGGGCGGCGAAGCGTTCCGGGTCGAAACGGCCGTCGGCGGTGCGGCAGCCGAAGTAGCCACTACCGAGTTCCCAAGTCAGATCGCCGCCGTTTTCCCGGTGATAAGCGCTGATGCTGCCTTCGCCCGTGTCATGGGCGAAATTGCCGAGCTTGGCGCCCTGGTTCAAGGCACGAATGGCGTTGGCGCTGAGCGAGCCGAAGCTCATCGCCGAAATGTTGAACACCGACGCCGAGTACGGCTGGGTGCACTGCGGACCGCCAACGATGACCCGAAAAGCACTCGGATCGCTCAACGGCGCCGGGCGCATCGAGTGGCCGATGAATTCAAAACCCGATTGGTACACATCGATCAGCGTGCCGAAAGGCTTGTCAGCGCTTTCATTCTTCGCGCGCGAATAGACCAGCGAGCGCTGGGCCCGGGAGAAGGGCAGGGCGTCGCTGTCGGATTCAAGCAGGTACTGGCGGATTTCCGGGCGAATGCCCTCCACCAGATAGCGAATGTTGCCCAGGATCGGGTAGTTGCGGCGCACCGCGTGAGGGCTTTGCAGCAGATCGAACAGGCCGATCAGGCTAAGCACGCCCGTAACGGCGGTGATCGGCCAGAGCCAGTCGTGTTCGAGGAAGGGCAGGCTGGCGAGGGTGAAGATCACGCAAGCGGCAAAGAAGGCGTAGCGGCTCAGGAGTGACAGGCTCATACGGGTTCCTTGGGTTCGGACTCGGTCATTTTTTGGCAATGCTGCATCTGGCTTCTGTGGCGAGGGAGCTTGCTCCCGCTCGGCTGCGGAGCAGTCGCAAACCGTGCTGACGGGCTCGGTCTGACTGACCGCGGTGCCTGTATCGGGACCGCTTCGCGATCCAGCGGGAGCCAGCTCCCTCGCCACAGGTGCCTGCGGCACTGCAACAGCACTCAGGCGTTTTGCGCCTGCAGGAATATCGAAAACAGCTCCGACTGGGATTTGATCCCCAGCTTGCTGTACATGTGTTTCTTATGGACTTTCACGGTTTCAGCAGAGATTTCCAGCTTACGGGCGATTTCTTTACTGGAGCAACCGCTGAGCATCAATCGGCCCACATCCAGCTCCCGGGCAGTCAATTGCGCGCCTTTGAGTTGTTGCACCGAAGCTTCCAGCTGCACCCGCCAGTCGCCCTGGACCGGCGCCGGCGCGAGGGCCACGGCTTCGTTGATTTCGTAAGGCAGGCGCTGGCGCAACAGGCCGAGCACCCAGGGCTGGATCAGCGACAGCAAGGCAATCTGCTGGCCGCTGAAACGCTGCTTGCTGCCCAGCGACAGGCACAGCGTGCGATCGCCTTCGAGCTGGCAATTGAACTGGATTTCATCGGCCACCACATTCAGACGAAAGTAGCGTTGGTAATACTCGGTCAGCTCGAAATGTTCCGGCGCCACTTCCGACAGGCGATAGAGCCCGGTGCGCGACTGTTCACGGCAAGCGATGTAGAACGGATCAAGCAGATAGAGCCCGCGCAGGTAATCCTGGAACAACTGATCAGGGCTGCCGTCCTCGCCCGGGCATTCGGCGAACACTTGCGGGTGCTGGTCCGCGCTGAAAAGCAGCGCCACCCAGCTGTCGAAGGTCACGTACTGATCCAGCAGGCGCACCAGCTGCGTCCAGAAGTTGGGCTTGTCCAGGGCGTCGATCAGTTGCCCGACCGAGCGGTGCCAAGCGATGTCGTCTAACGAAAGTGTCATGCCTCTACCCCTATCGGGTTACCCCAGCGGCGTGATTCCCCGGCCGGTGGCTTGCTGCGCATACTGGCGCGCAGACACAGACCGGGCAATCTTTCTGCCGCCCGGCTCATAACAAGGACTACCCATGAAAGTCGAACTCGCCCAGTTGGCGGGCCGTGACAACGGCACAGCGTACAACCTCGAACGCGCCCTGGCGGCCATCGCTGCCTGCAAGGCGGACACGCAGCTGATCGTATTCCCGGAAACCCACTTGATGGGCTTTCCGTCCGCCGCCACCGTGGCCCAGACCGCCGAACCACTGGACGGGCCGACAGTCAGCGCCATCGTCGCGGCTGCCCGTGAGCGCAACATCGCCGTGGTGATCGGCATGGCCGAGAACGACAACGGCCGCTTCTTCAATACCACGCTGCTGATTACCCCCGAAGGCATTGCCCTGAAATACCGCAAGACCCACCTGTGGGCGTCGGATCGCGGCGTGTTCGAGGCGGGTGATCGTTACGCCACCTGCGAGTGGAACGGCGTGCGGGTCGGGCTGTTGATCTGCTACGACATCGAATTCCCTGAAACCGCCCGCGCCCTGGCGCAACTGGGCGCCGAATTGCTGATCGTCACCAACGGCAACATGGACCCTTACGGCCCGACGCACCGCACCGCAATCATGGCTCGCGCCCAGGAAAACCAGGCCTTTGCGCTGATGGTCAACCGGGTGAAAGAGAGCGATGACGGGTTGGTGTTTGCCGGTGGCAGTGCGCTCGTCGATCCGCTGGGCACCTTGTTGTTCGAGGCTGGGCGAGAGGAAGGGCAGTTTGCGGTTGAGCTGGATTTGAGCCGGCTGGAGGCGGCACGCAAGGACTATCGGTATCTGGATGATCAGCGGTTGCGGTTGCCTGGGGAGGTGGTGGAGCAGGTCGGCGGTGTTCGGGAGTTATTGATTCCTCATCGTTAAACCGAGCCCTCACCCTAACCCTCCCGAAACGTCGGACCGCCCGGGGGGAGAGGGGACTGACCGAGGTGTCGGGACGATTGACTGCGACCTGCGACAGCGAGTCGAACTCAGGATTTGAAACACATGGAGATCTGCTCCCTTTCCCCCTCTTCCCGGGGGGAGAGGGGACTGACCGAAGCGATTCAAAGCGCTACATCGACCTGAATTACCGAGTCGAACTCAGGATTTGAATCATATGGAGATCTGCTCCCTTTCCCCCTCT
>NZ_JBOFQE010000107.1:0-43349 GCF_051660785.1 Pseudomonas sp.
CTGCTCGCGATTGCGGTGTGTCAGTGCCCTCAGCGTTAGCTGACACACCGCTATCGCGAGCAGGCTCGCTCCCACAGGGATTCTGTGTGGTTTTCGACTAGGCGCGACGTGCGAGCGACGGCACCGCTCGCGGCGCGCCCAGCGCACGCAGCAAACAATGCATCGCTTCTTCGCGGCTGCGCTCGAAGCGGTAGCGCGATTCGATGTACAACGCCAGTTTCAACTCCACCGGTTCATCCAGCGGCAACGGCACCTGCTGCAACCCCAACACGGTGGCGACCCGGCTCGGCAGGCTCATGCCAAAAGGCTGACGATCGGCAATCAGTTTGGCCGCCAGTGTGCTTTGGGTATTCACCGCCACCGTTCGGCGCAGGCTTTTCAGACCGAGGTGCAAATCCACCGGGCTGAGGCCATCGCGACGGCTGGAAATCTGAATCTGTGGCTGCTGCAGATACGCTTGCAACGTGCGCGGCGGTTCCTTTAGCGCCGCGCCGTAGGCAAACACGTAATGGTCGGCGGGCAACACCTGCTTGTGCAGACCGGCGAGGCCGGCCAGCGGTTGATCGAGGTCGATCAGGATGTCGAGCTTGCCGCTCGCCAGTTCCTGCAAGGCATCGCGACGGCGTGGCTGGAAGTAACGCACCTGCCAGTCGGCGTGCGGCGCTTCGAGCAAGGCGTCGAGCAGCACCGGTTGCAGGCAGTCCAGGCAACTGATGCGCAGCAGCGGGTTGTTCTGCCGCGCGGCCGGAATCATGCGCAAACCGTCGCGCAACGATTCCAGGGCGGCGCGCACATAGTCAGCCAACCGATGCGCCACCAGCGTCGGCGTCACGCCGAGACGGCTTTTGATGAACAGCGGATCGCCGCACAATTCGCGCAAGCGCCGCAGTGCGTTGCTCATGGCCGGTTGCGACAGGCACATCACCTCGGCGGCGCGGGTGACGCTGCGTTGCTGGTAAATCGCATCGAAGGCGAGCAGCAGGTTCAGGTCGAGCTGGCGTAAATCAAGCATGGTCTTGCTCCGGCAAATCGCTTAACGTCGGGCAGCCTAACCAGTGTCCCGGAACAAGCTGTGAGCCCTACATGACAAAAAGTGATCAGCCACTGCTCCATCAACCATTGCCCAACGCGTTTTATGCGCCGACCTTGCTGCCAGCCATCGAAGAACTGCTCGCCCGAGGCGTTGCCCGTGAAACCCTCGAAGGCCTGTTTCGCCGCAGCCTGTTCGAACTTCGTACGCCGTTCATGCGCGTTCCGTTGTTCCTTTCGCGGCGCTTCTGGGCCTTTGCGCTGGAGCAGACCGGCGATCCGTTGATCGGTCTGGTGGCGGGTCGACGCTTTGTCTCCACCGCCACCAACGGCCTGACCTACCTGTTTGACGTTGCGGCGTCGCTGGAAAGCGCCTGTGATTATTTCGAGCGATTCTTTCCGTTCTTCAACGGGCACTTCCGGGCGCAGATCGTTCCTGACGATGACGGCGTCGAATTGCGGCTACTGGACTGCGGCAGCCTGAAAGCCACTGCTTCGACGACCGATTACATCGTGATCAGCCTGTGCAGCATGCTGCGTCGCAAATTCCTCGCCAGCGGACTGGAGCGTGATCCGATTATCGAGATCGGCCTGGCATGGCCGCGTACTGCCAACCCGCAGGCGCATGAACAGGCGTTCCGTGTACCGGTGCAGTGGGCACAACCGCATCATTCGATCCGCCTCGATCCGCAGATGTTCGTGACCGCGTTGACACCGGGCAACCATGAGCTCGAACAGACACTGTTGGACCTGCTGGAGCAGACTCGGCGCAACAGCGAACCGACGTTGCTGGAGCAGGTCAGCGATCATCTGATCGCGGACCTTGCCGGTGCAAACTGGCAGCAGTTTTGTGCCGACCATCACTGGCTGGAACGCACCGCTGCCCGGCGCTTGAAGGCATTGGGCTGGAGTTTTTCCGAGTTGCAGGATGAGTATCGCCGTTGCCTGGCCGAGGATCTGTTGCAGTCAGCGGATCTGGAGTTGGTAGAGATCTCGGATCGGTTGGGGTACAGCGATGTTCAGAGTTTCAACCGTGCGTGTTTGCGGTGGTTGGGGTGTGCGCCGGGGGTGTATCGGACGCGGTGGCAGCAGCCTTGAATCTCGATTGAATCGACTGACGCCATCGCGAGCAGGCTCGCTCCCACATTGGATCTGTGTCGTTCACAAAACCCTTGTGGGAGCGAGCCGGCTCCGGGCGGCGATCCGACGATGAGGCCGGATAAGCCAACCCAAAACCTCACTGCCCCACCGCCACACTCGTCGCCGCCTGCCCTGGCGTCACAATGCTCTTCAGGTCAATGTACTTCCACTCAGGCTTGGCCCCCAGCCGCGCATTGAATCGATAGTTGAACGTAAAGTCGTCCGCGGTCGGCACGCTCAACGGCTTGCCATACACCGACTCGATCCCCGCCAGGTCATACCCCATCAACTGCAACAGCGTCGGGAAGATGTTGTAGTGACTCGACCGATCCTTGTTTGCGCTCAGCGCCTTCTGCCAATCCAGTGAGCGCAACTGATCCCCTTGAATCACCACCAGCGGCACCAATCCTTCCTCTTCGACCGGATCACCGCCACAGTGGGTATTCAACCCGGGGTTGCCGCGCTCGTGCAGATCCTGCCCATGGTCCGAGGTGTAAATCAGTAGTGCATTGCTCATGTCCGCCTGGGCGAAAACCCGTGAGAAAAACTCCCCGACGTTCCACAACAACGTGTTTTTGTAAGCGTTGCGGTACAGCACCCAATCATCCGGCTGACCGTTGAAACCATCCCGCGTGCCCGTGTCCGCGATCTCGACAAACTGGCCCCGAGGCAAGGTCGGACGATAGGCCATGAACGCATCCGGGTATTTGTCGTGTACCGGGAAATGCGCGCCGACCTTGTTGATCACCACCAGCTCGGGCTTGCCATCGTTGAGCAACTCGATCAGCTTCGCCGCGGCCGCCATGTCACGATCGCGCACGCTGGTCTGGTCGAATTGGACAAACTCGTCGATGTCCTTTTTCTCGGCCTCATTCATCAGGTTCTGCAAGTTGCCGCCGGTGCGCTGGGCATCAATGTAGACGGTGCGCAGGCCGGCCTTCTTCGCGTACTGCCAGATCGACGGCATCGTGCTGTTGATGCGCATGTAGTCGGCGCGGGTGCCGCCGTAGCGCAGGGTGATGTTGGTGTCGGCGCTGCAGTTGGCGATGGACGCGGCGTAACCGTAATTGAAGATCGCAACGCCCGGGCGCGGTTCCTTGAGGTTGCTGTGCACACCGAACGGCGCGTTGATGTCCAGGTAGTTGCCGGAAATGCTCTCATCGATGATCAGCACGATGTCGTGCCCCGGCGATGAATCGTTGCGCGCCAGGCTCACCGACTCGCGCGGGCCGACGGTGTTGTGCAGCGCTTCATAGGTAAACAGGTTCAGATAGGCCAGCGGCGTGTACATGATCGGCAGGCCACGGGCGCCCTCGCCGGCTCGCATGAACAACACTGCGCTAAGCAACAGCACCCCCAGCACCGGTGCCGCCACCAGTAACACACCGGGTAGCGGCATGCGCCGACGCGGCTTGAGCCCGATGCCGAACAGCAGCAGCAATCCGCCGACCACCCCGCTGATGATCGCATCGCGGTATTGATACGCCGCCTCTTGAATGAACCCGCCGGAGTACACCAGTGACACGAAACTGCTGTAAGTCAGGTAATCGGCCGTGACGCGCGTGTAGACATCGAAAAACACCGCTGACGCAAACATCGTCAAGGCGAACACATGCCGGATCAGCGTCTGGCGAATGTAGGCGGTCATGAACAGCGCCACTGTCAGCGCAATAAACATCGCGCCAAACAGCAGCACCGGAAAACCGATGCCCATTGCGCTCAGGCGTTCCAGGTAATAGTCGTAGTTCTTAACTAAATAGAGAACTAAGAGCAGTTCTTTGAGGTATCGAATCATAGTTTTTCCGATGCTCGCGGCCGTCCGTTGGCCAATAGATTGTCGGCCATTTTTTGACACTAGCACCGGGCCATCAAAGCGCAAGAAATGTCGGTTTTTTCCGCAAAGCGTCAAAAAAACGTTGACTCAAATCTGACACACCCGACCGCCTGTAACCCTTGTGTTTCAAGCCCTACGACCGTTTATCGTTTTCTTCCGAATGTGAAAAACCCGTCAAAACCGCGGCAAATCCAGCTGCGGCAAGCACTTGATGGCAAAACGCCCCAAAAATGAGCCTGTTATAGCCACTTAACATGTCATTTTGCTGACACGTTTTCCCAGCGCTGGGCTATACCCCTTTTGACAGTCTTATTTAAGTTCTTTCAACCGTCTTACGAGGCACGCCAATATGGACGTGAGCGTATTTGGTACGGGCTACGTCGGCCTGATACAAGCAGCGGCACTGGCCGATGTCGGACATCGTGTCTTGTGTGTCGACATCGATCCAAACAAGATCAAACAACTGCAACAAGCCGTTCCGCCGATCAGCGAACCGGGGTTGTCCGGCACGCTGGAAGAGAACATCAAGGCCGGCCGGTTGCTGTTCACGACCCAGGCCAGCGATGCGGTCGAACACGCCGAGCTGATTTTCATCGCCGTCGGCACGCCTGCCGATGAAGACGGTTCGGCCGACCTCAGCCACGTCCTGAATGTGGCCCGCCAGATCGCCAGTTACATGGAGGCCGATCGTACACTGATCATCAAGTCCACCGTACCGGTCGGCACCGCGGACCAGGTGGCCGCCACCGCCAACGAAGAACTGCATCGTCGTGGCAAGAGCGCCCTGAATGTTCGGGTGGTGTCCAACCCCGAGTTTCTCAAGGAAGGCAGCGCCCTCGCCGACTGCATGCGCCCGGACCGGATCATCGTCGGCACCGACGATGACGAAGCCCGCAACCAGTTGAGCGAGCTCTACGCACCGTTCTGCCGCAACCGCGAAAAGCTCATGTTCATGGACAACCGCAGCGCCGAGCTGACCAAGTACGCGGCCAACGCGATGCTCGCCACACGCATCAGTTTCATGAACGAACTGGCCAACCTCACCGAGCTGCTCGGGGCCGACATCGAAGCGGTGCGCAAAGGCATCGGTTCGGACCCGCGCATCGGTTACCACTTCATCTATCCGGGTTGCGGATTCGGTGGCTCGTGCTTCCCCAAGGACCTGCGCGCCCTGCTGCACACCGCCGAACACAACGGCATGCCGTTGCGTCTGCTGCGCAGTGTCACTGACGTCAACGACAGCCAGCGCCACATCCTGTTCAGCAAACTGAAAGCACAATTCCCCAACGGGCTGGCCGGCAAATCCATCGCAATCTGGGGCCTGGCGTTCAAGCCCAACACCGATGACATGCGCGAAGCCCCCAGCCGTTACCTGATGGAAGCGCTGTGGGCCGAGGGCGCGAGCGTTCAGGCGTATGACCCGGAAGCCATGTCCGAATGCCGGCGCATCTACGGCTACCGCAATAACCTGCACCTGTGCGCCACCCGCGACGACACCCTGGAAGATGCCGACGCCCTGGTGATCTGCACCGAGTGGAAGAACTTTCGCGTGGTCGACTTCGACCTGCTGGCGAGCAAACTGCGCTCCCGGGTGATCGTCGACGGTCGCAACCTCTACAACCCGGAGCAAGTGGCTGCGGCTGGTTTGCACTACAGCGGCATCGGCCTGCGGCACATCGTTCCCGAGGCGCCGCGACCATGAAGATTCTCGTCACCGGAGCGGCCGGTTTCATTGGTGCCCACTGCGTGTTGCGGTTGATCCGCGACGGGCACGAGGTGTTCGGGCTGGACAATTTCAACGACTACTACGACCCGCAACTCAAACACGATCGCGTGGATTGGGTGCAGGAGCAGGTCGGCACTTTCCAGCTCGCAACGGTTGACCTGGCCGACGGTCCGGCCATCGAGGCCCTGTTTGCCCGTGAACAACCCGAGGTGGTGATCCACCTCGCAGCCCAGGCCGGGGTGCGTTACTCGCTGGAAAACCCTCGGGCGTACCTCGACAGTAATTTGAGCGGGTTTCTCAACATCCTCGAAAGCTGCCGCAATCACCCGGTCAGGCACCTGATCTACGCCTCGTCCAGTTCGGTGTACGGCGCCAACCAGCACACGCCTTATTCGTTAAAGGATGGCGTCAACCATCCGCTGTCGTTGTACGCCGCGACCAAGAAAGCCAACGAGCTGATGGCCCACAGCTACAGCCATCTGTTCGGCATTCCTTGCACCGGCCTGCGGTTCTTCACCGTGTACGGGCCCTGGGGTCGGCCAGACATGTCACCGATCCAGTTCGCCCGGGCGATTGCCGAAGGTCAACCGTTGAAGTTGTTCAACTACGGCGAGCACCAACGCGACTTCACCTACATCGACGACATCATCGAAAGCATCGCACGCCTGATCGAGCGTCCACCGCACGCCAACGCCGAATGGGACCGTGAACAACCGGACCCGGCCAGCAGCATGGCGCCGTGGCGGATCTTCAACATCGGCGGCCAGCACCCGGTGGAACTCAAGGACTACCTGGCGCTGCTGGAAAAGCACCTCGGTCAAAAAGCCCTCGTCGAGTTGCTGCCTCTGCAGCCGGGCGACGTGCTCAACACCTGCGCCGATGCCAGTGACCTGGCTCGGGCAACCGGATTTCAGCCTTGTATCGAGCTGGATGAAGGACTCAGGCGCTTCACCGCCTGGTTCCGCGCTTACTACCCACTGCCTATCGCCCATGCGCCGCTCGCGGCTGAACTTCAGCGGAGGATTCTATGACTGGACTTGAAAAAGGTGTACCGATCAACCAGATGCGCAGAGACAAGCGCCTGGACCCGGAGCATCGAATGCGCCTCGACACTGCGATCCATATGCAGGGTCGCGGCTGGATGACCGGCCGTGATGGCGGCCGGCCCTGGACGTTGTCACGCACCAACCGTGTTGTCGCCTGCTTCGGTGCGCTGGTGATTCTGCTGCTGATCTCGCCCGTCCTGCTGGGCCTGGCACTGGCGATCAAATTCAGCAGCCCGGGACCGGTGATGTTCGTGCAGAAACGTACGGGCTACCGCGGCCGCAAGTTCGGCATGTACAAGTTCCGCACCATGGTGGCCAACGCAGAGGAGCTCAAAGAGTCCCTGCGCCACCTGAACAAGCACGGCGCCGACGCCATCGATTTCAAGATCGACAAGGATCCGCGCATCACCGGCATCGGTGGCTTCCTGCGGCGCAGCAGCCTGGACGAGCTGCCAAACCTGATCAATGTGGTATTGGGCGACATGCGCCTGGTGGGCCCGCGCCCAACCTCGTTCAACGCCTACCGCTACAAGGACAATCACCTTGCACGCCTGAGTATCTACCCCGGCATGACCGGCCTGTGGCAGATCTCCGGGCGCAGCAATATCGACTTCGACCAGCGCGTTGAGTTGGACCTCAGCTATATCGCCGAGCAGAGCCTGTTGCTTGATCTGAAGATCCTGTTGAAAACCCCCTTCAAAGTGTTCAGCGGCCACGGAGCGAGTTAAATGGACGGTTCATCAGCCAAAAGCCTAAGCATTGCCAACCCGAGCGAGTCCAACCTGACCTCGACCGTGCTCGATCAAGATCTGCGGATCCTATTCCTGACCTCCGCCAACCCCGGGGCAGGCACCACTACCAGTGCTTTGGCACTGGCCAGTCAACTGGCGCAAATGAGCAGCGGCGAAGTGCTGCTGGTCGATGCCAGCCAGTCGGCGACCAACCTCACGCATCAACTGGGGCTGACCAAGGAGCGCGGTTTTCGCGACCTGCTGTTTAACACCCAGAGCACGCCACTGTTGCAGGACTGCGTGGTGAACGTTTCCAGCCTGCCGTTCCACATCCTGCCCAATGGCCGGTATGTGCGCGGCACCGAACGCCTGACACCCGAACGCCTGGGACCGTTGCTCGACCAGCTCGGCAGTCAGTACCGCTTTGTGGTGATCGACGGCGACGCGGTGTATTCCGCCGCCGACACCATGATCATCAGCACCCAGGTGGACGGCGTGATCATGGTCGTGCGCTCCGAGGACACTCGCTGGGAGGTGGCCCAGGCGGCCGTTCAGCGCTTGACCCAGGCCGGCGCGAAACTGGTCGGCAGCGTCTTCAACCGACGCAAGTACTACATGCCGAAGTGGCTGTACAAAAACCTGTAAGCAATCAGAAAGGGATGACGACATGAATGCCAAAATGCTTGTCCTGCTGTTGCTGCCGCTTGCAGGTTGCTCCAGCACTTCCGAAACCCAGCACATGCCGGTGAATATCCTCACGGCCTCACCGGCGAACGCCCAGGCCACCGATATGCCCAAGGTCGAACAGACCCTGCGGCCACAGGATGTGCTGGACGTAATCTTCCGCATCAGCACCAGCGGCTCGGACGCCTACCGCATCCAGTCTGGTGACCAGATCGGACTGAACTTCACCGCCGCCAGCCAGCTCAACGGCAGCCAACTGGTGCTGCCCGACGGCACCATTGAACTGCCGGGCGCCAACACCTCGGTGAAAATCGCCGGGCTGACGTCCGAACAGGCGCGGGAGGAAATCCAGCGGGCCTACCAGCGCAAACAGCTGTTCCAGCCTAACCGCAACCAGCTGTCCGTGCAGGTCATCAGCCCGCTGAGCAACGAGGCGAACCTCAAAAGTGCCCTGAACCACCCGGGTACCGGCATGAGCCGGGAGATCACCGTGGGCACCGACGGCTACGCAAGCTTTCCGGAAATCGGCTCCGTGCCGCTGCAAGGCATGACCGTCAATCAACTGGAAACCTTCCTCAATCAACGCTACGCGAAGCTGCCAGGACGGATGACCGTCGACGTGTTGCTCAAGTCCACCGCCGGCAATGAAATCTTTGTGCTGGGTGAAGTCGGTCAACCGGGTTCCTACCCGATCCGCCGGCCGGTCTCGGTGCTCGAAGCGCTGACCCTGGCCCGTGGCAGCAACACCAAGGCACGGCTCGATTCGGTGATGATCATGCGCCGCAATGGCAACCAGGTGCAGGCCGTACGCTACGACGTTGAAAAAGCGTTGGCCGGCGATGCGTCGCAGATTGCGTACCTGCAACCGGACGACATGCTTTATGTGCCGAAGACCAAGCTGGCCAGCGCCGGTGAGCTCGCGCGGCAACTGGCAGACGTGGTGTTGTTCCAGGGCGTGGGCTTCAGCTTCGGCTACCGCGTCGACAACAAAGACAGTGACAGTAACTAACTCTCAGGTGACCGACCATGAATCCAAAGGAAAACTACCTGCACGAGTTCTTCAGGATCTTCTTCGCCAACAAACAGTTGGTGAAGCGAGTCTTCCTGGTCTTTGCAGTGATCGCCCTGGTCTTGCCGCTGATGCTCAAACAGAGCTTCGATATCACCGCCCAGGTGATCGTGCAGTCCAAAAAACTCTCTCAGGGAGACGCCACGACATCCCTCAACCAGGAGAACGCCTCGTTCATTCCACCGTCCCTGGCGGACATGGAAACCGAGAGCAATATCCTGCGCTCGCCGGCGTTGATCCGGCAGACCATCAGCGAGTTGCGCGACAAGGGTGAGTACACGCCCACCCCTGGCGTCTTCAACAAACTGGTGACCCAGCCGTTCAAGCAGTACGTGACCACGCCGCTGCGCGAACACGTGATCAACCCGCTGAAAGCCACTCTGGGCCTGGAAACCGATCCGGTGCGCGACACGGCGCTGGATGCACTGACCCAAGAGGCGATGGACAGTCTGAAAATCGAGACGCTGCCAGGCTCCAACGTGATCTCCGTCATCTACAGCTTTGACAATCCGACCCAAGGCACCAGGTTTGTCGCAACCTTGCTGCAGAACTACCTGACCAGCCGTCAGGAACTGCAATCCATCGACTTGCCACAATCGTTCTACGAAACCAAAAAGAAGCAGTACCAGGTTCGGCTCGATGGCCTGGAAGGCACTCGACTGGCCTTGCTTGAAGGCGTCGGCTCGTCCGATCCGAAGGAAGAAATCACCTTCCGCCTCAACGCCATCAACACCGAGGAGCAAGCGCTCAACCTGTACCGCGATCGCCTGCTGCAAAGCCAACGCTGGCTCGACTACCTGAAAACCAGCCTGGCCGCTGCCAGCAACTCCAAGCTGAATGACTACACCTTCCCCTACACCTTCACCACTACCGTGGACAACGTGGCGTTCGAGGACCGTGAGATCAAACAGATGGGTGAAGCCCTGACCACTCAGGTCAGTCGCTACATGAACGATCTGGCGATCTTCCAGCCAGGCAGCGAACCGATGTTGCTGACCCGCGAGCAAATCGCCCGCACCCGTCAGCAGTTTCTGAAAGTGGTCAGCAACCGGATTCAGGAGCGCACCAACGACCTGGCGATTGTCAGCTCGGTAATCAACCAGAAAACCGCGCGCATTGCCGAGTACAAGGAACGCATCCACCAGTTGCAGCAAACCCAGAGCAAGCTGCGGCAGATGGACACCGAGATCAACGGCTTGCACGCGGCGTTCTCGACGTACGCCCAGCGCTTCGCCGAAAGCAGCACCTCTCGCTCGCTGGACAACGACCTGTCCAACGCACGGGTGCTCAGCCCGCCGTACGAGCCTACCGAAGCTGCGTTCCCGAAACCGATGCTGATTATTCCTTTCGGGTTGTTCACCGGTCTCTTGCTGGCGATTGCCCTGGTCTATGTGCGTGAGTTCTTCGATCACCGTTTCAAACACCCAGCGCAAATCACCCACGAACTGGGCTTGCCGGTGCTGTTGGTGATCAACGACCAAAACGTGGAACGGACCAATCCGCACAGCAACTGGTCCGTACCTGGACTCGTGCATTGGGTGCGCAATTGAACGCGCCGCTCAACCCTTCCCTGCCGATCATTCATTTGCTCAGCAGCGGCGGCTTCTACGGGGCTGAGCGGATGCTGCTGGACCATTGCCTGGCGACGCCGGGGCAGCACCAGGTGCTGTTTCTCGATGCGCCGCCAGAGTTGATCGCGCGGTTTCGCCAGGCGGGGGTCGACTGCCGGGGTTGCGCGGGGCTGGGGGCATTGCTCGCGCATTTGCGCCAGCGCCGGGCGGAACGGCCGTTGATCAATACGCACAACTTCAAGGGCCTGTTGTTTGGCTGGGTGGGCGCAACGCTGTTGCGCCTGCCGCTGGTGATTACGCAGCACGGTTTTACACCGCGCAGCCGCAAGCAGAAGTTCTACACCTGGCTGAGCCTGCAACTGTGTCGCACCGCGTCGGTAAATCGGGTGGTCTGCGTCGCCGAAAGCATCGCCGTGTTGTGCCGCAAGGCCAGTGTCAGGGCGGAAAAGCTGCAAGTGATTCCCAATGGTTTGCCGGCAGCCACCGGCCTGCTGCCGCCCAGCGTCGACCGTCAGCGTTGGCTGGCGGGTTACGTCGGACGGCTGAGCAGTGAAAAAGGCCCCGACTATTTTCTCGATGCGCTGATTCCGCTCTGTCAGCAACACCCGCAACTGGACGCCGTGATGCTCGGCGACGGCCCGGAACGGGAGACGCTGCTGGCGCGCATCAACGACGCCGGTTTGCAGGAGCGCATCACCCTGCCGGGTTATCAGACCGACATGGGTAAGTGGTGGCAGCAACTCGATGCGCTGGTGATCAGCTCGCGCACCGAAGGCACACCGATGATTCTGCTCGAAGCAATGCAAGCCGGCGTGCCGGTGGTGGCGTTTGGCGTCGGCGGGATTCCCGATGTGCTGCAAGACCGGCACAACGGCCTGCTGGCGACACCCGCCGACAGCGCCGCCCTCGCCCGCCAGATCGGTTCGTTGCTGACTGAACCGGGCTTGGCTCGCGAACTGATCGACAACGCAAAACGTACGCAATTGGACCGTTACGACCTCAAGGCCCTGGCCGAACGCTGGTCGCAACTTTATCTCCGTACTGCACGGGAGGCACGCGCGTGATCTTTCCGCTCTCGATCGTCAGTTTGTTCGGCCTGGTCTGCCTCGGTTTGCTGGCCAGCCCTTATCCTTTTCTGGCGCCGGGAGCGGTGCTGGGCCTGGTCGGTGTCGCTCTGCTTTACCGCAAACCCACCTGGGGCTTGCTCGGGATCGCGGCACTGGTGCCATTCGAAGGTTTCTTCAAGGACAGTTCGCTGTCGGGCACCAAGTTCCTCGGCGCGTCACTGGCCGTGATCCTGATGCTGCAACTGGCCATCCATCAGATTCCGTCGGAACGCCTGCGCAGCAACATCTGGCGCTACCTGATCTGGTTCATGGTCTTGTACATGCTCAGCGTGATCAACACCGACAACATGGCCATGTCGATGGGGCATCTGCGGGAACTGAGTGTCGGCCTGGTGTTGTTTGTGATCACCCTGCTGATCGGCCGCGAGCTGAACATGGACCTGTTCGCCAAACTGGTCACCCTCAGTGTCACGGCGACCTGCGTGCTGGCGATGTTCTCCAGTAAATATCAGGACCAGGGTCGCGCTGCCGGCCTGCTGGAAGACCCGAACGCCTTTGCGATGCTGATCGCTTTTGCCGTGCCGCTCGCCTTGCTGCTGGTGGTGCGCAGCCCGCACTTTCTGCATCGGGTGTTCTGGGTCGGGTGCTGCATTTTGCTGCTGGGCGGCATGACCAAGACCGAATCCCGTTCGGGGCTGGTGGTGCTGTTCCTCAGCCTGATGATCGGTGCCTGGCACTACCGCGCCGAGCTCAAACGCATCCGTCCACGGCATCTTGGGTTCGCGATGCTGGGCCTGGTGATCGTGATTCCGCTGGCCATTTATGCGATGCCCAAGGGTTACATCGAGCGCATTCAGTCCTTGAGTATTTTGAGCGCCGGCGCCAAGAGCCAGGATCAATCCCTGGGCCGTCGCGCCTCGTACATTGTGGTCGGCAGCCAGATGATCCGCGAGAACCCGCTGCTGGGCACCGGCCCCGGGACGTTCCCGCTGCACTACGCCACCACCGGTTACGCCAAGGCGTTTTCGGCCAACCGCAAAATCGGCGACCTGTACCGCCGCGCCCACAACACCTACCTGGAAATCTTCAGTGAACTGGGGATTCCCGCCGGCCTGTTGTTCGTCGGCATGCTCGGCCTCGGCTTATACAACCTGGTCCGCGCCCGTCGGGCATGGATGCAGCGACGCAACCGCGAACAAGCGGATTTGCTGACGCACCTGAGCATGAGTTTTCTGTCGCTGACCCTGTTTCTGATGTTCCTCAGCGCACCCAACCAGAAGTACGTGTGGATCATGCTCGCCCTGACCAGCGTGCTGCGATTGAAAGCCGAAGAAACACCACTCGTGGAGGCCAAGGCATGACCCGCATCAGCATTGTCATTCCGATGTACAACGAAGCCCATCACATCGCCCGGACCCTGCTGGCTGCGCAACGCGCCGCCATCGCCGCCGGAGTGGAATGCGAGCTGATCGTGGCCGACAACGGCTCCGAGGATCAGGGCCCGCACATTGCCCGGCAAATGGGCGCGCAAGTGCTGGTGCTGCCGGGCTTGCTGATCGGCGCCTTGCGCAATCGCGGCGCCGCCGTCGCCACCGGTAAATGGCTGGCCTTCATCGATGCCGATATCGAAGTGCCCGAAGACTGGCTCACGCTGTTGTTGAGAATCGAGCCTGCGGTGCAGGTCGACGTCCTCGGACTGGATTTGCACACCCCGGCGCAAGCGCCCTGGTACGCCGATGCGTGGCAACGCCGCCTGTTGCGTCCCAGCGCGGAAACGGTGCAAACCGTGCGCTGGCTGCCCAGCGCCAACCTGCTGATGCGCCGCCATTGGTTCGACAAGGTCGGGGGCTTCAATGAAAGCCTGCGGACCGGCGAGGACAAGGACTTCACCATGCGCCTGTCCCACGCGGGTGCGCGCCTGCTGTCGGTCAATCAGAGCGTCGCCCTGCATTGGGGTTATGAGGCCAGCTGGCGGGAATGGATGGGCAAGGAATTCTGGCGTCAGGGCAGTCACCTGCAGTTACTGCGCAGCAACGGCATGAGCCTGCGTCTGCTGCGGTTCCCGATGCTGTCGATAGCCGCCTGGGTGCTGGATATTGCGGCTCTTTTTGCCCTGCTCAATGGCCAGGTCCACCTGATGCTGTTCCTGTTGCTGGTGACCAGTTTGCCCGCGCTCGCCCTGAGCATGCGCCAGAGCGTCAAACACCGTGACCTGGGCCTGACGCTGCAACTCTGGGGCCTGCATTGGGTGCGTCTGCAACTGGCCGGTGCCGCGTTCATCCTCAGTCTTTGTCATTGGAATGCCAGGAGGCCCGCCCGTGGCTGAATTCATTTTCTGGTTGTGCCTGCTGCTGCCGGTTTACGCCTATATCGGTTATCCGCTGCTGTTGACGCTGTTGGCGCCGTTGTTTGCTTCACGGCGTCATGCGCCGCCGGAACCGATGAACATCAGCATCGTGATTGCCGCGCACAACGAAGCGCGGCACATCGAACACAAGCTGCGGACCCTGCTCGCGCAGGATTATCAGCCGGCCTCGCTGCAGATCATTCTGGCCAGTGACGGTTCGACTGACGACACCGTTGCCTGTGCGCGCAAGGTCATTGACCCGCGCATCACTGTTCTCGACCTGCCTCGCCAAGGCAAGGCAGCGACCCTGAATGCCGGCGTGGCGGTGAGCACCTGCGATATTCTGGTGTTCACCGACGCCGACAACCAATGGTCCCACGACACCCTCGGTCACCTGCTCGCGCCCCTGTGCGACCCGCAAGTCGGCGCCTGCGCCGGGCACATGGTGATCCCGGTCACCGGCGGGGGCCTGAGCATCGGCGACAGCCTCTACCGGCATTACGAAGGCTGGCTGCGCAAAGTGGAAAATCGCACCGGCTGCATGGTCTCCGCCGACGGCGCCCTGCTCGCCCTGCGCCGCGAGTTGTTCCAGAACGTGCCGGCCGAGGTCAACGATGACTTCTTCATCAGCACCTGCGCGCCCGTGGCGTTCAAGCGAATTGTCTATGTGCCCGAGGCGCAGGTGATCGACCAGGGCGTCGATGAGGCGGACAAACAGTTCCGCCGTCGTCAGCGGGTCACCGTCGGTGGCTTGCAAAGCCTGGCCCAGCGCAGCGAGCTGCTCAATCCGCTGAAACATGGTCTGTATTCGATTGCCTTGATCAGCCACAAGCTGATTCGTCGACTGGCGCCGGTCCTGTTGCTGCCGCTGTTGCTGAGCAACTTCTGGCTATGGGAAGAACACGGTTTCTATCGCCTGAGCCTGGTCGCGCAGTTACTCGGTTACGCCGTGGCCATCGCCGGCCTGCTGGATTCGCAACACCGTTTGCCCAAACCTTTCCGCCTCGCCGCGTTCCTTCTGGTGACCCTGGCCGGGATGAGTATCGGACTGTGGCAGTTCCTGCGCGGGCAGCGGTACGCCCAGTGGAACCCCGAGCAAAATCGTTGAAAGGACTGTGCCATGGCGATCAAACAATTATTAAAACGCACCAGTGGCTGGCTTTACCTCAACTCGTCGGTGGGGCGCACTCAACTGCAAGGTGCCGGCGTGATCCTGATGCTGCATCGGGTGCTGGCCAGCGACCAGGCGGCCGACCTGCCCCACCGCAATGAGCTGTGCGTCGGGCCGAAAGCCTTCGAACACTTGCTGGTGTGGCTGAAAAAACACTTCGACTGCGTGTCGTTGATGGACATCCTGCAACCCGGAAAGGTGAGATCGGACCGGCCGAAAATCACCCTGACGTTCGACGACGGCTGGCGCGACAACGCGGTGAACGCCTTCCCGCTGCTGCAAAAATACCAGGTGCCGGCGAGCATTTTTCTCTCCACCGATTTCATTGGCAGCCGCCAGCGGTTCTGGTGGGAAAGCATCGGTGAAACCCTCTGGGGCAGCCACGGTGAACGGGCCCGCAAGCAATTGATCGATTGCCTGCAACAGGTCGGTCGGCCGTTGCCGGTGCCCTTCGATGAGCTGGATCCGGAGCGTCGCAGCCTGGCCTTGGTGCATTTTCTGCACAGTCTCAAAACCCTGAGCCCTGCTGACCTGAATCGACTGACCGATGAGTGCCCGGACGAGTCATTGCCCCAGGCGCTGGACTGGCATCAGGTACGCGCACTGGAAGCCTCGGGGCTCGTGCGGTTCGGCCCGCACGGCGCCAGCCATGCGATTCTCACCGGCCTGGATGATCAGCGTTTGCACGAGGAGCTGAGCCGCAGTCGCGACGCCTTGCACAACGGCTGCAACCGGCCGCTGCCGGTTTACTGCTACCCCAACGGCGACAACGATGCGCGGGTGCGCGAACAGGTCGCCGACCATGACTTCCCGTTCGCCCTGGGCACGGGCACCGGGATTTATCGGGGCACCGACGACCCCTTGAACCTGCCACGCTTCGGCGTCAGCCAACGGGTGGCGCGCAATCCGCAGCTGCTGTCCTGGCGCCTGTATCGCGGGGCACGCGCATGAGCCGCAGCCGTTATCTCAAGCATCTGGCCCTGAGCATGGGCACCAAACTGGCGATGATCGGTTTGCGGCTGATGCGCAACGTATTGCTGGCGCGGATACTCGGGCCGAGCGAACGCGGCTTGTTTGCGCTGCTCAGCACCCTGCCCGACCTGATCAGCGCTGCCACCAGTGGCGGGCTGAATTCGGCGGTGGGTTTTCAGGCAGCCAAGCAGCGGCCCATGGGTTTGCTGCTGAGTCAGGTGCTGGTGTTCGGTTGCCTGCTGGCGGGTCTGTTGACCTTGCTGGTGGTCGCCCTGGTGCGCGAGTTCGGCAATGAACTCGACATCACTACGCAATTGGGCCTGCTCGCCTGGCTGTTGCTGCTGGCGGTGCCGCTGACCGTGCTCAAAAGCGGACTGCTGACGCTGCACAACGCATCCGGCGGCGTGGTGGCGTTCAATGCGTTGCGCCTGCTGGAATCGCTGGTGCCGCTGCTGCTGTTTCTCGCCTTGTTCTGGATGTGGAAAGACTCGGCGCTGGAAGCGGCGCTGATCAGTTGGCTGTCCGGCATCAGCCTGGTGGTGCTGGCGGGCTGGTTCTGGCTCAAGCGCGATCAGCCGCTGAAATTGCAATGGGACCGCGCCAGTCAGAACGAGCTGCTGCGCTACAGCGCCCGCAGTCATCCGGACCTGCTGTTCCAGCAAGTGATCCTGCGCTCCGATTATCTGTTCATCGGCGCCCTGCTCGGCAGCACTGCACTCGGTCATTACGCCATGGCCAGCGCCGCCGCCGAATTGCTGCTGATCGTCCCGGAGGCGGTGACCACGCCCTTGATGAAACGCCTGCTGCAACAGGAAGAAGGCATCGACAAAGTCACGCCGCTGGCCCTGCGCCTGACCGCCACAGTGATGCTCGGTGCCTGTATCACCATGGCCGTCATCGGCGAGTGGCTGATCGTGACGCTGTTCGGCGCGGCCTATCAGCCCGCCTATCCCGCCTTGTTGGCGTTGCTGCCGGGCCTGTTGGGCCTGTGCTATGCAAGCATCCTGCGCCTGGACCTGCTGGGCAAGAACCGTCCCGGCACGATTTCGCTGTTAATGGGCCTTAGCGCCCTGCTCAACCTGGCGCTGAACCTTGTATTGATTCCGGCCTACGGGATCGTCGGCGCGGCGGCGGCATCGTCCATCGCCTACGTCGCGGTGACCCTCGCGCTGCTGGTGATGTACTGCCGGTTGAGCGGTGTGCCGGTCTGGCAAACCCTGATCATTTTGCCCAGCGATGTCGCGCCGATGCTGCACATGCTGCAAAGGAAGTCGGCATGAAACGCCTGGCCCTGTTGTTGAGTCTGGGCCTCGCGCTGAGCGCCCAGGCGGCGCCCATGCGTTGGGCCGACATTCGTGATGGCAGCCTGTACCTGCAACCGGATCGCCCCGACACCCTGACCATTCGCTGGGCGCCGGCGTGGCAGGCGGATGCCAACGAAGAACGCCTGTACCTGCTCGATGGCCAAGGCAAACTGCAGGGCGAACGCCTGATCGCCGCCAGTGAATCGCGCGGCAGTCAGAGCTGGCCGTTGGCGCCAAGTGCCTCCAGCTATCAACTGGAAATTCCGGGCTACAGCTTCCGTCGCTACCGGGTGGAACACGACGACAGCACGGTGGCGCTGTTCGCCCCGGCCAAGGTGCATTTCAGCGCCGAAACCCACAATAACGACGAGCTGTATTTCAAGGTTGCGCCGGGTGAACACGCGGTGCTGGCCGGCAAGTTCCACGGTGGCGTCAGCGCCCTGCAAGCGCAGCGCGTGGGCGACGGCAAACAACTGGCACTCACGCTGAAACCGTATCGGGGTTATTGGCAGTTCGACAAGGTCGAGTTGCCCGTCGCCACCGAGCCACAAGTCTGGCGCCTGCGCCTGCAAGGCAGCGGCAAAGTGGCGTTCTGGCTCGATGGCACCGCCAACCTTTTCGCCCAGAACCCGCAGCAGCTCAAGCCCCTGCGCGAGGACGATGGCCAGGTCCGGTTGACCTTGCACAACAAAGAGCTGGGGCCGACCCCGTACCTCGGCATTGCCCTGCCCTACGTCAAGGTGCCGGAATCGAGTTATGCCGTGCTCGACGCGCTCAAGCCACAGGCAGGGACTTATTACAGTTTCGTCGACATCACGGCGAAGAAACCGCACTACGAAGATGAATTCCGTCGGCTGTATCAGGACCGCTTCGGTATCACCCAGGACATCACGCTGTTGGCCGGGAGCCAGCGCCAGGCGGATCTACGCGCCGACACCATGAGCAACGCCGGGCTCGACGCCTGGCTCGCCGCGACCCGAGCCCTGGGCGGCAAAGGCACGCACTACATCGGTTTTGCCGACGAGCCGAACCTCAACTACCCGGACTACGCCAACTACCAAAGCATCTTCAACAGCATGGCCCGGCAAGTGCGCAGCGATCCCGCCAACGCCAAGGCCGGCGTGCGCATTGCCATGCCGGCCAGTTCGCGGCTGGTCAACGGCCCGTTTGCCGACAACGCCGCCGACAAGCGCGGTATCGATTGGGCCAAACGCTTGCTGGCGGAATCCGGCGACAACATCGATGCCCTGGCCTGGCACGAATGGATGATTCGCGACCTGCTGGCGACCCGGGTCTACCGTGACAGCGTGCGCCGCGCCGCCGATCTGGTCGGCCTCGACGCTCAGGGCCGGCCGCGCAAGGCGTTGCTGCTGGACCAGACCAACATGTCCAGCGGTTCCAGCCTCAGCCCGTACGATCAGGAAACCCACTTCGCCTCGTTGTGGTGGGCGTCGGTCGTCATCAACTCGTCACAGGACGGCTTGCTGGAGATGCTCGGCTGGTTCCAGGCCGCTGACGAGCCGAACTACCCCAAAGGCATGTTGCGCGTGCTCGGCGAGAATTCCTTCGAGCTCAAGCCCGTGGGCCTGGCCCAGCAGTTCATCCGTGAACATTGGCTGCACAACGTGATGAGCCTGGAAAATGACGCTTTCGAGGTCGACGTGCTGGCCATGGCCGAGGACCTCAAGCGCAGCCTGCTGGGGGTCAACAAAGGCACGCGTTTGCAGCGTGTGGCCCTGACCGGCGCCCAGTGCCCGATGGCCAATGGTTCATTACGCTACTTCGGCGCGGACAACCGTGCCCGCGACGCGCCATTCGACTGCAAGAATGGTCGCGTCAGCTTCGAGCTGCCAGGACGGACCCTGTTTAATCTAAGCTGGAGCGCCTCATGAATTGCCCACTATTGCATTGCGACCCCGGCCACTGGCCGCACCTCGCATCACTCCACTCACGGCCCAGACCGTCAGGAGTCAATACCATGAGCGTTTTGCAGAAACTCAGCCGCCACATCAAACAAAAAGGCTTGCGCGCCACCCTCAAAAAAATCTGGAAACACTACGTGTTTTCCCACGAAGAACTGCTGTGGATGGAACGTGACCTGGTCACTCCGGTACCGCCGCACAAACTGCGGCCCTACCCGCCACTGCGCCTGGAAACCATCACCGAGCAAAACGCGGTGGCGTTCACTCGTCACTTTGGCGATCGGGTGGAAACCATGGCCGAACTGGCCCGCGAGGGTCACACGGGGCACATGTATCTGGACGACAATGGCGACACCGTGGCGTTCATTTGGGGCAGCGCGCGCAACTATCACGACCGTCATTACTACGGCTGCTGGTTCCCGGTGAAGGAAGGCGAGTTCTTCGAGTTCGGCGGCGAGCAGATACGGGCCTACTGGGGGACGCTGTTGTCACTGGACTTTCAGCTGAACCTTTGGAAAGCCATGCAGGCGAAAGGCTGCAACAAAGTGGTGGATGTCTGCGAGTTCCACAATATCCCGGCCCTCAAGCTGCACATTCGCATGGGGTATCAAGAGCAAGGGCGGATCATGAACGTCTACGAGCTGTTTGGTCGTTGGCGCTTCTACCGCGAAACCCATTACAGCGGATCACGCCTGGATGCCTTGCGCAAACCGGCTCGTGAATCAGCCCCGGCAGCGGTGACCTGACCCTATGGCAGCACGATTCGAATGGCGCACTTCACTGTGCGCCGCTGACTTCCCGGCAACGGCTTATGAAGCGTTGCGTCTGCGAGTGACGGACCACACGCCGTTCAACACCCTGGCCTGGATGCGCGCGTCCGAACAGGCACTGACCGCCGGGCAACGCTTGCATGTGTTGCTCGGCTGGCAAGGTCAGGAACTGGTCTTGTGCCTACCGTTGGTGGCAGCCGACGAGCGTTTCGCCGGTCTGCCATTTCGCGTGTTGCATCACCTTGGCTATCCCCTCGCCGACCGCCTCGCGCTACTCGCCAGAACCGACTCGGAGAATATCCGCAAGGCGCTGATCGAGATCCGTCGACAACTTCCCCACGCCCTGCTGCAACTCAACGAGTTGTCGGAACCTGTCGGCGAGGAAAGCGCGCTGACCGAGTGGATGACCCACAGTTCGACCGGTGAACGACGCCTCAGTTGTCGGGTGCCGGTGCACGTGATCAGCGATACGGACCATCAGGAAGTCTCTGGCGACCCGCGCTACAAACTGCGCCGCGCACGCAAACGCATCGCCGCCTGTGGTGCTATCGTTCGGCGGATCACGCCCGATGCTTCGACCATGGGCCCGTTGCTGCAGGCCATCAGTGAAGTGGAAGCGGTCAGTTGGAAAGGTGATGAAGGCGTCGGAATTTTCGCCGACGAACGCCACCGACAATGGATGGACCGTGCCTTCACCGCCCTCGCCGAACAGGGGCTGGTGCGGGTCGTGGTGCTGGAACTGGACGGGCGCTGCATCAGCTACCGCCTCGGGTTGCTGGAGCAAGGCCGGCTGTACGATTACAACCTGGCGTTCCTGCCGCAATACGCCGACCTGGGCAGCGGTCGGGTGCTGCTTGAAGAGTGGATTCGCTGGGGACTGGACGAGCACTGGCGCTGGATCGACGCCTCGCGGGTGAGCCTGGAAAACTCCAGCCATCAACTTCACGAACGCATGACCGGGCAACTGGAACACTGGCGCTGGAGTTTTTACTCCTGGCGCCCCAGCGGCATCGCGTTGGGCCTGGCCCTGAGACTTTGGCAGTGGCTCAAGCCCGTATTACAGAAACGGCGAGCCAAACGTGCGGCAGACGCCGTCACCGCAACTCCGGCCCCAGTCGCCGCGGTGGTCAAGGCCGCGAAGCCAACCGACAACAACAGGGAGGGCGAACATGCCTCGACAAGTCATAGTCAACGCTGACGATTTCGGTCTCAGCCCGTGCGAAAACGCGGTGATCCTGGGTGCCTTCCAGGCCGGGGTGATCAGCTCCGCCACGGCTATGGCCAATATGCCAGCCTTCGAAGCGGCGTGCGTGATGGCCCAGCACCCGTTGCTCAAGGACCGGATAGGCCTGCATTTCAACCTCACGTACGGGCGCCCTTTGAGTCAGTCGATACTGGGTCGAACGAATTTCTGCGACAGCAACGGTGTGTTCGATCTCAACCTGCCCCGCCACCGCCTCTGGCTCAGTCGCCGGGACCGCGACGCGGTGCTGGAGGAGCTTCAAGCGCAATGGCAACGCTGCCTGGACAACGGCGTGCGGCCCAGCCACATCGATTCCCATCAACACGTGCACAACATCTGGCCCATCGGCGAAATCGTTGCACGCTTCGCCGCCAGCCAGGGTGTGGCCGTGCGCCTTGCGCGCAATCTGGGGCAAAACCTGAGTTTGCCCAAGCGCGTGTTCAAGACGTTGCTCAACAGCCGTTTGCAAACCCTGGCCGGTGTGACAGCGGATTATGTTTGCACGCCGGTGGACCTGCGCAACGACGCAATGCCGACCGACGGTGTGCTGGAAATCGTCGCTCATCCGACGCAGCTCGGGGCTGATTTCGGTGATGCCTATTTACTCCCGGAAGAGTCGCTAACCCGCGTGCTAGAGCGGCGCCTTAAAGGTGTTCCACGGGTTTCCTATGGCGCTGTGAACACCCATTCGATGACAGTTGTAGCCGCGCTCGAATGAATTACATAAGTTGCAACATATTCAAAACTGGCGCTTTGACATGAACCAGCAGCCTTGATCTATACCCATCAAAAGCGTTTCCAACCACACCCTGGCTTAGGCTAAGGAGAGCAGCATGAGCATCATCGAAAAGCTTCGCGAACGCATAAAACAAAAGGGCCTGAGCCGCACGTTCAACACGCTGTGGAAACGCTACGTGTTTTTCCACTGGGAGCTTTTATGGATGGAACGTGACCTGATCAGCCCGGTACAGCCGCACAAACTGCGTCCCTATTCGGGTCTGCGCATGGTGAACATCACCCCGGAAAACGCTATCGCTTTCGGCAAGCATTTTGGTGACCGCGTCGAGACCATGGCCGAACTCGCCACCGAGGGTCACACCGGGCACATGTATCTGGACGAAGAAGGCCACGCTGTTGCGTTCATCTGGGGCAGCATCCGCGACTACCACGACCGTCACTATTACGGCTGCTGGTTCCCGGTCAAACCGGGTGAGTTCTTCGAGTTCGGCGGCGAAATGACCCGTCCCTACTTCGGCACCAGCCTGTCGGTGGATGCTCAGGTAGACCTTTGGGCGGCAATGGCGGCCCAAGGCTGCAACAAGGTGGTGGACGTCTGCGAAACCCACAACATCCCGGCGTTGAAGCTGCACATCCGCATGGGCTACCACGAACAAGGGCGCGTCACCCACGTCTACGGCCTGTTCGGCCGCTTGCGCTTCTACCGCGAAACCCGCTACACCGGCTCGCGCCTGGACCCGCTGCGCAAACCGGGACGGCCGGTAGTGACGGGGGCGGCGAACGCCTGATTGCTGGATCAGAGACCGAGTCGCGGCCTTCGCGGGCAAGCCCGCTCCCACAGTGGATCTTCAGCGCATACAGCATTTGTGCTCGACGGGATTCAAATGTGGGAGCTAGCCTGCTAGCGATGGCGGCGGCACATTCGGCATTGATGTGAGTGACAGATAGCTATCGCTAGCAGGCTAGCTCCCACAGTGGATCTCCAGCGCACGCAGCATTTGTGCTCGGCGAGATTCAAATGTGGGAGTTAGCTTGGTCGCGATGGCGGCGGCTCATTCAGTTTTGATGTGACTGACAGATGGCTATCGCGAGCAAACTCGCTCCCACAGTAGATCTTCAGCGCAAACAGATTTTGTGTTCGACGACGATCAAATGTAAGTCAGGGCGGTATTCGCTCGCGAGCGCGTGATGTGTCCTACATACCTCTGGGAAAAAACACCCATAGCCAAGGAACCGCCTGACTGCTCATTCGTATCCATATGGATACATTTGAGCAATGAATTATATTATTCAACAAACTATGATCTTCGTGGCATGGCATGCCTCAGTCCGTGACTTGCGGGCGAAGGTAGCTATCGCTCGCCGCATTGATCGTGCCTCTGCAGGTAATCTGGGCGATATCAAACCGGTGGGCGATGGCGTTTCCGAAATGCGCGTGGACGTCGGTGCCGGCTATCGGGCTACTTCACTTTGCGAAACAGTGTCGTCATTGTGCTTTTGGCTGGTGGTGACAAATCTTCGCAAGCCGCCGATATCAGGCGGGCGAAAAAATTGGCAAAGGAGGTTTAAACATGAGCCAGACTTTGATTACTTTCGATATGGCGGCGCTGCTGGACAGTGACGAAGCCATAAGCGAGTACCTTTCACAAGTGCTCGCAGATGGCGATAACGAGGAATTTCTTCGTGCTATCGGCTATGTGGTGAAAGCACGCGGAATGACGCAGATTGCCAAGGATTCGGGCATGGGTCGCGAAAGCCTGTACAAGGCCTTCGCGCCCGGTGCAAAACCGCGCTTTGATACGGTGTTGAAGGTCATCCATGCCCTCGGCATTGATCTGTGTGCGCAGCCGGGTCATTCGGTAAATCACTCAGCTCTTTAAGAGATTCTTCTGACAGGCTGCTCGCTTCTCCACCACCAACGTAAAACACATCGGCAACTGCGCCGTCTGCTTCTCATACCGGTCATAGAGTTCCTCGCGGTTGGAATGCGGGTACTCCTTGAAATGGTTGATCTGCAGCCCCGCCTCGATGGCGGCTGTGAAAATTGCGCCCAGGGTGTGGACGAACCAGTAGGACGACGCGGCCTGCTGGTCGACTTTGCCTTCGTAGACGATCGGCTGGTCCTGCACGAACGGCTCGCTGCGAAAATAAGAGCTGTCCAGGCGATAAGGATCGGCAGCCTCGGGGTCGAACATTTCCAGGAAGGGATGGGTTTCGTACACCACCAACGCGCAGCCAGGCTTGAGAGTCTGCGCGACATGGCGCAAGAACGCGCCGATGTCGGGCATCCAGTTCAATACGCCGATGGTGATCAGCGCCACATCGAAGCGCTCATGAAGTTCGGTCGGCAGGTGATGAATGTCGGCCTCGATGAATTCAAGCTCATGCGGCGAGAGGCAAGCCAGTTCTCGCGCCTGATCGAGAAATGCCTCGGACTGATCCACGCCCACCACCCTGCGCGCCCCCAGCGCAAACAGCGAGATACTTTCCCGCCCGTTGTTGCAGCCCAGTTGCACCACGTCCTTGCCATCGACGCCGACCTGCTCCAGCACACCGCGGAGTGTGTCGTCGATGCAGCAAAAATCGCGCTGACTGACCGCCTTCACCAAAGCCCGCCAATCGGGGGTGTCTTTATGGTGTCGGGCGGAATCGTTCCAGGCATCGCGGTTGCTGGCGATGGCATTTTCTTTGGTCGGCATTTCCATTGCGCACTCCAGAATTCGGCTCTTGGTTGACCGGCACGAGTCTAGATCAGCGTTCTGAAAAACCCACCGGGCGTTTGTTGGAATGTTGTAATCCGGGCAACGCGAACGCGAGCCCGTACGGCAGCTATAGTTAATGGCCTTGGGGAAGTGCGGGAAAACCGATTTCGCAGGTGCTGCCATGAAAACAACCGATCTGACGCTGATGTTCGCCCTTAGCCTGACCGCCATCACCGGCGCCCAGGCGGACGACACGCTGACACCCACCACCGATTACAGCAGTGACTTCAATTATTACGGGGCCGACCAGCCCTTCGCCCACCCGGTGCCCCCTTCCCTGAGCACCGTGCCGCCTCGGTCGTACATCCCGACAGCCCCGCGGGATTTCATCCCGATTGCCAGCCAGCATGTGTTCCACGACTCAATATTACCGACCGTTGCGGATGCCTCCGTTCGAGTGTTCATCCGCTCCTACGACCCGGTACACGGCGTCTACGTCAACGAAGAAGTCCTCGACCCTTCGTGCGTGCTCGAATGCCTCAGCCGCCAGGAAGCAACGTTGCAATGATGGTTGCAACATAGCCTCACCACTGGCGTTTGTCCGGGCGTGCCAGGCCGAGCTTTTCGATCCGGTAACGCAACATGTCGCGGCTCAAGCCCAGCAGCCTTGCAGACTTGGTGACGTTCCAGTCGGTCTTGTCGAGCATCTTGCGCACCATGTCGCGTTCGACTTCCGGCAGGTTCATCGACTCGGTGCCGTTGTAGGCCGGACGCGGCTCGTGGTGCTGGGCTTCTTGCAGCACGATCGGATCATCCACCAGGCTTAGGCACACGTTTAGCTGATGGGCCGCAATCGTATCGCTCTGCGCCAGCAACACGGTTTGCTCGAGCATGTTGCGCAATTCGCGCACGTTGCCCGGCCAGCTGTAGCTGAGCAGCAACTCTTCAGCCTGATCGCTGAAATGCAGGTTCGGTTTGCCATAGCGTTTGCCGTGGGTCGCCAGGAAATGCCGGGCCAGCAGCAAGATGTCGGCGCCGCGGGCATACAAGCGCGGCACCTTGATCGAAATAATGCGCAAACGGAAAAACAGGTCACGACGGAACTTGCCCTGCTGAACCATTTGTTCGAGGTTGCAGTTGGTCGCGCTGATCACGCGCAGATCGACCTTGCGCTCCTTCACCGAGCCGACCCGGCGAATGGTCCGGTCTTCCAGCAGCTTGAGCAGTTTGGCTTGCAGCAGCAGGTCCATTTCACCCACTTCGTCGAGAAACAGCGTGCCGCCATCGGCCGCTTCCACCAGGCCGACACGACGGTCCTTGGCGTCAGTGAAGGCGCCCTTCTCGTGGCCGAACAGTTCCGACTCCACCAGGTTGGACGGGATCGATGCGCAGTTGAACTCAATGAACGGGCCTTTGGCGCGCGGGCCGTCGAAGTGCAGCGCCCGGGCCACCAGTTCCTTGCCGGTCCCGGTCTCGCCCTCCACCAGCACCGGCGGCAGGTCGGTGTTGGCCATGCGCCGCTCGGCGTCGAGCAACTGGGCGATGGTGTTCTTCAAGTATTGCATCGGTGCCGATTCGCCAATCAACGCCTGTACGCCTGACTTCTGCGCCTCGCGCTCCTGATAGAACGACAACGTGCGCTCCATACGATCAGTGGCCAGCGCCTTGTCCAGCAGCAGCTTGAGCTCCGGCAAGGCCACCGGTTTGGTGACGTAATGAAAAGCGCCCTCTTTCATCGCCACCACGGCATCCTCGACGTTGCCGTAGCCAGTCATCATGATCACTTTCAGATCCGGCGCGCTGATGCGCAGCTTCTGGATCAGGTCGTGACCGCTCATGCCCGGCAACGAGTTATCGGTCAACACCACATCGGGGGTGAACGTACCCAGTTTATCCAACGCCTCTTCAGCCGAGTGGCAGACCGTTACCTCGAAGTCTTTGCGCTCCAGGTAGGTCTGAATATTCTCGGCCAGGAGTTCATCATCCTCGACCAGCAGTATGCTGTGCTCCATATTCCCCTCCCGTTGCCACTTTAAAATTGAGACAGACGCGGGTTCCTTCCTGCTCCTGGCTGGTCAGTTCGACCGAGCCTTCGAAACGCTCCATTATTCGTTTGACGAGGGCCAGGCCAACGCCCAACCCTCCCTGTTTGGTGGTGAAAAACGGCTTGAAGACCATCTGTTGCTGCTGCTTGGACATACCTTTGCCGGTATCGCTCAGGGTCATGAGCACCTGGCCGGATCGGGGTTGTTCAATATCGATGCTGAGCATGCCGCCCTTGGGCATGGCTTCCAGGGCGTTGGCAAACAGGCTATTGAGAATTTGCGTGAGCAGCACCTGTTGGCTGACGACCGGTGGACAGGTTTGCGGCGTAAAGCGCACTTCCACGTTCGAGCGCCGGATCAGTGCGTCGAACGCGCTCAGGGTGTCGTCGATGGCCAGCACCAGGTCGACGGTTTCGGAGTCTTCGTTCATGGGCCGCAACGACACCAGCAACTCGCGGACCCAGCGTGACATGCGATCGACCTGACTGATGATGTCGCCAATGTTCTTTTGCGCATTCTGGCTGGCGATTTCCTGCGCCAGTTCGGCGCTGGAGCGAATGTTCGCCAGCGGATTGCGCAAGCTGTGGGCGACCGCCGAGGACATTTCCCCCAGGGCGACAAAGGTCTCGTTAGTGATCAGTTGTTTCTGCTGGCTCTGCAGCAACATGGACGCACGATGCACAATCCAGAACAGCCCGAGGTAGATGACCAGGCCGCCGAGCAGGGTCGCCAGCCAGATCGACTTGAAACCCCGCTGAATGCGCTCAACCAGATCCGTCGGTTCCTTGTAGATCTCGACCATGGCGATGACTTTGCTCTTGTCGGCATTGAACATCGGGATGTAATTTTCGATGAACAGGTATTCAGGCTCACGCAGCAGTTTCTGCTCGGGACGCTCATCGTCGATCTCGTGATAACTGGTGGACACCGCCTCCTTCATTTCAAAGGATTCGTCGAGCTCTTCATCGTCTTCGATGCGCAGGCCGATCAGCTCCGGGTTGGTCGACCAGACCACGGTACGATCGAGGGCATAGACGTTGGCCAACAAAATATCCGGCAGATGTTCCACATGATCGAGAAACTCGCCGCGCGATGAGGCACGGGTTGCCGGGGTCACGTCGGGGTAAGCGTTGTCATCGCGCGGGTCGAGCATTTCACCCATGGTTCTGTTCGGGCTGATCGAGGCATGGCGGATTTCCGCATCGCCAATCGCCTGCACGAATTGCGCAGTCAGCATGGAGTCGCGTTCGATGCTTTCGGTGACCACGAAACGCGTGGAAATGTGGCCGAGCCCTGCCGCCACGACGGCGATGATCAAAAAGCTGCCCAAGGAAAACCAGCGCAGCAGATTGAACTGGCCGCCCCGGCCCTGCCCCTCTGCTGCCGGCGTGTCCGGCGCAAGAATCTTTGGTTGTTCCAGCGTCTGCATGGGAGTGTCCTGGAGGCTTGCATCAAGCCTTTTCCACCGTTTCTGGGATCAGTGTAGGTGGCATTGATCGTGGTTGACGGCTTCACTGATAGTATTTCGCCGCTATTGCACCTGCGCCGCTTGCAGCGGTTGCTGACGCTCGGTTTCTTCCTGCAAAAATCCCACAATTGACTGCGCAGCGTTCTCATCCAGACGCAGGTTTGGCATCGGGATTTTGTCGAAACGTTCAAACAGCTCCATCGCGATCGGGTCCTTTTCGGCGAGCATGCGGTCGGGTTCGCGTATCCAGCGGCTGAGCCAGGCCGGGTCGCGTTGGCGAGTGACGCCGATCAGGTCCGGGCCGATGCTGCGCAGGCCGATGCCCTGCCCGTCCAGCGGCCCCAGGCTGTGGCACGACGCGCAGCGGGTGCGAAACAGTTCTTCGCCACTGCTCGGTGGGCGGATCTCGGGCGCATTGGCGTAACTTTCCTCGACACTGGCTTTCTTCCAGTTCTGCAAGGTGTTGGCCAACTGATCGGCGAGGATCCACGGGTTCTCGAACGGCGAGGCTTTCATCCAGCGACCGGTGCTCTGGTTGCCGACGATCAGGCTCAGGTTGTGGTCTTTGCTGCGTCCGTTGTCGACGCCTTCGATGAACAGCCCGAGTTTTTTGCGCAGATCGGTGACGTCTTCGAATTCGCCGGTCAGAAACCTCCAGCCCGGCCCGACCTTGAAGCGTTGCGCGTAAGCCTTCAGCACCTCGGGCGTGTCGCTGAGCGGGTCGATGCTGATGGAGTAGAAGAAGATGTCCTGGCCGACCCGGTCGCCCAACAGCTTTTGCACCTGACGCAGGCGTGCGGTTTCCAGCGGGCAGGAGTCGCTGCACGAAGTAAATATGAAATTGATCACCACCACCTTGTCCTTGATCAAGTCATCGAAGAACCGTACCTGCCGACCGTCCTGATCGGTCAGCAAGGTGTTGGGGAAGTAATCGCCGCCCCAGGGTGTCGCCGATTCCGTCGGCGCCAGCCCCCCTTCGTGAGCAAGCAGCACTTGAAGGGCCAACAGACAGGTGACCAGGACCAGAATGAGGTGCATGCCCAAGGCGCGGGAACGTGGCGTATGCATGGGTGTGTCGGCTCCCCTGCGCCTCATTTTTTCACCGCCACTTGTGGGCCGAAGCCATCGCCGTTGCGGAAGGTTGGCAGCGCGGCGGAGTTGACGTAGTGCACGCCATCCCAGCTCGGCAACGGTGTCGGCATCAACTGGAATTGCCCGGGTTTTTCAATGTCCCAGCGCAGCAGCATCGAGTTGTCTTCGTGCTGAGTGTTGTGACAGTGCTCCATGTACGTCCCGGCGAACTCGCGGAAGTTGATCGCCATCTCGACGCTGTCCAGGCCATCGTTTTCCGACCCGATGCGGTACACGTCCTTGCGTGCCCATTTTTCCCATTCCGGTGGCGCCTTGCCGCCGCGGCTGAGGATGATCCCCTCCTCGAAGTGCACGTGCACCGGGTGGCTCCAGCCCTTGCCGCCGGCCTTGATGTTCCACACTTCCAGGGTGCCGAAACCACTGACGCCGGCATCGGTCGGACCGGTTTTCAACTGGGTGGCCGTGTTCAAGCGACGCGGGTCCATGTGGAAGCCGAAGCCGCCATCGGTCTTGACTGTCCACGGCGCTGCATCGGTGCCATCGGAACGGCCGAAAGTGAAGGTGCGGTGGCGCGCCTGGGCCAGCAGGACCTTGTCGGCCGCATTGTCGCGATGGATTTTCAGCGGAATCATCACCAGGCCTTCGGCTTTGCCCGGTTTGGCCGGTTCGTAGGCCGCCGGGTCCATGGCCAGGTCCTGGCCGGAGTAGGCCTTGACGTTCAGCTGCAAGAGCTTGCCCACCCCAGGATCACCCTTGTCCCACTGCGGTCCTTTGCTGGTTTGCTTGATCACCGCCAGGTATTTCTCCGACAGCACATCCGCCAGCTCGACCGGTTCTTTCGGCCCCTTGCCGTCGTCATGCACCAACAGGTTGACGAAGAACAGCTTGTCCCCAGGCTTGATGCCGTTCTTCGCGAAGTTGACGATGATGTCGAAGCGCTCGGCGATGCCCTGGGTCGGCAAGATCGCGTTGTGATTCTTTTTATCGCCATCGGCGTCGAGGTCCAGGGTGCCGTCGAATGGCACGCTGTGCTCCATGATGTTGCCGTCGTTGGCAATCATGTGGAATGGCACGCGGGCATAGGACACGCCGGAGTTTTTAGGGCCGGGGAATTCACCGCTGTTGCCCTTGACCTCACGCACGATCGCGAACTTGAAGTAACGCGACACCGAGCCGTTGAGGATGCGGAACCGATAGCTGCGGGCGCGCACGTCCAGGGTCGGTTTCCACTGCCAGTTGACCAGCACCTGGTCACCGAGGAAGCCGTCGGTGTTGAACGGGTTGAACCACAGCTGACCGGCCTGATCCCACGCCTTGTCGGCGAACACCAGGTTGACGTCGTAGTCGCGGTTGCCCCACGGCAAGGCGCTGCCGCTGGGGAAACGCAGGTTGACGCCGTCGTTCACCGACTCGTTGCCACGGTCCAGGGCGCTGTAGTAATTCATCATCGCCGCGTTGCCCTTGTAGACGTTCTGCGCGGTGAAATCGAGCATGTGGTCGTGGAACCAGTGGGTGCTCATGGTTTCGCGCCAGTCGCCGCGGATCTTGATCGTGCCGTGGTCGCACGTCTTGAGGCCGGGGCTCATATCATTGGTCCACAGGGTTTCGCCCGGCGAGCACGGGAACGCCGCACGCGGATCTTCAGCCTTGGTGTTGATGCTGTCGTAACCGGCCAGCTGGATCGGCCAGCGATAGTCGTAATACTGCCCCGGGAAGAAAAACGCGTTGGCATAGCCGTCGCTTTCCGCCGGTGCGTGACCGTTGTGTTCGTGGGTGCTGATGGTGTGCAGACCAAAACCCATGTTGGCCGCCGGATCGATCGGCAAGCCGTTGTAATGGCGCATCAGCACCGGCTGGCCGTAACGCACCATCAGCAATTTGGGCGGCAAGGTGCCGTCGAAGGTCCAGACCGAGTTGTGGTTCTGCACCGGCATGTTCGGGTGGAAACGCGCATCGACGCCTTTGGCGGTGCCGTCCGTGGCCGGTACACCGGCGACGTTGTGATAGAGGCCGCCGGGTCCGAACTCGCCCAGCGCATAGCCGTGCATCTGATGGCTGTCACGCCAGCCGCTGTTGAGCCTAGCCCCGGTCTGCACGGTTTTGTAGGCCATTTGCGGGTAGAACTCGTTCCAGCGCTGATGCGACCAACCCTTTCCCGGCGGACGACCTTCCGCCGACGAACCGATATGGCGGTTGAGGAACACCTCGATCTGCGCCTGCCACGGGTTGCGGTCCACCACGTTGGCGAACTGGCTGGGGAACGGCGTCAGCCCCGGCTGGCGCATAAAGGCGTCGAGTGCCGCACTCGGTGGCGCACTGCGGGCCGCGTTTGTCGGGTCCTGCTGGGGCAACGGTCCAACGGCTACCGGTGGAAAGCTCAACGGCGCCGGCGGTGTGGTGGGGTCGAGTTTTTCCGGGCCGAACTCTTCGAACAGCACCAACTGCTGAGTGAACGGTTGAGCGCCAAACAGCGGGCTCGGCTTGCCATTGGTGGGGTAGTTGAAACTGGTCTGCACCGACGGCGGCAGAATGTTTTCCGTGCGCGTGGTGTCTCGGCTGCCTTTGACGCCATCGGGCAAATCGAAGGAATCTTCGTTGGCCTCGGGCATGGTCAAGATGGCATTAAGCGCTGCCGCCGGGTCAGCCGGTTCGTCGTAATACCGGGAAGGATCGTTCGGCTCCGGCTCTCGCTCGTCATCGATGGGGCTGGCACGCAGCGTCGCTGTGCCCAGCGTCATTGTGAGCAGGACGCTCAGAGGCGTTATCAGGCTGAACCATTTGCAGGGGTGCCGCGCTTTTCTGTCCATCACCAGCCGCCTCGAAGTCATGAAGGAGGTGATGGTGGATTTGCAAGGAGCTCGCCAGATTTGTAACAGGTTTATACAAAAGCATTAACTCTTAACAAAACAATGGCTTATCAATATCAATGCGCCATGACCGGGGAATCCGACTGGGGCCAGACACCCGCTACCGGGGAAAGTTCACACCCATTGTCAGGGAAACCGTTTGAACGACAGACGGACAGCAGTGCCCTCGCCTTCGCGGCTACCCAGGGTCACCGCGCCGCCAAAACGCTCCATGATGCGCTTCACCAGCACCAGCCCGACGCCCAATCCGCCTTGCTTGGTAGTGAAGAAAGGCCGGAACGCCATCCTGCGCTGCTCTTCATTCATGCCCTTGCCGGTATCGCTCACGACCACGCTGATTCCCCGGGTATCGGTCGACTCAAGGGTGATGGTCAGCGTGCCGCCCCTGTCCATCGCTTCGACGGCATTGGCCAGCAAACTGTTGAGAATTTGCGTGAGCTGCACCTGCTGGCTCAGCACCATCGGGGTTTCCTGCGGCTCGAACACCACCCGCACACCGGCCTTGGCAATCTGATGTTCGAAGGCCATGAGGCTGTCATGCAAAGCCGCGACCAGGTTCACCGGCTCGGCCTCATCGTTGAGCGGGCGTAACGACTGCAGCAATTCCCTGACCCACTTCGACATGCGGTCCACCTGACCGATGATGTCGTTGATGTTTTTGTGGGCCGGTCCAGTGTCGAACTCCAGGGCCAGTTCGGCGCTGGAGCGGATGGTCGCCAACGGATTGCGCAGGCTGTGGGCAACCGCCGAGGACATCTCCCCGAGCGCCACGAAGGTTTCGTTGGTGATCAATTGCTTTTGCTGGGTCGCCAACAGGATCGCCGCACGCCGCACGATCCAGTACAGCCCCAGGTAAATCAGTCCGCCGCCCAGGGCCGTGGCCAGCCAGATCAGCACCAGCCCGCGCTCCATGCGGTCGATCAGGTCCTTGGGTTCCTTATAGATCTCGACCATCGCCGTGACGGTATCGCCATCGGCATCGAACAGCGGAATGTAGTTCTCGATGAAGATGTAGTCCGGCGGCGTAACGAATTTCTGCTCCATGCGGCTTTTGTCGACGTTGTGATAACTCGCCGACACCGGCGTCTTGGAAGAAAAAGCCTGATCGAGGTCGTCATCGGCATGGATCGTGGTGCCCATCAGCGCCGGGTTGGTGGACCAGATCACCATGCGGTCAGGGGCATAAATGTTGGCCAGAATCACATCAGGCAGGTGCTCGATATGGTCGAGGAATTCGCCGCGGGCACTGGCGCGGGCCAGCGGATCAACGTCGGGAAAGTCCCGGTCTTTGCGCGGGTCCAGCAACTCGCCCATGGTCCGCACGTTGGGTATCGACACATGGCGCACCTCGGCCGAGGCAATCGCCTGAATGAACTGGGACGTGAGCAACGCATCGCGCTGCACGCTTTCGGTGATCACGAACCGCGTCGACACCGCCCCCAGCGCCACGGCCACCGTGCCGATCACCGCCATACTGATGAGCGAGAACCAGCGCAGCAGGTTGAACGGCTGCTTGCGCGAGCTCAGGCGGATATCGCCCTCTTCTTTCTGGAGGGTTGTGGTCTGACTGGTCATGGTCGTTGTTCCCGAAAACTCCCTATAGGGTTATAGCCCACTGTCTGGTCTTTGCCCGACTTCGGGTTTTTGTCCCCCCCTTTTTGGGACGCCCCCCCACCAGCCAAGCGAGATAAACGCAGTGCATTCCGGAACAGGCTGGCATCGTGTGCAATATGTTTGCAGCACACGCAAAAGAAAACGCCCCGATCAGTCATGAACCGACGGGGCGAATATATGGACGTGATGGCGTGTAGTCTCCCGTGGCGAGGGGATTTATCCCCGTTGGGCTGCGAAGCAGCCCCAAAAAGGCAACACCGCACAGCCCAACATCAGTCACCCACTCACCACAGCAAGCCGACCCTACTTAGGCAGATCAATCTGATCCAACACCCGATTAGCAGTAATCTCCGCCACCATAATGCTGTTCGAAATACCCAGCAGCGCATAACGCGACTCCCCCTCCAGATGATCCACCAGCTGATGAACCATCACATCGACTGAGGCCAGTGTCTCGACCAAAAAAACCGCCAATGTTTCGGCCGTCGCCTCAGGGTCTACGGAAAACAGCGTGCTACGTGTTCGCGGGGTGGCTTTGATGTCTGCGTTCGATGGGAAGTGGAAGTCGAGCGCTCGCTCGGCGGCTTCGTTGAGTTTCTTTGAATCGGTTTCGTACGGGGAGACGGGATCGGTGTCCGGTGGATTCGGTGTGACCTTGAACATGGTGAACTCCTAGAGAAATGGAGCAGCCACCTTTCGCTGCGAAACGAAATAAAGGTGGCAACTGTACGCGGGTTCGCAGACCAGGACTCTAGGAACCCGGCAGACCCGAGGGCCTCCCACGCACAGCCGCCATGACATACCTGACAGACCCAATGAAGCGTCTGTTCACGGACGGTAGACGTTGTGCGTCTAGAGATTACCCGGGCTGCGAAACCCGATCACTGATGGGCAGTGACGGGAATCAAGTTACCGAGCGAGCCAAAGGCGCACAAGCCGGCGGATTCTGGCGTAGCCGTAGGCAACGACGCAAGGTCTTGTAGCTTTCAGGAAGTAACCTCGAGCGTCTTTAAACAAGCCTCCTTCGGCGATGTTTAAACCGCGCCCGCGCACCTTCCAAAGTGGCGCCGATGCCCGTGGCGCAAGTGCGAATTTCGCGCCCGGCATTGACCTCGCTTCGGATATTCCCCCCTCCCAATCCCCACATACCCCACTGCCCCCACCTACCCCCAATGCTGGGGACAGTCGCCCGCTTGCGCGCTCGGCGTAACGAAGCCGCTCAGGCGTCAAACGCCGTTGCTGCGGGCCTGCGCCGGCCGTTTTGCAAGATTGGTATGGAAGTTGCCGAAGCCCTCTCAACTGACCCATCCCTACGGGACAGGTACTCTGATAGAGGGAATACTCATGCACCCTTTACTGTCCAAAACGGCGGCCGCCCTGGTCGTCAGCGCGCTAGCCCAAGGTGTTGCCCAGGCAGCGCTGTTTGCCGTCGACCCCGGTCCCTATGTGCCAGCCAACGGCTCGTTTGCCGCCTGGTATCAGGACAGCCATGGTCGAACTCTCGATCTGTGCCTGTCCAAAGCTGTCAGCTCCAGGGTTGCCAGCACACCCGGTGCGCCGTCCTACATGTGCCTGTTGAATCCGACCCCCGGGGTGTTCGACGACACGCAACCGATCGTCTTCCCGACCAACTTTCCCGATGAGTCGTTCTGGTTCACCGGCGACGGCTCGATCGTCGATGCCGCACGAGGCATCGACCTGACCTATGTCAGCGCCGTGGAAGCCGCCTTCGCCGCGGAAGAACCGGTCGAAGGCGACCAGGTCAGTTTTGGCCGCATCCGTATTCGGGTAGACGTGCCAACCGCCGGCGTCTACACCATCACTCACCCTTACGGCGTCGACATCTTTGACGTTCCCGCTGGCGGACGTCGCGCAATCAACATGACTCGCGACATCGGTATCGGCACGCCGAAAACCTACGATGGCGCACTCAAGAGTGACATCGGCCCGTTCCTGCGCAGCGTCAACGGTCCCTACACCGAGACTAACCCGGTCACCGGTTCGGCCGAGCAATTCGTTGGCGATCCGAATCTGGAAGAAGCCTTCACCGGCAGTCCTTTCAATACCAACTACATCCGCATCGAAGGGCCGAACGGCCTGGACTTGCGCACGACGGTCATGGCCATTTCCGGCAAGTTGTCGACCGTGGTCCGGCCTACCCCGATGATCACCGAGCGCAGCACTTACTCGCGCAAGGCCGGTGAAAGCGCACCGGTGGCGCAGCAGGACGTGTTTGTCATGGCTCCGCCGCCACCCGCCACCGTGACCCTGGACAGCAACACCCCGGCGCTGAACCTGACCGAGGCTGACACGTCCGGCCACTGGTACGCCCAGTCCGCCACCAACCCGACGTTGCCAAGCACCCTGGTAGTGACCGCCGACAACCACCTGGCCATTCCCACCAGCACGCCGACCACGCTGTCGATGCCACTGACGGACCTCGTGGTGATCCAGACCGCCCAGTACAGCTTGAGCACCGCGCAAATCACGGTCGTGGCTTCGACCAGCGATGAAACCTCGCCACCGGTACTCACCGCCACCACCGGCACCGGGGTCGCCATTGGCGCCCTGGGTGGCGATGGCGCAGTGAAATCCCTGGCGACCGGCATCTCGCCGATTCCACCGGCCAAGGTTCGAGTGACGTCATCCAATGGCGGCAGCGATATCGAAGAAGTGGTCATCGTGCAATGAACGCACACATGCCCAGATCCTCATCAGGAGGCATCATGAACAAATTGCCACGCCTGGCGCTCAACGCCCTGGGACTGACTCTATCGCTGTCCGGCAGCGCTTTCGCGCAGCTCAATGCCGTCGACCCCGGCCCTTACACCTTCGCCACCGGGAAATTCCCGATGTGGTATCAGGACAACAATCTGCTGTCGCTGGAACTTTGCCAGTCGCGGGCGACCAGCTCGCGGTCGCCGGGTGCACCGGGCGCGCCTTCCTACATGTGCATTCTGAATCCGGAACCCGGGGTCTACGACGACACCCTGCCGATGGTGTTTCCGGATAACTGGCCACCGGAAACGTTCTGGTACCTCGCCGAGACCAGCATCGCCGATGTCGGGGGTTATGGCGTGGATGCCTACGTGGCCGGGATCGAAGCGGCATTCGCCTCCGAAAACCCTGTCGACGGCGACCAGGCAAGCTTCGCGCGGATTCGTCTGCGGGTGAACGTGCCTGTCGCCGGGACTTACACCATCACCCACCCGTACGGTGTGGACACGGTCAACGTCACCACGCCGGGCCGTCGGGCGATCAACATCACCCGCGACATCGGCATCGGCGCACCGGGCAATTTCTCGGGTGCCCTCAACGGGGAGGTCGGGCCATTCCTGCGCAGCGTCAACGGCCCTTACACCGAAGTGAACCCGGACACCGGCGCCATCGAGACGTTTGTCGGCGATCCGAACCTCACCGAAGCGGTCACCGGCAGCCCGTTCAATAACAACTTCCTGCGCGTGCAGGGGCCTGCCGGGACCATCCAGACCAACCTCTTTACCGTGTCCGGCAAAGTCCTCGACAGCCGTGCGCAAACCCCGGTGGAAATTGGCCGTGCCACTTACCGCCGGACCTCTTCCGGCCCGGGCGCCAGCAGTACCCGGGTCGAAGTGTTTGGCAAATCAGCCAACGGTTCGAGCCTGTGCTTCCGCGAAACCGTGGCCCTTGTGCCCGGACCACCGCAGACGCCCTGCCTGATCAACATGCTCGGCGACAACAATGGCCAGTTCTTCGGCCATCGCCTGACGGGCTCCACCGTGCCTTCTGTGGTGGTGGTCACGGCCACCAACCCGGGCGGCACTACCCGGCCGACAGCAGTGTCAAGCAAGGTCACCGACGTAGTGAAAGTCCAGACTGCTCGCTACAGCTGGAGCAACCACAGCCTGCTGATCGAGGCCACCTCGTCCGACGAAGTGGCGGTGCCGGACATGGTCGCTCAGGGTTACGGACGCCTGTCGAAAACCGGCACCCTGCAACGAATCACCATTGCCGACCTGACCCAGCCACCGGCCTCCGTCACGGTCAAATCCGCCGCTGGCGGCAGCGATACCGAGCCTGTCGTGGTGGTCGGAGCTGCACCGGATACCGGCGAGAACCAGGCGCCGCTCTCAGTTGCCGACACCGGCAACACCAGCTTCGGCGTGCCGCTGACCCTCAATCTGCTGGCCAACGACAGTGACCCCGACAACGACACGCCGCTGAGCATCACCGCGCTGACCCAACCGGCGGCCGGGCAAGGCACCGTGGCATTGAGCGGCACGACTTCGGTGGTCTACACCCCACCTGCCGTGGTCACTGCACCGCTGACAACGACCTTCACCTACAAGGCTCAAGACGTGAAAGGCCTGGCCTCGACCGCTCCAGCGACCGTGACCATCACCGTGGCGCCTAACCAGTCTCCGGTGGCCGTCGCCGACAGCATCGCAACCTTGGGCGTATCGGTACCGATCAGCGTGCTGGCCAACGACACCGATCCGGAAGGCAACGTGCCGCTCGCTGTCGCCAGCCTTACCCAACCGGCAGCCGGGCGCGGCACCGTCACGACCGACGGCACCGTCATCACCTACAACCCACCGGCCACCGTCACCACGGCCTTCACCACGACGTTCACCTACATCGCCCGGGACAGCTTCGGCGCCCAGTCGACACCGGCAACCGTCACGGTGCAAGTCTCGCCACGGCCTGCTGCGGAAACCTTCGCAGTGACCGGGGCCACGGTGTCGGCCCGCTCCAATAACCGCTTCACCTGGGACTTTGCGGGCACCTCATCGGTGATCACCGGCAACACCATCACCGTACAGGTCACCACCCCGACCGGGCTGGTAACCCTTGGCACCACCACGGTTCCAGTAACCGGTCGCTGGAGGTTGACGGTGAGCAACAGCACCACGGTGATCCCTTCGGCCAACCCGACAGCGACCATCCGCTCCTCCCAAGGCACCGTGCGTACGGTCAACATCATCGCCAACTGAGCCCTCGCCCCACCCGCCGATCCGGTGGGTGGGGCCGGCCTCTTCCCCAGGACAACGCCATGAAAACGCCGACCGCCGCCCTGCTCTGCCTGCTTCTGCTTTGCAGCAGTGCAGGCGTGCGCGCCGACGATTTGATGGAGAACGACGACCTGGCACCTGCCGCCGACCTCGGCGAGTTGCCTCCACCGGTTGGCCAGCACGCGCTGATCGACCAGAACGGCCAGGCCAACGTGGCGCTGCTGCAACAGAACGGCCAGTCGTTGCTCGGCACCATCGTCCAGTCGGGCAGCAACCAGGAAGCGTACATCCTGCAACAAGGCAGCGACCTCATGGCAATGATCACCCAGCAAGGTTCCGGCAACGCCGCCTCTATTACCCAGAACGGCAGCCATAACCGTGCGCAGATTTCCCAGAACGGCAACAACAACGACGCCAGCATCGACCAGGCCGGTACGGGGCTTTCAAGCGCCGTGACCCAGTCGGGCAACGGCATGAGCGTTTCGGTCAAACAATATCGCTAAAGCACTGCACCACTTGGAGGTTTCATCATGTTCAAACTGACGCCCCTCACCGCCGCCATACTGGTCATTGTCAGTGCCCAGGCGATGGCCGACGACAGCGTTTCCACCCAGGCCCAGGTCGGCACCGCCAACATTGCCGATGTGAAACAGACCGCGGCGCCGTTCAGTACCGCGACCCAACAGCAACTCGGCCAGGGCAACGATGCCGCGGCGGTGCAAGACACCGCCACCGGCACCATCACCCAGGATCAGGTCGGCGACTACAACGCCGGTTACGCCGAGCAATTGTTCGAGAACGGCGGCCTCATCACCCAGCAACAAGTCGGCAGCCTCAACACCAGCCATGCCAGCCAGTCGATCGGCATGGGCGAAAACCAGGCGCTGCAACAACAGGCGGGCAGCGGCAACTTTTCGTTCGTTTATCAGGACACCCAGGAAGCCACCAAAGGCCAGACCTTCCAGTTCGGTGACAACAACGAGGCCAATATCGAACAGATTCAACTGGGCATCGCCAACAACGCGACGATCATCCAGTACGGCACCGCCAACTACGGCACCGCCGAACAGATCGCCCACATGGGCGGCGAGATCGGCATCAACCAGGCCGGCGAAGGCAACTACGCCTATGGCGACCAGCGCGACGGCAACGGCGGCGTCATCACCATCAACCAGTTCGGTGATTTCAACGGCAGTGAGGTCTGGCAAGGCGCACAAACCGCGAGCGAGGCCACCGTCAACCAGTATGGGCAAACCAACGAAGCGGTGGTCGACCAGAGCTTCGGCGAAAACAACAACGCCCAGGTCCTGCAAGTCGGCGACGTCAACGCCATCTACGCCGACCAGTTCGACTCCGTCGGCTCGGTGCTCGCGTTGTACCAGCAAGGCACCGGCAACGTGCACTTCACCTATCAGAGCGGCGACAGCCATGTGCTGACCGCCACCTCCGTAGGCACTGAAAACAAGGTCTACGCCAGCAACTGGAAAGGCCCGCAACTGGGCGGCCAGTTCGGCAGCAACCAGCGCGCGACCGTCACCCAGGCCGGCAACGGCAACATCGCCAGCTTCAAACAGGATGGCGTCGGCCACATCATGACCACCAACCAGACCGGCAGCGGCAACAAAACCACGGTCAGCCAGGCTGAAAACTACAACGAGCTGTACTTCGACCAGAACGGCAGCGACAACATCCTGATCGCCGACCAGCGCGGCACCACCAACCTGGCCCAGGGCACCACCAACGGCACCGGCAACACCACCGAGTTCGACCAGTCGGGCACCGGCAACCAGGCGTTCACCACGCAGCTGTATGGCAGCGACAACATGATCACCGTCAAACAGGCGGACACCATGAACGTGGCTTATGTGACCCAGGGCGGTACCGGGAACATTGCCAGTGTCGATCAGAGCGGCGTGACCCAGATGGCGACTGTTCAGCAGTTGGGGGCTGACAACCGGGCAACTGTGTTGCAGCAATAATCGCAAGGCATAAAAAAACCGCGGCCCTGGGGAGGGTCGCGGTTTTTTTTGGCTGACCTACCGCCATCGCGAGCAGGCTCGCTCCCACATTTGATCCTCCATGGGATTCAGATTTTGTAAACGACAAACCTCCACTGTGGGAGCGAGCCTGCTCCGGGCGGCGTTCCGACGATGGCGGCGGTACATTCAACATCGATATTGGCTGGGTCACTGAAGTTGTTGGGGCTCCGGTGATTACAACAGCGAGAGCGTGTAGTTAATGATGAAGCGATTCTGGTCCACATTACGCCCGGCGTCGGTGTTCGACTTGCCGTTACGCACGCTGAAACCAAGCCCTTTGAGCGATCCCGATTGCAGCACGTAATCGAGGGTCATATCACGTTCCCACTCGGACTGATCCCCAGCGTTCTGCGCCTTGATTCCTGTGCCCTTCAAATACACGATCGTAGCCTTTAAACCCGGCACGCCCAAGGGCGCGAAGTCATAGCTGTACTGGCCGAAATTGGTTTCCTCACCCGCGCGGGCAAAGCTCTGGATCATGCGGTCCGTCGGCAGGTAAACACTGCCGCCACCCGCGCCTTTATCGATCAGGCTGCCCTGGTTGGGCTGGACGAAATTGCTGCCGTCGCCCACACGCTGATGACCCAGCGACACCGAGTGACCGCTGTTGGCATAGGTGACCATCGCCACCCACGTGTTGTTGTCGATTTCACCGTTGTTGTCCTCGGTGTAACCCGACACTCGATACCCTTGCGCCCTGCCCGCGGCGGAGCTGTTGGCACCGGTGGATGTGGTGCGGAAGTACCGCAGGTCAGTGGTGAAGGAGCTTTTGCCGTCGATGGGCAGGACGTGCGTCAGGCCGAAGAAGTTCTGGTTGTAGAAATCTTCCATCTGCGCGAAGTAATACTGCGCCTTCAAATCCTTGGTGACGTTGTAGTCACCGCCAGCGAAATAAAACTTGTTGCTGTCCCGGGTGCTGCCTGCCACCGACAAACCGGTGCGGTCAGTCGAGGCCCGGCCGACTGCGTGTTCGAGCACACCGCTGGTCAACATCAGGCCATCGATGTCGTTCGAAGTGACCTGCGCACCGGTGAACGATTGCGGTAATACGCGAGCATCGTTCGAGATCAGGATCGGCAATTTCGGCAGCAGCGTGCCGTAGCGAAATTCGGTTTTTGAAACGCGCATCTTCGCGGTCGGGCCGAAGCTGCTCCACGCATCCGCCGCGCCATCGCCATCAGTCGGGATCATGCCGCTGCCGTTGTGGCGGCCGGTGCCGCTGTCCAGCGTAACGCCGAGCAACGCCTGGGCATCGATCCCGAACCCGACCGTGCCTTGGGTAAACCCGGACTCGTAGCGCAATACAAAACCCTGCGCCGCCTCTTCCGTCTTCGAGGGCTCTGCGGCGCCGTCGCGGTTGTCACTGTTGAAATACAGGGTGCGCATCGACAGGCTGGCTTTGCTGTCTTCGAGAAAACCGTGACCGGTAGCGTCGGCGGCCTGTGCGCACATCGAACCTGTGGCCAACAGAAATGCGGTGGGAATTGCTCGCTTGAACATACGGTGCTCCAGGGTGATTTTTTGTTTTTTTTGAGTGCTTGGCGCGACTGCTCTCCGCCGCTGGCCCCCAACAGCGGCGCGCACGATGACGCGCTCGATGGAGACCATGAGCCTTGAGGAAATCGGTCGGGATGTTCCGGTTAAATCAGGTAAGAAAGACCCACGGTCAGCGCGAAAGCCACCACCGAAATGATGGTCTCGAGCACGGTCCAGGTCTTGAAGGTCTGGGCAACGGTCATGTTGAAGTATTCCTTGATCAACCAGAAGCCGCCGTCGTTGACGTGAGAAAAGATAACCGACCCCGCGCCCGTCGCCAGCACCAGCAACTCCGGATGCGGATAACCCAGACCGATGGCCACCGGCGCCACGATCCCCGAGGCGGTGGTCATGGCTACGGTGGCGGAGCCGGTGGCGATGCGCATCAACGCCGCAAACAGCCAGCCCATGATCAGCGGTGACAGGTGGAATTCGTCGGCCAGGCTGACGATCTGGGTGGTCACGCCGGCGTCCACCAGAATCCGGTTCAAACCACCGCCGGCGCCGACCAGCAAGGTGATGCTGGCAGTCGGCGCCAGGCATTCGTTGGTGAATTTCAGAATCGATTCGCGGCTGAAGCCCTGAGCGATGCCGAGGGTCCAGAAGCTCAGCAACGTCGCCAGCAGCAGCG
>NZ_JBOFQE010000108.1:0-24890 GCF_051660785.1 Pseudomonas sp.
CGGCTTGCTGGCGATGGCGGCGATACATTCAACACATGTGTTGGCTGTGAGAACGCCATCGCCAGCAAGCCGGCTCCTACAATGGCTGTGTTGTCAGTCAGACGCGAAACTGATCCATCAAACTCTGCTGCTGATTCGCCAGGCTGTTGAGCGACTGACTCACCCGCGCCGACTCATTCGCTTGCCCCGACAGCGACTCGGTCACATCGCGAATCGTCGCCACGTTGCTGTTGATCTCCTCGGCCACCGCGCTCTGCTCTTCGGCAGCGGACGCAATCTGCAGGTTCATGTCGCTGATCACCGTCACCGCCTCGCCAATCTGGCGCAGAGCCGTCACTGCCTGGCCAACCTGCTCGACGCTGCCTTGCGCCTGGCGATGGCTGTTGTTCATCGAGCCGACCACATCCTGCGTACCGCTCTGCAGCTGCTCGATCACCAGACGGGTTTCTTCCACCGACTCCTGGGTGCGGCGCGCCAGATTGCGCACTTCATCGGCGACCACCGCAAAGCCACGGCCGGCCTCACCGGCACGGGCTGCTTCGATGGCTGCGTTGAGCGCCAGCAGGTTGGTCTGCTCAGCGATGGCGCGAATCACTTCCAGCACCGAACCGATTTTCTCGCTGTTGGCCGCCAGGCCTTCGACTTGCACCATGGCCGCGCTCATGTCGGCGGCGAGGTTGTCGATGCTGGTGGTGGTCTGGCCGATGACGGTCAGGCCCCGGCGCGTCGCTTGATCGGCATCTTTCGCGGCCTGAGCGGCTTGCGCGGCACTGCGGGCAACGTCCTGGGCGGTGGCGCTCATTTCGTGGGATGCGGTGGCGACCTGATCGACCTGACGGTATTGCTGCTCCATGCCGGCGCTTGTCTGCGTGGCGATGGCGGAGGATTGGTCCGCCGTGCTGCGGGCGTCCTGCACCGAGCGTTTCACCTCGGCGATGATCGGTTGCAGCTTGTCGAGGAAGCGGTTGAACCAGCCGGCCAACTGGCCCAGTTCGTCCTGCTTGTCGTAGGCCAGGCGCCGGGTCAGGTCACCTTCGCCGCTGGCGATGTCTTCGAGCATGTGCGCCACGCCGAGTATCGGTCTGGTCACGCTGCGCGCCATCAGCCACACCAGCAGCAAGCCAATCAACGCAGCCAGCACACCGAGGCCGAGTTCGACCAGGGTGCCCGACCTGTTGCTGTCATCGAGTTGGTTTTTCAGGGCTTCGGCAGGGCCGACCAGAACCTTTTCCGGCACGTCGAGCAACACGCCCCAGGATTTTCCGCCGGGAATCGGCTGGAACGGTGACAGCACTTTAAGCTGCTCATTGCTGTGCAGGCTTTCGGTTTTGCTGCTGGCGGCGAGCATGCGAATCAGCTCGGCGCCGTTGGTCTTGTCCACGGCGTCCAGGCGCTGGCTGAGTTTGCTGGCATCCCGGCTGTAGCCGGCCAGCAAGCCGACCGGGCTAATGATGCTGACGCCGGTCTGGCCGTCATAGAGCTTTTTGCTCGCGCCCTGACTCATGGCCTGCAGGCTGTTGAGGTTGATGTCCACCGACAGCGAGGCGATGACTTTGCCGTTGACCATCAGCGGGAACACGATGCTGGTCATCAGCACGTTCTGGCCGTCGATCACATAGAAGTACGGTTCGATCACGCACGGCTTGAGCGTGGTGCGCGGGCAGGTGAACCAGGCGTTGGCCGGCTCGCCGCTGGGGCCGGCATTGGTGTCGGCCATATCGCTTTCCGGCAACGCCATGGAGGTCACTTTACCCGGTGTCGGTTGCGACCAGTACAGCGCAAAACGGCCCTTGTCGTTGCTGCCCAGCTCGGCCTGGCCGGCGAACAGATCGTCCTTGCCGTCAAGTGCGTTGGCTTCAAACACCAGCGACAGACCAAGCAATTCCGGGTTGGCTTGCAGCGCCGACTTGACCTGACGAGTCAAGTCTTCACGCAGGTCGAAGGCGTCCAGAAAGCGTTTCTCGGCCTGATCGCGCAGGAACAGCACCTGACGCGAAAAGCCGTGGCCATATTGGTAGGCGTCCATGAACTGCTGACGAATCACCAGCGCCTGGTTTTCACCCTGGGATTCGATCCGTGCCTGGGCGGCTTCGGTGAGCATCTCCATGCTCGAGGCTTTCACCATCTCGGAGCTGTGCTCCATGCGATAGAGCGAAAGACCCACCAGCAGGGTCACGATGCCCGCCAGGCACAGCCCGGCCAGCAGGGTGATTTTCCATTGGATGGAAAGTTGTCTGAGCGACATGGAGAGACGTCCTTATTCGATATTTATCTGAGACTTTGCACTGTAACGGCCGTGATTTGGCTTTCTTTATCCCCGCAGGTCGATTGTCATTCTTTGTGGCATTGAGGTCCCTGTGGCGAGGGGATTTATCCCCGTTAGGTCGCGAAGCGGCCCCCTGCAATCCGTCAGCCACACCGAGTTGTCAGGTTTGGCGACTGCTTCGCAGCCGAACGGGGATAAATCCCCTCGCCACAGGGTTCATCACAGCCCGTTACACATCGGTCAGGCACGGGTTCTTTGACACCGGGCCGACTCTGCGGCACAGTGCGCGCCCTCTAATAAAACCCATTCTTAAATCCGCTGGCGGCTCTTCGCAGACTGCCGGCAGGGCTCATTTCGCTTGCCTTGAGGTAACGATGATTAATGCTGTAATTGCCGCGGTCGGCGTCATGCTGGTCCTCAGTCTGTCCCGCGTGCACGTAGTGATCGCGCTGATTGTCGGCGCTCTGGTGGGCGGTTTGACCGGTGGCCTGGGCATCGACGCCACCCTTAAAGCTTTCAACAGTGGCCTCGGCGGCGGGGCTACGGTCGCGTTGTCCTACGCCTTGCTCGGCGCGTTCGCCGTGGCGATTGCCAAGTCCGGCCTGGCCCATGCCCTGGCGGATAAGGCCCTGATGATGGTCGATCGCCAACACGCCAGCGGAGGCCGTCAGGTCAAGTGGTTGCTGATCGGCTTGCTCTGGGTGGTGGCCATCGCTTCGCAGAACATCCTGCCGATACATATCGCCTTTATTCCGTTGCTGGTGCCGCCACTTTTATATGTGCTGACCAAACTGCAACTGGATCGCCGCTTGATCGCCTGCGTCATGACCTTCGGTCTGATCACGCCGTACATGTTCCTGCCGGTGGGCTTTGGCAACATCTTCCTGAATGAAATCCTGCTGGCCAACGTTGCCCGCAGCGGCGTGGACATCAGCGGCATCAACGTCACCCATGCCATGGGCATTCCGGCACTGGGCATGGTCGTCGGCCTCGCGGTTGCGTTTATCAGCTACCGCAAGAAACGCGTGTACGACCTGGAAAAGATCGAGAAGGTCGAGCAGGTCGCGGTGGAGTACAACCCGCTGAGCCTGATGGTCGCCGGTGTGGCCATCGCGGCGGCGTTCATTATTCAGCTGCTGCTGGACTCGATGATCATCGGTGCGCTGGCGGGTTTCCTGATTTTCTCGGTGTCGGGCATCGTGAAGTGGCGCGACACCGACGACCTGTTCACCGAAGGCATGAAGATGATGGCGATGATCGGCTTCATCATGATCGCCGCCTCGGGGTTCGCCGAAGTGATGAAAGCCACCGGTGAGGTGCAAACGCTGGTTGAGGCGTCCGCGTCGTGGATCGGTCACAGCAAAGGCATCGGTGCGCTGCTGATGTTGCTGGTCGGCCTGCTGGTGACCATGGGCATCGGCTCGTCGTTTTCCACCGTGCCGATCCTGGCGGCGATTTTCGTGCCGTTGTGCGTGCAGCTGGGGTTCAGCCCGATCGCGATCGTGTGCATCGTCGGCACGGCGGGCGCGTTGGGTGACGCTGGTTCGCCAGCATCGGATTCGACCCTGGGCCCGACCTCCGGCCTGAACATTGACGGCCAGCATCACCACATCTGGGACACCGTGGTTCCGACCTTCCTGCACTACAACCTGCCGCTGCTGGCGTTCGGCTGGGTCGCCGCGATGGTCCTGTAACCCCACTTCCCCCTGTGGGAGCGACCTCTGTGGTGAGGGGATTGATCCCCGTTGGGCTGCGAAGCGGCCCCCCAGCGTCAGTTCAGACATACTGAATTGTCAGGATTTACGACTGCTTCGCAGCCGAACGGGGATAAATCCCCTCGCCACACAAGCCCGTTGCCACATTGACCGGATTCAACTTTTGGTCCGGCGTGCCGTTAAAGCCTTTAACCACGCCAACAAAACCAAAAGAGTGAACCGTCATGCGCATGAGCCTGAAGGCTAAAGTCCTGTCCCTTGCCGTCCTCCCGGTGTTGCTCTTTGCGCTGGTCATCAGCCTGACCACGCTGTTCATTCTGCAGGAGCAGGCGCACAAGGAAGTCGAGGAAACGCGCCAGCGCCTGCTCAGCGATGCCAAGGCCACCCTGCAAAGCTACGTCGCCGTGGCCATGACCACGATCAAACCGCTCTACGAGGCGGCCGCCCCAGGCGATGACGCGGCGCGGGCGCAGGTGATCAAGCTGCTGTCGAGCATCACCTACGGCAAGGACGGCTACTTCTTCGGCTACGACTCCAACACCGTGCGCCTGTTCAAGGCCAACAGCCCCGATGGCGTGGGCCAGAGCTTCAAGGACAATCGCGATCCGAACGGCGTCTACGTCAACCGTGACCTGGTGAAAGTTGCCAAAGACGGCACTCACTACCTGCAATACAGCTCGCCGCTGCCCGGCAACACCCAAGTGCTGGTGCCGAAACTGGGATACACCGAATACCTGTCGAAGTGGGACATGGCAGTCGGTACATCGGTGAACCTTGACGGTATCGAGGCGCAAGTCGCGCTGGTCGAAGCCAAGGTGCAGGACCGGATGGAAGGCGTGGTGCTGACCATCGCCGGTCTAGCGGTGGTGATGTTGCTGGTGATCGCGGCGGTCGGGATGCTGCTGGCCAATACCATCCTGCGTCCGCTGAACCTGATGAAAGCCAACCTCGATGACATCGCGGCGGGCGAGGGCGACCTGACCCGCCGCCTGACCATCACCAGCCAGGACGAACTCGGCGAACTGGCCGGCTCGTTCAACCGCTTCGTCGACAAGATCCACAGCCTGGTGCGCCAGATCACCGAAATGACTTCGCAACTGACCGGCCTGGTGAATCAGGTTTCCGATCAGGCCCAGCGTTCGGATCAGGCCATGGAGCGTCAGCGTCACGAGACCGATCAGGTCGCCACGGCGATCAACGAAATGTCGGCGGCCGCTCAGGAAGTGGCAAAAAGCGCGCAAAACGCGGCGGTGGCAGCTCAGCAGACCGACGAAGAAGGTCAGGCGGCCAAGCGTGTGGTGGCCGGCAGCATCGTGAAGATTCATGCATTGGTGGACGACATTCGCAGCAGCGGCGTGTCCCTCGACAGCCTGCAAAAAGACGTATCGTCGATCGTCAGTGTGCTGGGGGTGATTCGTTCGATTGCTGAGCAGACCAACTTGCTGGCGCTGAACGCCGCCATTGAAGCTGCGCGTGCTGGTGAAGCGGGTCGCGGTTTTGCGGTGGTGGCCGATGAGGTGCGGGCGCTGGCCAGTCGCACGCAGATCAGCACCCAGGAAATCCAGGGCATGATCGACCGCTTGCAGGCCGGAACCCAGTCGGCGGTGGAAGCGATGCGTCGCTCCAGCGAAGCGGGCGATGGCACGTCGGCCCAGGCCAATGAGGCCGGTGCCTCGCTGGACACCATGGCGCAGCTGATCGGCACCATCAACTCGATGAACGCGCAAATCGCCAGCGCCGCTGAAGAACAGACCGCCGTGGCCGAAGAGATCAACCGCAGCGTGCATCAGATCGCCGTGGCGGTGGACAACGTCGCCGACGAAACCCAACTCGGCGCCCAGACCTCACGCAGCCTCGCCGATCTCGGTCAGCGCCTGGGCAAACTGGTCGGCCAATTCCGTATCTGACACCCTGCAAACCCTGTAGGAGTGAGCCTGCTCGCGATAGCGGTCTTTCAGCCAGCATTAATGTTGGATGTGCCGGACCCATCGCGGGCAAGCCCGCTCCCACAGGGTTATGTGTTGTCAGGGTCGATCCCAGTAAGGCACCGCGCCGAAGCATTCGACGAAGAAATCAATCACCGTCCTTACCTTCACCGACAACCGTCGGCTACCCGGCCACAGCACCGCAATCTGTTGCGGCTCAAGGCTGTTGGACACCTCATACTCCCCCAGCACCGGCACCAACGTGCCGTTGCGTACCGCCTCGCCAATCAGCCACGACGGAAACATCACCAGCCCCAGGCCTTGTTCGGCGGCTTGCGTGAGCGTGTCGGCGTGGTTGCCGGTGATCGGTCCTTTGACTGAGTAGGGCGTCCAGTCTTGCTGGTCCTTGCGGAAAAACCAGCGCTGCTGCCCGGTCACGCCTTTGTAGGCCAGGCACTGATGCGTCGCCAGTTCTTCGGGATGTTGCGGCGTGCCATGGCGTTCGACGTAGGCCGGGCTGGCGGCGACTTGAAAGCGATGGGGCGCCAGGATCCGCGCCTGCATGCTCGAATCGTGCAGCGGGCCGATGCGGAACAGCAGGTCGGCGCCTTCCTGCAACGGGTCGACGTAGCTGTCGGTTTGCTGGATATCCAGTTGCAGTTTCGGGTAGCGCTCGCACAACTGCCCAAGCCAGGGCGTCAGATGACGTTGCCCGAAGACCACCGGCGCGTTGATCCGCACCAGCCCGCTGGGTTCGCTTTGCTGTTCCTGCAAGGCCTGTTCGGCTTCCTCCAGTTGCACCAGCACCAGCCGCGCGTGATGGCCGAGCATGCGTCCCGCTTCGGTGGGCGTGACGGCGCGCGTGTGGCGGTAGAGCAATTGCTGGTTCAAGGCCTGTTCCATCAACTGGATCTGCCGGGAAATCGAAGAGGGCGCCAGGCCTTCGCGGCGGGCGACTTCGGAAAAACTGCCATGATCGAGCACCGCGACAAACAGCCGAAGTGCCTTGAATCCCAGCTCGTTGAGGCCGTGCATGATCCATCCTGCTGTGCGAGTTGCGCAAAAGTGTTGTCCGGATGCTCCCATTTATCGCAAAGCAACGCCAGCCGATAATGCGCGTCACCACCGTCGCCTTGTGGGAGCGACCTGTGGCGAGGGGATTTAGCGAAACGTCGCACCGCCCCGTTGGGTCGCGAAGCGGCCCCAAAAAAGGGACTGCTGCGCAGTCCAACGGGGATAAATCCCCTCGCCACAGGTCGCTCCCACAAGGGGTTCGTGTTTTATCTGGTAACTGGTAGGGGTCCCCCAATGCAATCTTCTTCAATCGACATCGCTGCAGCGCCAGCGACCAAGCCGGGGCTGCGGCTATTGCTGCTGCCGCTGGTAATTCTCGCCGGCATGGGCCTTTCCGTTGAGGCCGGGCTGCTCGGGCCGCTCGGGGTTCAGGTCGGGCATTTATGGGCAACGTTGAGCATCTTCGGCGTCGGCTCGGCAATTCTGTTTTTGCTGCTGTTATTCAGCGGCAAGCAACAAGGCCCGGCGTTGAACACCTTGCCGCGCTGGCAATTGATCGGCGGTTTCCTCGGGCCGATCTACGTGGTGGTGCTGACACTGGCCACGCCCCACATCGGGATCGCGATGACAATGATCGCGATCCTCTCCGGGCAGGTCGGAAAAAGCGTGCTGATCGACCACTTCGGCTGGTTTGGCGCTACTCGCAAAAAGGTCAACGGTGAGCGTTGGCTGGCGCTGCTGCTGATTGTCGCGGCACTTGTTCTGATTGCGCGGGGTTGATGATGAATCTGATTATTTTGTTGGCCGTGGTAGTGGCCGCCGGCGCGGTGTTGAGTGTTCAGGCGGCAATCAATGGGCGTCTGGGGGAAACCGTTGGTGTTTTGCGCAGCAGCTTGCTGACCTTCGCCGTGGGCGCGGTGGTCACCGGGTTGCTGATCCTTTTTTTCGAACCGGCCCATGCCGTGAGCCTGCTGGATGTGCCGAAATGGCAGCTCAGCGGCGCCTTGTTCGGCGTGGTCTACATGATGGTCATGGTCGGCGCGGTGCCGCGGGTTGGCACGGCGGTGGCGACCGTGGCCGTGATTCTCGGGCAGTTGGGCATGGGGATGTTGATCGACAACTTTGGCTGGCTGGGTAATCCGGCCATCGAATTATCGGGCAGCCGGATCGTGGCGATGGTGTGTCTGGCAATGGCGTTGCTGTTCATGTATCGCAGCAGCACCCGGAGCGAGTAACGAATACCTGACTCGCCCTTGTAGCAGCTGCCGAGCAGCGCGAGGCTGCGTCCGAGGACAAAGTCCTCGTAAATCCTGCGCACGCGGTCTGACTGAAACACCCCCGGTGATTGATTTTACGACTGCTTCGCCCGAGCGCGGACCGAGCCAAACGCAGCCTCGCGCTGCTCGGCAGCTGCTACAACGGCTCCTACACTGGTGGGTGAGGTGCGCATTTGTCGCACGCGACGACCACAACAATGGAGTCAGACTCATGATCGACAGTGAAAGTATCTGCGACTGCCCCAAATGCTCCTGCAAACTGGGTGAACATCCGATAGCTCGTCACGGCAAGCACTATTGCTGTGAAGCGTGCGCCAAGCACCATGAACACGGCGAGGAGTGTGCGAGCAAGGGCTGCAAGTGCGCGCACGCTAAATAGCTATCAACATAAAAGTGGAGCCGGCCCGGCTCCACTTTCAATGTCTGGTTTCTCCCCCTTCGATCCTCAGCCCGCCGGTCGCCACGTCACATTTTCGATGCCGAACTTCTCCGCCAGCGGCTTGCTGGTTTTTTGCACCTTCTCTCGACCAAAGCGAGGGATTCGTCCGACCCCTGCATCACAACTGGCCCAGTGCCAAGCCTCCGCGTTGTCCATTTTGTCCAGGCGGATAATGAATGACTTGGGGACGCCATGAAGGGTGTATTCAATGACGAAAAGTTTTGCGTTGTTCATAAAGCCCGTATTCCTCCCTGTGGTAATACAAGGATCGTCGGGGTTACGGAAAATTCAGTCGGATTGTCAGACGGCTGACGCCAGTGGCGACAAGGCCTGCGCGCCGTTACCATGCAATTCCTGAAAACCCCAATGATCATTGCCCATGGCCCTTGCCGCGCCTCCCGACCTGAGTGATACCGATGTGCCCGTGCAACCGCTGGCACGCACGTACCCTCGCGGCTTGTATATCGAGCCGCACGAGCATGTCTGGGGCCAATTGCTGTACGCAATGAGCGGAGTCATGTGGGTGGAAACGCCCCATGAGGCGCTGGTGGTGCCGCCGCAACGGGCGGTGTGGCTGCCACCGGGTGTGCCGCACGGCATTCGTGTGGTCTCGGACCTGCAAATGCGCAACATCTACCTGCGACCCTCATTGGCGGCCACGCTGGATGACAGTGTCCAGGTGATCGAAGTGGGCGGGTTGCTGCGTGAGCTGATCGTCGGCCTGGTGGAGCAGGGCGACGATGGCGCGCCCGAGTATTACGACGCGCTGGTCGGCCTAGCGTTGTTGGAGCTTAGGCGAGCCAGGCGATCGCTGTTGAAAATCCCGTTGCCGGATGATTCCGACCGGCGCCTGATGAACCTGTGTCAGGCGGTCATGGCCGCGCCTTCGCTGGATATTCCGTTCGAGCAGCACGCGGAGAATGCCGGTGCCAGCGTGCGCACCCTGGCGCGGCTGTTCAAGGACGGTCTGGGCATGGGCTTCGCCGAATGGCGGCGGCAGGTGCAACTGGCGACCGCGGCGGCGGAGTTGATTCAAGGTGTGCCGGTCAGCACGATTGCCCGTGAGCTGGGCTATTCGCCGAGCAGCTTCAGCGACATGTTCCGCCGGGAACTGGGTGTTGCGCCTTCGCAGTTTGCGGCGGGCCTCAGCCTTAACGCAGATTTGTAGCAGCTGGCGAAGCCCTGTGGGAGCGAGCCTGCTCGCGATGACGTAGTGTCAGTCGACATTTGTGTTGCCTGATACACCGCTATCGCGAGCAGGCTCGCTCCCACAGGGCTTCGCCAGCTGCTACACAGTTTGCGTGCATTCCGTTAATGACGCTTTGGCCGATATTCAGAAGCACTTGGCCGATGCCCGCCGTCAACGCTCTCTAGACTTCAGGCATACCTTGTTTGCCCACGGAGTCTGCCATGAGCTACCTCATCTCGCTGGTCATCGGTCTGGGCGTCGGCTTGCTCTACGGCGCACTGGATTTTCGTTCTCCCGCCCCACCGGCCATTGCCCTGGTGGGCCTTCTGGGCATGCTCGCCGGCGAAAAGTTGTGGCCCATGGGGCGGCAACTGGTGGCTGGCTGGGTCTCCTGAAACCCCTTCCTTGATGCGATGGAAATTCCCATGAAAGCACTGCAGTTCGACCAGACCGGCGACCTTTCGGCCTTGCGCTATGTCGATGTCCCAACCCCTGTTCCCGGCGCCGATGAAGTGTTGGTTCAGATCAAGGCGGCGGGCCTCAACCCCAGCGATGTGAAGAACGTGCTGGGGCGTTTTCCCTACACCACGTTGCCGCGGATTCCCGGCCGGGATTTCGCCGGTGTGGTGGTTGAAGGGCCAAAGGCACTGATCGGTCAGGAAGTCTGGGGCACCGGTCGTGAGTTGGGCTTCTTTGCCGACGGCTCCCACGCGCAATTCGTCAAACTGCCAGCCAATGGTGTGGCGCTAAAACCTACGCATCTGAGCTTCGCCCAGGCCGCCAGCCTCGGTGTGCCGTACACCACGGCGTGGGATGCGTTGGAGCGCAGCCTGGTGACGGTCGGAACGCGGTTGCTGGTGATCGGTGGCGGCGCGGTTGGCAGTGCCGCATTGGCGTTGGCCAAGGTGCGTGGCGCTCAGGTACTGGCGGCGGCGCGGCGGCCCGAGCAGGTCAAGGATTTGCAGGCGCAGGGGTATCAGACGCTGCAACTGGATAAACCGGACGACCTGGGTGCGCAGGTGAATGCCGTGTATGCCGGCGGCGCCGACGTGATCTTCGACACCACCGGTTTCTGGCTACCGGCCTCGGTCCCGGCGCTGGCGACGTTTGGTCGCATCGCGATCATCGCGGCACCGGTAGACGGCATGGTGCAATTGCCGGCGCTGGCGTTGTATCGCAAGGGTGGCTCGGTGGTGGGGATCAATTCGTTGTTGTATGGCATCCAGGCGTGTGCGGCGATGCTGGATCAGTTCGGCAAATTCTTTGATCAGGGGTTGTTGCCGTTGCCGGAAGGGTTGTTTGAATCGCCGTTGGCCGAAGGGTTGGAGCGGTATGCAGAGGTGAATGAGGGCAGTGGGGACAAGGTGATTTTGTTGCCATAACCCAATCAAAATGTGGGAGCGAGCCTGCTCGCGATAGCGGTTTATCAGGCAAAACAGATGTCGACTGACACTCCGTCATCGTCGGAACGTCGCCCGGAGCAGGCTCGCTCCCACAGGGTTTTGTATTGTCAGATCAGGCCTCAGGACCACTGCTCTCCCATGTAGACCCGTTTCTCAAAATCTCCTGCACCAACGGATTCCCCGTCCGGTGCAGGTTCGCCAGCGCTGTCACAAACCCGCCCTTGTCCGCATGGAAACGCGCGTCATTGCATTCATAAAACCTCCAGGTCCAATCAAGCTTCAGAACTGATAACCGATGCCAGCGTAGTAACCCCAGCCATTGGAGCGGGCGCGGAAGTCGCCGTCGCCGAAATTCAACTCGCTGCCATCGTCCCAGTTGCCGCCGTTGTGGAAGTAGCGGCCGACCAGGGTGAAACGCAAGTGGGTAAACGAGTACAGCAACACGTTGGTGGCGACGGTGGCGTTGGCGGTTCGGGCCGGGTTGTCCTTGTGCAGGTCCGAGCCGAAATCGAAGTTGGTGAAGCCGATGTAGGTCAGCGACGCGCCGTTGCTGAAGCTGCTGATCGGCACGATGTATTTGAGCTGGGCGCGGTAGCCATCCCACGAATATTCGTTGCTGGCGCCGTAGTTTTCCCACTGATAACGCCCATAGAAATTCGCCGACAAGTTGACTCGCGAGTGGGTGTCGATGTCGGTGCCCAGACCGCTGTACAGCGTATTGGCGCGGTTGGCGCTGTTGCTGCCGTGGTCGTAGATCCAGTCGAACGCCACGTACCATTCCTTGAACGGCCCGATGGCCAGGCTGCGTCCGGCCAGATAGTCGATGGAGATGCGCGGTTCGTGCTCCATGAACACCGGCGAACCGTGGTCCCATACGCCTTTGTCATGACTGTTGCCGATGTCGAAGATCTTCGGGATGTCGATGTAGCCGTACAATTCGAACGGCCCCTTGCGTCCGAAGTACTCATACTCCAGGTAAATATCGTCGGCCGGTTGGGGGCCGAAACTGATGTCTTTGCTACCGATGACGGTCAGGTCCTGGTTGAACCAGTCCGACAGGTATACGCCCTTTTTCGGCGGGCTGGCTTCGGGACTGAGGGCTTCGCCCTGGGCGGATTCTTCGGCGGTGGCGGGCTGCGCCAATACGGTACTGCTGAGTAGTCCTGTAACGCTGGCCAGCAGCAAGGAAACAGCAACAGTGCGCGAGCAAGTCACGCGGCTGGACGTGCGGTGCATTAAAAGTCCCTTTTCGTGCGGATCGAAGGCCCGGTTCTTCGGGCTTTGCGCGGTTAAGTCGCGAAAACGTCTGTATCAGCGACTCGCAAACGTTTGCACAAGAGATGCCAATTATTTCAATTCCATGAAAAATCGATGAATTCAGGGTTTTTATTGTCGTTTTGGTCAGGTACGCAGGCTGATGCTTCTGTAGCAGCTGCATTGTGGCGAGGGGATTTATCCCCGTTCGGCTGCGCAGCAGTCGTAAAAACTACGCACAGGTTTACCTGATAAACCGCAGTGCCTGAATTCACGACTGCTTCGCAGCCGAACGGGGATAAATCCCCTCGCCACAACGGCAGCTGCTACAAGGCGTGTGGCGTTGCGCCTTGGGAGGACCGTCAATGCTAGACTCGCCCCCATTGTCTTCACGAGGTTATTCCCCCATGAGCGAGCCGATTCGTCTGACCCAGTACAGCCACGGTGCAGGCTGTGGCTGCAAGATTTCGCCCCAGGTGCTGGAGGTGATTCTGGCCGGCAGCGGCGCACAGAATCTTGACCCCAAACTCTGGGTCGGCAATGCCTCGCGCGACGACGCGGCGGTGTACGCAATCGATGAAGAACGCGGCGTGGTGTCGACCACCGACTTCTTCATGCCGATCGTCGACGACCCGTTCGATTTCGGCCGCATCGCCGCCACCAATGCCATCAGTGATATCTACGCCATGGGCGGCGATCCGTTGATGGCGATTGCGATCCTCGGCTGGCCGGTGAATGTGCTGGCGCCGGAGATTGCCCGGGAAGTGATTCGCGGCGGACGTTCGGTGTGTGACGAGGCGGGCATTCCGTTGGCCGGTGGGCATTCCATCGACGCGCCGGAGCCGATCTTCGGCCTGGCCGTGACCGGGCTGGTTGAAAAACGCCACATGAAGCGCAACGACACCGCCACTGCCGGTTGCCTGCTTTACCTCACCAAACCGCTGGGCATCGGCATCCTCACCACCGCCGAGAAGAAGGGCAAGTTGCGCACCGCCGACATCGGCCTGGCCCGCGACTGGATGTGCACCCTGAACAAACCCGGCAGCCGCTTCGGCAAGCTCGACGGCGTGACGGCGATGACCGACGTCACCGGCTTCGGCCTCTTGGGGCATCTGGTGGAAATGGCCGATGGCAGCAACGTCACCGCGCGCATCGAATACAACCGTGTGCCGCGTCTGCCGGGTGTCGAGTACTACCTTGATCTGGGCTGCGTGCCGGGTGGCACGTTGCGCAATTTCGACAGCTACGCCAGCAAGGTCGGGCGCGTGCAGGAACTGCATAAACGGGTGCTGTGCGATCCGCAAACCAGTGGCGGTCTGCTGGTCGCGGTCACGCCGGAAGGCAACGAGCAGTTCCTCAAACTGGCCGTCGAACTGGGCCTGTCCCTCGAGCCAATCGGCGAACTGGTTGAGCGACAGACCAACGCGGTCGAGGTGTATTGATGTCCATCGACTTCACCGATTACCGCGACATCTTTCTCAACGATCGGCCGATGATGGATGCCCGTGCGCCGGTTGAATTCCACAAAGGGGCTTTTCCCGGCGTGGTCAATCTGCCGCTGATGAATGACCACGAGCGGCAACGGGTCGGCACCTGCTACAAGCAGCACGGCCAGCAAGCCGCGATCACGCTGGGGCATCAATTGGTGTCCGGCGAGATCAAGGCCGAACGCATCCAGGCCTGGGCCGATTTTGCCCGGGCGCATCCTGAGGGTTATTTGTATTGTTTCCGCGGCGGCTTGCGTTCGCAGATCGTCCAGCAGTGGCTCAAGGATGAGGCCGGCATTGACTACCCGCGCGTCGGTGGCGGCTACAAGGCCATGCGCAGCTTCTTGCTGGACACGGTCGATCAGGCCGTTGCCCAGTGCGATTTCGTCTTGCTGGGCGGCATGACCGGCACCGGCAAGACCGAGGTGCTCACGCAGTTGCGCAACGGTCTGGACCTTGAAGGTCACGCCCATCATCGAGGTTCCAGCTTCGGCAAACGCGCCACCGGCCAACCGTCCAATATCGACTTTGAAAACCGGCTCGCGGTGGACGTGCTGAAGAAACGCGCCCACGGCATCGAGCAGTTTGTGCTCGAAGACGAGAGTCGTGCGATCGGCAGTTGTGCGTTGCCGTTGCCGCTCTATCAGGGCATGCAGCAATTTCCGATGGTCTGGCTGGAAGACAGCCTGGAAGGTCGGGTCGAACGGATCTTGCGCGATTACATCGTGGACCTGTGTGCCGAGTTCATCAGCGTGCATGGCGATGAGGGCTTTGCGCTGTTTTCCGAGCGCCTGCTGGAGAGCCTGAACAACGTGCAGAAGCGTTTGGGCGGTGAACGGCATAGGCGGTTGTTTATCTTGATGGAGGACGCGCTGGCGGAGCAGGCGAACAGCGGGGCGGTGGATTTGCACCGGGGCTGGATCGAAGGATTGCTGCGTGAGTATTACGACCCGATGTATGCGTTTCAGCGGGAGAAGAAGGGCGCGCGGATTGAGTTTGCGGGGGAGAAAGGGGCGGTTCTTGAGTACTTGCGCGAGCGGCAGATCAACCGACAGTAATGTGTTGGTGTTTCTGGCCCCATCGCGAGCAGGCTCGCTCCCACATTTTGACCGCGTCTATTGATGCAACTCGGTCTAATGTGGGAGCGAGCCTGCTCGCGATGGGGCCCTGAAAGACACCATAAACTACGGGTTCAGCTTACGTCGGACACGTCTCCCGCCCATTATCCAGCCCTTGCTTGTAGCTGTGGCTCACCAGGCTCGCCTTGCCGTTGTGCCAGGTCAGCGTGAGCACAAACAACGAATCGTAGTCGCTCGATTCCCAGTCTTCAGTGATCTTCTGTTTCTTGCCAACCGCATCGCCCGCGACCTTGTTGATCAGCTCCGGCAGATAGCCGTGGGACCAGGCCGTGTAGATGACCGAGTTGTGATACTTGTCGTGGAGCAATTCGTCCGCCAGGTCGCTGGTGTCGTTGGCCGAAAAATTGATATTCACCGGCAAACCGAGCTTGATCGCGCTGGGGCTGATGGTCATCAGGGGCCGGATGTAGCTGTAGGAATTGTCCAGTTCGCCTTCCTCGACATTACGGGTCGGGTTGGCGGCAAATACGTAATTGGCCTTGCCGAATTTTTCCGGCAGCAAGGTGGCCAGATCGATGGCGCGGTTCAGGCCCTGGCAGTTGAGCTGACCCAGGCCGCCTTCGGGTTTTTCCGCGTGACGCAGGAACACCAGCGTCTGCGTGCCGTCGGCCGGTTGGGCGCGGCTTTCGCTGGACTCCAGCGACAAGAACAACGCGCTCACCGCCAGCAGGGAGGGCAGGACGACATACGCGCGTTGCTTGAAGTGATTAACGAATTTCGAAAGGTTCATCATTTGAATAGGTGATCTTCAGCGCATTCGGTTAAGGCTGACAAACCTTTACACCACGAGCTCCCAGCATCGGGTGATTTCCATGTCGTTGGGCCGGTCCGTTTCCGAAAGGGCAGTTCTCAGAGTCCTCTGAAGCCCATTTGGTTCGATTCCGGGCAAGTGCGCAGCAATCTACCGGTAACCTTGCATGGGTTGGAGCAGAGGTTATCGACAGGATGTTGCGGATTTATGGACACGGTACACGTCGAGGCGCCACTCGAGGACTGCAACCTTTTGATCTTGCTTATCAGCAACATTGATACGCAAGGATCCAATTCCTCCATTATGATCAGCGCTTACTTTTCCCTGTGGATGCTCCCCATGACCGATCTGTCCGCGTTCCCGATTACCCAAAAATGGCCGGCCCAATACCCGGACTGGATCCAGCTGTACTCCTTGCCGACTCCCAACGGCGTCAAGGTCTCGATCATGCTCGAAGAGATCGGTCTGCCCTACGAGCCCCATCGCGTGGGCTTCGACACCAACGATCAGATGTCCGCCGAGTTCCTGTCGTTGAACCCCAACAACAAGATCCCGGCGATCCTCGACCCCCACGGTCCGGATAACAAACCGCTGCCGTTGTTCGAATCCGGTGCGATCCTGATTTACCTCGCCGACAAGAGCGGCCAGTTGCTGGCGCAGGAATCGGCAGCGCGCTACGAGACGATCCAGTGGCTGATGTTCCAGATGGGCGGCATCGGGCCGATGTTTGGCCAGCTCGGTTTCTTCAACAAATTCGCTGGCAAGGACTACGAGGACAAGCGTCCGCGTGATCGTTACGTCGACGAAAGCAAACGCCTGTTGAAAGTGCTTGATGGCCGTCTGGAAGGGCGCGACTGGATCATGGGCGAGCGCTACACCATCGCCGACATCGCCACGTTTCCTTGGGTGCGCAACCTGATCGGTTTTTATGAAGCGGGCGATCTGGTGGGCATCAAGGATTTCCCCAACGTCACTCGTGTGCTGGAGCGCTTCCTGGCGCGGCCGGCGGTGATCCGCGGGCTGGAAATTCCCAAGTAAATATCTCGACTTTCTCAAGACCAAGGCAGGCAATGAGCTCATTCGATTTCAAGCAGGTAGATGTCTTCAGCCGGGTTGCACTCAAGGGCAATCCGTTGGCGGTGGTGTTCGGCGCAGACAGGCTCAGTGATGAACGCATGGCGGCGTTCGCGACCTGGACCAATCTCAGCGAAACCACGTTCATCCTCGAACCGCGCGACCCTCGCGCCGACTATCGCGTACGGATCTTCACCACCCTGAACGAATTGCCGTTCGCCGGTCACCCAACGTTGGGCACCTGCCATGCGTGGCTTGAAGCCGGCGGTGTGCCCAAGGGCGAGGAGATTATTCAGGAGTGCGGCGTCGGTCTGGTGCGGGTCCGCAGGCAAGGCGCGGAGCTGGCCTTTCTCGCGCCGCCGCTGATCAAGACCGGGCCGGTGGAGGCCGAGGTGGTCGAGCGCGTGCGCCGTGGACTACGGCTGGAGCCGGGCGCGATTGTCCGGACACAGTGGGTCGATAACGGTGCCGGTTGGCTGGCGGTGATGGTCGAAGACCGCCAACAGGTGCTGGATTTGCAACCGGATCATTCGCAAATGCTGGGCCTGGCCGTCGGCGTGATTGCCCCGTGGAACCCCGAGCGTGATGGTGATGACGCGCAGTTTGAAGTGCGCGCGTTCATCTCCGGCGACGGCATGCCGGAAGACCCGGCCACCGGCAGCCTGAACGCCGGGATCGCGCAGTGGTTGCTCGCTGAAGGGCTGGCGCCGGCGTCGTATGTTGTCAGCCAGGGCCTGACCATGGGCCGCGCCGGGCGCATTCAGGTGGAGCAGGTGGGGGATGAGATCTGGATTGGCGGTGCTGTGGTGACCTGCATAAGCGGCACCCTGAACATTTAAACTGTAGGAGCGAGCCTGCTCGCGATAGCGGTGTATCAGTCAATACATGTGTCGACTGACACGCCGCTATCGCGAGCAGGCTCACTCCCACAGGGGTTTGTGGTGGATGCAGGGGATTATTGCCGCACCGGTAACGGTGTGTTCTGCGCCTGAGGTTTGTGCCCCGCGCCTTGCAGGGCATAAGCTTCGCCCTCTACGACTTTCGTCTTGTCCTCCGTTTTTCAGGAAGCTTCCATGTCCAGCCAGTTCCCCGAAGCACGTCCACGCCGTCTGCGCCGCAATGCGAGCCTGCGCAGCCTGTTCCAGGAAACCGAATTCAGCCTGAACGACTTGGTGCTGCCGATTTTCGTCGAGGAAGAAATCGACGACTTCGTGCCGATCAAGAGCATGCCCGGCGTGATGCGCATTCCGGAATCGAAACTGGCCGGTGAGATCGAGCGCTACGCCCGTGCCGGGATCAAGTCGGTGATGACGTTCGGCGTGTCCCATCATCTGGACAGCAGCGGCAGCGACACCTGGAGCGACAACGGCCTGGTGTCGCGCATGTCGCGCATTGCCAAGGATGCGGTGCCGGAGATGATCGTGATGTCCGACACTTGCTTCTGCGAATACACCGATCACGGCCATTGTGGCGTGATGCACAACCACGAAGTCGACAACGACCAGACCCTGATCAACCTCGGCAAACAGGCCGTGGCGGCGGCGCGAGCGGGTGCTGATGTGATTGCCCCGTCAGCCGCCATGGACGGGCAGGTCCAGGCCATTCGCCGGGCACTCGACCAAGCCGGTTTTACCCAGATTGCGATCATGGCCTATTCGACCAAGTTTGCGTCCGCGCTCTACGGGCCGTTCCGCGAAGCCGGCGGCAGCGCGCTCAAGGGCGACCGCAAAAGCTACCAGATGAACCCGATGAACCGCCGCGAAGCGGTGCGCGAATCCCTGATGGACGAGCAGGAAGGGGCAGACGCCCTGATGGTCAAGCCGGCCGGCGCCTACCTGGACATCATTCGCGACATCCGCGAAGTTTCGCGTTTGCCACTCTCTGCATATCAGGTCAGCGGCGAGTACGCGATGATCAAATTCGCCGCACAGGCCGGGGCGATTGATGAGGATCGCGTGGTGCGTGAAAGCCTGGGCGCGATCAAGCGAGCGGGGGCGGATTTGATCTTTACCTACTTCGCGATGGACCTGGCCCTGGCCGGGATCTAACGACCACAAAATATCCCCTGTGGGAGCGGGCTTTTGTGGCGAGGGGATTTATCCCCGTTGGGTCGCGAAGCGGCCCCAAAAATGGGACTGCTGCGCAGTCCAACGGGGCGGTGCGACGTTTCGCTAAATCCCCTCACCACAAAAGCCCACCCCCACAGTAGATTTGTGGTGTTCTCAGGGGCTGCCAATAAACGGCCGGATCCCATGCTCCTTGAAGTACCGCTCGATCACCTTGGGATCGGACGAGTTGTCGGCAATCGCCACATACGTATCCGGCCGCAACAGATAAAACCCGCTATGCCCCAATCCCGCCGCTTCAAACGCCGGCCGCCAGGCGAACACGTGCAACGGCAGGTGATGCTCGTGGCACCAGGCGATCATTTCGTCGCTGGTGTCGCCATACACATGCACCTGCCAGGTCAGACACTTCAGTGATTCGAAGTTGTCCTGCTCGCCGTCGTGAGCCCAGGGCAAACGGTCACCGCCATGAACGTGGCAGGCAACGCCCGTGCTCAATGCAGTCCCGCGATAGTTGAGGGTGATCTGCGACACCGTGCGAAACAGAAACTCGCGGGACGTCTCGAACGAGGCCATTCTGGGGATCAGGAAGGGCGCCAGGCGCGTGCGCAGCAAATCGGCCATGCGTCCTTCGGCGGTGACGAAGGTAAACACCCGGTCGGTGGTGGCCACCAGTTTGCGGGCGAAGGCGATGCGTTCGGTTTCGTAGCTGTCGAGCAACGTGGCCGTGGCGCCGCCGCTCAAGACTGCCGCCAGTTTCCAGGCCAGGTTGATGGCGTCGCCGATCCCGGTGTTCATGCCCTGGCCACCCGCCGGGCTGTGGACGTGCGCAGCGTCGCCCAATAGAAAGGCGCGACCGTTGCGAAAGTGATCCGCCACGCGGTGATGCACCCGATACGTCGAGAACCAATTCACCAGATCAATCTGCACCTTCATATGCTCGATGGCCCGACTGCTGACGTCTTCGAACTGCAGGGTCTCGGCACGGTCGGCGCGCTCGTCGCGCACGGTGCCGATCAAGCGCGCGCGGCCTTCACCGGCTAAAGGAAACACCGCGAGAAAGTCCGCTTCATCCAGGTCCAGGTGCAATTCACCGTTGAACGCCGGGCCTTGGGCCTGCACATCGGCCACATAGAAAATCTGCTGGTAGGTGCCGCCGGGAAAACCGGTGTCCAGGGTCTTGCGCACGATTGACCGGGCGCCGTCGCAACCCGCCAGGTAGCACGCCTGGCAGATTTCCTGCTGGCCATCTGGCAAGCGCAATCTTGCGCTGATGCCATCGCCGGTTTCTTCGAAATCTTCCAGTTCAGTGGTGCGCTCGACCTTGATGCCGAACCCTTCAAGGCGTTCTATCAGCAGCTGTTCGTGCTCGTCCTGAGGGAACATCTCGAGAAACGCGTAAGGCGTCAGCCCCTCGCCGATGCCGGTCAATGGCAGGCGCGCCACGGGCTGGCCCTTGACCCAGAAATTCGCCGCGGCCACTCGATGACCTTTTTTCACCACGGTATCGCTGAGGTCGAGCTGGCGGTAAAGCTCCAGCGTCCGCGCCTGCACCGCCAGCGCCCGCGACGTGGTGCCGGGCGTCGACGTCTTGTCGATAATCCGTACCCGGATTCCCAGTTTGCTCAGCCAAAGCGCCAATACCAGCCCGGTCGGGCCGGCGCCGACGATCAGTACGTCGCTACGGTTCATGAGCCTTTCCTCCTCCGCATGTGGCTCAAGTATGGTTCAGCCCGGGGATATGAAAAGGCTGCCCGCCCAACGGAAAAAGGCCCCGCAGCCGTGAAGCTGCGGGGCCTTTTCGTTAAGCGCCAGTGATCAGAAGTCGATGGTGCCGGACAACTTCGCCACCCGTGGTTCGCCCTGGGTGAGGTAGCCGCCCAGTGCCGATTCCCAGTATTTCTCGTTGGTCAGGTTGTCGACGCCAAGACGCACGGTCACGTCCTTCTGCGAGACTTTGAAGGCATAACGGGCGCCGGCATCGAAGCGGTTCCAGGTCGGCAGGCTGAGGTTGTTCGCCGCATCGGCGTATTGACCGCCGGTGCGCAGCATCCGTGCGTCCAGCGCGACCCCTTGCAGGCCCGGCACATCCCAATCCACGCCGGCGTTGAACTGGAAGGTCGGCACGCCGATGGCGCGATTGCCGTCGTTGAGGCCGCCTGCGGTTTTCTTCAGTTCGGTGTCCATCACGGTCAGGCCGCTGATCAGGCGCAGGCCTTCGATCGGCTCGCCGAAGACGTTCAGCTCGACGCCTTTGTTGACCTGTTCGCCTTCACGCACGAAGACCGCGGTGTTGGCGTCGACGACTTGAGTGAAACCGTCGGCTGGTTGCTCGATGCGGTACACACCGAGGCTGGCGCCGTAGGTGCCCATGTCGACTTTCACACCGGCTTCGATCTGTTTCGAACGCGCCGGAGCAAAGGCTTCATTGCCATTGATCACCACACGGCCACCCGCCGAGGTAGGTGCCGTCGGGCCTTCCGCCAGGCCCTCGATGCGGTTGGCGTAGAACGACACGTGGTCCCACGGTTTGAAGACGATGCCGTAGACCGGCGTGGTGATCGATTCGTCATAAGACGAGGTGCGGCTGCCGGAACCGTAGTCAGCATAGCCATAGCTTTGAACGACCAGCTGCTGGCGACGCACGCCGACGGTCAGCAGCAGGCGATCATCGAAGAAGCCTAATGTGTCGGACACCGCGCCGCTGCGCACGAAGGTTTTGCCGGTGATGCCCGGGTCATTCAGGTCGCCGCCGTCGAAACCGCCCTGTGGCGCCGGTGTCTGAACAGGATGGTAGATGTTGTTCGGGTAGCGGGTCAGGTCGAAATCGAAGGCGCTGCGCTGTTCGGTCCAGATACCGGCGAGGCCGAAGTTCAGTTTGTGGCTGACCGGGCCTGTCTGGAAGCGCCCGTTCAGGCCCGCCATCACGCTTTTGTTGTCTTCGTCATGGGGAATGAATGAGCCGGTGGTGGTGGCGGTGCCGTCGTTGCCCACAAGGGTGGTGGAGTTGTAGCGACCGGTTTCACGGGTGTGCTTGGCGCCACCTGCGGCGTAGGCGGTCCAGTTGTCGTTCAGGTCGTATTCGGCGCGCAGCATGCCGAAGGTGTCTTCGATCTCGGTGAAGCCCCATTTCGGCGCGTAGTTGGTGTCGGCCGACGGCGCGTCCGGAATGTGCGTCGCGGTGCCGAGGAACACTGAGTTGCGACCACCGTTGATGCGTTGCTTCTGATAAGCGAAATCGCCGGAGAGGCGCAGCGCGTCACCGCGATAATCCAGGCCGATGGCGAACAGTTTGGAGCGCTGGTTTTCGTCGTCGACGGCGGTGTCGCCTTCGCGCTGGGCGAGGTTGATCCGCGCGCCGAAGCGGTTGTCTTCGCCGAACCGCTGACCGATGTCCAGGTGCTCGCCAACCCGGCCTTCATTGCTGATGTCGGTGGAGAAGCGGCGCAACGGCACGTCGCCGGCGCGCTTGGGTTGCAGGTTCACGCCGCCGCCGATGCCGGAACCGGTCGGGGTCACGCCGTTTATGAATGCGTTCGGGCCTTTGAACACTTCGACGCGTTCCAGTGCATCGGTGGAAATGATCTGCCGCGGCAATACGCCGTACAGGCCGTTATAGGAAATGTCATCGCCGTTGAGCGGCAGACCGCGAATCACGAACACCTGCGCCTGGTTGGCAAAACCGGTGGCCTGGCGCACCGAGGAATCATTGAGCAGCACGTCGCCGACGGTTTCGGCTTGTTGATCCTGGATCAATTGCTCGGTGTAGGAGGACACGCTGAACGGCACGTCCATGATGTCCTGATTGCCCAGCACGCCCAGTTGCCCGCCGCGTGCAACCTGTCCGCCGGCAAATACCGGGGGCAGGGCGGACGGTGAGGGGGCCTGGGCGTTGATGTTGACCTCGTCCAGCACCAGCGACTTGCCGTCGGTTTCGGGTGTAGTCGCCGGTGTTGCGGCATAGGCCGTCACGGACAGGGAGCAAAACAGGGCGAGGATCGTCGGGCGAAAAGGGGCGCCGAGTCGGGCTGGAGTGGTCATGTTTCATTCCTGGCGGCGCGCCGCTGATGAGAAAAAAGAAAGTGACGGCGCGGAACTCCTTGCGCAAATGCGACTCCAGGCGCGAATGATAGGTTTTCTCAGTAACGTTGCGCAATCAGTTTGTCATCACGCAAGTTGAGGCCCGTAGCAGCTGCCTCGCAGGCTCGACAGCTGCTACGGAACAGGGGGCGGCGCGGAGGGTCATAGCCTGCGCCATGCCTTTGATCGTATGGTTAACCCGGTTCAGCAGAATTGATGGAGCACCATGCAAGCCAATCGATTGATCATGAGTGTTGCCGCACTGCTGGTGCTGGCCGGTTGCGTTAGCCAGCGCACTCAGGAGCTGCCGGCTCGCAAACCTGCCGAGGTCAAGGCAGAGATCGTGCGTCTGCTGCCGGCCAAAACCGTTGACCGCCAAGGCTGGGCCACCGATATTTACGCCGCCTTTGCCGCGCAGAACATCTATCCCTCTACGCAAAACCTGTGTTCGGTACTGGCGGTCACCGAGCAAGAATCAACCTTCCAGGTCGACCCGCCCGTGCCGGGTCTGGGCAAGATTGCCCGTGAAGAGATCGACCGTCGTGCCGCCAAAGTCCATATCCCCAGCCTGCTGGTCAGTGGTGCACTGCAGGTCAGTTCATCCAACGGTAAAAGCTACAGCGACCGGCTGAATGCGGCGCGCAGCGAAAAAGAACTCAGCGCCATTTTCGATGACTTCATCGGCATTGTGCCCATGGGGAAGACCTTGTTTGGAGGACTGAACCCGGTGCATACCGGTGGGCCGATGCAGGTCAGCATCGACTTCGCCGAGGAACAGGCGCGCGATTATCCATATCCGGTGGACGGCTCGATCCGGCGTGAAGTGTTCAGCCGTCGCGGTGGCATGTACTTCGGTATCGCTCACCTGCTCGGCTACCCGGTGAGCTACAAACAGCCGCTGTATCGCTTCGCCGATTTCAATGCCGGTTGGTATGCCAGCCGTAATGCGGCATTTCAGAACGCGGTGAGTCGTGCTTCCGGCATCCCTCTGGCGCTGGATGGTGACCTGGTGCGCTATGACGCGATCATGCCCGGCACCACGGAAGTCGCAGTGCGCACCCTTGGCAAGCAATTGGGCATGCGCAACACGACCATTCGGGATCAATTGGAGGAGGGTAAGAACCTTCAGTTCGAGGACACCCAGCTCTATACGCGGGTGTTCGATTTGGCCGAGAAGGCGGAAGGTCGGCCCTTGCCGCGAGCTGTTTTGCCGGGGATCGTGCTGCAAAGCCCGAAAATCACCCGCAAACTCACGACTGCATGGTTTGCCAAGCGTGTTGATGAGCGTTATCAGCGATGCATGGCGCGGGCGGGCAAGTGACCGGCCGCAAAAAACAGGCGTAAAAAAACCCGGCGAATGAGGCCGGGCTTTTCATTGAGTACCGCGGTAAAACCATTCATTTATACAGCGCGGCTTTCGATCAGACGGTCGGAACCACCTTCAGCCACACGGTTTTCGATCAGACGATCCGAACCACCTTCAGCGACGCGGTTTTCGATCAGACGATCCGAACCACCTTCGGCGACGCGGTTTTCGATCAGACGATCCGAACCACCTTCGGCAACGCGGTTTTCGATCAGACGATCCGAACCACCTTCAGCAACGCGGTTTTCGATCAGGCGATCCGAACCACCTTCAGCCACACGATTTTCGATCAGACGGTCGGAACCGCCTTCGGCAACGCGGTTTTCGATCAGACGATCCGAACCACCCTCAGCCACACGGCTTTCAATCAGACGATCCGAGCCGCCTTCAGCGACAACCGGGTGAGCAGAAGAAGCGGCGAAAGCGTTAACTGCAAAAACCGAGA
>NZ_JBOFQE010000109.1:0-43910 GCF_051660785.1 Pseudomonas sp.
CTCATCGCGAGCAGGCTCGCTCCCACAGTGGATCTGTGGCGTTAACAAAATCCCTGTGGGAGCGAGCCTGCTCGCGATGAGGCCGGCCCGGCCAGCACAGAACTTAATGCCGTTTGATAAACGCTGACAACGCCGCCATCGCCTCAGGCGACCGCAACCTTTGGGTGAACAACGCGCCCTCTTCTTCTATCACTTTGCGCAACTGTTCCCGGTCCGGCGCTTTCATCAATTGCTTGCTGATCCGCACCGCTTCCGGTGGCAATGATTCGAAGCGCAACGCCATTTCCCGTGCCTTGGCCAACGCCTCTTCGCCGCTGCCCAACGCTTCGGTCGCAATCCCCCACCCTGCGGCCTGTTCACCGCTGAAGCCTTCGCCCAGCAACAGCAACTCCGCCGCTTTGGCATGCCCGAGCAGTCGCGGCAGGATCAGGCTGGAACCAAACTCAGGGCACAACCCGAGATTCACAAACGGCATCCTTAACCGCGCATCCCGACTGACATACACCAGATCGCAATGCAGCAGCATCGTCGTGCCGATCCCCACCGCCGCACCCGCCACCGCCGCGATCACCGGTTTGCGGCATTCCAGCAAATTGAGCATGAAGTGGAACACCGGGCTGTCGAGGTTGCTCGGCGGTTGCTGAATGAAGTCGGCGATGTCGTTGCCGGCGGTGAAGCACTCGGCGCTGCCGGTGATCAGCACGGCGTTGATTTCGGGGTCGGCATTCGCCTGTTTCAGCGCTTCGGCCAAACGGCTGTACATGGCGCGGGTCAGCGCGTTTTTCTTGTCAGGGCGGTTCAGGCGCAGGGTCAGCAGGCCGCGTTCGCGTTCAAGCTGGATGGCATCGGTCATGGCGAGTCCTGATCTGAGAGGTCAACTGTGGCGAGCGAGCTTGCTCCGGGCGGCGATCCGACGCTGGGCTGCGCAGCGGCCCCAAAAGTTTGTGAGCGCTGCGCACTCAAGCGGGACGGTGCGGCGTTCCGACAAGCTCCCTCGCCACAAAATCAGCGCTCAACCACGGGGAACAAAGACATCCGCCAGCAGTTGGTTGCGCGGCAATCCGGCCAGGTACAAACGTCGGGCGAAGGCGTCGACACTGTCGGGGCCTCCGCAGACTAAGGCCAGGGTTTGCCGGGAGACAAGCCGCAGTTGCGCCAACGCCTGTGGCAACTCGGCCGGGGTCCAGAGTTCGACGCTGAGGTTCTCACGCACATCGCACATGGCTTGCAGGGGTTTGGTCAGGTAATGCTCGCTGGCGTCATGGGCCAGGTGAATGACGCGGATGGCGCCTTGGTGATCTTGGCGCAACGCTTCGCGCAGTACACCGAACAACGGCCCCAACCCCGTGCCGGCGGCCATCAACCACAGCGGCCGGGTGTTCCAGTCCGGGTCGTAGTGCAGCGCCCCGCCGCGCAATTCGCCGAGGCGGATCGGGTCACCGATTTTGAGATGACGGGCCGCGTCGCTGAATTCCCCCGGCTGCCGGCAGTCGAGGTGGAATTCCAGAAAGCGGTCTTCTTCCGGCAGGCTGGCCAAGGAGTAAGGCCGTGCCACGTTGCCCGCCCACAACACCAAGTGTTGCCCGGCGCTGTAGCGCAACGGCCGCTCGGTGGTCAGGCGCAGACGCAATACGCTGGCGCTCAGCCAATCGACCGCCGCGACCTGCGCCGGGCGGCCGTCCACTTGCGGATCGAAGGTGTGCACTTGCAGGTCTTCGATGATTTGGCATTGGCATGCCAGACGCCAGCCTTGCTGACGCTGCTCGAAGCTCAAGGCATCGGGGCGGCTGTCGCTGGGCAAGCCTTGTACGCATTGCACCAGGCACGCATGGCAACTGCCGGCGCGGCAACTGTAAGGCACGGCCACGCCGTTCTGATTCAGGGCATCGAGCAGGTTGCTGCCCGGCGCCACCGACCAGTGACGCTCGCCGACGCGCAACTCAGGCATCGACGTTCTCCCACGCCGCCGCGCAACGATTGCGACCGTCGCGCTTGGCGCGGTACAGCGCCTGATCGGCGCGTTGCAAGGCGTCGTCGAGATCATCGCCCAGTTCCAGCAAGGTCATGCCGGCAGACAAGCTGAGGTGGGCGACGTTGAGCCCGATCAGTTCGACATCGGTGAAGGCAATGCGCAGCCGCTCGCAGCAGGACGTCAGGCGTTCGGCGTTGCAGTCGGGCAACAGCACCACGAACTCTTCGCCACCATAACGGGCCAACACATCGCCTTCGCGCAGGCACGCTGTGGCCACACCCGCGAAGGCTTGCAGCACCTGATCGCCCGCAGCGTGGCCGTGAACGTCGTTGATGCGTTTGAAGTGGTCGAGGTCGATCAACGCCAGGCCATGCACTACGCCCACCTCCATGGCGTTCAGCTCGCGGGAGGCCAGGCGCAGGAAATGACGGCGGTTGAACAGCCCGGTGAGTTCGTCGGTGGCGACCAGGTCTTCGAGCTGGCGCATCATCCCGCGCAGGGTGTCCTGATGCGCCTGCAAGGCAAACCGTCGCTGGCGCATACGTTGGCGCGAGGCCTGGACATAACGGGCATAGAGCTCCAGCCAGATCAGCACGATGAATAACACGCAGACTTGCAACGCGGCCAGCGCCGGGTCGTGCAACTGGAAGTGGTAACCCTCCCACAGCGTGATCGAGCTGAAACTGAAAAACACCAGTAACGCACAGCGCACAAACGCACGACGGGAAAGATGGAACAGCCCGAACAACATGATCAGCAGGTAGAACACCAGGAACGCGCCGCGAGCCTCATCCAGATTGGCAATCAGCCACGTCTGCCAGCCCAGGCCCATCAGGACCTGCGCTTCGGTCAGGCTCGGGTCGGAAAATCGCAGGTTGCAGCCGCTGTAAAACACCGCGAATAACGTGGCCTGGGTGATCACCACCAGCGCACTGCCGATGGCCACGCTGGTCAGCGGTTCGTCGTAATGCCCGGTGAAAAACGCCAGCCACAGCAATACCAACGCCAGGGCATAGGTGCCGGCTGCGAGGGCAAAACGTTTGAGTAAAAGCCGTTGGATGGCGTTATGGGTCAATCGTTGACTCACCGTGCGAAAGGAGGCTGATCGAGTGTCCTACTCTACAGACCGAATGCCACTTTAGTGGGGTGTCTGATAAATGACCATTCAATTTTCGGGGCAGAAAACTGGCGCCAATGTCATGACTGCGCGTGTAAACCATTTCCCCTCACCCTAGCCCTCTCCCCAGGGGGCGAGGGGACTGACCGAGGTGTTTATAAGAAATTCTGCGACCTGAAATATCGAGCCGAACTCAGATTTGAAACCAACACAAATCTGCCCCCTTTCCCCCTCTCCCCTGTGGGGAGAGGGGTGGATCTCCCCAACCACCCCAAACACTATGCGACCAACGATTGACTACCGGCGGGTGTGCCCGCCACCGAGGCACGGTATACTGCCGCGCCTTTTTAGCGTCGCGCCAGCAGCCCCGGCGTGCCTTGAAAGGTGCTTGCAACCGACCGATGCACCCAAGCTGCAAGCACCTTATTGAATGTTCCCGTCTTTTAGAGGAGCGCGACTCATGACCGTGATCAAGCAAGACGACCTGATTCAGAGCGTTGCCGACGCCCTGCAGTTCATTTCCTATTACCACCCCGTTGACTTCATCCAGGCGATGCACGAGGCCTACCTGCGCGAAGAATCGCCGGCAGCTCGCGATTCGATGGCGCAAATCCTGATCAACTCGCGGATGTGCGCCACCGGCCACCGCCCGATCTGCCAGGACACCGGCATCGTTACCGTCTTCGTCCGCGTGGGTATGGACGTGCGTTGGGATGGCGCCACCATGGGCCTGGACGACATGATCAACGAAGGCGTGCGCCGGGCTTACAACCTGCCGGAAAACGTCCTGCGTGCCTCGATCCTCGCCGACCCGGCGGGCGCTCGTAAAAACACCAAGGACAACACTCCGGCCGTTATCCACTACTCCATCGTTCCGGGTAACACTGTGGAAGTGGACGTGGCGGCCAAGGGCGGCGGTTCCGAAAACAAGTCGAAAATGGCCATGCTCAACCCGTCCGACTCGATCGTCGACTGGGTGCTCAAGACTGTTCCGACCATGGGCGCCGGCTGGTGCCCACCGGGCATGCTCGGCATCGGCATCGGCGGCACCGCCGAGAAAGCCGCGGTGATGGCCAAGGAAGTGTTGATGGAATCCATCGACATCCACGAGCTGAAAAAACGCGGCCCGTCCAACCGTATCGAAGAGATGCGCCTGGAGCTGTTCGAGAAGGTCAACCAACTGGGCATCGGCGCCCAGGGCCTGGGTGGCCTGACCACCGTGCTCGACGTGAAGATCATGGATTACCCGACCCACGCCGCTTCGTTGCCGGTGTGCATGATCCCGAACTGCGCCGCCACCCGTCACGCGCACTTCGTGCTCGACGGTTCCGGCCCGGCTTCGCTGGAAGCGCCACCGCTGGACGCCTACCCGGAAATCGTCTGGGAAGCCGGCCCGTCGGCCCGTCGCGTCAACCTCGACACCCTGACCCCGGAAGACGTGCAGAGCTGGAAGCCGGGCGAAACCGTCCTGCTCAACGGCAAGATGCTCACCGGTCGCGACGCCGCGCACAAGCGCATGGTCGAGATGCTGAACAAGGGTGAAACCCTGCCGGTAGACTTGAAAGGTCGCTTCATCTACTACGTCGGCCCGGTTGATCCGGTGCGCGAAGAAGTGGTTGGTCCGGCTGGCCCGACCACCGCGACGCGGATGGACAAGTTCACCCGTCAGATCCTCGAGCAAACCGGCTTGCTGGGCATGATCGGCAAATCCGAACGCGGTCCGACCGCAATCGACGCGATCAAGGACCACAAAGCCGTTTACCTGATGGCAGTCGGCGGCGCGGCTTACCTGGTGGCGCAAGCCATCAAGAAATCCCGCGTGGTGGCGTTCGCCGAACTGGGCATGGAAGCGATCTACGAGTTCGACGTGAAAGATATGCCGGTCACTGTGGCAGTCGACAGCAAGGGTGAGTCGGTACATATCACCGGGCCTGCGATCTGGCAGCAGAAGATCAGCGAAAGTCTGGCGGTCGAAGTGCAATAAGCGCTTCAGCATTGCCAATGCGGCCGGGCGTCTGGATGGACGACCCGGCCGTTTTTTTATCTGTTAATGACACCAATGGCATTAAAAGCCGCCCGCTTACAGCTATTTGTTCTAGAAAATCCCTTCCTACCTGTCAGATCTGACAGGTTACGTACCGCCCCTATCTTGTTAGCGTTTGATCCATCAAGCGACACCCCTGCCGCGGGCGAGCGTCAGGCCAAAACAGGATCAGCCCCATGGAAGACAAAGCGTCCCTGAGTATTACTACACCCATCATAGATAACTCGCCGATCACCACCATTGGTAAAAGCTGGGGCAAAGTCGGCCTGACAGGAGCGGCTTCATTTGAACTGCCTTTGCCGCTTTCGGCTGGACGCGGCTGGGACCCCCAACTATCGCTGACCTACAGCAGTCAATCCGTAAACGGGCCGTTCGGCATCGGTTGGCAATTGAACCTCAGCGCTGTCTTCCGCCAGACCGGCAAAGGCGTACCGCGTTATCTGGAAGATGACGTGATCATCGGGCCAACCGGTGAAGAGTTGATGCCCGAGCGTGATGACGTGGGGCAGATCAAGTCCAGAATCGAAAGCCAGTACCGTGGCTTGGCCGTCGGTGAACATACGGTCGTGCGTTACTGGGCTCGGGTGGAACAGACGTTCGAGCTCGTGGAGTTTTGGAGCTCCGCCACCTCACCCGAAGGATTCTGGCTGGTACATGGCGCCGATGGCAGCCTGCACCTGTTCGGCAAAACCGCGAACTCGCGCCGGTCTGACCCGCAAGCCCCGGAGCATGTGGCCGCCTGGCTGTTGCAAGAAAGCATCAACACCCATGGCGAGCACATCTGCTACGAGTACAAACCGGAGGATTCTGCCGAGACTCCTGACCCGCATGATTATCGGGCCCAGCGGTATGTGCATCGCGTGTTCTATGGCAACTTCGAAGCGTACGAGCACTTGTACGGCTGGGATGTGCAGCAGACACCGACGCCTTCATGGCACTTCCACCTGGTGTTCGACTACGGCGAGCGCACACGGGACCTGACTGAAAAACCAGTGTATGAAACGCTCGATCCGTGGCTGATCCGCAATGACCCATTTTCGACCTATGGCCAAGGTTTCGAAGTGGGCACCCGCCGCCTCTGCCAGCAAGTGCTGATGTTTCACAATTTCCCGGTACTGGGTAACACACCGGTGTTGGTCCGCCGCCTGCTGCTGGAGTACTCGGCCACCACGGCACCCTGGTCGTACAGCCAGATCGCGGCGGCGCATTATCAGGCGTATGACGCCAGCGGCACCGTGGAAAACATGCCTCCGGTGGAGTTCGACTATTCGACATTCGAACTCAATACACAGCCGCAAGCATTCTTCCCGTTCGAGAACATGCCGGGCGTCGAAGACGGGGGGTTCTATCAGTGCGTCGACCTGTTCGGTGAAGGCCTGCCGGGCTTCCTGTGTCGCTATGACCAATGCTGGTACTACCGGGAACCCTTGCGCGCCACCACAGGTCCCGACCATATCCACTACGGGCCATGGACAGCGCTGACGCAAATCCCGGTGGCCGACCGCAATAAATCCGCGCGTCAAGCCCTCATGGACCTGACCGGCGCCGGTCGTCTGAGCTGGATCATCGCCCAGCCCGGCCTGTGTGGTTTTTATACGCTCAACCCGGATCGGACCTGGTCAGACTTCATACCGTTTCTGGCGTTCCCGGCAGAGTTTTTCAATGCGCTGTCCCAACTGGGTGATTTGACAGGCGATGGCCTCAGCTCGCTGGCAATGATCGGACCCAAAGCTGTACGCCTTTATGCCAACAAACGTGAAGACGGCTTTGCCAAAGGAGAGGATGTCCCTCATACGCCCGTAGATGACCGCTTGCCCCTGATCAGCAACTCACGCAGCGAACTGGTGTTTCTGGGCAATTTGCTGGGCAGCGACATGACCGAGCTGTGCCGCATTCGTCACAACGAAATCAAATGCTGGCCAAACCTTGGGCACGGGGTATTCGGCAAGGGCTTTGTCATCAGCGGTCCAGGCTTCGATTACGAAACGTTCGACGCCGCGCGGGTGCGCATCGCGGATTTGAACGGGTCCGGCGCCCCCGCGCTCATCTATCTGTATTCGGACTATTTCGAGATCTACCTCAACCTCGGCGGTATGGGATTCGAGCAGACACCCATCACGGTTGCATGGGCCCAAGGCGTGCGTTACGACAACCTGTGCCAGGTCACGCTTGCCGACTTGCAAGGGCTGGGCTGCGCCAGTCTGATCCTGACTGTGCCGCACATGAAATCTCAGCACTGGCGCTACGACTTTGTCAGCGCCAAGCCCTACTTGATGATTGCCAGCAATAACAACATGGGGTGCAGCACCGAGGTGGTGTATCGGAGCTCTGCGCAGTTCTGGCTGGATGAAAAATCCGCGACCAACACGGCCTGTTACTTGCCCTTCCCTGTTCAGGTCGCAAGCCATCAACGCCAACTGGACGAAGTGACCGGCAATCACCTCAATCAGTTTTTTTACTACTTCCAGGCTTACTACGACAGTCGGGACAGGGAGTTCCGCGGCTTCGGGTGTCTGCATCAGATCGACAGCGAAACCTCATCGGACGAAGACGAAAGCTTCACCGCTGCGGCGTTGGTCCGCACCTGGTTTCATACCGGCAGGCAGATTGACCAGCCTTGCGACGGTTGCTTCGATCTTGATGTTGAGGCACACCCGCTGGGTGACACGCTGTTTTGTCGTTACCACCCGGGCGACGAATGCGAGGAACTCATGACGCCTGCCGATGAGGCCACCACCCATGCCATCGCCCGCGCGCTCGCAGGCAATGTACTGCAAGTGGAAACCTACGCGGCGGAAAACTCGACTGCTCCGTTTCTGGTTGAACAGTCGCGCTACATCGTGCGTGAAGTGCGCGAGCGCGGCGAACACTATCCCGATCCGGTGTTGATGGTGTCGTCACTGGAAAACATCAGCTACCACTATGAGTCTTTCATCGAAGACCCATTGTGCCGCCATGTCATCAACCTGTGTCGTGATGCCTTCGGGTTGCCGACTCACTCGATCACGGTCAGTTATGCCCGACGCAGGACCGAACAGGATGAACCCCCCTTTGAGGATGTGGATGAAAGGAAATGGTGGATTGACGCCCATGATCCGGCTCAGCAGTCCTACTACCTGAGCGAAACCCGCGCCGGGTTCATTCACTTGACCGATTGGCAAGGCTGGCGGCTCGGCCTGACGTATCGGCAGCGCGGCAATGCGCTGGTGTTGCCCAAAGGCACTGCACCTGCGGGTCTGAATCCGCAAACGATTTCCTACGAACAGTTCATTGTCCTGTTCTTCTCGACCGAATGGGTAACTCAGCGAGAGCTGACCGCGCAATCGGTGCAACGCTACGTCAAAACAGCCGACGGCACGGTATTGCCGGATGGCACCGCCGATTTCGAGGCCTTGGCAGCTACGCTGGAAATCGCTCAGCTGGACAGGAAGGCGCTGGCGGTGTACGGAGACGTGAAACCTCCAATAGATATCCGGGCAGAACTGGAGAAGATTGGTTATCAGTGCATGAAGCTGTTTCTGGGTACGGACAAAGCAGCCGACGAAGAGGAGGACAAGCAGAGGAATCTTTGGTCCGCTCTCTACAACTTTACCAAGTATGCAAGCCTCGATCGCTTCTACAAGGTGATTCAGTACAACGAAACCATGAGCCATGGTGTGACCGAAGCGACTTACGACGCATACGGCCTTGGAACCATCAACGTCAAGCTGCCGGATGGCTGCACCACTCACATCGACTTCGATTACCACTCACTGCAACCGCTGCGCATCATTGATGCCAACGACAACTCTGAAGATGTCCTTTACGATCCGTCCGGCCCGCACACCGTCACTTTCCATGGGACAGAAAACGGCCTGCCCGCAGGCTTTTGGCCCATTGCCGATTATAACCGCCCCAAGGACGCCACCCCGGTCTCGGCGATCAATGATCCGACGGCTGCGCTGCAAAAAGCGGCCAGTACCTTTCGCAAGGACCTGTTCAGCTGGATGGGCAGTCTCCCCCACTCCGTCCTGCAGACACCCGACTGGCTGAGCGACTGGATCGCTCAAGGTGATGTGTTGCCGAGCCTTCACGTTCGAGCCAGTGCCCGACTGCGTCTGGCCCGGCTCAAGTCCCGGACGCCGGCCGAACAGGCACTGTGGGAATTGCTGCTCAACGTCCCGCGCATTCCGGTGCACAGCGTCGTTCTTACCGCGGACCGGTACCCGGATGATGCTGTACGGGCACAGATCCAGATCATCCTGTCATTCTTAGACGGTTTCGCAAGGCCACTGCAGACTCAGCAGCTGGTAGAGCCCGGCAAGGCCTTTGTCGTTGAAAACGGCGAACTGGTGATCGAAAACGGTCAGCCCAAGGAGGAGCACGCCGATCGACGCTGGCGCATCAGCGCGCGGGTGGAATACAACAACAAGGGCTTACCCGTTCGAACTTATCGTTCCTATTTCGCCAACGCGTGGGGCTATATTCTCGATGAGTCTTTCCGGAATTTCGGTTACCACGACAAGAGCTTTTATGACGCACTTGGTCGCATGATCAAACTCGTCAATGCCAAAGGCGATATCGCTCGCGAAATCATCCATCCCTGGTACAAGATCAGCATGGACTTCAATGACACCCACATTGCACCGCCTCCGAAAAAGCTCAAGGCAGAGTTGCAATGACCACAACGGCTCATTGGAACACTCCCACACTGACACCCGTTGATCCTCGGGGATTGGCAGTGCGGCAGATTGTGTACCTGCGTAATGAGATCAGTAACGCGCTTGAACCCCTCATCACCCGACAACGCCATGACGTTGTCGGGCGACTGGTGGAGCAACGCGACCCGCGACTGGTCGATGCGCTCAAGCCCAACCTGTCCACGGTTTACGGTCTTTCCGGGCAACCGGTCAAGGTTGACAGCGTCGACGCCGGCTGGCGGATCAGTCTGCCGGGGCTGGCCGGTGAAACCCTCCGGCGCTGGGACGGACGGGGCAACCATTGGCTCACCGTTTACGACGATCAATTGCGCGTGCTCACCCTTGAAGATGACACTCAAGGCATCATCGAATCCGCGATCTATGCCACCGCACTGGCCGACCCGAAGCACAACCTGCGTGGCCAGGTGATCAAGCAGGTCGATGCCTCTGGCGAAGTTGAAATCAACAGTTTCAGCCTGGACGGCCAACCACTGCACCACAGCCGAACGATTACCGGGGCCGGCACATTCTCCAGCAGTCGGACTTTCAGCCCGCTCGGCGTGGTCCTGACCCAGACCGATGCCGGTGGTCATCAGCAACGCCTGCGCTACGACTGCGCCGGGCAGCTGCAACAGGTTCACCTGCAGCTCGACCCCGCGGCGGCCTGGCAGACCGTTCTTGAAGACGCCCGCTACAACGCCGCCGGCCAGATCATCGAGCAACGCGCCGGCAACCAAGTGGTCAACACATGGACTTACGATGACGCCGACGGTCGTCTCGACTCACTGAAGGCTGGCCTGCCCAACCAGGAGCCGCTCCAGCATTTCCAGTACCTGTATGACCGGGTCGCCAACGTCGTGCGCATCGACGACCTCACGTTCAAAGCGATGTACTTCAAAAACCAGCTCATCGATGGCCACCGCGAATTCACTTACAACGCGCTGTACCAACTGATCAGCGCCACCGGCCATGACAACGCCCCGAGCGTTGATCTGCCCGGTCGCCCTTCGCCGAGCGACCCTAAAAATCACCTCAACTACACACAGCGATACGCGTACGACAAAGGCGGCTCCCTGACCAGGTTGGTCCATGAGCGCGCAGTGGGCGGCTACACCCACGAGATGTTCATCGACCCGACCAGCAACCGCGGGGTGCGCTGGAAAGCCGGTGAACCCATCCCTGATTTCGCCAGATCGTTCGACCATCATGGCAATCAGCAGGCCTGCGCGCCGGGAAGAGCCCTGCACTGGAACAGCCGCGATCAACTGGCCAGCGCCACGCTGGTTGAACGTGACACTGCCGCCAACGATGAAGAAGTCTTTCGCTACAGCCAGGGTGTACGGGTGTTCAAGCGCCATGAATGGAAGGCGGCGACCCTCACCCATTTTCATCAGGTGGTCTACTTGCCGGGGCTGGAAATCCGCACCCGCGACAACGGCGAAGAGCTGCACGTCATTACCTTGCCGGGGGGCCGCGGCAGCGTGCGTTGCCTGCACTGGGTCAGCAAAAAACCCGACGGCATCGACCAGGATCAACTGCGCTACAGCCTTGACGATCACCTCGGTTCCAGCCTGATGGAACTGGATCAGAACGCCCGGCTGATCAGCCACGAAAGCTATTACCCGTTCGGCGGCACCGCCTGGCTGACTGCGGCTTCCTGGCTAGAAGTCGGCTACAAAACCATCCGTTATTCGGGCAAGGAAATGGATGAATGCGGGCTTTATTACTACGGCGCACGTTACTACGCGCCGTGGTTGCAGCGTTGGGTGAGCGCCGATCCAGCCTGGGAGGTGGATGGCCTGAATTTCTTCGTGTTTGTGACAAACAATCCGATGCGCTATCTGGATAACGGCGGCACGCATAAAGAGGAAGCCGCCCGGCAACAGGTCATCGACACATTCAATACGTTATCAACCGTCAATAGCGAGATGCAGAAACTCAATCGTCAACTCTACAATCTCACTCGAACCCGCGACATCTACAAAACCGCAGGCAAGAAATTGCTCTATAGCATCGTGTCCTTTGCCGTCACTTTTCATGCGGGAGCAGCGGGAGCTGCAGTGGGATCGGGTGTCGGCAGCCTGACTGGGCCGGCGGCCCCCGTTGCAGTGCCGGTCGCCGCGGCCGTTGGTGGCATTTTTGCCGCTGAAGCGGCAGCCAAAGTCATGGACAAACTCGGCGAAGAAACCGGGCTGGGCTATACCATCACACCGGACCCGTCAGGTTTCTCGGTCAGCAGCATCAAAAGCAAATCCCGCGCCGAGCCTTTCAGCGTGAAGGCTGTTGCAAAGAGCTTCAGTCCGGAAAATTCGGCAGGCCTGACAAAAACGGCCATCGAAACGACCGCGCGAGTCATCGGTAAACACCTCAAAGTGCCTTACCTCAAACAATCCCTGGCCATATTCCGTCAAGCGGCTCAACTGACCGAAGCGCTCAATGATTCCCTTGGCCAAGGCGATCTCGACAAGATAACGGCCAATCTCGACGCGTTGAACACCTATCTCAATGACGTAGAAGCGCAAGTCAACGAAGCCTTTGAAACACTGGCAGGCGCTGCCGTCAGCGATGACAGGCTGATCGGTGCCCTGAACATGCCGATGAGCTCCGGAGACCTTGACCGGTCGAGGATCGAGCAGGAATTCAAAGTCGCAAGAAGCGGAATCAAACAAGCCAGGAACCTGGCCGGACGAGTCTCTCAGTACCTCATCGAAAAAAGAGCCGCCTGACGGCGTGCCCTGCAACGACGCCCCTGAAATCCCGGGGCGACGTCATGTTATGGTGCGCGCCCCTATTGCTGATTGTTTCAGACACCATGTTTGCTCGTTCGCGCATGTTACGCCTGACGCTGTATACCTTGCTCATCGTTACCGGTGCCGTACTGGCGGCCGGTTTGGCCCTGCGTCACACCGAACGCCAGGCACTGGTCGAAGACGCCGCGCGTGCCAATCAGCAATTGGCGCTCTATGCCAATTCCCTGCACACCCTGATCGATCGCTACCGTGCCCTCCCCGCCGTGCTGGCGCTGGACCCGGAGCTGCGCGCCGCGCTCAATGGCCCGGTCACCGCTGATCAGCAGAACGCACTGAATCGCAAACTGGAAAAAATCAACGGTGCCGCCCAGTCCTCGACCCTGGAACTGCTCGACCGCACCGGCCTCGCTGTGGCCGCGAGCAATTGGCGTTTGCCCAGCAGTTACGTTGGGCACAACTACGGCTTTCGCCCCTACTTCAGCCAGACCCGCACCCAGGGCACCGGACGTTTTTATGCGGTGGGGGTGACCAGCGGGATTCCGGGGTATTTCCTGTCCAGCGCGGTGACCAGCGACAGCGGCGAGTTCCTCGGCGCAATGGTGGTGAAACTCGAATTTCCGGAACTGGAACGTGAATGGCGCCAGGGCAGCGACACGCTGCTGGTCAGCGATGCACGCGGGATCATCTTCATCGCCAACCAGCCGGGCTGGCGCTATCGCCTGTTGAAACCGCTGAGTGACAGCGATAACGCCGAGCTCAAGGTCACCCGTCAGTACGACAAACAACCGCTGACAGCGCTGGACTATCAATCGCTGCAACGCTTTGACGATAACAGCGATCTGACCCGCGTCGTCGGTCCCGACGGCACGGCCAATTACCTGTGGGAATCCCTGCCGCTGACCACGGAAGGCTGGACCTTGCACCTGCTGCGCCGTCCGCAAGTCGCCTTCGAGGACAGCCGCAACGCCGCGCTCGCCGCTGCCGGGTTGTGGCTGGCGCTGGTATTTCTGTTGCTGTTCCTCAACCAGCGCTGGCGCCTGGCGAAGATGCGCCAGCGCAGTCGTGAAGAACTCGAACAACTGGTGGAAGAGCGCACCCGCGACCTGCGCACCGCTCAGGACGGTCTGGTGCAGTCGGCCAAACTCGCGGCCCTCGGCCAGATGTCTGCCGCCCTCGCCCATGAAATCAATCAGCCGCTGACCGCCCAGCGCATGCAGCTGGCGACGCTGAGGCTACTGCTCGATCACGGCCGGGTCGATGATGCTTACAAAGCGTTGAAACCGGTGGATGACATGCTGACGCGCATGGCCGCCCTCACCGGCCACCTGAAAACCTTTGCGCGCAAAAGCCCCAGTGGCTTGCGTGAACGCCTGGACCTGGCGGCAGTGGTTGACCAATCGCTGCAATTGCTCGACGCGCGCCTGCGTGATGAGCAGGTCAGCACCGTGCTGCACCTGACGCGTCCGGCGTGGGTGCGCGGCGATGCGATTAGACTGGAACAGGTGTTGATCAATCTGCTGCGCAATGCGCTGGATGCGATGCAGGACAAACCCTGCAAACGCCTGGAAATCCGCCTCGAAGCCGACGAGCAACTCTGGCGCCTGACCGTCACCGACAACGGTGGCGGCATCGCCGAAGAACACCTGCCGAACGTCTTCGATCCTTTCTTCACCACCAAACCGGTGGGTGATGGCCTGGGCCTTGGCCTGGCCGTATCCTTTGCCATCGTTCACGAATCGGGCGGTCGCCTGAGCGCCGACAATCACGCCAACGGCGCCGTCTTCACGGTGACCTTGCCCATCGACCTGGAGGCTCCCGGCCCATGCTGAATTCCGTGATGGTGGTCGATGACGAAAGCAGCATTCGCAGCGCCGTTGAACAATGGCTGAGCCTGTCGGGTTTCGAGGTGCAGCTGTTCAGCCGCGCCGAGGAATGCCTGGCGCAATTGCCCGGTCACTTCCCGGGCGTGATCCTCAGCGACGTGCGCATGCCCGGCATGACCGGCCTTGAGTTGCTGGCCGAAGTTCAGCGGCGCGATGCCGACTTGCCGGTGATTCTGCTGACCGGCCACGGCGATGTGCCAATGGCGGTCGAAGCGATGCGCGATGGCGCCTATGACTTCCTCGAAAAACCTTTCAGCCCGGAAACCCTGCTGAGCAGTCTGCGCCGGGCCCTGGACAAGCGCCGGCTGGTGCTGGAAAACCGCGCCTTGCATGATCTCGCGGACAACCGCGCCAAACTCGACGCGACGCTGCTGGGCGTGTCCCGTGGTCTGCAGACATTGCGCCGGCAGGTGCTGGACCTGGCGGCGTTGCCGGTCAACGTGTTGATCCGCGGTGAAACCGGCAGCGGCAAAGAGCTGGTCGCCCGCTGCCTGCACGACTTCGGGCCGCGCGCCGACAAGCCGTTTGTGGCATTGAACTGCGCGGCGATTCCCGAGCAGCTGTTCGAAGCCGAGCTGTTCGGCCACGAGAGCGGCGCGTTCACCGGCGCTACGGGCAAGCGGATCGGCAAGCTTGAATACGCCGATGGCGGCACGCTGTTTCTCGATGAAATCGAAAGCATGCCGCTGGCCCAGCAGGTGAAATTGCTGCGGGTGTTGCAGGAGCAGAAGCTTGAGCGACTGGGCTCCAACCAGAGCATCCGCGTGGACTTGCGCATCATCGCCGCGACCAAACCGGATCTGCTGGATGAGGCACGGGCCGGACGGTTTCGCGAGGATCTGGCGTACCGTTTGAATGTGGCCGAGTTGCGCCTGCCGCCGTTGCGTGAGCGGCGTGAAGACATTCCGTTGCTGTTCGAGTCGTTCGCGCAAAATGCCGCCGAGCGCCTGGGCCGGACCTTTCCACCGCTGAGCGGCCCGCAGCTGAGCCATTTGCTGAGCCACGACTGGCCGGGCAATGTGCGTGAACTGGCGAACGTTGCCGAGCGGCAAGTGCTGGGGCTGGGTGAGACTGTACCCGCGGGCATCGATCCCGGGCAGTCACTGGCGGCGCAGGCGGAAGCGTTCGAAGCGCAATGCCTGCGCTCGGCGTTGACCCGGCATAAGGGCGATGTGAAAGCGGTGCTTGAAGAACTGCAACTGCCGCGCCGGACCTTCAATGAAAAGATGCAGCGGCATGGGTTGAGTCGGGAGATGTTTTTGGGGGAGTAATGTTCAGCCGTGAAATCCACCCCTCACCCCAGCCCTCTCCCCATGGGGGAGAGGGGGAAAGGGAGCAGATCTGTTTTGTTTTCAAACCTGAGTCCGACTCGATTTTTCAGGTCGATGTACCTCCAAGAGCACCTCGGTCAGTCCCCTCTACCCCCTGGGGAGAGGGGAAAGGGAGCGATCTTCATGCTTTTCAAAACCTGAGTTCGACTCGATTGTTCAGGTCGATGTACCTCCAAGAACACCTCGGTCAATCCCCTCGCCCCCCTGGGGAGAGGGTTAGGGTGAGGGGTGGCCCTCCCTGAATAAGCGGATTTCCGCTCACGCTCCCGCCATTCATAAGCAAACATCCGCTCACAAAATCCCGTCCCCCCCTCTAAACCGGCCCTCCTCCCCTTGGCACACCTCCTGCTATAGCCCAGTCAGGCTGCGTTTCAACGCGCTCCACAAAAACAATTAAACGAAGGATCCTTCAATGGATAACTCCAACGCCCTGCCCCTTGGGTCGGCTGCCGTGCCGGCTAAAGAAAGAACCACTGCCAGTCGCATCAAGTCGATCTTCAGCGGCTCTGTCGGCAACATGGTCGAGTGGTACGACTGGTACGTCTACGCCGCCTTCTCCCTGTACTTCGCCAAGGCCTTTTTCCCGAAAGGCGACACCACCGCCCAACTGCTGAACACCGCCGCGATCTTCGCCGTGGGCTTCCTGATGCGCCCGATCGGTGGCTGGCTGATGGGCCTCTATGCGGACAAGGCCGGTCGCAAAAAAGCACTGATGGCTTCGGTGTACCTGATGTGCTTCGGCTCGCTGCTGATTGCCCTGAGCCCGGGTTATGAAACCATCGGCATAGGCGCGCCGATCCTGCTGATTTTCGCCCGCCTGCTGCAAGGCCTGTCGGTCGGTGGCGAGTACGGCACTTCGGCAACGTACCTCAGCGAAATGGCGACCAAGGACCGTCGCGGTTTCTACTCCAGCTTTCAGTACGTGACCCTGATCTCCGGTCAGCTCATCGCCTTGGCGGTGTTGATCGTGCTGCAACAAGTCCTGACCACCGAAGAGCTGTACGCCTGGGGCTGGCGCATCCCGTTCGCCATCGGCGCACTGTGTGCCGTGGTCGCGCTGTACCTGCGTCGTGGCATGGAAGAAACCGAGTCGTTCACCAAGAAAGAGAAGGCCAAGGAAAGCGCGATGCGCACCTTGATGCGCCATCCAAAAGAGCTGATGACCGTGGTCGGCCTGACCATGGGCGGCACCCTGGCGTTCTACACCTACACCACGTACATGCAGAAATACCTGGTGAACACCGTCGGCATGAGCATCTCCGACTCCACCACTATTTCCGCTGCCACGCTGTTCCTGTTCATGTGCCTGCAACCGATCATCGGCGGGCTGTCGGATAAAGTCGGCCGTCGTCCGATCCTGATTGCCTTCGGCATCCTCGGGACGCTGTTCACCGTACCGATCCTGACCACTCTGCACACGATCCAGAGCTGGTGGGGCGCGTTCTTCCTGATCATGGCCGCCCTGATCATCGTCAGCGGCTACACCTCGATCAACGCCGTAGTGAAGGCCGAGCTGTTCCCGACCGAAATTCGTGCACTGGGCGTTGGCCTGCCGTACGCGCTGACCGTGTCGATCTTCGGCGGCACCGCTGAATACATCGCGCTGTGGTTCAAGAGCATTGGCATGGAAACCGGTTACTACTGGTATGTGACCGCCTGTATTGCGGTGTCGTTGCTGGTGTACATCACCATGAAAGACACCCGCAAGCATTCGCGGATCGAGACGGACTAAACCCGTCAGCAAAAAATGGGGCAGATCTTAGCGGTTCTGCCCCTTTTTTATTGAATAGACATAGCCCCCCTGTGGGAGCGAGCCTGCTCGCGATAGCGGTGTATCAGCAACAAATGGGCTGACTGACACATCGCTATCGCGAGCAGGCTCGCTCCCACATTTGGACCGCATCGCTGGAAATTATCTGTTCGTCCCAGCACTATGAGCGCCCACGAATAAAGCTTCTGGAACCCGCGCCCATGCCCGACGACATCCACTTCTACGAACCCGCCAATGGCCACGGCTTGCCGCATGACCCGTTCAACGCCATCGTCGGCCCTCGCCCCATCGGCTGGATTTCCTCCCAGGACACCAATGGCCGCTTGAACCTGGCGCCTTACAGCTTCTTCAATGCCTTCAACTACATTCCGCCGATCATCGGTTTCTCCAGCGTCGGCCGTAAAGACAGCCTGAACAACATCGAACAGACCGGCGAATTCGCCTGGAACCTGGCCACGCGTCCGCTGGCCGAGCAGATGAACCAGAGCTGCGCCATGGTCGCACCCGAAGTCAACGAGTTCGAACTGTCCGGATTGACCCCGGTCGCGTCGAAAATCATTCAAGTGCCACGGGTGGCCGAAAGCCCGGTGTCCTTCGAGTGCAAGGTCACGCAGATCATTCAGTTGCAGCGGGCGGACGGGAACGTGGTGCCGAGCTGGCTGATCCTCGGCGAAGTGGTCGCCGTGCATATCGCCAAGTGGCTGTTGAAGGATGGGGTATACGACACCGCCGCGGCAGAACCGATTCTGCGCGGCGGCGGGCCAGCGGATTATTTTCAGCTGGGGCCAGAGGCATTGTTCAAGATGTTCCGCCCGGGGGCGGTCAGGTGATTACCAGATCAGCTCGCCGTCTTCGCCCACGCCTTTGAGGCGGGTCAGTTCCAGCGCGGCAGCCTCGTCCGCTTCTTTGGCGGTCTTGAAGGTCTGGTCTTCCAGCAATTTGTTGAAGCGCGGTGCGCCGGAGCCGCCGATTGGTTTGGTGGCAATCGCAGCGTAGTAGCCGCCTTCGCGGGGCACTACAGCGGATACGGCTTCGAAGGTTTCAAAGGCTTTACGTCCCATGTCGCGGATCCTGGCTGATTGAGAATGGAGCCATTAAACCCTCAACCCGCCATTTTGTGTACCCACGAGCCGGGCTGCCTCTTCGCCTGGTCGGCCGACACGTCCTTGAAGGTATGAAAATCCAGGCTGTTGACTACCAGCTCCTGCACCAGCTCGGCGAAAATCTGCATGGCCGGGGTGCCAAAGTAAGCGGTCATCGCTTGCTGGTGCGTCCAGAAACCGGACACCAGCCACAACTCCGGATCACATTGCGAATGCTGCAGGGAAAAACTCAGGCAACCCGGCGCGCTGCGGGACGGCTCGATCAAGGCGCTCAGGCGCGCACCGAGTTCCGCCGAACGCCCGGCGCGGGCACGGACAAAAGCCATATGACTGACGGGGATCTGCGTAGACATGTTCAACCCTCCCAGGTAGTCCGGTTGCAGCCGTGGGACGGGCTGCGACAGGATCAAAGGTTAAGCGCGCAGGGGGAAGCGTGGTTAGTCGATTCCTGCCGGCTTGTTGCACAATCCTGCGCGGCGTTTCGATAAACCTGTAACAACCTGTAAATGCCCTCGCAGCGATGAAACACGGCTTTCAAGCAAGTTTTCCCTGGAGGGTGCAGGCATAGAGGCACCGCTGATCCACTCAATGCAGAATCAGGCAAGCTTGAGGCAGGATGTGTCTACCGCTGCGTCTTGCACAAACTTAAGCTGGCCTCATTACCCACCCCTCAGCGAGGATGCCCGGCATGTCGTCGTTCGATCACTTTCAAGCCCCGCTGGATGCCGACATGGAGAAGCAGCGCGCGGAACTGGCCGCCATCATCCGTCGCAACACCACGGACGATGGCACTTATGCCACTGCCGTCGGTTCGCTGTTCATGTCCAAACACAGCAAGTCCCACGACTTTGCCCCGGTGCTGGCGCAACCGGCCCTGTGCATCATGGCGCAAGGGCGCAAAGAGGTGCGGCTGGCGGATGAGTACTTCAATTACGACCCGCTGAATTACCTGGTCGTCTCGGTCTCGATGCCGTTGAGCGGGCGCGTGGTGAATGTCACGTCTGAGGAACCGATCCTCGCGGTGCGGCTGGACATCGACCCGGCGGAAATCACCGCGTTGATTGCCGACGCCGGCCCATTGGGCGTACCGACCCGACCGACCGGACGCGGCTTGTATGTCGAACGGATCGACACCGCAATGCTCGACGCGGTGTTGCGTCTGGCGCGTTTGCTGGATACCCCGAAAGACATCGCCATGCTCGCGCCGCTGATTCGTCGGGAGATTCTGTATCGGTTGTTGCGCAGCCAGCAGGGGCATCGACTCTATGAGATTGCCATCGCCAATAGCCAAAGCCACCGTATCAGCCAGGCGATCAAGTGGCTTAACGGCAATTATGAGCAACCGCTGCGCATCGATGACCTGGCGAAAGAAGTGAACCTGAGCGTGTCGACGTTGCATCACCGCTTCAAGGCGATGACAGCGATGAGTCCGTTGCAGTATCAAAAGCAGCTGCGCTTGCAGGAAGCACGGCGGTTGATGCTGGCCGAGGGGCTGGAAGCTTCGGCGGCGGGGTATCGGGTGGGGTATGAGAGTCCTTCGCAGTTCAGCCGGGAATATAGCCGGTTGTTTGGGGCACCGCCGTTGAGGGATTTGGCGCGGTTGCGGTTGAGTGTCTGATTCAGTATTGAGGGTGTAACTGATTGCCTCATCGCTGGCAGGCCAGCTCCCACAGGGATTGTGGGTGATCACACAATCAAGTGAACACCGATGTAACCTGTGGGAGCTGGCCTGCCAGCGATGAGGCCAGCAAGGCCAACATCAAATCTGAATCAGGCGCCGAGTACTCGGCAAGCCTCGGCCGGAAGGGTCACCGACACCGGATTGCCAATGCTCAACCCAAACCCCTGACACGGCGTACTCAGCGCGGTAAACGACACACCGGAACACTCCACCGTCGTTTCAATCGTCGCGCCGATATCGCGCACAAACGTCACCGTACCGAGTAGCCGGTTCCCCGCCGTCGCCTGCGGGTGCGACAGTTGCAGGTCTTCAGGACGAATCAGCATTTTCACTTTCTCACCCACCACAATGCTGCTGCAGATCGGCACTTCCAGCGCATCGCCACCCGGCAATCCCACCTTGCCGTTGCCCAGCGCCGTGGCCGGGAAGATGTTGCCCGAGCCGATAAAGTCCGCGACAAATTCGTTGGCCGGGTGCCGGTAGATTTCAATCGGCGTGCCCACTTGCTGTACCCGATGTTCGCCCAACACAACGACGATATCGGCCATGGTCATGGCTTCACGCTGGTCGTGGGTCACCATGATCGTGGTGATGTTCAGGCGCTGTTGCAGCTGGCGGATTTCCACCTGCATCGACTCGCGCAGCTTGGCGTCGAGCGCCGACAGCGGTTCATCCAGCAGGAGGATTTTCGGGTGGTTGGCAATCGCCCGGGCAATCGCCACGCGCTGGCGTTGACCGCCGGAGAGTTTGGCCACCGGACGATCAATCATCTCGCTCAGCTGGATCAGCTCCAGCAACTCCACCACCCGCGCCTGCTGGTCAGCCTTGCTGACGCCGCGCAGTTTCAGCGGGTAGGCGATGTTCTCCCCCACCGTCATGTGCGGAAACAGCGCCAGCGACTGGAACACCATGCCGAAATTGCGTTGATGCGCCGGGGTGTGGCCGATGTCTTCACCGTCCAGGCGAATCTCGCCGCCGCTCAGGGTTTCAAGCCCGGCGATCATCCGCAACAAAGTGGTTTTGCCGCAGCCCGACGGGCCGAGGAAACACACCAGTTTGCCTTCCGGCAAATGCAGGTTCACATCCTTTACCGCGCAGGCCGAGCCGTAATGTTTCTCGACGTTTTCCAGAATCAGACCAGTCATAAATCACCTCAAGAAATCAGAACGAAACGCCACCTTCACCGACTAGCTTCTCCAACGCCCAGATCAGGACGAAGTCGATCAGCACGATCAGCACGGCAAACGAAAATACGGTGGGGTCGAGCGATGACACGGTGCGGCTGTACATCCAGATCGGCACGGTCATGACATCGATGGTGTAGAGGAAATAGGTCACAGTGAATTCGTTGAACGAGACGATGAACGCCAGCAGCATCCCCGCCAGAATCCCCGATTTCATCAACGGCACCACCACATCGATAATCGCCCGCAGCGGTGAAGCGCCGAGCATTTGCGCGGCCTCTTCGACTTCGCTGCCGATGGACAGCATCGCCGCCGTGCAGTTCTTCACCACGAACGGCAAGGCCAGGATCACGTGGGCAATCACCAGCCGTGAGGTGGTCATCTGGAACGGCAGGCTGTCGAACACCAGCAGCAACGCCAGGCCCAACACCACCATCGGAAACACTAACGGCAGCGACATCAATTGCAGCGCCACGGCTTTGCCACGGAATTCGCAACGGGTCAGCGCGTAGGCCGCCGGCACCGCGACAATGGTGGCGAAGACCATGGTCAGGCACGCCACCATCAGGCTGGTGGTCATGGCTTTGCCCAGGCTCAGCACATCGCTGGAATCCGGCGACACGAAGGTGTGCCAGGCGGCCTTGTACCATTGCAGGCTGTAGCTGCTCGGCGGGAAGTCGAGGTTCGACGCACCGCTGAACGACATGACGATCATGGTCAGGATCGGCAACACCGCCAGCAGCAGGATGAAGCCTGAGAGGATGCCGGCGAACTTGCCGGTCTCGCCGGGCAGCAGGCCATAACGCTTTTTGGTCAACGTGCTCATTGGGAAGCCTCCAGCATGCGCCGACGACGGCCAGTGATGAATTCGGACAAGGTCATGATCGCGAGCGTGGTGACAATCAGCACCACACCGGCAGCGGACGCGGCAGGCCAGTTCATCAGCGGGGCGATCTGGTCATGCACCATCACCGCCAGCATCGGCACGCGCCGGCCACCGAGCAGCAACGGCACCACAAAACTGCTGGCGTTGTAGGCGAACACCAAGGTCGCGCCGGTGATAATCCCCGGCATGCTCATCGGCAACACCACCTGACGGAACACCTGAAAGCGACTCGCGCCCAGGGTGGCGGCGGCTTCTTCATAGGTGCGCGCAACGCCGCGCATGGCGCTGGCAATCGGCAGCACGGCCAACGGGAACGCGGTTTGCACCAGGCCCATCAGTACGCCGTTCTGGTTGTACAGCAGCATGATCGGGCGCTTGATCAAACCCAGGCCCATCAGCGCCTGATTGAGCATCCCGCCCGGGCCGAGGATCACCAGCCAGCCGTAGCTTTGCAGCAGCAGGTTGACCAGCAACGGCAACAGCACGGCGGCGAGGAAGATCCGGCGCACAAATGGCGAGGTCAGGCGCGACATGGTGTACGCCACCGGGATCGCCAGCACCACCGCGATCACCGCGCTGATCAGCGCCAGGCGCAGGGTCAGCAGCAAGGATTTGAGGTAATAGGGTTCGAGCAATTGGGCGTAACTGGCCAGGCTGAACCCGGTCCATTCCGCGCCTTTGGTGCCCACGCTCATGCGCAGCACCAGCAGACTGGCGGCAATCAGCACGCCCAGAAACAGCATCGACGGCGTGAGGAAAAACCAGGCACGCGCCGTCGGCGAAACACCCCGGCTGGCGCGCAGTGGAGCGGCGGCGACCGGATGAGTCAGAGGTTGGTGTTCCATAGCAAGGGTCTCGTCAATGGAAAGCAGCTGGCAAACACAATTCTCAAAATCACCTTGGCCCCTTGTGGGAGCTAGCCTGCTAGCGATAGTGATCCGTCAGTCGACATCAATGCTGAATGTCAGACCGCAATCGCTAGCAGGCTAGCTCCCACAGGGGTTCGCAGTGTTCTGAAGACTTGTGTTCGCCACTCGATCAGGAAGAAAAGATTTCCGTGTAACGACGAATCCATTGGTCATGCACGGAGGCCAGGAAGGCGTTGTCGTGCATGATCGCTTTCTCGGCAATCTGCTCCGGCGTGAGGATGTACGGGCTCTTGCGCGCTTCGGCGGAGATGATCGCCTTGGCGTTGACCGGGCCGTTGTAGATGTCTTCGGCCATCTTGCCCTGCACCAGCGGGTCCAGAGAGTGGTTGATGAAGGCGTAGACCAGATCGGTATCGCCCGGACGATTCTTCGGCATCACCGACAGCATCAGGTCCGTGTAGAAACCTTCCTTCATGCCAAACGTGGCGCCCAGGCCGTAGGCCGGATCGCGGATCTGTTTCGGGAAGAAGGCCGGCGCGTACAGGCCGCCCATGTCCAGGGAACCGGTGCGGAACAGTTCGGCGATCTGGTTCGGGTTTTCGCCCAGGGTCACCACGCGATCTTTCAGCTCGGCGAGTTTCTTGAAGCCCGGCTCGATGTTGTGCTCGTCACCACCGGCCAGTTTGGCGGCGATGATGATCAGGTCCATGGCCTCGGTCCAGTTCGGCGGCGGCAGGAAGATGTTCGGCGACAGCTCGGCGTCCCACAGGGCGGCGTAGCTGGTTGGCGCTTCCTTGATGGTGCGGGTGCTGTAGACGAGGCTGTTGCACCACAGCAGGTAACCGATGCCGTGGCCATTGGCGCCGGTGCGGTATTTCTCCGGCACATCGACCAGGTTGGGGATGCGGTTGAGGTCGGGTTTTTCCAGCAGGTTGGCGGCGGCCAGACCTTCGGCGCCGACGCCGGCCAGGGTGATGATGTCGTACTGCGGACGATCGCCGGCGGCCTTGAGTTTGGCGACCATTTCCGAGGTGCTGCCGGTGCGGTCAGCGATGACCTTGCAGCCGTACTTGTCTTCGAAGGTGGCCGCGATGTTGCGCAATGCAGCGAGGCCGGTGTCATCGGACCAGGTCAGCAGGCGCAGGGTCTTGCCCTGGAAGCGCGTGTCGCTGGCATTGGCCTTGACGAAGGGCAAGCTCATGGCCGCCGCTGCCACCGAGGCCACGCCCACGGTTTTGATGAATTGACGTCTGTTCAGATCATGCTCGCCCATTACGGACTCCCTTTGTTTTTGTAGGTATAAGGCAGGTCGAAACTGTTGCATCCGCGCGGCCGGACCAGCGTTATCCCTCGTATTTTCGGGGGCTTGGCTGAACCAGCGAGTTCATCCTGAGGTCGTGCAAAACACCTGACTATCGATAAAAATTCATTGAAGCCATGACGTCAGCGCATGCCTCGTCGCGAGGCATGCGCTGACCTTTTTCGTGCCTTCAGACGGCGCGAATCACGTGTTTGATTTCCTGGAAAGCCTGCAAGCCCCACGGCCCCAATTCGCGACCGATGCTGCTCTGTTTGTAGCCACCCCAGGCGGTCTGCGGGAAGATCACCTGCGGCGCGTTGATCCACACCAGCCCCGCCTGCAAGGCGTTGGCGACCCGATCGGCCGCCTCGGCGTCGCGTGTCACCACGCTGGCGACCAGACCGAACTGGCTGTCGTTGGCCAGGGCAATCGCCTCGGCTTCAGAGGCGAAACTGCGCACGCAGATCACCGGCCCGAAAATCTCTTCACACCACAGCGCACTGTCGAGGGGCACTTCAGTGAATATCGTCGGCTGCAAAAAATAACCACGGGACAGGTCTGCGGGACGATTGCCGCCGCAGATCAACTTGGCGCCTGCGCTCAGACCGCGATCGATGTGGCCCAGCACACGCTGGTATTGCGCCTGATTGACCAATGCGCCCATTTCCACGTTCGGGTCGAACGGATCGGCCACGCGAATGGATTCGGCACGAATTTTCAGCTTCGATAAAAACTCATCCGCCAGTTCATCGGCGACCAGCACGCGGCTGGTGGCCGAACACATCTGCCCGGCGTTGAAGAAACCGCCGCCACAGGCCACTTCCACGGCCAGTTCGATGTCGGCGTCCTTGAGCACCAGCAGCGAGGATTTGCCGCCCAGTTCAAGGCTCACGCCTTTGACGGTTTCCGCTGCGCGTTGCATGACCTGCACACCGACCGCATTGCTGCCAGTGAAGGAGATTTTGGCGATACGCGGGTCGGCCGACAGCGGCGCGCCGACGGCCAGACCGGTGCCGCACACCAGGTTGAACACCCCGGCAGGCAAGCCGGCTTCAGCGATGATCGCCGCCAGTTCCAGCTCTGGAAGCGGCGTGACTTCGGAAGGTTTGAGCACCACGCAGCAACCGGCGGCCAGGGCCGGGGCAAGTTTCCAGGCAGTGGTGACCATCGGGAAATTCCACGGCACGATCAGACCGACCACGCCGCACGGCTCACGGCGCACGCGAGCGCTGAAGTCGTCGGTGGGCAGCTCGACATTGCTGTCTTGCTTCGCGTCGAGGCCTTCGGCCAGACCGGCGTAGTACTCGAACGTCGCGATCACGTCATCAACGTCGATGGCCGCTTCGAACAGCGGCTTGCCGTTGTTGCTCGATTGCAGCTTCATCAAGTGATCACGACCGGCCTGCACACCCGCGGCGATTCTACGCAGGATTGCGCCACGTTCGGTGCCGGTGGTTTTCGACCAGTCGCCGAACGCCTGGGTAGCGGCAGTGACGGCTTGATCGACGGCTTTTTCATCGCCGCCATTCACGGTGGTCAACAGGGCTTCAGTAGCCGGGTTGATCACGCGCAGATGTTCATTGCCGGCCGACCATTGACCGTTGATGTAGAGGCCGTCCAGAGTAGTAGGGAAGCTCATTTCGACACCGCCTTCATCCACTGGGTCTGATCGATTTCAATCAGGGTCGGGCCCTGGCGATCAGCGGCAGTACGCAGTGCACTGCGCAGCTGCTCGACACCGTTGACCGCTTCGGCCGCGCAGCCCAGCGCCTTGGCCACGCCGATGAAGTCCGGGGTGTAGATGTCCACGCCCACCGGCTCGATGGCGCGGTTGACCATGTATTTCTTGATCTCTTCGTAGCCCTGGTTATTCCACAGCAGCACGATCACCGGGGTGCGCGCTTCAACGGCGCTGGCCAGTTCCGGCAGGGTGAATTGCAGGCCGCCGTCACCGATCAGGCACACCACTGGAGGACGCGCGCCACCCTCAACGCTGCCGCCGAGCCAGGCGCCAATCGCCGCCGGCAAGGCGTAACCGAGGGTGCCGTAACCGGTGGACGAGTTGAACCAGCGACGCGGGCGTTCCGGGTTGAAGGTCAGGTTGCCGGTGTACACCGGTTGGGTCGAATCGCCGACGAAGACTGCGTCCGGCAATTCATGCAAAACGGTTTCGAGGAAACGGGTCTGGGCCAGGGTCGGGGCGTCCCAGGTGGCGGCGAGGTCTTCGCGCAGACGGGCAGCGCGAACCTGGCCCCAATCGTTGCGGCGCTCGGCTAGCGAGTGCTTGGACAACTCGCTCAGCAAGGCTTGCGCGGCGTTGCGCGAGTCAGCCACGAGGGCGACTTTTGGTGGGTAATTGCGCACGGTCTGATCGGGGTCGATATCGACGCGCAGCAGCACGCCGGGAATCTCGAAACCGCCGGCGAAGGTGACGTCGTAATCGGTCTCGGCCAGTTCGGTGCCGATGGCCAATACCACGTCGGCCTCGGCCACCAAGGCGCGAGTCGCGACCAGGCTTTGGGTCGAGCCGATCAGCAACGGATGACTGGATTCGAGCATGCCTTTGGCATTGATGGTCAGGGCCACTGGCGCGTCGAGCAGTTCGGCCAACTCGGTCAACTCGGCGGCTGCATCGATGGCACCGCCACCGGCCAGAATCAGTGGGCGCTTGGCACCGGCCAGCAGCGTGGTCATGCGGCTGATCGCACTCGGCGAAGCACCGGCGCGGTCGATGTTCACCGGGAGACTGGCGAGCAAGTCGTCGGCCTCTTCAACCAGCACGTCCAACGGAATTTCGATATGGACTGGACGCGGACGACCGGCCTGGAACAAGGCGAAAGCGCGGGCCAATACACCCGGCAATTCGGCCGCCGACATCAGGGTGTGGGAGAACGCCGCCACGCCGCCGACCAGTGCGCTCTGGTTCGGCAGCTCGTGGAGCTTGCCGCGACCGCCGCCCAACTGGCTGCGCGATTGCACGCTGGAGATCACCAGCATCGGGATCGAGTCGGCATACGCCTGGCCCATGGCGGTGGTGATGTTGGTCATGCCAGGGCCGGTGATGATGAAGCACACACCCGGTTTGCCGCTGGTGCGCGCATAACCGTCGGCCATGAAACCGGCGCCCTGTTCGTGACGCGGCGTCACGTGGTTGATGCTCGAACGGGCCAGCCCGCGATACAGCTCCACGGTATGAACCCCGGGAATGCCGAACACCTGCTCGACCCCGTAATCTTCGAGTAACTTGACCAATACTTCGCCGCACGTCGCCATGTCTTTGCCCTTTTTGTTCGTTTGAGACGCCGGGCCTGCGCAGTGTTTATGATGCGTGGGCAGGTCCAGGGATGGCCTCATTGGAACGGGCGACACATAGCCGCAACAATGGATAAAAAGTCATACTAGCCATGTCCTCACGTCATACCTTGGATCCCAATGAAACGATTGCCTCCCCTGCCGGCGCTGCACACTTTTCTGATCACCGCGCAGTGCTGCAACTTCACCCGGGCCGCCGAACAGCTGTACATCACCCAGGGCGCGGTGAGTCGGCAGATCGCCGGGCTGGAAGAACATCTAGGTTATGAACTGTTCATCCGCCAGGCTCGCGGCCTCGACTTGACCGCCGAAGGGCGCGAATGGCTGCCACGGGTCCAGCAGATTTTCGGCTTGATCGACGAGGCGGTTGAGCAGATCGGCGAGAAGCGCAAAACCCTGCAACTCAAGGCACCCACGTGCGTGATGCGCTGGTTGTTGCCGCGTTTGATGCAGTGGCAGAGGGAGCGCCCGGATGTGCCGGTGGAATTGACCACCACGGTGAAACACGGGGTGGATTTTCATCGCGAGCAGTTCGATGCGGCGGTGATCTATGGCATCCCGCCGGAGACGTCACTGGCGTCCCATCGGCTGTTCGATGAGCAACTGACGCCGGTCTGCTCCCGGCCGTATCTCGAAGGGCCGGTGCCGTTGCAGGCGCCGGAGGATCTGGAACAACACATGCTGTTGCACCCGACCCGCGACGAACGCGACTGGAAAGCCTGGCTGGCCAGCGCCGATGTTCGTTTGAGCAATGTCGGCAAGGGTCAGCATTTCGAAACCCTGGACCTGGCGATGTCGATGGCGTCCCAGGGGACCGGCGTGGCCATTGGGGATTGGTCGTTGATTGGCGATGACCTGAGCGCCGGACGGCTGGTCATGCCGTTTGAATTGAAGGTGAAGACGGGGTTGGCGTACTACCTGGTGTTCCCGGAAAAACCGGGGCCTTCGCCGAAATTGCGTGAATTGATGGGGTGGTTGGTGGAGCAGGCTCGGGCGCGGTGAATGTGTGTGGTGTGTCAATTACATCCACCCCTCACCCTAACCCTCCCGAAACGTCGGACCGCCCCAGAGGGGCGAGGGGACTGACCGAGGTGCTTGGGGTATCTAATGCGACCTGCGACTCCGAGTCGAACTCAGGTTTTGAAAGGCTTGAAGATCGGCTCCCTTTCCCCCTCTCCCCTTTGGGGAGAGGGCTGGGGTGAGGGGTGGTTTTCAGCCTAATACCCAACTGCAAACCGCTGCCGAGAATGCTTCGGCGCTTCCACTTCATCCAACATCGCAATCGCATAATCAGCAAAAGTGATCCAGCTGCGCCCTGCACGGCTCACCAGCAAATCATCCTTACCAACCCGAAACGAACCCGTGCGCTCACCTTCGACAAACTCTGCCGACGGTGACAGAAAGGTCCAGTCCAGATCCTGTTCCTGACGCAGGTTCTCCAGAAACAAAGCACCGGCACTGGCCTCAACTTTGTACTCCTGCGGGAAGCCCTTGCTGTCGATGACGCGAGTGCCATCCGGCAGCAACAACGAACCGGCACCGCCCACCACCAGCAGACGTTTCACCCCGGCCTTTTTCACCGGCCCGATGACAGCGCTGGCAGGCAGGGTCGCGAAGTGCGCCGCACTGATCACCACGTCATGGCCTTCGACGGCGGCTTGCAATGCTTCGGCATCCAGAGCATCGACATTCTTGGCGACCACCCCGGCACGCGGGGAAATCTTCGAGGTGTCACGAGCAATAGCCGTGACGCTATGACCACGACGCAGGGCTTCGTCCAACAGTTGGCTGCCGGCACGACCGGTGGCACCGATGATTGCGATTTTGCTCATGACGTTCTCCAGTTGGCTTGAGTGATCAATGCAAATTTGCTTGGTAAAAGGGCTTTTGTGGTGAAGGGACTTATCTGTGGTTAGGGGATTTATCTGCGGTGAAGGGATTTCTGTGGCGAGGGGATTTATCCCCGTTCGGCTGCGAAGCAGTCGTCAAAGCTTGGGACTGCTGCGCAATCCAACGGGGATAAATCCCCTCGCCACAAAAACTCCATAGCCACAGGTATCCTGCGGTTACATCAACTCACTCACCCCACTTCATCTCGCCCTTGGCGACTTTCGCGCTCAGCTCCAGCGAGCTCACTTCGCCCACTGCCGGGAAGCGTTTTTTCATCGCGGCGATCAGCGCGGCTGAATCCTTGGCCTTGGCGGTTTCTTCGTCGAAGGCTTTGATGTAATCGGCGGTGAACTGCACAGCGGCCAGCGAACGGGCGCTCTCACCCAGGTAATGCCCCGGCACGATGGTTTTCGGTTTCAGGGTTTCGATGGAGTGCAGCGTAGCCAACCAGTCGGCGTGGGACTGCGCGGTTTGCGTATCAGCCATCCACACGTGAATGTTCTCTGCGACGACCACACCACCGACGACTGCCTTGATCGACGGGATCCACACAAAGGTCCGGTCCGGCTGCTTGCCGTCCAGGCCCACCACCTGCAATTTCTGCCCTTCGAGCATCAGGCTGTCGCCCTTGAGCACGCCGGGCACGATTGTTTTAGCCGGCACGTCGGTGCCCATTTTTGGGCCCCAGAACGCCAGTTTGCCGTCGACGGTGTGCTTGATGTGATCAACGGTGGGCTGCGAGGCCAGCACCTTGGCGTTCGGGAACGCGGCGGTCAGGGTGTCGAGGCCGAAGTAGTAATCCGGGTCACCGTGGCTGATGTAAATGGTGGTCAGTTGCTTACCACTGGCGCGGATCTTCTCGACCACTTGTTCGGCCTGGGATTTGCCGAACTGCGCGTCCACCAGAATCGCTTCTTTCTCACCGCTGACCAGAACCGAGGTCACCGGGAAGATCGCTTTGTCACCCGGGTTATACACGTCCAGGGTCAGGGTCGATGCCGCCGCGGCGTGGGCTGCGAAGCCGAGGGTGGCGGTGGCCAGCAAAAATGCGCTTGAGAGAGGTGAAGCCGATCATCTGTTGCTCCGTGGTCTGAATGCCGTGTCTGGCGATGGGGACAGAGCTTAGTTGCCTGACTCAGTAAAAAAAATGCGATGCTTGAACATAGTTTGTTTCTGAAAGCGGGCAAATCATGGATCGTCTTCAAGCAATGCGGGTGTTCGTCTCAGTGGTCGACCTCGGCAGCCAATCGGCTGCCGCCGATCATCTGGACCTTTCACGCCCGGTGGTTTCGCGTTATCTGGCGGAGCTGGAAGATTGGGTCGGCGCTCGCCTGATGCACCGCACCACGCGCAAATTGAGCCTGACCGCCGCCGGCAGCGAAATCCTGCCTCGCTGTCGGCAGATGCTCGACCTGTCCACCGACATGCAAGCCGCTGTCAGCGAGCCGGATGAGGCGCCACGCGGCCTGCTGCGCATCAGCGTCAGCACTTCGTTCGGCCAGGCGCAACTGGCGGATGCCATGGCGGCTTTCGTCAAACGCTATCCCGGTGTCAGCATCGACATGCAGATGCTCGACCGCACCGTGAACCTGGTGGACGAGCGTATCGACCTGGCGATCCGCACCAGCAACGACCTGGACCCGAACCTGATCGCCCGGCGCCTGACGGTCTGCCGCTCGGTGATCTGCGCCTCCCCCGCTTACCTGCGCGAACACCCGGCCCCGCAACGGGTCGAGGGCCTGAGCCAGCACAACTGCCTGACCCATTCCTACTTCGGCAAAAGCCTCTGGCATTTCGAAGAGGACGGCGAGCCGGTGTCGGTGCCGGTGCAGGGCAACATCAGCGCCAATGAAGCCAGCACATTGCTGCGCGCAACCATGGCCGGTGCGGGTGTGGCGATGCTGCCCAGTTATCAGGCGGGCGTACATATCCACAGTGGTGAGCTGATTCGGCTGCTGCCCCATGCCGAGCCTCGGCAGATGAACGTGTACGCGGTGTATGCCTCGCGCAAACACATGCCGGTGGCGCTGCGCAGCATGCTGGATTTTCTGGTGCTCAGATTCCCAGAAGAACCGGCGTGGGATATTGGCCTGTAACCGAACCGATGCAGGCTCACTACCACAGTTTGATTGGGGATACCGCAGCTTTTGTGCTCGACACCAATCCCTTGTGGGAGTGAGCCTGCTCGCGATAGCGGTGGGTCATTCAACAATGATGGCGACTGACCCACCGCTATCGCGAGCAGGCTCGCTCCCACAGGGGGCATCAGTGTTCTGAATGTCGGGGTAAATGCAAAAGCGCCGTCGCTGGCATCTCGCCCGCGCTGACCTATGCTGAAAGTAATACCGAAGGGTATTCGTTCAGAGGTCAACGCCATGAACACCAAAACAAGAAGATACCTCGCCATTTTCATCACCTGCGCGGCGACGCTGGCGCTGTATGGCACCGCTGCCTGGCGTGTCGAGCAGTTGCGACAACTGCCCCGCGACTACGCGAGTTGTAACTTCGAGCGCTGCATTCCCCACAACGCGACCCTCAACGCCCTTCGGTAACGAAGGCGGTCAGGCCTCGTTGTCCTGATCGGCCTTCAAGCGGTCGCGAAAAGCCTTGGGCGAGATCCCCACCCGGCGTCGGAACAGGCGCGTGAAATTGGTGGGATCGGAAAACCCCAACACGTCGGACATTTCGTAAATGGTCATGCTGGTGTAGGTCAGCAAGCGCTTGGCCTCCAGCAGCTGGCGCTCGTGCATGATCTGCAACGCCGGTTGCCCCGCCAGCTCTCGGCAGGTGCCGTTGAGGTGCGAGACGGAAATCCCCAGCCGATGCGCCAGGTCCTCGACCTTGACGTGCTGGCGGTAGGTCTCTTCCACCAGTTGGATAAAACCATTGAGGTATTCCCTGGCCCGTTGCGGACGCTGGCTGGCGGCGCGGCGCGAAATCACCTGACGGCTGACCCAGACCATGATCACGCTGACCAGCGAATGCATGAGCATCTCGCGGGCGGGCTGGTGGCCGGTGTATTCGTCTTGCAGCGCTGAAAACAGGCTGTTGAGGTAGTCGCTTTCCTTGCCCGCCGGGTAGCTTTCGGCTTGGGCCAGCGCGTTCACCGAGTTGCCCAGCTGCGACTGAAGATGGGCCACCAGCGGCGCGGCGAGGGTCACGACGAACCCTTCAACGTCCTCGGAAAACCGGTAACCATGCACCGATAACGGTGGCAGGATCAGGATGGCCGGTTCAGTCAGTTGCGTCTGTTTGCCTTCGATTTCAAGCTCTGCCTGACCTTTGAATACGAAGAGCAACTGGCACAAATCGGCGTGACGGTGAGGTTTGATTTCCCATTGGTGTTCGCGGCTGCGTTTGGAAATGGTTTCACAGTGCAGCAAGTCAGGGGTCGGCCAATCCAGGCTTTCACCGTAGAGCTTGAACACTGGAATCGAAGGCAGGTCAGGCTTGTTCATCACTTCAATCCAGGCCTCAAAGGGTTACGGGCGATAATCGCACCGATTGGCAGAATGTACAGGTATCGGCTCAGTTTTCACCTTCAATTGACAGACCCGCGAGGGAAAAATGCAAGCACTCGATCCATAAAAATCATTCACCGGCTCTGGTCGCGTGAAGCTTGCGAGTCATAAAAACAATGAAAATGCTGAAAACCCAAATCGCTATCATCGGCGCCGGCCCCGCTGGTTTACTGCTCGGCCAGTTGCTGCATAACGCCGGAATCGACACCCTGATTCTCGAACGCCAGGCCCCCGACTATGTGCTCGGGCGAATCCGCGCCGGGGTGCTTGAACAAGGCATGGTAGAGCTGTTGCGTCAGGCCGGGGTGGGTCAGCGCATGGACGCCGAAGGGCTGGTCCATGGCGGCTTCGAACTGGCCCTCGACGGACGACAGGTGCACATCGATCTGCAAGCGCTGACCGGCGGAAAAACCGTGATGATCTATGGCCAGACCGAGGTCACCCGGGACCTGATGGCCGCTCGTCGGGAGGCTGGCGCGCAGACGATTTACCAGGCCGCCAACGTCGTACCGCACGGGATGAAAACCGCAGAACCGTTCGTGACGTTCGAGAAGGATGGCGAAACGTATCGCCTCGATTGCGACTACATCGCCGGGTGCGACAGTTTCCATGGCGTGGCGCGGCAGTCGATTCCAGCTGAGTGCCTGAAGGTTTTCGAACGGGTCTATCCGTTTGGCTGGCTCGGCATTCTCGCCGATACGCCGCCGGTCCACGACGAGCTGGTCTACGCCCGCCACGAACGCGGTTTCGCCTTGTGCAGCATGCGCTCGGCAACCCGCACGCGTTATTACCTGCAAGTGCCGGCGGACGAGAAGGTCGAGGATTGGTCGGATCAGCGCTTCTGGGATGAGCTCAAATCGCGCCTGCCTGCTGCGTTGGCCGAATCCCTGGTGACCGGGCCGTCCATCGAAAAGAGCATCGCGCCGCTGCGCAGTTTTGTGGTCGAGCCGATGCAGTACGGGCGGATGTTCCTGGTCGGCGACGCTGCGCACATTGTTCCGCCTACCGGTGCCAAAGGCCTGAACCTGGCGGCCAGCGACGTCAGCACTTTGTTCACTATTTTGCAGAAGGTTTACAGCGAAGGCCGTATGGATTTGCTGGATAAGTACTCTGAGATCTGCCTGCGCCGGGTGTGGAAAGCCGAACGGTTTTCCTGGTGGATGACCTCGATGCTGCACCGCTTCGACGATCACGACGCCTTCAGCCAGCGCATCAGCGAGTCGGAGCTGGACTATTTCGTCGACTCCGAGGCCGGTCGAAAAACCATTGCAGAAAATTACGTCGGGCTTCCTTATGAGGCTATCGAATAGCCTGCTACCGACTTACACTGGCGAGCATCCCCGTTCGCCTGGCGGCTTGCGGGTCAATCACTGCCCGCAGGTTCCGCCCGTGACCAATCTCAACCAGCCTGAAACGCCCAAACCGGCCATTCGCAGCGTGTTGATCGCCCTGATGCTGGCGATCTTTCTTGGCGCACTGGACCAGACCATCGTCGCCGTTTCGATGCCGGCCATCTCCGCGCAATTCAAGGACGTCAGCCTGCTGGCCTGGGTGATCTCCGGCTACATGGTGGCGATGACCGTGGCGGTGCCGATCTACGGCAAGCTCGGCGATCTGTACGGCCGACGCAAGTTGATGCTGTTCGGCATGGGGCTGTTCACCCTGGCCTCGTTGTTCTGCGGCATGGCCCAGAGCATGGAGCAACTGGTGCTGGCGCGGATCATTCAAGGCATCGGCGCGGGCGGGATGATTTCGGTCAGCCAGGCGATCATCGGCGACATCGTTCCGCCCCGGGAGCGCGGTCGCTACCAAGGTTATTTCAGCAGCATGTACGCCGTGGCCAGTGTCGCCGGCCCGGTGCTCGGCGGTTACATGACCGAATACCTGTCCTGGCGCTGGGTGTTTTTGATCAACCTGCCGCTGGGTCTCGGTGCCTGGCTGGTGGCCAATCGCACGCTAGTGGGTTTGCCCGTGCCGCAGCGCAAACCGGTCATCGATTACCTCGGCACGCTGCTGATGATCATCGGCTTGACCGCTTTGCTGCTGGGCATCACCGAAGTGGGTCAGGGCCATTCATGGCGCAGTGCCGAAGTGCTGGGCCTGCTCGGGTGTGCGGTGCTGGTGCTGGCGCTGTTCGTCTGGCATGAACGCCGGGCGCGGGAGCCGTTGCTGCCGATGCACCTGTTCGCCAACCGCAACGCGATTCTCTGCTGGTGCACGATTTTCTTCACCAGTTTCCAGGCTATCTCGCTGATCGTGCTGATGCCGCTGCGCTTCCAGAGTGTCACCGGCGCCGGAGCCGACAGCGCCGCACTGCACTTATTGCCGCTGGCCATGGGCTTGCCGATCGGAGCTTATTTCGCCGGACGCCGCACGTCAGTGACCGGGCGCTACAAACCGATGATCCTGACGGGTGCGGTGCTGATGCCGATCTCGATTCTCGGCATGGCATTCAGTCCGCCTCAGGCTTTTGTGCTCTGCAGCCTGTTTATGTTGCTCAGCGGGATCGCCGGCGGCATGCAATTCCCGACGTCTCTGGTCGGCACGCAGAACTCGGTGGAACAGCGGGATATCGGCGTCGCCACCAGCACCACCAACCTGTTCCGCTCGCTGGGCGGTGCAATGGGGGTGGCGTTGATGTCGGCGCTGCTGCTGGCGTTGCTGCAGGATTCGAGCTTCGCCCACCTGGCCGGCTCGTCGTTGATTGCCGAGGGCAGTTCGGGGAATGTGTTGCTGGAGGGGTTGAACGCTGCGCCGGGGGAGGCCCAGAACGCCTTGCGCGCTGAATTGCTGCTGACCTTCCAGCATTTGTTGATGGTCAGTGCGGCGGTGTCGTTGCTGGGGTTGGCGGCGGCGGTTGCGATGCCGAATATGCTGTTGCGGGGACGGGAGGATAAGGTCCGGTGATAGACCGAGTCGCCTGCCATCGCGAGCAGGCTCGCTCCCACATTTGATCTTTGTCGTCCACATATGCCGTGAACACTAGAGATCCACTGTGGGAGCGAGCCTGCTCGCGATGGCGTCCTCACAGACACCCATGAATCAAGGGCTGTAATACCCGACAGCCACCAGAAAATGCCCGACCTTCTTCAGGTATGCATGTTTGTCCTCGACCTTGCCGGTCACCGGGTTTTTCCAGCGGTATGCGTATTCGCCGTAATCCTGTTTGGCAATCAATCCCAGGATCGGCTCGCCCACCGGTTTGCCTTCCGGGTCCTTGATCTTGCCGAAGTCGGTATTGATCAGCCGCAGGTTGGTGCCGTGGGCCACGTATCGCTGGGTGTTCAGATCGACGACGAACACATACAGGTCATCCTGCAAATACCCGCCCTTTAGGGAATTGATCGCGGTCAGCGTGCCCTTTTCGTCCTTGGTCAGATCCGTCGACGCTTTGTTCAGCAAAGCCATTGCCTGTTCCGCCGACGCCCGTGGCAGGTAATAACCGACGGCCAGAATCCGCTGGCCAACGCGCTGATAGAACACATGTTTGCGCTCGACCTTGCCGTCGGACCAGTTCTGCCAGCGATATTCGGCCTGCTGGATGCCATTGCCCTCCGGTACGTTCAAGGCGTCCTTGAAGGCTTTTTGCAAATCCGGCCCGAGGGTTTCAGACACATCACGCCCGATCAACGCCGAAGACGGCCCGCCGCTGGCGAGCATCACGCCTTTGGTATCGACCACGAAGACGTAACGATCCTTATCGACAAACTCGCCCTGGCGGCTGAAGGCCGCGAAGGCCTTGTCGCCGTTGTCGTGGTAATACGCCAGGGCTTTTTCCAGCAAGGCCTTGGCGGCCTGGCTGTCATCCTTTTCCGCCGTGGCGGCCTGAACCTGCCCCAGGCACAGCAAAAGCATCGCGCCCAGCACGGCCAACTTGTGCAGCCCCCCCATAATGCATCCCTCGTTCTTGTCGGTGTTTCAAGAGCGTAGACGGCAATGGGATATGTACGAATATTCAGGAAAGCGCAGGCCATTGCGGCAAATGGGTTTTTTGTGGCGAGGGAACTTGCTCCCGCTGGGTGGCGAAGCCGCCCCAAAACCATTCACCGCGGTCCTTCAGTTAATCCGAGTCGCCTGATTGCGACTGCTTCGCAGCCGAACGGGAGCAAGCTCCCTCGCCACAGGTATTCAGTGACCGGCCTATTGCGCCCGGGCGCGCAGTTGTTGCTGCAGATTCTGGATCTGCGCCTGAAGGGTGTTGATGTTGCGGGTGGTCTGGCCGCGGAACGCGTCGAACTCGGCGGTATTGGTGGCGCCTTGCGCAGGCGTCGGGCGGTTGTCCTGCTGACTTTTGAGCACGATCATGTCCTGTTCCAGACGCTCGATGGCGGCGCTCGGGTTGCCCTGTTTCTTCAGCGCGACGATATCGGCCCCGAGGCTTTTGAGCTGGGCGTCGAATTTGCTGCTGTCGTCCGGGGCACTTTTCAGCGCCGCCAATTCAGTGCTCAAGGCTTTGACCTGCGCCTGCAATTGCGTGTTGGCGGTCTGATGTTCGGTGTCCTGGGCGGTCATCTGCGCCAGGCGCTTGTCCAGATCGGTAGTTTGCGCGGTCATCTGCGCCAGACGCTTGTCCAGATCACTGGTCTGGCCGACAACGCCCTGCTGCTGCTTGCTTTGATCCAGCAGTTGGGTTTCCAGCTGCTTGATTTGCAGCTTCAAGGCTTCGCTGTCGCTGGTGACGTTGGTCTGGCTGGCGACCACCTTGCCGGAAATGTCCTGCAAGCGCCCCGCCGCATCCTCACTGATGCGCGCGAAACTTTCCTGGGTCGCCACCAGCTGCTGTTCCATCAGCGAAATTTGCTGAAAGCTCCACCAGGCAAGGCCGGCGAAGGCAAAGAACAACGCGCCGACCAAGGCCCACAGAGGACCGGTGCTGGCGCTTTTGACTTTGACCGCAGGCGCCGTCCGTGAATGCACGGAGGTGCGAGCAGTGGCCGGAAAATCATCGTCATCGGGGACGTCTGCGCGCAGGCTCGGTAAATCGAAGTCGTCGTTGGCATCGTTTCGCATGGACATTGAGTCAACCTTTGTGGAACGCGGTGATGGCTGTATGCGGCGAGTATAAACCCCACGGCCGCACCGATTGACCCTCAACGCCAGACTCGGTTCAGTGCTGGCAGACGGGTAGCTGGAAAGTCAGCGAATGTCCTGGGCCTTCCACCAGCCGCAGAATTCATCCAGGGCTGTCCAGAGACTGACTTTCGGATCGTAATCCAGATAATGCCGGGCGCGGCTGATGTCCAGGGTGAAATTTTTGTTCATGACTTGCATGCCCAGACGCGACAGCGTCGGCTCGGGCCGCCCCGGCCACAGCTTGCACACCCCTTCGTTGAGCGCGGCAACGCTGTAGGCCAGACCGTAGGAACGGTAGCGCGTCACCTGTGGGACTTCCATCTTGCGCATGACGTAATTGACCACATCCCACAGCGGCACCGGCGTACCGTTGCTGATGTTGTAGGCCTTGCCCAGTGCCGAACCGCTGGCCAGCAAGCTGCTGAGCAACGCTTCATTGAGGTTTTGCATGCTGGTGAAATCGACTTTGTTCAGGCCGTTGCCGATAATCGCCAGGCGTCCCTTGCGCTGCATCTTCAGCAGGCGCGGGAAGATGCTCATGTCACCTGCCCCGGTCACGAAACGCGGGCGCAGGGCCAGGGTTTCGAGACCGAATTCCTGCGCGCCAAAGACTTTTTGCTCAGCGAGGAATTTGGTGGCGGCGTAGGGATGCTTGAAACGTTTAGGCACCTGTTCTTCGGTCAGCCCCAGGTGATCACGGCCATCGAAGTAGATCGAAGGCGACGACAAATGCACCAGACGCCGAACCCGCTGCTTCAGGCAAGCCTCGACCACGTTTTCGGTGACCTGCACGTTGCCTTGATGAAAGTCCTGATACCGTCCCCACAAACCGACCGCGCCAGCGCAATGCACCACTGCCTCGACATCGGAACACAGCTCGCGCGCCAGTTCCGGGTCACTCAAGTCGCCAGGGATAAACTCGGCGCCACGGCGCACCAGGTGTTCGACGCTTTCGGCCCGGCGCCCATTGACCCGCACGTCCAGGCCTTGCTCCAGGGCAAAACGCGCAAAACGTCCGCCAATGAAGCCGCTTGCGCCGGTGACCAGAATTTTCATGTAGAGCTCCGATGTGTTTCGTTTTGCGTAATGCGTGAGTCTTGACGCTGCCCGTCAGTCCAACGGCACCAGCCATTGCTTCGACGACCGCACCAATTGATCGGTCAGCAACCCCAGCAGCTGACCGCCGTTGCGCCAATGATGCCAGTACAGCGGCACATCGATGGGCTTATCTGGCAAAAGCTCCTGCAATACACCGCGTTCCAGCTGCTCGCGCACCTGCAATTCAGGCACCAGTCCCCAGCCAAGACCGGCCTCGGTCAAGCGAATGAAGCCTTCAGATGATGGGCACAAATGGTGTTCGAAACCGCCATCGACACCGAGGGAGGCAAGGTAGCGATGCTGTAGGAAATCGTCCGGGCCAAACACCAGCGCCGGCGTTTTCGCTAACAGGTCAGCCCGCACGCCTTCAGGAAAATGCCGGGCGATGAATGCAGGACTGGCCAGCGCCCGATAACGCATAGCACCCAACAACACGCTGCGCGCGCCAGCCACCGGACGCTCGCTGGCGCAGATGCACGCGGCCACTTCGCCAGCGCGCATGCGTTTGAGGCCGACTGTCTGGTCTTCGACGACCAGATCCAGCAGCAGGTGTTGCTCGGCGCAGAAATCACTGACGGCGGCGGCCCACCAGGTGGCGAGGCTGTCAGCGTTCAGGGCGATGCGCAGGCGTTCCGGCAGGCCTTCTTCATCCAGCGCCGGAACCAGCGTCTGTAGATCCCGTTCGAGTAGACGCACCTGCTGGACATGGTTAAGCAACCGCCGACCAATCTCGGTGGGCGCTGGTGGCGTGACCCGCACCAACACCGGCTGGCCGATCCGCGCCTCCAGCAGCTTGATGCGCTGGGAAATCGCCGATTGAGACAAACCCAACACCTGCGCGGCGCGTTCGAATCCGGCCTGCTCGACCACGGCGGCCAGAGCAGAAAGCAGTTTATAGTCGAACATCAGTTTTCCTAATGAGCGATCAGCATGATTGGTTTTTCTTATACCGCGCTGCACCGGAGAATGGCCAGCAAGAACTCTTGAACAAGGATCACCGACATGGCTGGCGAAACTTCATTGGCAACGCTGCTGCGCAGCATGAGCCCACAGCTCAACGACGGCGAATTCGTGTTCTGCACACTGCGTGACGGCCAGTTGCCCGCCGGCCTCGAGATCGTCGGCAGCTTTCGCGAGCAGGAAGGCCTGACAGTAATTCTGGAACGTTCCCACGCGGAACAAGCCGGTTTCAGCTTCGACTACGTCGCGGCCTGGATCACCTTGAACGTGCATTCGGCCCTCGAAGCCGTCGGCCTGACGGCCGCCTTCGCCACCGCATTGGGACAGGCCGGCATCAGCTGCAACGTGATTGCCGGTTACTACCACGATCACCTGTTCGTCGGTCAGGCCGATGCCCAACGCGCCCTTCAAGTGCTGCGCGATCTGGCGGCCAACGCGGAGTAAAACCTATGTGGCAAAGCTATGTGAACGGCCTGCTGGTGGCCGCCGGGCTGATCATGGCGATCGGCACGCAGAACGCGTTTGTGCTGGCGCAGAGCCTTCGGCGTGAACATCACCTGCCAGTCGCAGCACTGTGCGTGACCTGCGATGCCTTATTGGTTGCCGCCGGAGTCTTCGGGCTGGCAACGGTGCTGGCGCAAAACCCGACCCTGTTGGCGGTTGCCCGTTGGGGTGGGGCTGTATTTCTGATTTGGTATGGCAGTCAGGCGTTACGTCGGGCGTGCTCGAAACAAAGCCTGCAACAAGGTGAAAACCAGACGGTGCGCTCGTTGCGCGCGGTGATGCTCAGCGCTTTGGCCGTGACCCTGCTCAACCCGCACGTTTATCTGGATACCGTGTTGCTGATCGGCTCACTGGGCGCGCAACAAACCGAGCCCGGCGCTTATGTAGTGGGGGCCGCGAGTGCGTCGTTGTTGTGGTTTTTCACCTTGGCACTGGGCGCCGCATGGTTGGCGCCGTGGCTGGCCCGGCCGAGCACCTGGCGGATTCTCGATCTGTTGGTCGCGGTAATGATGTTTGCCGTGGCGTTTCAATTAATCGTCGCGCCCTGATTATTCCAAAAGGCTCTGGAACCTCTATTCCACACAGTTGTTGCGTGGTTATGCCGCACCCCCGGTGCTATGATCCGATCCGATGCGCCGCAAAGAGTACAAACTCCCCGGCGCTTGTCTGGCCGCCCGTGATCGGCCTTGCGCTCACCGCAACTGACCTGATTAGGAGAATCATCATGGCTTTCGAATTGCCGCCGCTGCCCTACGCACACGATGCCCTGCAGCCGCACATTTCCAAGGAAACTCTGGAATACCACCACGACAAGCACCACAACACCTACGTCGTGAACCTGAACAACCTGGTGCCAGGCACCGAGTTCGAAGGCAAGACTCTGGAAGAAATCGTCAAATCTTCCTCGGGCGGCATCTTCAACAACGCCGCACAGGTCTGGAACCACACTTTCTACTGGAACTGCCTGGCGCCAAACGCCGGCGGTCAACCAACCGGCGCGCTGGCTGAAGCCATCAACGCTTCCTTCGGTTCGTTCGACAAGTTCAAAGAAGAATTCAGCAAAACCTCCATCGGCACCTTCGGTTCCGGTTGGGGCTGGCTGGTGAAAAAGGCTGACGGTTCCCTGGCCCTGGCCAGCACCATCGGCGCCGGCAACCCGCTGACCAGCGGCGACACCCCGCTGCTGACCTGCGACGTCTGGGAACACGCTTACTACATCGACTACCGCAACCTTCGTCCGAAATACGTCGAAGCGTTCTGGAACCTGGTCAACTGGAAATTCGTGGCTGAGCAATTTGAAGGCAAAACCTTCAAGGCTTAAGATCGACGCCAGACAAAAAACCCGGCTTTTATGCCGGGTTTTTTTATGGGCTGGAGAAAGTCAGGTCGCTTGCGGATCGACGTTATCCAAGGCTCGGTTCACGGCGAGCTCGGCCAGCATGATGATCTGCTGGATTGCCAGCGCCGTATTGCGCTGCGGGCCAAGCAGGTTCGCGGCGAAATCGCTGGCCATGACACTCGCCGAGGCCAGGGACTCGCAGACTTGGGCCAGGAGACTTTCGGTGTCCATGTTGGGGGCGATCATGAACATCGTGCTCGGGCTACGGGGTTTTTCGAGGTATTGGTCTGGCGGGTCGAGGTAGTAATCGAGGGCGCGTTTTATGGCTTCGCGGTCTCTGAGGAGCGCTTCGGCTTCGGGGGCTTCGGAGGTGGGTGCGGTGTTGACGGGTGGATCGGGAATCAGCTTATTCATTGTATGCTCTTTCTCGGTTGGAGCCATCACTTGCCGTTTCTCACGCGACGAAGGGGTGGCAGCTATGTGCGGAGTGAGAAACCGGTCAGAGCCCAAACCCGGCCGGACCGAAGTCCGCCCGCACACAGCCGCCATAGAGCATTGTCGACAGAGGATAAGCTGGCGGCAATTATGGTTGTACTGGTGTTGTATTAACAGGCTTACCGGGTTCTCACACCCGGTCGCTGAGTTTTCAGCGACAGCCAGAGGTTAGAGACAGAGCTTCCTACCCGGCAACCTGAAAAATGTGTGGGAATTCGCTGTGTTTCTTACACATCTTTCAACACACAAAAATGGAACGCGGAGCGTCCCGCGCGGCATTCCCACGCGGAGCGTAGGGAACGATCAATCGGGGGCAGCAGAAAGAAATTGGTCGGCTGTCAGGGCGCTATCGCTGGCAAGCCAGCTCCCACAGGGGAATGGGGTACATCTGCAAGATAATGGTCGGCTGGCAGGCCGCCATTGCTGGCAGGCCAGCTCCCACAGGGGTTTGGGGTGCATCAGCAAGAAACTGGTCGGCTGGCAGGCGGCCATCGCTGGCAGGCCAGCTCCCACAGGTTCGGTGAACACCTGCTAGAGACTGGTCGGCTGTCAGGCCGCCATCGCTGGCAGGCCAGCTCCCACAGGTTCGGTGAACACCTGCTAGAGATTGATCGGCTGGCAGGCCGCCATCGCTGGCAGGCCAGCTCCCACAGGTTCGGTGAACACCTGCTAGAGATTGATCGGCTGGCAGGCCGCCATCGCTGGCAGGCCAGCTCCCACAGGGGTTTGGGTGCATCAGCAAGAAACTGGTCGGCTGGCAGGCCGCCATCGCGAGCAGGCTCACTCCACAGTGGATCGGCGTACACGCTTCGCTTCTCACCACTCAATAGGTCGAGCGTTAGCTCGCCTGCTTTTGATTTTGATCTGCCCGCCCCTTTCGGAAGGCTGAGTGGAGGTGTTCATCCGGGGAGTGGCGCGAAGCGCCGTTCGACGCAGTCGAACACGCTGCATGTAGGTGCAGCGAAGCCAACCGGAGGGCAGTGTCCCCGGATGGATACCGGAGCGAAGGAACGCCGAGCCTAGGCGAGGGGCCGGACGCTTGGGGCGAGCGTTTTTTTGCTTACTTTTTTTAGGCGCTTGTAAAAAAAGTGAGTCGCCGTAAGGGCGAAACCGCCAGCCGCCGTTACCGCAGGAATGGATATGTACAC
>NZ_JBOFQE010000110.1:0-10924 GCF_051660785.1 Pseudomonas sp.
GATCGGCGTACGGCTTTTGCTTCTCACCACTCATCAGGCCGAGCGTTAGCTCGCCTTCAGCTTTTGATCTTGCTTTTGATGTTGATCTGCCCGCCCCGTTCGGGAGGCTGAGTGGAGGTGTTCATCCGGGGATTGGCGCGCAGCGCCGTTCGACGTAGTCGAACTCATCGCATGTAGGTGCCAGCGAAGCCAACCGGAGGGCGATGCCCCCGGATGAATGCCGGAGCGAAGGAACGCCGAGCCCAGGCGAGGGGCCGGACGCTTGGGGCGAGCGTTTTTTTGCTTACTTTTTTTAGGCGCTTGTAAAAAAAGTGAGTCGCCGTAAGGGCGAAACCGCCAGCCGCCGTTACCGCAGAAATGGATATGTACCCAGTCAACCACAACATGGTCGGCCCGAAGGCCGCCATCGCTGGCAGGCCAGCCCCCACAAGCTCAACGCAGAGCCCAAAAAAATGCCCCAATCTCTCGATCAGGGCATTTCCGTTTAACACAACTTACACAGACAACCTCGAAGCCTTAGTGCGAAACAGCCCCACTCGCCCCCAGCCCAGTCTGCGAACGAACAAACTGCGGGAAGAACAGCGCTCGCTCATTAACGCCAGCCGCCGACTTATCAGTGATCGAGAAGAACCAGATCCCCACAAACGCAATGATCATCGAGAACAGCGCCGGGTACTCATACGGGAAGATCGCCTTCTCGTGATGCAGGATCTGCACCCAGATGGTCGGCCCAAGCACCATCAAACCAACAGCGCTGACCAGACCCAACCAGCCACCAATCATCGCCCCACGAGTGGTCAGCTTCTTCCAGTACATGGAAAGCAGCAAGACCGGGAAGTTACAGCTCGCCGCGATGGAGAACGCCAGGCCCACCATGAACGCGATGTTCTGGCTCTCAAACAGAATACCCAAACCGATCGCCAGCACCGCCAAAGCGATGGTGGTGATTTTCGAGACACGGATCTCGTCCTTCTCGTTGGCCTTGCCTTTCTTGATCACGCTGGCATACAGGTCATGAGACACCGCCGAAGCACCGGCCAGGGTCAGACCGGCAACCACTGCCAAAATGGTCGCAAACGCTACCGCCGAGATGAAGCCCAGGAAAATACTGCCGCCCACCGCGTTGGCCAGGTGCACCGCCGCCATGTTGTTGCCGCCCAACAGCGCGCCAGCCGCATCTTTGAAGGCCGGGTTGGTGCTGACCAGCAGGATCGCGCCGAAGCCGATGATGAAAGTCAGGATATAGAAGTAACCAATGAAGCCGGTTGCGTACAACACGCTCTTGCGAGCTTCTTTTGCGTCACTCACGGTGAAGAAGCGCATCAGGATGTGCGGCAGGCCAGCGGTACCGAACATCAGCGCCAGGCCCAGGGAGAACGCGGAGACCGGATCTTTCACCAGACCGCCGGGGCTCATGATCGCTTCGCCTTTGGCGTGAACCTTGATCGCCTCGGAGAACAGCGTGTTGAAGTCGAAGTTGACGTGCTTCATCACCATCAGCGCCATGAACGAGGCACCGGACAGCAACAGCACTGCCTTGATGATCTGCACCCAAGTGGTCGCCAGCATGCCGCCGAACAGCACGTACATGCACATCAGGACGCCGACCAGGATCACCGCTACGTGGTAATCCAGACCGAACAGCAACTGGATCAGCTTGCCTGCACCGACCATTTGCGCGATCAGGTAGAACGCTACCACCACCAGCGAACCGCAAGCGGACAGCGAGCGAATCTGGGTTTGCCCGAGGCGGTAGGACGCCACGTCGGCAAAGGTGTATTTACCCAGGTTCCGCAGGCGCTCGGCGATCAGGAACAGAATGATCGGCCAGCCCACCAGGAAGCCGATCGAGTAGATCAGGCCGTCGTAGCCGGAGGTGAACACCAGGGCGGAAATACCCAGGAAAGACGCCGCGGACATGTAGTCGCCGGCAATCGCCAGACCGTTCTGGAAGCCAGTGATCTTGCCACCCGCCGCATAGTAGTCAGCGGCCGAGTTGTTTTTCTTGGAAGCCCAGTAAGTGATGTACAAAGTCGCGCCGACGAACGCCACGAACATCAGGATCGCCGCGACGTTCAGGGGTTGTTTCTGCACAGCGCCGGTCAGGGCGTCAGCCGCCCAGGCGCCCGGTGCGAAGGCTGCGATGCTCAATAGAGCCATTAGACGCCGGATCATTGCTGAGCCTCCTTGAGAATCGCATTGTTCAGGTCGTCGAATTCGCCATTGGCGCGTCGAACGTAGATCCCGGTCAGGATGAAGGCTGAAACAATCAGCCCGACACCGATCGGTATGCCCCAGGTTATCGATGACTCAGGGCTGATTTTCGCGCCCAGAATATGCGGCCCGTAAGCGATCAAAAGGATGAATCCGGAGTAAAGCCCAAGCATGATCGCCGAAAGAATCCAGGCGAACTTTTCTCGCTTGCTAACCAGCTCCTTGAAGCGCGGGCTGTTTTGAATCGAGAGGTAAATGCTGTCGTTCATTGTTTTTATCCTCGCAGCACAGATTAAAGTTGGAACGTGATCCACTCTATTCGGCTGCGAGACAGGTTCCAGACGACCTTAGTATTAGAACGACATGACAGAATCGCCATTTTCCAGCATCCATTAAAACCATGTGGGAGTGAGCCTGCTCCTACAGGGGAAAACAAAAGGCCCCTTGGCAACTATGCCAAGGGGCCTTGATAGGTGCTGACTAGAGCTATCAGCTCAAATCATTTGGTCCAGTCTGCAACGCGTTCCGGGTGTTTGGCCACCCAGTCCTTCGCCGCGGCTTCAGGCTTGGCGCCGTCTTGAATCGCCAACATGACTTCGCCGATTTCGTCTTTCGATGCCCATTGGAAGTTTTTCAGGAACTTGGCCACTTCCGGTGCCTTGGTGGCCAGTTCTTTGCTGCCGATGTTGTTCACGGTTTCAGCCGCGCCATAAACGCCTTTCGGGTCGTCCAGGAAGCGCAGTTTCCACTTGGCGAACATCCAGTGCGGCACCCAACCGGTCACGGCAATGGATTCGTTTTTCTTCTCGGCACGGGTCAGCTCGGCAATCATGCCGGCGCCGGAACTGGCCTTGAGTTGATACCCGGTCAGATCGTAATCCTTGATCGCCTGCTCGGTTTTAAGCATCACGCCCGAACCGGCGTCGATGCCGACGATGCGTTTTTTGAAGGTGTCGTCGGTTTTCAGATCGTCAATGGTCTTGGCCTTGACGTACTCCGGAACGATCAAGCCGATTTTTGCGTCCTTGAAGTTCGGGCCGTAGTCGACGACCTGATCCTTGTTCTTGGTCCAGTACTCGCCGTGGGTTACCGGCAGCCAGGCGGACAGCATGGCGTCGAGTTTGCCTGTGGCCACACCCTGCCACATGATCCCGGTAGCGACGGCTTGCAACTTCACGTCATAACCCAGCTTCTGCTTGATCACTTCGGCGGCCACATGCGTGGTCGCGACGCTGTCGGACCAACCGTCAACGTAACCGATGCTCAGGGTTTTGCTCTCGGCATTGGCCATGGTGGAGCCAATCGCGAGCACCAGAGCGGCACCTGCGCCTAAAAGTCGTCGCATCTTCATCGTTACTTCCCCGAAAGTGCTGCGCTCGACGGATGCCGAGTCGCGTCAACGTATTGTTATGGTGCACAGCGCCCCCATCACGCCCACCGCAAACTCGTTCGAACATCAGCGTGATTATTTATGAGAGCACTGATGCGTCGATAATCAACCTGACGACAACCACGACCTGTGCTGTCAGCGACCTCAAGGCATCGAGAAACGACATCAGAACGCCATTAATCACGACCACATTGAATGCGCCTGCCAGTCCGCCCGAACTTTGCATGTCAAAATCATGCAAGGCCCCTAGCGCGGGGCAAATACAGGTAACATGCGCGGCTTTGCTCCCAGACGGCCCGACCATGCCCGCGACATCCCGCTTTCCTTTTCCGGCTTATCTTTTCGCTTGTCTGCTGGGGCTGTTTGCCCTTGGCGGCTTCTGGTATGGCCTCGGCAAACCGGTGATTCTGCCGGACGTGGCCAGCGCGACGCACAAGCTGCAATGCGCCTCCTACACCCCGTTCGACAAAGACCAGTCGCCGTTCGACGTGCCGTTCAGGTTGCGCCCTGAACGCATGGACGCCGACCTCGCGCTGCTGGCCAAAAGCTTCGAATGCATCCGCACCTACTCCATGACCGGCCTCGAGGCGTTGCCCGAGCTGGCGCGCAAACATGGTCTGAAGTTGATGATCGGCGCCTGGGTCAACAGCAATCCGATCGACACCGAAAAAGAGGTCGACCTGCTGATCGCCTCGGCCAACGCCAACGCGGACGTGGTGACCTCGGTGATCGTCGGCAACGAAACCCTGCTGCGCAAGGAAATCACCGGCGCGCAATTGGCGAAGCTGATTAATAAAGTCAAAAGCCAGGTGAAACAACCGGTCACTTACGCCGATGTCTGGGAATTCTGGCTCAAACACCCGGAAGTCGCTCCGGCAGTGGATTTCCTGACCATCCATTTGCTGCCGTACTGGGAAGACGATCCGTCGAACATCGACGCCGCGCTGCAGCATGTGGCTGAAGTGCGCCAGGTGTTCGGCAACAAATTCGCGCCCAAGGACGTGGTAATTGGCGAAACCGGCTGGCCAAGCGAAGGCCGTCAGCGCGAAACCGCCCTGCCGAGCCGGGTCAATGAAGCCAAGTTTATCCGTGGTTTTGTCATCATGGCCGAGCAGCAAGGCTGGCATTACAACCTGATCGAAGCGTTTGACCAGCCATGGAAACGCGCCAGCGAGGGCGCGGTGGGCGGTTACTGGGGGCTGTTCGATGCCGATCGCCAGGACAAGGGCGTGCTGGCCGGTCCCGTGTCGAACGTGCCGTACTGGTCGCAGTGGCTGGCCGTTGGTGGCTTGATCTTCCTTGGCACGCTGCTCCTCGGCGGGCGTGTACGCACCACACGCGCTGCCTTGGTGCTGCCGCTGCTCGGCGCACTGGCGGCTTGCTCGATTGGCGCCTGGGGTGATCTGGCGCGTGTCACCACCCGATTTGCCAGCGAATGGTTGTGGGTGGCGTTGCTGACGGGTTTGAACCTGCTGGTGCTGGCGCATGCCGCGTTGACGCTGAGTGCGCGCACCGGTTGGCGTGAGCGAGCGTTCAAAGCACTGGAGCGTCGAGCAGGCTGGCTGGTCGCAGCGGCAGGTTTTGCCGCGGCGGTGATGATGCTGGAGCTTGTGTTCGATCCGCGCTATCGCAGCTTCCCGAGTGTCGCCTTCATCCTGCCGGCGCTGGTTTACCTGTGCCGTCCGGTGAGCGTGCCGCGCCGTGAAATCGCCCTGCTGACCTTCATCATCGGCGCCGGCATTGCGCCGCAGCTGTTCCTTGAAGGGTTGCAGAACCAGCAAGCCTGGGGCTGGGCGCTGGTGAGTGTGTTGATGGTGGCGGCGTTGTGGCGTTGCTTGCGGGTTCGCAAGAGCTGATCTTCAGCGTAGCGACTGGCCCCATCGCGAGCAGGCTCGCTCCCACACTGGACCTTCGGCGAGCACAGAACTTGTGCATGACAGAAATCAACTGTAGGAGTGAGCCTGCTCGCGATGGCTGACTATCAAACGCCGCGACTTTCCCTAACCAACCGCAACCCCGCAATCACCACCGCAAACACCGCCAACGTCGTGTTGTACAACGCCAGCGCCGGAAAGCCGAACACCAGCGCCAGCGCCGCCAGCCACCACCCTGCCCGCCCCGGCACGACAAAACCGATGATCGCGGCAGCCAATGCCGCGAAGCCCAACACCTTGAAGTGAATCATCAAGCCCAGGCTGGAACGAATCTGGCATTCCCAGCGGCTTGCCTCGTCCACGCAGATGCCAACCCATTGCGCATCCTCCATAAAGCCATAACGCGCGCCATAACTGGCGGCCAGCCATAATGGCAGCAGAACGAGCAGCAGAATCACAGGCAGACGGCGGGACATGAAGCACTCCAATAAGCGAAAACGGCGGCCAGCTTAATCTCCTGACAGCGCTAAGCAAACGCGCGCAACAGATAATTGGTCACGAAATAGCTGCAAAGTGTATCGTCCAGCTACTATTGATCCGAAATACGCCCTGATTGGTGCCGCAGCATGGCACTTTGGCGCAAACCCCGTGGTCATAGCCTGCGAACTTCATTCGGCACCTTCCTCTAAGGGATCTAGTCATGCTCCGTTCCTTGCGCTTCGCCGCCCTGTTTGGCGGCCTTATTTTGAGTGCGTCCGCACTGGCGGTCGATATCGACGCCGCCAGTTATGGCTACCCCTTGACCAACCCGTTCGAGGCGACCATTGCGACGACTCCGCCGGACCTGCGTCCGGAGTTGCCGCTGGACGACGACATCGATCAGCAGACACGCAGCGTGACGCTGCGCCCGGAGCGTGCATTCGAACTGCCGGACAACTTCTGGCCGGTCAAGAAGTTGACCTACCGCATCGCCACGCAAGACAAGTCCGCGCCGCTGATATTCCTGATCGCCGGCACCGGCGCGCGTTATGACAGCAGCCTCAACGAATACCTGAAAAAGCTTTACTACAAGGCCGGCTATCACGTGGTGCAACTATCGTCGCCCACCAGCTTCGACTTCATGAGCGCGGCCTCACGCTTTGCCACACCGGGCATCACCAAGGAAGACGCCGAAGACATGTACCGGGTGATGCAGGCCGTGCGGGCGCAAAACCCGAACGTTACCGTCACCGATTACTACCTGACCGGTTACAGCCTGGGCGCGCTTGACGCGGCATTCGTCGCACACCTGGACGAAACCCGCCGCAGCTTCAACTTCAAGAAAGTCTTGCTGCTCAACCCGCCGGTCAACCTCTACACCTCGATCACCAACCTCGACAAGCTGGTCCAGACCGAGGTCAAGGGCATCAACAACAGCACCACTTTTTATGAACTGGTGCTGAACAAACTGACCCGCTACTTCCAGCAAAAAGGCTACATCGACCTCAACGATGCCCTGCTCTACGACTTCCAGCAGTCCAAGCAGCACCTGACCAACGAACAGATGGCCATGCTGATCGGCACATCGTTCCGCTTTTCGGCGGCCGACATTGCTTTCACCTCGGACCTGATCAACCGTCGTGGCCTGATCACCCCGCCGAAATACCCGATCACCGAAGGCACCAGCCTCACGCCATTCCTCAAGCGTGCGCTGCAATGCGACTTCGACTGCTACATCACTGAACAAGTGATCCCGATGTGGCGCGCCCGCACCGACGGCGGCAGCCTGCTGCAACTGATCGATCAGGTCAGCCTGTATGCACTCAAGGATTACCTGCACGACAGCCCGAAAATCGCCGTCATGCACAACGCCGACGACGTGATCCTCGGCCCTGGCGACCTCGGTTTCCTGCGCAAGACTTTCGGTGACCGCTTGACCGTTTATCCACTGGGCGGCCATTGCGGCAACCTAAATTACCGCGTCAACAGCGACGCTATGCTGGAGTTTTTCCGTGGCTAAATACCTCCTGCTTATCGCTGCGTTACTCTGTGCAGGCGTTGCCAATGCCGACAACAGCAAGGCCAACGCACCGGTCGTGATCGACAATGACGGCTTCAAGGAGCCGTTAAGCAAACTCAAGTTCAACCCGGGGCTGGATCAGCGCGAATTCGAACGCTCGACGCTCAATGCGCTGAACGTCTACGACCCGCTGGAAGAGTGGAACCGCCGGGTTTATCACTTCAACTACCGCTTCGACCAATGGGTGTTCCTGCCGGTGGTCGATGGTTATCGCTACATCACGCCAAGCTTCCTGCGTACTGGCGTGAGCAACTTCTTCAACAACCTCGGCGACGTGCCGAACCTGATGAACAGCCTGTTGCAATTCAAAGGCAAGCGTTCGATGGAAACCACCGCGCGCCTGCTGCTCAACACCACCGTCGGCATCGCCGGCCTGTGGGACCCGGCCACCGCCATGGGCCTGCCGCGCCAGAGCGAAGACTTCGGTCAGACCCTGGGCTTCTACGGTGTACCGGGCGGCGCCTACTTCGTGTTGCCGATCCTCGGCCCTTCGAACATCCGCGACACGGGCGGCCTGGTGGTCGACTTCAGCGCAGAATCGGCGATCAACTTCCTGAATGTCTCCGAAGTCAGCTCCAACCATCCTGAAGTCTGGGTCCTGCGCAGCGTCGACAAGCGCTACCAGACCAGTTTCCGTTATGGCCAGCTGAACTCGCCGTTCGAGTACGAGAAAGTGCGTTACGTGTACACCGAGTCGCGCAAGTTGCAGATCGCCGAGTAAGTCCGGCGGCAATAAAAAAGGCCATTCGATGCGAATCGAATGGCCTTTTTCATGGGTATTTTTCAAACACTGCAAAACCAATGTGGGAGCGAGCCTGCTCGCGATGGGGCCAGCCCAGCCAACATCTACGTGACTGACACACCGCTATCGTCGGAACGCCGCCCGGAGCCGGCTCGCTCCCACATTTTTGGACAGTGCCTGGCTCTAGCCTTTCAGCGCCTTGAAGATTTTGCTGACGACCATCACACCCGCCAACACCACCGCTCCCGCGACAATTCCCGCCACCGCATTCAGCAACGTCGGCACGATAAACCCGGCACCACCCGCCCCTGCACTGACGCTTTCAATCCAGTGATGAACCACCGGCACGCCATGGGTCAGAATCCCGCCGCCCACCAGGAACATCGCCGCCGTGCCGATCACCGACAGGCTTTTCATCATGTACGGCGCTGCGCGCAGAATCCCGCCGCCGATGCTTTTGGCCATCTGCCCGGGCTTCTGGGTCAGCCACAGGCCGAGGTCATCAAGCTTGACGATGCCCGCCACCAGGCCATAGACGCCGATGGTCATGACGATGGCGATGCCCGACAGCACGATGACCTGCTGGGTCAACGACGCATCCGCCACGGTGCCCAGGGTGATGGCGATGATTTCTGCCGACAGGATGAAGTCAGTGCGGATGGCGCCCTTGATCTTGTCCTGCTCGAATGCCACCAGATCGACCGCCGGGTCAGCCACCGCTTCCACCAGCTCCGCATGCTCGGCCTGGTCTTCAGCCTTGCTGTGCAGGAATTTGTGCGCGAGTTTCTCGAAACCCTCGAAGCACAGGTACGCGCCGCCGATCATCAACAACGGCGTGACCAGCCAGGGAATGAATGCGCTGATGGCCAAGGCTGACGGCACCAGGATCAGTTTGTTGAGAAAGGAGCCCTTTGCCACCGCCCATACGACCGGGATTTCCCGCTCGGCACGTACGCCGGAAACCTGTTGGGCATTGAGCGCCAGATCATCGCCGAGTACGCCAGCGGTCTTCTTGGCGGCCATCTTGGTCATCAACGCCACATCGTCGAGTACCGCGGCAATGTCGTCGATCAGCAACAGCAAACTGCTTCCTGCCATGAATCAGGTGTCCTTCTGGAATGAATGCTGCGCAGCATAGCGCGACCGAGCGCGACACGGGGCATTCTTGAGCGCTGCGCGAGGCCGGTGCTACCATGCGCAACCGCCAGAACAGGCAAGGAACCCCCTGGTTTATGAGCACTATCCGCGAGCGCAACAAAGAACTGATCCTGCGTGCCGCCAGTGAAGAATTTGCCGACAAGGGCTTCGCTGCGACCAAAACCAGTGATATCGCAGCCAAGGCGGGATTGCCCAAGCCCAACGTCTACTACTACTTCAAATCCAAGGAAAACCTCTACCGTGAGGTCCTGGAAAGCATCATCGAGCCAATTCTGCAGGCCTCGACGCCGTTCAACGCCGACGGCGTTCCCAGCGAAGTGCTCAGTGGCTACATCCGCTCGAAAATCCGCATCTCCCGCGACCTGCCTTTTGCCTCCAAAGTGTTCGCCAGCGAAATCATGCACGGCGCCCCGCACCTGAGCGCCGACCTGGTCGAACAGCTCAATGGCCAGGCCAGGCACAACATCGACTGCATCCAGACCTGGATCGACCGCGGGCAAATCGCCCCGATCGACCCCAACCACCTGATGTTCAGCATCTGGGCCGCGACCCAGACCTATGCCGATTTTGATTGGCAGATCACTGCCATTACCGGCAAGGCCAAGCTGGATGAAGAGGATTACGAAGCGGCGGCGCAGACGATTATTCGGTTGGTGTTGAAGGGGTGTGAGCCGGACAGGTAGACCGCGGTGCATTTATCGCTAGCAGGCTAGCTCCCACATTGGATCTTTGGCGTTCACCAATCCCCTGTGGGAGCTAGCCTGCTAGCGATGAAGGCAACTCGGTTTTGGATCAAACCCAAACAGCATCCCACAACGGATAATCGCCAAGCTTCTCCACCAGTCCAGCCCGCAAAGGGTTTGCTACGACATAACGCGCCACCTTCACCAAATCCTCTTCCCGCCGCAAAGCCCGGTCATGAAAACCTTTCTGCCAGAGAGCGATTTTGCGGCCAGTAAACTGATTCACCGCTTTGGTGCTCAGTGATTTGGTCTTTTGCATCAGGTCACCCAATGATCCCTGCTGTAACTCGACCAGCCAATGGAAATGATCGGGCATGACAACCCAGGCCAGTGAATTCGCGACTCCTTGATCCTGAGCGCAGCGAAACTGATTAACCACCACTCTACCCATGGTGAAGTCTTTGAATATTGGCTTTCGGTCTTGTGTATTGGTAGTCAGCAGGTAAATCCGATTGGATTCGGTATAGCGGCCGATGCGTAAGCGATTTGAAGCGGGTAGATCAGGCATTCCTTTCCCCCTCGCATGATTAATTCATCTGGAAGGCTAGACCTGATATTACCCAAGGGCGGGTCAGACATTTAGCTGGATGTGTCTGGTAGTCCGTCATCGCTAGCAGGCTAGCTGTGTAAACCCACCACGTTGTTCACGGATGCTATTCGGCTAATCGGTGGCAAATAACTCAGGCTGGCATGCGGGCGATGCCAGTTGTACTCGTGCAGCCACGATGTCAGGTAGGTCGCACG
>NZ_JBOFQE010000111.1:0-72092 GCF_051660785.1 Pseudomonas sp.
GGCTTGCTGGCGATCCTGCGCCGCGGTGTGTCAGGCATACCGCATCGCCTGGATCGCCAGCAAGCCGGCTCCTACAAGGATCGCGTTTCAAACCCCAGGTTTGATTCGATCCGCCGGCCGCCGTACTCCGGCAACAATCTTATCCACAGCCTTGGTCGCCGCGACCATGCCAAACGTTGCGGTGACCATCATCACCGCGCCAAACCCGCCGGCGCAGTCGAGCTTCACGCCATCGCCGACAAAACTCTTCTGCAAACAAATGCTGCCATCCGGCTTCGGGTAGCGCAGTTGTTCGGTCGAAAACACGCATGGCACGCTGTAATGACGGGTCACGGTGCGCGAGAAGCCGTAATCACGGCGCAGGGTCGAGCGCACTTTCGAGGCCAACGGATCATTGAAGGTCCGGTTCAGGTCGCAGACCTGAATCAGCGTCGGGTCAATTTGCCCGCCCGCCCCGCCGGTGGTGATGATCTGAATCTTGCGGCGTTTACACCAGGCAATCAGCGCCGCTTTCGCATTCACGCTGTCGATGCAATCGATCACGCAGTCGATGTTCGGCGTGATGTATTCAGCCATGGTCTCGCGCGTCACGAAATCCGCCACGGCGTGCACTGTGCAGTCCGGGTTGATCCCACGTAAACGCTCGGCCATCACCTCGACCTTGGGTTTGCCGACGGTGCTGTCCAGCGCGTGCAACTGACGATTGGCATTGCTGACGCAGACATCGTCCAGGTCAAACAGCGAAATCTCGCCCACGCCACAGCGGGCGATGGCTTCCGCCGCCCAGGAACCCACGCCACCAACGCCGACGATGGCCACATGGGCTGCGCGCAGGCGCTCCAGGCCGTCGATGCCATACAAACGGGCGATGCCTGCAAACCGCGGATCTTCTGTACTCATGACCAATACCCCAAAAACCGGCGCGCATTATAGGGCTACACGGCCACAAGATCTAAGTTACCGCGACAAGTGAAAGAACTTATGCGAAACGGGATTGCCAAACGTAGGGCATTTCCCTGCCAGCTATACGCTCAAGGAATGCCCGGTGTAGGATGCGCGCCCCTTGGCACACGCCGACCGGTCCTTCGTTCCACAGCCTTTGGAACCTGAAATAACTATGTCATCGCGTAAATTTGGACTCAACCTGGTCGTGGTGCTCGCCATCGCAGCCTTGTTTACCGGCTTCTGGGCGCTGATCAATCGCCCGGTTACCGCTCCCAACTGGCCCGAACAGATCTCCGGCTTTTCATACTCGCCGTTCCAGCAGGGTCAGTACCCACAAAAAGAGCAGTACCCGACCGACGATGAAATGCGTCGCGACCTGGAGATCATGAGCAAGCTGACGGACAACATCCGTACTTACTCGGTCGACGGTTCCCTGGGAGACATTCCCAAACTGGCGGAAGAATTCGGTCTGCGGGTCACCCTCGGTATCTGGATCAGCCCGGACGAAGAGCGCAACGAGCGTGAGATCCTGCGCGCCATCGAACTCGCCAACACCTCCCGCAGTGTGGTTCGCGTGGTGGTAGGCAACGAGGCGATCTTCCGTAAGGAAATTACCGCCGCGGAACTCAGCATCATTCTGGATCGCGTTCGCGCGGCGGTGAAAGTGCCGGTGACCACGTCCGAGCAATGGCACGTCTGGGAAGAGAATCCGAGCCTGGCCAAGCACGTCGACCTGATCGCTGCCCACGTCCTGCCGTACTGGGAACATGTGCCGATGGAGCAATCCGGGCAGTTCGTACTCGACCGTGCCCGCGACCTGAAAAAGATGTTCCCGAAAAAGCCGCTGCTGCTGTCGGAAGTCGGCTGGCCGAGCAACGGCCGCATGCGCGGTGGCGCCGATGCATCGCCAGCGGACCAGGCGATTTACCTGCGCACGCTGGTCAACAAGCTCAACCGCCAGGGTTTCAACTACTTCGTGATCGAAGCGTTTGACCAACCGTGGAAGGCCAGCGACGAAGGTTCGGTGGGCGCTTACTGGGGTGTTTTCAACGCGGCGCGCCAGCAGAAATTCAACTTCGAAGGCCCGGTCGTTGCGATCCCGCAATGGCGCGTGCTGGCGGTCGGCTCGGTGGTGCTCGCGCTGCTGTCCCTGACCCTGCTGATGATCGACGGCTCGGCCCTGCGTCAACGCGGCCGTACCTTCCTGACCTTTATCGCCTTCCTCTGCGGATCGGTATTGGTGTGGATCGGCTACGACTACAGCCTGCAATACAGCACCTGGTTCAGCCTGACGGTCGGGGGCCTGCTCGCCCTCGGCGCACTCGGGGTCTTTATCGTGCTGCTGACCGAGGCGCATGAACTGGCCGAAGCGGTCTGGACCCACAAGCGCCGGCGTGAATTCCTGCCTGTGGTCGGCGAATCGGACTACCGACCGAAGGTCTCGATTCACGTCCCTTGCTACAACGAGCCGCCGGAGATGGTCAAACAGACCCTCAACGCCCTGGCCAACCTCGACTATCCGGACTTCGAAGTCCTGATCATCGACAACAACACCAAGGACCCGGCGGTCTGGGAACCAGTGCGCGATTACTGCGAAACCCTCGGCCCGCGCTTCAAGTTCTTCCACGTCGCACCCTTGGCCGGTTTCAAGGGCGGCGCGCTGAATTACCTGATTCCGCACACCGCCAAGGATGCTGAAGTGATTGCGGTGATCGACTCGGACTACTGCGTCGACCCGAACTGGCTCAAGCACATGGTGCCGCACTTCGCCGACCCGAAAATCGCGGTAGTGCAGTCGCCGCAGGATTATCGCGACCAGAACGAAAGCACCTTCAAAAAGCTGTGCTACGCGGAATACAAAGGCTTCTTCCACATCGGCATGGTCACCCGCAACGACCGTGACGCGATTATCCAGCACGGCACCATGACCATGACCCGCCGTTCGGTGCTCGAGGAACTGGGCTGGGCTGACTGGTGCATCTGTGAAGACGCCGAGTTGGGCCTGCGAGTGTTCGAAAAAGGCTTGTCGGCGGCGTATTACCACACCAGCTACGGCAAAGGCCTGATGCCCGATACCTTTATCGACTTCAAGAAGCAGCGTTTCCGCTGGGCCTATGGCGCGATTCAGATCATCAAGCGTCACACCACCAGCCTGTTGCGCGGCAAGGGCACCGAGCTGACCCGTGGCCAGCGTTACCACTTCCTCGCGGGCTGGTTGCCGTGGGTCGCGGACGGCATGAACATCTTCTTCACCGTTGGCGCCCTGTTGTGGTCGGCGGCGATGATCATCGTGCCGCAGCGGGTCGATCCGCCGCTGCTGATTTTCGCGATCCCGCCATTGGCGCTGTTCGTGTTCAAGGTGGGCAAGATCATCTTCCTCTACCGTCGTGCGGTCGGGGTCAACCTCAAGGATGCATTCTGCGCGGCACTGGCCGGGCTGGCGTTGTCGCACACCATCGCCAAAGCGGTGCTGTACGGCTTCTTCACCAGCAGCATTCCGTTTTTCCGCACACCGAAGAACGCCGATAACCACGGCTTCTGGGTGGCGATTTCGGAGGCGCGCGAAGAAGTGTTCATCATGTTGCTGTTGTGGGGTGCGGCACTGGGGATTTACCTGGTGAACGGCATGCCGAGCAACGACATGCGTTTCTGGGTGACCATGTTGCTGGTGCAGTCGCTGCCGTATCTGGCAGCGCTGATCATGGCGTTCCTGTCTTCGCTGCCGAAACCGGCGGTCGCGACAGAGACGGCGCCGGCAGTCTAAATCTTTGCAGATGCACTAAACGGCGGCCAATGGCCGCCGTTTTGCTTTAAGATAACCGCCATTTTGCGGGGCTTGGCGTGATATCCATCCCTGTGGGAACCAGCCTGCTGGCGATGGTAATGTCACAATCACCCTTTATGTTGACTGCCACACCGCTATCGCCAGCAGGCTGGCTCCCACATTTAGTCCGCGCCCAAATTCATGATTCCGGAGTTTTCCATGACGGCCCACGCCGACCTTTCGCCGACCCTTCAACTCGCCATCGACCTGATCCGCCGTCCGTCCGTGACGCCGGTCGACGCCGATTGCCAGAAGCAGATGATGCAGCGCCTGGGCAATGCCGGTTTCACCCTGGAACCGATGCGCATCGAAGATGTGGATAACTTCTGGGCCACCCACGGCAAACACGACGGACCGGTGCTGTGCTTCGCCGGTCACACCGACGTGGTGCCGACCGGCCCGGTGTCCGCCTGGCAGATCGACCCGTTCAACGCGCTGATCGACGAACACGGCATGCTCTGCGGCCGTGGCGCGGCCGACATGAAAGGCAGCCTCGCATCGATGACTGTAGCGGCCGAGCGCTTCGTCGCCGACTACCCGGACCACAAGGGCAAGGTCGCTTTCCTGATCACCAGCGACGAAGAAGGCCCGGCTCACCACGGCACCAAGGCTGTGGTCGAACGCCTAGCCGCCCGCAAGGAGCGTCTGGACTGGTGCATCGTCGGCGAACCGTCGAGCACCACGCTGGTGGGTGACGTGGTCAAGAACGGCCGTCGCGGCTCCCTGGGCGCCAAGCTGACCGTGCGCGGTGTGCAGGGTCACGTGGCGTATCCGCATCTCGCGAAGAACCCGATCCACCTCGCCGCCCCGGCCCTGGCCGAACTGGCTGCCGAGCACTGGGACCACGGCAACGATTTCTTCCCGCCGACCAGTTTCCAGATTTCCAACGTGAATTCCGGCACCGGCGCGACCAACGTGATCCCGGGTGACCTGGTGGCGGTGTTCAACTTCCGCTTCTCCACCGAATCCACCGTCGAAGGCCTGCAAAAGCGCGTCGCCGACATCCTCGACAAGCACAATCTTGACTGGCACATCGACTGGGCGCTGTCCGGCCTGCCTTTCCTGACCGAGCCAGGTGCGTTGCTGGATGCCGTGGCGTCGAGCATCAAGGACATCACCGGCCGTGAAACCAAGGCCTCCACCAGCGGTGGCACTTCCGACGGCCGCTTCATTGCGACCATGGGCACGCAAGTGGTTGAACTGGGCCCGGTCAACGCGACGATCCACCAGGTCAACGAGCGTGTACTCGCTGCCGATCTCGACGTGCTGACCGAAATCTATTACCAGACCCTGATCAAGTTGCTCGCCTGATGCTCGCCTGCCCGATCTGCAGCGAACCGCTGAACGCGGTGGACAACGGCGTGGCCTGCCCCGCCGGGCATCGTTTCGACCGTGCGCGGCAGGGTTACCTGAACCTGCTGCCGGTGCAGCACAAGAACAGCCGCGACCCTGGGGATAACCTTGCCATGGTCGAAGCCCGTCGCGATTTCCTGAACGCCGGCCATTACGCGCCGGTGGCCAAGCGTCTGGCGGAGCTGGCTGCTGAATATGCACCGCAGCGCTGGCTGGACATCGGTTGCGGTGAGGGTTACTACACCGCGCAAATCGCCGAGGCCTTGCCGAACGCTGACGGGTACGCCCTGGACATCTCCCGGGAAGCGGTCAAACGCGCCTGCAAACGCAACCCGCAGCTGACGTGGTTAATCGCCAGCATGGCCCGGGTGCCGTTGGCCTCGGGTAGCTGCCAGTTTCTCGCCAGCGTCTTCAGTCCGCTGGACTGGGAGGAAGCCAAGCGTTTGCTGAGCTCCGGTGGCGGCCTGATGAAAGTCGGACCGACCAGCGGCCATCTGATGGAATTGCGCGAGCGGCTGTACGACGAAGTGCGCGAGTACACCGACGACAAGCATCTGGCGTTGGTACCGGAAGGCATGGCACTGCAACACAGCGAAACCCTGGAATTCAAACTGACGCTTTCAAAGGGTCAGGATCGCGCCAACTTGTTGGCCATGACACCCCACGGCTGGCGCGCCAGTGCTGAACGCCGCACGGCGGTCATCGAACAGGCCGAGCCGTTCGAGGTCACCGTGTCGATGCGCTACGATTATTTCGTACTTCAATAATTTTTGGTTTCGAGCAATGGCTCGAGGCCGGCTAAATCCGCGAATGGATTTTTCAGACCCGCAGTGAGGACATCCATGCGCCAACCCGATATCGAGATTTACCTGAAAGACGCCGACGTCGACTACAAGGCCATCGCCGCCTGGCTCGGCACTGCGTTAGGCCCTTGCACCGACTGGGTCCAGAAAGGCCAGACCTTCAAGTGCAAGGCCGGCAACGTGCCCGTCACCTGGCTACCGAAGGCCGTGGGCAAATGGAACAGCCTGTATCTGGAGAGTGATCAAACCCCGTGGGACGACGACATCGCCTGCGCCCGTGCAGCTTTTGCCGCGCTGAACGTCGAAGTGCGTTGCGCACCGGGTACTTGGGTCGAGGAAGAAGGTGAAGAAACAGCAGATCGCTGGATGCGCATCAGCGCGGATGGTGAAGAAGAGATCACCTGGAAAACTGCTTAAAACCAGCACACAAAACCTGTGGGAGCGAGCCTGCTCGCGATGAGGCCCTGTCAGTCAACATCAGTGTTGAATGTCAGTCAGTCATCGCGAGCAGGCTCGCTCCCACAGTGGTTTTAGGTGATCTGAAGATCGGGTTTACAAGCCCACTACATCTTCGGCCTGCAACCCCTTCTCCCCCGTCACCACGGCGTATTCAACCTGCTGACCTTCAGCCAGCGAACGGTGCCCCTCGCCACGAATAGCGCGGTAATGCACGAACACGTCCACCCCGTCCTCGCGCTGAATAAAGCCGTAGCCCTTGGCGTCGTTGAACCACTTCACATTGCCGGTTTCACGTGTTGCCATCTGTTCATACTCCTTTCTTATTATTGATCGGGCTTTTCGCAGGGAAGCCTCGGGAACATTGCTTGCACTGATAGGTGCCACTGTCTGGCCAGTGCGGGCACGCCGAGTATATGACAGGCAACAAAACTCTCAACAGGAGTTTACTTCACCGCTTTTTTGCCGATTTTCGATGAATCCGGCACACTATCGGCCGCCCGAGCAAACGCTCGGTTTCAATCACTCACGCAGAAGCCGTATGACCCGTTCCCCGCTCCGCCGTCTTGTGTTTGGCACCCTGCGCCGACTGCTCTATCTCTGGGTTCGCTCGGAGACGATCAATCAGTCGTCGTTCACCCTCAACCTCGACCGCAGTCGTCCGGTGTTCTACGTCCTGCAAAACCCTTCGCTGACCGACCTTGCCGTAGTCGACACCGAATGCACCAAGGCCGGTCTGCCGCGCCCGGTGTTACCGGTGTCTGTAGGCAATCTGCTGGAGCCTGCCGCATTCTTCTACCTGACGCCGGAGCCCGACTGGCTCGGTCGTCAGGACAAGCGCGGCGCGCCGCCGACCCTGACCCGTCTGGTCAGCGCCCTGAGCCAGAACGCCGTCGAAGACGCGCAGATCATTCCCGTCAGCGTGTTCTGGGGGCAGTCGCCGGACAGCGAATCGAGCCCGTGGAAACTGCTCTTCGCCGACAGCTGGGCGGTCACCGGGCGTCTGCGTCGCTTGTTGAGCATCATCGTGCTCGGGCGCAAAACCCGCGTGCAGTTCTCGGCGCCGATCCACTTGCGCGAGCTGATCGAGCACGACAAAGGCCACGAGCGCACCGTGCGCATGGCACAGCGGATCCTGCGGGTCCACTTCCGCAACCTCAAAGCCGCCGTCATCGGCCCGGACATTTCCCACCGTCGCAACCTGGTCAAGGGCCTGCTCAATCAGCCGCTGGTCAAGCAAGCGATCCTCGACGAAGCCGAGCGCGAAAACATCTCCCCGGAGAAGGCCAAGGCCCAGGCCCTGCGCTATGGCAACGAGATCGCCTCCGACTACACCTACACCGCGATCCGCTTTATGGAAGTGGTGCTGAGCTGGTTCTGGAACAAGATCTACGACGGCATCAAGGTCAACAACATCGAAGGCGTGCAGAAGGTCGCCCCGGGTTACGAAGTGATCTATGTGCCGTGCCACCGCAGCCATATCGACTACCTGCTGCTGTCCTATCTGCTGTTTCGCAACGGCCTGACCCCGCCCCACATCGCCGCCGGGATCAACCTCAACATGCCGGGCATCGGCGGCCTGCTGCGTCGCGGCGGTGCGTTCTTCATGCGCCGTACCTTCAAGGGCAACCCGCTGTACACCTCGGTGTTCAACGAATACCTGCACACCTTGTTCACCAAAGGTTTCCCGGTCGAGTACTTCGTCGAGGGCGGGCGCTCACGCACCGGGCGCATGCTGCAACCGAAAACCGGGATGCTGGCAATTACCCTGCGCAGCTTCCTGCGTTCATCGCGCATGCCCATCGTGTTCATCCCGGTGTACATCGGTTATGAGCGTGTACTGGAAGGCCGGACTTATCTCGGTGAACTGCGCGGCGCGAGCAAGAAGAAAGAATCGATCTTCGACATTTTCAAAGTGATCGGCGCGCTCAAGCAACGCTTCGGCCAGGTCGCAGTGAACTTCGGTGAGCCGATCAAACTGGCGGAGTTCCTCGACAGCGAACAGCCCGACTGGCGCAAACAGGAACTCGGCCCGCAATTCAAACCGGCGTGGCTCAACGAAACCACCAACCGTTTGGGCGAGAAAGTCGCGCAACACCTCAACGAAGCAGCAGCGATCAACCCGGTGAATCTGGTGGCGCTGGCCTTGCTGTCCACCACCCGGCTGGCGCTGGATGATCGGGCCATGGCACGGGTGCTGGATTTGTACCTGGCACTGTTGCGCAAGGTTCCCTACTCGCCGCACACCACGCTGCCCGAAGGTGATGGCCGGGCGCTGATCGAGCATGTGAAGGACATGGACCTGCTGTCCGAACAGAGTGATGCCCTGGGCAAGATTCTGTACCTGGATGAGCAGAACGCTGTCCTCATGACTTACTACCGCAACAACGTGCTGCACATCTTCGCCTTGCCGGCGCTGCTGGCGAGTTTCTTCCAGAGCGCCTCGCGCATGAGCCGCGAACAGATCCTGCGCTACACCCGGGCGCTGTATCCATACCTGCAGTCGGAACTGTTCATTCGCTGGACGCTGGACGAGCTGGATGGCGTGATCGATCAGTGGCTCGAAGCGTTCGTCGAGCAAGGTCTGTTGCGTTTCGAGAACGACGTTTACCTGCGTCCGGCGCCAAGCTCGCGGCATTTTGTGTTGCTGACTTTGTTGTCGAAGAGCATCGCTCAAACGCTGCAACGCTTCTACATGACCGTGTCATTGCTACTCAACAGCGGCCAGAACAGCATCAGCGCCGAAGAGCTGGAAGACCTGTGCACGGTCATGGCTCAGCGCCTGTCGATCCTGCACGGGCTAAACGCCCCGGAGTTCTTCGACAAGAGCCTGTTCCGCCATTTCATACAAACCATGCTGGATCTCGATGTGCTCAAGCGTGACGAGGCCGGCAAGTTGAGTTATCACGAACTGCTGGGTGAACTGGCCGAAGGTGCGGCCAAACGCGTGTTGCCGGCGGAGATTCGTTTGTCGATCCGTCAGGTGGCGTTGCACCGCAGTGAAGATGCGGCGGATCAGGTCGGCGTGCAGCCTCAGACTTGATGCAATACCTGTGGGAGCGAGCAAGCCCCGCTCCCACCTCAATCGGAACTCTGCGATGAAAAAACTCACTCTATTAGCCATGACCGCGTTGCTGGGAGCCTGTCAGTCGATGCAACCTGGTGCGAAAACCAGCCTCGATGGCGAAGTGTTCTACCTGCAACGCATCGCCCTGCCGCCGAGCGCCATCCTGAGCGTCAGCCTGCAGGACGTGTCCCTCGCCGACGCGCCTGCGGTTGTCCTCGACGAACAGGAAGGTCCGGTCAAAGGCCAGGTGCCGCTGCCGTTTCATCTGAGTTACGATCCGGCCCAGGTCAAACCCGGCCATCGCTATTCGGTCAGCGCACGTATCGAAGTCGACGGCAAACTGATGTTCATCACCACCGAACACCACCCCGTACAGCTTGATGGCAGCGATCCGCAGCCACTGAAAATCCGCGTCGACGCCGTCCGCTAATTGCCTCTTTCGAACAAGGAAGCCGCCATGCTCCGCCCTACCCTTCGCTTCGCCGGCCTCTGCGCAGGCTTGATGATCTCCGCCAGCGCGATGGCGCTGTCGCTCAGTGACCTGTCGCAAAAAGACGCCACCGGCGGCCTCAAGGATGCCCTGACCCAAGGCGCGCAACTGGCCGTCAAACAACTCGGTACTCCGGGCGGTTTCAGCAACAACCCGGACGTGAAAATCGAACTGCCGGGCAAACTGGGCAAAGTCGCCAGCAAAATGAAACAGTTCGGCATGGGTGATCAAGTCACTCAGCTGGAAACCAGCATGAACAAAGCCGCCGAAACCGCTGTGACCCAGGCCCAGCCAATCCTGGTGGACGCGGTCAAGAAGATGAGCGTCGAGGATGCCAAAGGAATTCTCAGCGGCGGCAATGACTCGGCCACCCAGTACCTGAGCAAAACCAGCCGCGAACAGATCCGCGCCAAGTTCCTGCCGATCGTCAAGCAAGCCACCGACCAGGTCGGCCTGGCCAAGCAATACAACACGTTCGCGGGCCAGGCAGCGACCATGGGTGTGCTGGATGCCAAGAACGCCAACATCGAAAGCTACGTGACCGAGCAGGCGCTGAACGGATTGTTCGAGATGATCGGCAAACAGGAAGAAACCATCCGCCAGAACCCGGCGGCTGCGGCGACGAGTCTGGCGAAGAAAGTTTTCGGTACGCTCTAAGCCTTAACACCGATCATGTGGGAGTGGGCTTGCCCGCTCCCACAAAAGATCAGATCGCCGATGCGGCACGCAGAAAGAACACCCACTCACGCCCCATCTTTCTCTTCTCAAACACATTCAACTCCACCAGCCCGTTCAACGTGGCTGAGGCGGTGTTGTATGAGCAGTCCAGATTCTCTTTCACATTGACCGCCGTGAACTCTTTGGCCATCCCACTCTTGGCCACTTGATAAACGGCACGCTGCTTCTCGGTCAGTCGATCGAAAAATCCGGACTCTGCCAGCCAGCGATCAAAGCGTTCCGTATACGCCAGACTTTTCCGATAAGCCTCGGTAAAACCACTGACAGCTCGCAGAATCACCGAACACTGAAAGTCGATGAAATAAGTCAGGTCCAGATCATCCGCCTCGGTATTCAAATAGGATCGCCCGTATTTCACAGGCGCATTGCGCAGCAAGATGCTGATCGCTATATAGCGGAATGCAGAAAAATCATTCTTGAACATGAGCCAGTAGAACAGCGCCCGCGCGACCCGGCCGTTGCCGTCACGGAAGGGATGCTCATAACCCAGGGCAAAATGCAGCGCGATGCCTTTGATCATCGGATGCAGATAATCCGCCTGCTCGGGATCGTGGTGTGACTGGTTGATCCATTCCGACAATGTCCGCAATCGCGAAACCAGACCCACGGCAGGTGGCGGCGTATGAACGGTATTGCCCTGCCCGTCCTGCACCACCACATCGTCGTTGGCCCTGAATTCACCGGGTGAATACTGTGCATCGTCAATCCCCTCGACACCAACGCGATGCATCGCCGTTATCAGCTGGACGCTCAGGGGTTCGTAGCGCTGTTCCCAGGCGAAATTCATCATCTTGTAATTCCCCACCACCATTCGCTCATCCGGTGTGCGCGGCAACCTTTTGCGCTTAAGCATGTCCTTGGCCACTCGCGTGGTGGTAGCCGCACCTTCGAGCTGACTGCTGCTGATGGCTTCGTCTTCGATCAGGTCGTTGAGCAAATAGCTGAAATGCGCATGCTCACCGATCCGGCTGGTCATGTACTCCAGCGCAGCTGTCGTGGCTTGTCGGTCTACCGCCGAAATAGCTTTTTGCGCCAACGGGGTCAGCACGAAGTTGCTCCACTGAACGGGATCACCCAATGGCAGAAGACTTGAATATTGAGCGGTCCGGGCTTTCTTCACCAACGCCCAGCACAGACTCGAGTCCATTCCTGGCGGCCAGCGATAGCGCAATTCGTCGAATGAAAGGTAGCGCCCCTGATCATCCAGCGGCTTGAGTAAGACGAGATAATCCGCAAGGCGCTCTTTGTGAGGCGACTGCGCCAACAGATCAAACACCGGGTCCGGACGTCCCGTGAACAAGGGTGGTTTTTTCACTATTGCTGTCTCAAAAGCTCATTAAACTGAGCCTCGAGTACAGCATTAGGACCTCTCTGACTCAATATCAGAGAGATCCGAGATTGTTGTAGGAAGTCAGACCGACTCTTTCTTGATCCTGAACCACGCCGCATACAACGCTGGCAAAAACAGCAGCGTCAACGCCGTCGCCACGATTAGCCCGCCCATGATCGCCACCGCCATTGGCCCGAAGAACACGCTGCGGGACAACGGGATCATTGCCAGCACCGCCGCGAGCGCCGTTAACACGATAGGTCGGAAGCGCCGCACCGTGGCTTCGATAATCGCTTGCCACGGCTTGAGCCCGGCGGCGATGTCCTGCTCGATCTGGTCCACCAGAATCACCGAGTTACGCATGATCATCCCGGACAACGCGATGGTCCCGAGCATCGCCACAAAACCGAACGGCTGACGGAACACCATCAAAAACAGCGTCACCCCGATCAAGCCCAGCGGCGCGGTCAGGAACACCATTACCGTGCGCGAGAAGCTGCGCAATTGCAGCATCAGCAAGGTCAGCACCACTACGATGAACAGCGGCACGCCGGCCTTCACCGAGTTCTGGCCACGGGCGGAGTCTTCCACGGTGCCGCCGACGTCCAGCAAGTAACCGTCCGGCAATTCGGCGCGGATCGGGTCGAGGGTCGGCATGATTTGTTGCACCAGCGTCGCCGGTTGTTCCTTGCCGTAGATGTCGGCGCGGATCGTCACGTTCGGCAGGCGGTTGCGGTGCCAGATGATGCCTTCTTCGAAGCCGTATTCCAGCGTTGCGATTTGCGACAGCGCCACGCTGCGACCGTTGTCGGTCGGCACCGCCAGACTCGGCAGCAACGACAGTTCGGTGCGCTCATGCAAAGTGCCGCGCAGCAGGATTTCGATCAACTCGTTGTCTTCGCGGTACTGGCTGACACTGGAACCGGTCAGTGAGCTTTGCAGGAACTTCGACAGGTTCGCCGTGCTGACACCCAGCGCCCGGGCGCGGTCCTGATCAACGTTCAAATAGACAACTTTGCTCGGCTCTTCCCAGTCCAGATGCACGTTCACCACGTGCGGGTTCTCGCGAACCTTGGCCGCCACTTTACGGGCCAATGCGCGGACTTCTTCAATGTGCTCACCGGTCACCCGGAACTGCACGGGATAGCCAACCGGCGGACCATTTTCAAGACGTGTGACACGCGAGCGCAGGGCCGGGAACTGTTCGTTGAGGGTTTCGATCAGCCAGGTGCGCAGGGTTTCGCGCTCCTCGATGGTCTTGGCCAGGACCACGAACTGGGCGAAGCTCGCCGCCGGCAATTGCTGGTCCAGCGGCAGGTAGAAACGTGGCGAACCGGTGCCGACGTAGGCCACGTAGTTGTCGATGCCGGCGTGATCTTTCAGCAAGGCTTCAAGGCGTTTGACCTCATCGGCGGTGTTGCTCAGGGACGCGCCCTCAGCGAGTTTCAGATCGACCATCAACTCCAGTCGACCCGAGGCCGGGAAGAATTGTTGCGGCACAAAGCGAAACAGCACGATGGAGCCAATGAACAGCACCACGGTCAGCACGATGACGGTTTTACGCCAGCGCACGCACCACTCCACCAAGCGCCTGACGCGCTGATAGAACGGCGTGCCGTAAGGATCGGGCTGTCCCGTGCCATGCTTGGCGGCATGAATCTTCGCCAGGTCCGGCAGGAGTTTTTCCCCCAGGTACGGCACGAAAACCACCGCCGCAATCCACGAGGCCAGCAACGCGATGGTGACCACCTGGAAGATCGATCGCGTGTATTCGCCAGTGCCCGACTGCGCGGTGGCAATTGGCAAGAAACCGGCAGCGGTGATCAGGGTGCCGGTGAGCATCGGGAACGCGGTGCTGGTCCAGGCGTAACTGGCGGCCTTGATGCGGTCGAAGCCCTGCTCCATTTTGATCGCCATCATTTCCACGGCGATGATCGCGTCGTCCACCAACAAGCCCAGCGCCAAAACCAACGCGCCGAGGGAAATCTTGTGCAGGCCGATGCCGAGGTAATACATGCAGGCGAAAGTCATCGCCAACACCAGCGGAATCGCCAGCGCCACCACCATACCGGTGCGCACGCCGAGGGAGAAAAAGCTCACCAGCAACACAATCGCCAGGGCTTCCACCAACACTTGAACGAACTCGCCGACACCGGTTTTCACCGCCGCCGGTTGATCGGACACCTTGCGCAGCTGCATGCCGGCAGGGAGGTTTTTCTGGATGCGGTCGAACTCGATTTCCAGCGCCTTGCCCAGCACCAGAATGTCGCCACCGTCCTTCATCGCCACCGCCAGGCCGATGGCGTTTTCCGCCATGAAGCGCATGCGCGGTGCCGGTGGATCGTTAAAGCCGCGACGCACATCTGCCACATCGGAAATACGGAAGTTGCGATCACCGACGCGGATCGGGAAGTTCTTGATCTCGTCGACTGTCTGAAAATTCCCCGACACCCGTAGCTGCAATCGCTCGCTGGTGGTCTCGAAGAACCCGGCCGTGGACACCGCGTTCTGTTCTTCGAGGGCTTGCTGCACGGCGGCCAATGGCAAACCGAGCGTTGCGAGTTTGACGTTGGAGAGTTCGATCCAGATTTTCTCGTCCTGCAGCCCGAGCAGATCGACCTTGCCCACGTCCTTGACCCGTTGCAGCTGGATCTGGATGCGGTCGGCGTAATCCTTGAGCACCGCGTAATCAAAACCGTCGCCGGTCAGCGCATAGATATTGCCGAAAGTGGTGCCGAACTCATCGTTGAAAAACGGCCCCTGAATGCCCGGCGGCAAAGTGTGCCGAATGTCACTGATCTTTTTGCGCACCTGATACCACAACTCCGGTATCTGCACCGAATGCATGGAGTCGCGGGCAATGAAGGTCACCTGGGATTCGCCGGGGCGCGAGAACGAGACGATGCGCTCGTATTCGCCGGTTTCCATCAGCTTCTTTTCAATGCGTTCGGTGACCTGGCGCGAGACTTCCTGCGCCGTGGCGCCCGGCCAGTTGGTGCGGATCACCATGGCTTTGAAGGTGAACGGCGGGTCTTCGCTTTGACCGAGCTTGGTGTAGGAAAGCGCGCCGACGATGGCCAGCAAGAGCATCAGGAACAGTACGATCTGGCGATTGCGCAGCGCCCATTCGGAAAGATTGAAACCCATCGGGGATTACTCCTTGTCGGCCAGATTGACCACGCGGTTGGAGCGATCCACCGGGCGCACTTGCTGCCCTTCAAGCAGGACATGGACGCCAGCGGCCACCACCCAGTCGCTGGCATTCAGGCCTTCGAGCACCGGGACGGTTTTCTCGCCGAAGGCACCGACCCGAACCGGGGTTTTCTTCAAGGTGTTGTTGGCACTGACGACCCAGACGTAAGTCGCGCCGTTTTCCGCCGTCAGGGCCGACAGCGGCACAGACAGCGGTATCACGTCAGCGGTCTGGACGAATACCCGGGCGCTTTGGCCGAGTTCGGCCGGGACCTTGCCGCCGGTGAATGAGATTCGCGCAGCGAAGGTGCGGGATTTTGGATCGGCAGCGGGCGACAGTTCACGGATGCGCCCGGCGAAACGCTGATCGGGTTGGGTCCAGAGTTCGACCGACACCGGCTGACCGACCTTGAAGCGGCCGAAGCTCTGTTCCGGCAGGCTGATCAACACTTCACGCTCGCCATCGGTGGCGAGGGTAAACACGGTTTGCCCCGCCGCCACCACTTGCCCGACTTCCACCGCGCGCTTGGCCACCACGCCATCCTGCGGCGCACGCAGCACCGCGTAGCTGGCCTGATTGGTCGAGACGTTGAATTCGGCTTTGATTTGCTTGAGGCGCGCTTCACCGGATCGGTAAAGGTTTTCGGAGTTGTCATACTGCGAACGGCTGACCATCTGACGGTCCATCAGCGTCTTGTAGCGATCACGCTCGGCGCGCACCAGGCTCAGATTGGCTTCGGCGGCGGCCACCTGGGCACGGGTGGCTTCCAGTTGCAGGCGTACGTCCTGGGGATCGAGTTCGGCCAGAGGCTGATCGGCCTTGACCCGCTGCCCTTCTTCAACCAGCCGTCGGCTGACCTTGCCGCCAATGCGAAACGCCAGGTCCGGCTCATAACGAGCCCGCACTTCACCCGGATAACTTTCCATTGCCTGCGCCGAAGGTTCTGGCTGCACCACCATCGCGGGGCGGACAGTGGTTTTCGGCGCCTCTTCGTGGCCACACGCAGACAATAACAACGCCAGACTGACTGGCAACGCGAGGGGCAAGGCATAGCGGAACATGGTGAAGGACCTTTCGCTAATGGTGCTTGGAATAATTATACTGGCGAGTATGTTATTAATAGCAAACTCACCAGTCCAGTATTAAAAGCGAAGAATGTCGAACAATCTTTCAGCACCCAACGGTCCGGGCCGTCCCAAGGATCTGGCCAAGCGCCAGGCCATCCTCGATGCGGCGAAAATTCTGTTTCTGAGTAATGGTTACGCCAGCACCAGCATGGATGCCGTGGCGGCGGAAGCCGGTGTGTCAAAGCTGACCGTCTACAGCCATTTCAACGACAAGGAGACGCTGTTCTCCGCTGCCGTGATGGCCAAGTGCGAAGAGCAGTTGCCCACACTGTTTTTCGAGTTGCCGGACGGTGTTTCGGTAGAAACGGTGCTGCTGAATATCGCGCGCGGTTTTCATCAGCTGATCAACAGCGATGAATCGGTGAACCTGCATCGGCTGATGATGGCCTTGGGCAGCCAGGACCCGAAACTCTCGCTGATCTTCTTCGAAGCCGGGCCGCAACGCATGTTGCATGGCATGGAGCGATTGCTGGCCAAGGTTGATCAGAGCGGCGCGTTGAGCATCGACAAACCGCGCAATGCGGCCGAGCATTTCTTCTGCTTGCTCAAGGGCGCGGGGAATTTTCGCTTGCTGTATGGCTGCGGTGAGCCGGTGACGGGGGATGCGGCCGAAGAGCATGTGCGGGAAGTGGTGGGGTTGTTTATGCGGGCCTACAGGCCTGAGACAGCCTGATAGTTTTTGGTTGTCTGATCTGGTGCCATCGCGAGCAGGGCTCACTCCCACAAGGGTTAGCGCAGATCCTGTGGGAGCGAGCCTGCTCGCGATGGGGGCGACTCGGTCTCAGGGCTTGAGTGCTTTTTTCGGATAGATGTCATACCGACTGGATTTCCCGTCTAGCGCATGACTTGGCTTGGGCCCCGCAATGCAAGGCGCCTTGCGCGGTCGCTTGACCACCACCCGATGACTGGCCAGTGCCAATGCGGCTTCGAGCAGGGCTGGTGCATCCGGGTCATCACCGACCAATGGCCGAAACAGACGCATTTCCTTCTTCACCAACGCCGTTTTCTCACGGTGCGGAAACATCGGGTCGAGGTAAATCACCTGCGGCGGCTCCCCTTCCCAGTTGCGCATCACTTCGATCGAGTTGCCCTTGAGCAACTTCATCCGCGCCACAATCGGCGCAACGTCGAAATCTTCCGCACCCCGGGCCAGCCCATCCTCAAGCAACGCACCAATCAGCGGCTGACGCTCGATCAGGCTCATCTCGCAGCCCAGGCTCGCCAGCACGAACGCATCCTTGCCCAGCCCCGCCGTGGCATCCAGTACACGCGGACGCACGCCCTGCGCGATGCCAACCGCCTTGGCGATCATCTGCCCCGTGCCACCGCCGAACAACCGGCGATGCGCCGCGCCACCTTCGACGAAGTCCACCCGCACCGGCCCTGGTGCGTCCGGCCCGAGTTGTTGCAGTTGCAAACCCTGCTCGCCCACCTGCAGGGCAAACTCGCCGTCATCCACGTGCAACGGCAAGCCCAGGCGTTCGGCCCATTGCTCGGCTTGTGGCTGAAACGCCGGGGCCGAGGCCTCGACGTGGATGCGGCAGGCCGCAGGTTGCTCAATCATGGGAAAACACGCTCAAAAAATTAATGATCGGCAAAAACGGCCGATAACAAAACTAACGAGCATTTTGCCAGAGCTGAGCGTCGACCGAGAAAAATGTCAGGCATTCAATCCACATCCGTTGGCTACATTTCGCGTCATGGCGATTATGGTCTGCGAAATTCACAGGCACTGAGCGGCGTCAGTCACCTGTGGCAGGATTTTTTTGCCCAGGCCCTGGCCGAACAGTCGACCGATGTGGTGCCGGCGTGCGGGACTTTCCCACCGGTTGATCTTGAAAGCCCTGTCGAGCCTACCGTCGGCAGCGAGCTGCTTGCGCACATCGTTTCCCAGCGCGAATGCGATGTGAAAGAAACCGAAGTCAAGCCACCCGAGCCGCTGTTCCTGCCAATCGCCGAGTTCGAAATGGACCTGGCCGACAAACCTTTCCCGCCGTTCCCGGCCGAAGAAATCGTCGCGCAACAGAAACAACAAGACTTCGAAAGTGGCTGGGTGCGTCCGATCGTGCTCACCGCCGGCCAGCCTGTACCCGAAGCCGGCCCGGCGCCACAACCGCGCCCGCTGCGTTTGCCGATCGCTGAATTCGAAATGGACCTGCTGGACAAACCGTTCCCGCCGTTCTCCCCCGAAGAACTGGTGGAGCAACAGAAACAATTCGATTTCGATAACGGCTGGGCTCGCCCGATCGTGCTGCAGAACCTGCGCATCGCCGCCTGACCCTCAACAAAAATCCCTTAGCGACACACCCACCACGGCCCGACATCGACATGAAAGTGATTGCGATGGGCGGCGTTGTAGTCCGGGCTCAACACCACACTGAACAGACCACAGGCGCCATCGCGAACCTGGCGCAGAAACCGTGCGTCCTGATTATCCTTCGGCCAATCCTTGAGCACGCTGATGGCTCGACCGTCAGCCAGGCGGAAACCGGCAATGTCCAACGCATCGGCGCTGGCATGCTGGCTTCGCCGGCCGTTTTCGCGACCGTAGACGTTGCGACAGGCAAAGCTGCCGAGATGATCGACCCGGCTGACGGACTGTCCATACACCGCTTGCGCAGCGGGTTGCAGGGCATGGTGTTCGAACAGGGCAAACGAAACCGCCAGGCGACAACTGGCGAGGAAGCTGCTGCTGAGTGCGACATCGCCGCCCTGCACACGCAAGGTGTTGATCAACGGACACGTCGCGCCGGGGCTGTCGGCCTGATGTGCGACGCGTAAACCGGAGCTGCTCAACGCCTGATCACACAATTGTGGATCATCACGCAGGCTCATCAGTTTGTAGCGCGTCAAAAAATTCGGTTCGGCCTTCACGTCCAGCGGCGCCCAAGGGTTCCATTGGGGTGGCAGCGAGATCCAGCCGCGCCAGACGCCCACGCCCGCCGCACCGATGATCAACAGCATCAACAACAGCCACCACCGAAAACGCATCGTCAGCCTTTGAACAATTGATTAGCCTTGGCATACGGCATGGACCGCGACGTGAACCCGAAGGTGCCCGACGTCTTGATCTCTTCGGCGGCGCGGAAAAACTCGCCGTACGCCGCCAAGGCCAGCGCCGAACCGACGCTGATGCGTTTGACGCCCATTTCGCTCAACTGCTCGACCGTCAATTTGAGCCCACCGGACATCAACACGTTGACCGGTTTGTGTGCCACCGCACGGACCACTGCCAACACGTCTTCAGCGCTGCGCAGGCCCGGCGCGTACAACACGTCGGCACCCGCCTCGGCGAACGCCTGCAAACGGCGGATGGTATCGGCCAGGTCAGGATTACCGTGCAGAAAATTTTCGGCGCGGGCGGTCAACGTAAAAGGGAAAGGCAGGCTGCGCGCCGCTGCGACGGCGGCTTCAATGCGTGCCACGGCGTGTTCGAAGCAGTAGATCGGCGCGTCTTCACGGCCGGTGGCATCTTCGATCGATCCACCGACAGCACCCGCCGCCGCGGCCTGCAAGATACTTTTTGCGCATTCTGCGGGATCGTCAGCAAACCCGTTTTCCAGGTCCACCGCCACCGGCAAGTCGGTTGCCGCGACAATCGCGCGGACGTTCGCCAGCGTATCGTCCAACGTCAACCCGCCATCGGGGCGGGCGTTGGAAAAGGCGTAACCGGCACTGGTGGTCGCCAGCGCCTCGAAACCCAGGCTGGCGAGCATCTTCGCCGAGCCGGCGTCCCAAGGATTGGGAATGACAAAAGCGCCCTCGCGTTCGTGCAGTGCTTTGAACGCCAGGGCTCGAAGGGTTTGCGCATCCATTGGCAGGCTCCTGAAAGGGGGACGAATCCGCCTCAGAGCAGGCCAAGTTGCTCGGCGGCGGGCTCTCTGTATAGCTCAGGCAACGGCGGCAAGCCAGGTAAACGCAGCATCAGTTTTGCGTGAAAACGTTGCGCCAGTCTGGCGGCCAGCAGGTTATCGGCGGTGTGCAGAAAGATGTAGGGCGTACGACCCTCTTCGATCCACTCGGCGATTTTCTCGACCCACGGCGCCAGGAACGGATCGTTCGCCTCAAGCTGGGGATGGCCGATGAAACGAACCTGCGGGAATTGGGTAAACGCTGCCGGACGCGGCGGCACCCTGGGCTTTTTCGATTGGGCGTGGAGCACCGACGGATCGGTCGACGTGCAACTAAACAGCGCGCGCGGATCGAGGCAGATGCGCTCGACGCCACGGTCCAGCAGCAGACGGTTGAGCATTCGCTCGCTATCCCCTTTGGCGAAGAACTCGTCATGCCGCACTTCCACGGCCAACGGTCGCTCAAGAGCTTCAATGAAACCGGCCAGTTCCGGCAATCGCTGCGGGGTGAAGCTTTTCGACAGTTGCAGCCACAGCGGCGAAACCCGTTCGCCGAGCGGGCTCAGCAATTGCAGGAAGGTTTCGGCGGCGGTCAGTTGTTCGCGCAGGTCACCGCCATGGCTGATGTCGCCGGGAAACTTGGCGGTGAAGCGAAAGTGTTCGGGCATGGTCTCGGCCCAGCGTTGCACGGTGCTGGCAGCCGGGCTCGCGTAGAATGTTGTATTGCCTTCTACGGCGTTGAATATTCGGGAATAGAGATTCAGGAATTCGGCGGGTTTGGCGTCGGGCGGATACAGATAATCGCGCCAGGCGTTTTCACTCCATGACGGGCAGCCCAGGTAGTAAGGCAACATCAGATGTACAGATCGAGGCCCATTACATCCGTATCCCAATCCACAAAACCGGCAGTGCTCAGGTAGCTGGCGAGTGCCGTGGCGACACTTTTGCTCATGGCACGGTGGTAGATCATGTCTTGCTGACGGGCCGGAAGATTGCTCAGGCGTTGCGCGGAAGCCTTGGCGGCACGGGCGGCCAGCTGCTCCTCGGACGGAATTTCCAGTTCGCCGTCGATATCGACGTAGTCGTCATCCGCCACCGGGCCTTTGCGGGGCTTGCGCTTGATGGGGTAGGACTGGGAGGAAACGCCGTCTATACGCATGGAGTACATGTCCGGTATCAGTAGTGGCAGTCTAGTGGCACATAACCCACTTCGCAAACCGCCGAGTGATAACTAGAACACAGAAATACGAAAAGGTTTAAAAGCGGGGATCAGAAAGTGACGATTGGCTGCAGTTGGAATGTTCATTGTGGCGAGGGAGCTTGCTCCCGCTGGGCTGCGAAGCGGCCCCAATTGTAGACAGGTACTTCGCGCAGTCAGCATTTACGACTGCTTCGCAGCCGGACGGGAGCAAGCTCCCTCGCCACAGAAACGCGTGGCTCAACGCGCCTTCGGGGTCGCCACTTTGTCGCGCAGATAAACCGGCTGAGCTTCATCCGCCACAATCGCTTCACCGCGTTCCCAGGCAAACCGCGCCAGCGTCAGCAGGTCCTCTGCGTGCGGCAACATGCCTGCGTCCTGCCCGCTCAGGTTGACGGCGATGCGCTCGGCATACCCCCAACCCGTGCCGGCGCCGAACCATTCACCACTGGCATCGGCCGGCAAAGCCGCGACTTCCGGCGGTAACACCGCTTCATTGCCAACCAGGCGCATCTCGCCCGCCGTTTCGCGGTAGCAACCCCAATACACTTCATCCATCCGCGCATCGATGGCGGCCGCGACCTGGCACACGCCGTGTTCGCGATACGCCCGTTGCGCCAGTACCGCCAGGTTGGAGACCGGCAACACCCGGCGATCCAGCGCAAACGCCAGGCCTTGCACCACACCGATGGCGATCCGCACGCCAGTGAATGCGCCCGGCCCACGACCGAAAGCAATGGCATCGACCGCTTGCAGGGTGGTTCCGGCATCGGCGAGCAACTGCTGAATCATCGGCAACAGCTTTTGCGCATGCAGGCGCGGGATCACCTCGTAATGGCTCGTGACTTTGCCGTCATGCAGCAAGGCAACGGAGCAAGCTTCGGTCGCGGTGTCCAGGGCCAGCAAGGTGCTCATCGATGTTTCCGTAAGAGAGGTCAGAAAAAGTGCGCCAGTATAAACAACTACGGCCCGCAAGCGGGCCGTAGACGATAAAGCGATTCAGTCTTTTCAGTTCAGCGCTTCAAGCACCTTGCCGGTGATCGCTTCAACCGAGCCAACACCTTCGATGTGGCTGTACTTCGGTTTGCCCTGAGCGGCGGACAGCTCTTGGTAGAACTTCACCAGTGGCTCGGTCTGGGCGTGGTAGACCGACAGACGATGACGCACGGTTTCTTCGGTGTCGTCTTTGCGCTGCACCAGCTCTTCACCGGTGATGTCGTCTTTACCGGCAATTTTCGGCGGGTTGTAGACGATGTGGTAAACGCGACCGCTGGCCTCGTGAACACGACGACCGGCAATGCGCTGGACGATGTCTTCGTCCTTGACGTCGATTTCGACCACGTGATCCAGCTCGACGCCGGCTTTCACCAGGGCTTCAGCCTGGGGAATGGTGCGCGGGAAACCGTCGAACAGGAAACCGTTGGCGCAATCGGCCTGGCTGATGCGTTCCTTGACCAGATTGATGATCAGGTCATCGGAAACCAGGCCACCGCTGTCCATGACGCTCTTGGCGATCAGGCCCAGCTCGGTGCCGGCCTTGACCGCGGCACGCAGCATGTCGCCGGTGGAGATTTGCGGGATGCCGAACTTTTCGGTGATGAACTTAGCCTGAGTACCTTTACCGGCCCCGGGAGCTCCCAGCAGAATGACGCGCATCGATGTGCTCCTCAATTTTTTATATAGATAACAACGGATTCGCCTCGTGGGGCCAATCTCAAAAACAGGGTCGTGACCGCCCAAACGGCCAAAGGCTGATCAAGATACACAGCAGGCCCGGACCACACAAGCCGCCGAAAGTCGGAGAAACCTGCGCCACGCGTGACCTTTCGACGGGGTACCCCAAGTCGCAACCCCATCATTAACTGTCGCCTTGCAGACCTTTTCAGTCCTTCACCTACAGGCACTCGACACTCGCGCCGGGTGCCTTTCCCCCACGACGAAAACCTTAGCCGGTATTTCGCAAACCGGCAGCAATCCCCGCCACAGACACCAGCAGCGCCTGTTCTACCGGGCTGCCCTGCGCCACTTCCTGTTGCCGCGAACGGGCCAACAGTTCGGCCTGCAATAGATGAAGCGGGTCGAGATAGGTGTTGCGCAGACGGATAAATTCGAGGGTGTCTGGGCTATGTGCCAGTAGCTGAGACTGACCAGTCAGCCCAAGGACCACGGCGCACGCCTGCGACAATAGGTCGCGTAAATGCGCACCCAAAGGGAGCAGATCCGCTTCGACCAGTCGCTCATCGTAGGATCGGGCGATGTCGGCATCGGCCTTGGCCAGGACCATTTCCAGCATATCGATCCGTGTGCGGAAGAACGGCCACTGTTCGCGCATCTGCCCCAACAGCTCGCCTTCACCGCGTTCCAGTGCCTTGCTCAACGCCGCTTCCCAGCCGAGCCAGGCCGGCAACATCAGGCGTGTCTGAGTCCAGCCAAAGATCCATGGAATGGCGCGCAGGCTTTCGATTCCGCCGGCACGGCGCTTGGCCGGACGGCTGCCCAACGGTAAACGGCCCAATTCCTGTTCTGGAGTGGACTGGCGGAAATACTCGACGAACTGCGGATTTTCCCGCACCACGGCGCGGTAAGCCTTGACCCCATCGGCGGCCAATTCGTCCATCAGATGACGCCAGGCCGGTTCCGGTGGAGGGGGCGGCAGCAAGGTCGCTTCCAGCACGGCCGCCAGGTACAGATTGAGGTTTTGCTCGGCGATGTCCGGCAGGCCAAATTTGAAACGAATCATTTCCCCCTGCTCTGTGGTGCGGAAACGTCCCGCTACAGAACCGGGTGGCTGGGACAGAATCGCCGCATGCGCCGGACCGCCACCGCGACCGACGGTGCCACCGCGACCGTGGAACAACAGCAGCTCCACTTGTTGCTCGCGGCAGATATCGACCAGGCGCTCTTGTGCCCGATATTGCGCCCAGGCCGCCGCGGTGGTGCCGGCGTCCTTGGCCGAGTCGGAATAGCCGATCATCACTTCCTGCGACCCTTGCAGGCGTGAGCGATAGCCCGGCAGCAGCAACAATTTTTCAATCACCGGACCGGCGTTATCGAGGTCGGCGAGGGTTTCGAACAGCGGCACCACGCGCATTGGCCGCAACACGCCAGACTCTTTGAGCAGCAACTGCACGGCGAGCACGTCGGAAGCGGCGCCGGCCATGGAGATCACATAAGAGCCGAGCGAAGCCCCCGGGGCGGCGGCAATTTCCCGGCATGTCGCCAGCACTTCGGCGGTATCGGCCGACGGTTTGAAATACGCCGGCAGCAACGGCCGACGGTTGTTCTGTTCACGCACCAGGAAAGCGATGCGCTCTTCCTCGCTCCAGTCTTCGTAGCGACCGAGACCGAGGTAGTCGGTAATTTCAGTCATCGCCGCCGTGTGTCGGGACGAGTCCTGACGCACATCGAGCCGCACCAGGAACAAGCCGAAAGTCACCGCGCGGCGCAGGCAATCGAGCAGCGGACCGTCCGCGATCACGCCCATGCCGCACTCGTGCAAAGACTGATAGCACAGCTCCAACGGATCCAGCAGATCACGGTTGTTGTGCAGCACATCGGCTGGCGCGGGGGTGGTGGCCGTCAACGAGGCATGCGCCCAGTTACGCGTCGCTCGCAGACGTTCACGCAACTGCTTAAGCACCGCGCGATAAGGTTCGGCGCTGTCCCCGGCCTTGGCTTTCAGCGCATCGCTGGCCTGCTGCATCGACAGTTCGGCGGCGAGCTGATCAACATCGCGCACGTACAAATCAGCCGCCATCCAGCGCGCCAGGAGCAAGACTTCGCGGGTCACGGCGGCCGTCACGTTCGGGTTGCCGTCGCGGTCGCCGCCCATCCACGAGGCGAAGCGGATCGGCGCGCCTTCCAGTGGCAAATGCAGGCCGGTGGCGGCATGCAGGGCTTTATCGGCCTTGCGCATATAGTTCGGGATCGCCTGCCACAGCGAATGCTCGATCACCGCGAAACCCCATTTGGCTTCGTCGACCGGCGTCGGCCGCGTGCGGCGGATTTCTTCGGTGTGCCAGGCTTCGGCGATCAGGCGTTGCAACTTCGCGTGGATCTGTTCGCGCTCGGCTGTCGTCAGGTCGCGATGATCCTGGGCCGCCAGTTGCGCGGCGATGGCGTCGTATTTCTGGATCAGCGTGCGGCGCGCCACTTCGGTCGGGTGAGCGGTGAGTACCAGTTCGATCTCCAGCCGCCCCAATTGCCGGGCCAGGGATTCGGCGCTATGGCCTTCGGCGCGCAGGCGTGCGAGCAATTCCGGCAGCACCCGTGATTCGAACGGGGCCGGCTGCGACTCTTCGCGGCGGTGAATCAGCTGATACTGCTCGGCGATATTGGCCAGGTTGAGAAACTGGTTGAACGCCCGCGCCACCGGCAGCAACTCTTCTTCGCTCAATTGGTTGAGGCTGGCGCTCAGCTCGGCATCCATCGAACCGCGACGGTCGGCTTTGGCGCCCTTGCGGATCTGCTCGATCTTGTCGAGAAAGCCGTCCCCGTACTGCTCACGAATGGTGTTGCCCAACAGCTCACCCAACAGGTGAACGTCCTCGCGCAAGCGTGCATCAATATCGGTCATCAGCAGTTCTCCAGCGAAAATCCAGGTGTCTTGGAATGCCATGCTCTGATAGCAGAGAGTGCCGCTCTAAAGCGCTTCTTACAAGCAGACGACGAAGGGGCGTTAAACCTTGTGCGTTCGAGCTAGTCTGAAGAGTAAGCCGTACAACGGCTTGCCGCCGACCATTGGCGGACACTCACACCGCCTGCCACGAGCAGGAGCGCAATGAGGTTTTTATGAAAATCCGTGAACTTGCCCAGCATTGGGAAGAAAACGCCAAAGGTCGCCTGACCGACACTGGCTACAGGATTCATCTGGACATGGAAGCCGCCGCACGACTGGCGGCGATCACCGAAATGTACCCCAAACGCCAACCCGAAGAACTGCTTGGCGAGTTGATCGGCGCCGCGCTGGAAGAGCTGGAAAAGAGCTTTCCTTACGTGAAAGGAGCGACCGTGGTGGCCACCGATGAAGAAGGTGATCCGCTGTACGAAGACATCGGTCCGACCCCGCGCTTTCTTGCGTTGTCCCGTCGTCACTTGCACGATTTGTCATCCGGTGACGACAAGCAAAAACACTAAATTCCCTCGCCGAACCCTGTGGGAGCGAGCCTGCTCTCGATGCGGGCTGACATCCGGTATTTATGTCGCCTGACACACCGCTATCGCGAGCAGGCTCGCTCCTGCAATTAGCTTGCGTACCCCTTCAAAAATGCGTGTTCCCGAGTCTCTAAAAGGTCGGGAATACCGCCGCACATTGCCAAAGTTCCCGATTTAGAGCCTTGTCCGTTCGGTCAAAGTTTTTTCAGGCGTAAGGCCATCTTCTCTGAACTTTTGAAAAACGCCTCGGGTCACAGCCATTAACCACGCCTGGGACGGCCGTTTCAGAACACCCCCGGAAATCGACGGTTACGGCTCCTTGCCCAGCATGGATTTTTAAGTTTTTCAGGAGTTATACCAATGGAGTTGAAGACCATGAAGACCCGAACTGCCAAATCCTCGTTCACCCAGCTGCGCGGTCTGAAACTGGCTGCCCTGGCAATCGGCAGCAGCTTCGTACTGGCCGGTTGCGCTGGCAACCCGCCGACCGAGCAATTCGCCGTGACCCAATCCGCTGTGAATGGCGCCGTCAGCGCCGGTGGCACCGAGTTCGCCGCCGTGGAAATGAAGTCCGCGCAGGACAAGCTCAAACAAGCCGAAATCGCTATGCATGACAAAAAGTATGCAGAAGCCAAAGTGCTGGCCGAACAGGCTGAGTGGGACGCTCGCGTAGCCGAACGCAAAGCCCAGGCACTGAAAGCCGAACAAGCTGTGAAGGACTCCCAGAAAGGGGTTCAGGAACTGCGTCAGGAAAGCCAGCGCACTGTGCAGTAAGCGCGCATCCCGACCTCAGACTTGAAGCTCTTATCGATAGAAAGGACGAATTATTATGCGTAAACAATTGATGATCCCCGCTCTCCTTGCCGCAAGCGTCGCACTGGCTGCTTGCTCCACCCCGCCCAACGCGAATCTGGAACAGGCCCGCACTAACTACAGCGGCCTGCAAGCCAACCCGCAGGCCAGCAAAGTGGCGGCGCTGGAAACCAAGGACGCCAGCGATTATCTGGACAAGGCTGACAAGGCTTATCTGGACAAGAAAGATCCGAACGAGGTCGATCAGTTGGCCTACCTGACCAATCAGCGTGTTGAAGTGGCGAAGCAGACCATTGCTCTGCGTACCGCTGAAGCCAACCTGAAAAACGCATCGGCGCAACGTGCACAAGCGCGTCTTGACGCTCGCGACCAGCAGATCAAGCAGTTGCAAGCCAGCCTGAATGCCAAGCAGACCGATCGCGGTACGTTGGTGACGTTCGGTGATGTGCTGTTCGCAACCGATCGTGCTGACCTGAAATCCAGCGGTCTGGTGAACATCAACAAACTGGCGCAGTTCCTTCAGGAAAACCCTGATCGCAAAGTGATCGTCGAGGGTTACACCGACAGCACCGGCACCGCGAGCCACAACCAGTCGCTGTCCGAGCGTCGTGCCGGTTCCGTGCGCACGGAGCTGGTAAAAATGGGCGTTGATCCAGCGCGCATCGTTGCGCAGGGTTATGGCAAGGAATACCCGGTTGCAGAAAACACCAGCACCTCGGGTCGTGCGATGAACCGTCGTGTGGAAGTGACCATTTCCAACGACAACCAGCCAGTGATCCCACGTTCGGCTATCAGCTCGAACTAAGCCTCACCTGCTGAAACACAAAAGCCCCGCCTGAGTCGATCAGGCGGGGCTTTTTATCTCTGCAATCTCACAAACCCTGTGGGAGCGAGCCTGCTCGCGATTGCGATCTGACCTTTAACATTGATGTCGACTGACAAAACGCTATCGCCGGCAAGCCGGTCTCACTCCTACATTTGATCTCTGTTGCAATCAGGATCGGGTTATTGCTCAAGTTTCTGCGGGGTTTCCTCGCCCATGCAACGCACGGCTTTTTTCTGGCTGTTGACCAATACGCCGGTCAAGCCTTTCTGTTCGGTGTCGAACATCACCAGCACGCCATCGATGCACTGGGCCACTTGCGACGCAGGTTCGAGTGAGACTTTGTAGTCTTCGCCCGGCACGGTCTTGAGCATGGTGAAGTCGCTGAGCAGCAGCGCATCTTCGGGTTTGGCGAAGTGCAGGTAGCCGTAGAACCACAGGGCGCCAACAGTGCCGAGGATGCTGCAGATACCGGTGATGATCAGCGGGATGGCGTTACGTTCTTCACTCATTGCGGACTCTCTGAGGGTTCATCTTCTGAATGCTTGGGTGCCGGGTAATTGGGGATTTCACCCAAACGGCGCAGGCCGTTGAAATGCTGCGGGTCTTCGAGATAACGCAGCATGACCTTGCGCCAGACCGGGTCGGCGAATGTCTGCACATGACCACCCCGGGTCAATTGCAGCACGCGCGGCGGCGGCGCAGCTTGATACAGACGGATGCCGTTGGAAAGGGGCACGATCGGATCGTCGATGCTGTGGTAGATCAGTTTCGGCACGCCGTTGAGCTGCGCCATGGAATTGATCGCGCTGTCGCCGTCTGGCACCAGCCACGACAGCGGCACTTGGAAAGCCCAGGTCAGCCAGGAATTGCTCAGGGCGAACCGGCCGATGCTGCGATAGCTGGCGGGCACGCCGTCGAGGACGAAGGCCTTGAGTTGTTTCTGTCGTTCGGGGTGCTGAACCAGGTAATGCACGGCCATTGAACCACCGAGGCTCTGGCCGAGCAGGATCAGCGGTTTGCCTTTGACCTCTGGGGCCTGATCGAGCCACTTGAACGCGGCGTCGATGTCCTGATAAATCGCCGGCAGACTCGGCTCGCCTTCGGACAGTCCGTAACCGCGATAATCGATCAACAGCACCTGGTAGCCTTCCTCCGGCAACCACCAGCTGCCGCCCAGATGCATCGGCAGATTGCCGCCATTGCCGTGCAGATGCAGCACCGTGCCCTTGACCTCGACGCCTTTTTTCGCCGGCAGCCACCAAGCGTTCAGCCTGAGGCCATCGGCGGTGGTGAGGGTCACTTCGCGGTATTCGAGCTTGGCTTTTTCCGGGGTAAATATCTGGCCGGGTTCGGGGTAAAACAGCAGGGAGCTGCAACCGCTCAAGGTCAGGAGAAGGCAGAAGATGCCGAGGACTCTCATCCGTTGAAACCCCGCTGTGAATGTTGGAATTTGTAAGCCTGACACAATCATTGTGGCGAGGGAGCTTGCTCCCGCTGGGCTGCGAAGCGGCCCCCAGCATTCTTTCAGCGATGCCGTGCAGGCAGGTTTCGCGGCTGCTTCGCACCCGGGCGGGAGCAAGCTCCCTCGCCACAGGTGTTGGGGTGATTCTTAGAGAATGTTGGAGTAATCCGCTTCGATCCGGTCCAGGCTCAGGTGGTTGAGGAAGTTGGAGAAGCACATCCACGCCGACAGCGCGTTCATGTCGCGGAACTGATCCGGCAAATACTTCGGCGGCACCACCAACCCTTCGTCCACCAACTGGCGCAAGGTGCGCATGTCTTCCAGCGTGGTCTTGCCGCAAAACAGCAGCGGAATCTGCTCAAGCTTGCCTTTGCGCACGGCCAACTGAATGTAGTTGTAAACCATGATAAAGCCCTTGAGGTAGGACAAGTCTTTGGTAAATGGCAGCCCGGTCGGCACCGAACCACGGAACACCCGGCTGGCGTTGCCGTAGCTTTCAGCCATTTCGAAACCTTGCTCGCGGAAGAACTCGAAGATCTGCAAGAAGTCCGCGCCCTCCTCCACCATGTGAATGGCGCGTGTGCGGTTGGTCAGTTTGCGCAGGCGGCTTGGGTAGGAAGCGAAGGTGATGATTTCCATCAGGATCGCCAGGCCTTCCTGGGTCACCGTCGACGACGGCGGGCCTTTGGAGAGGAAGGTGCAGATCGGCTGGTTCAGCCCGTTGAGCGTGGTGCCCACGTGGACCAACCCTTCATGGACTTCCAGGGCGCGCACGTCACGTTCGTTGAACATCGCATCGGTGCGAATCTTGATGTAATCGGCGCCAGCCGCCGCATCGGCCACGATACCGTCAGACTCGAATACCCGGATGGTTTCCTCGGCTTCGCCAAACACCTTGCTCAGCCGGGTCTGCAGTAAATGCACGGCGTCCTTGGCGGTGAGGATTTTCGGCTCGTCCTTCAGATCGCCGCGGCCATCAATGTTGTTCAGGTAATCGGAGAGCATCAGGCCGAGGTCGGAAAGGGTCGGATCGCCGGCATGGAACGCGTCGGATGCGGCGCCGTACAGCTCTTGGGAAATCAGCCCGAAATCCTCGGTGCCGCGCGCTTCGAGCATGCGCACCACCATCCGGTATTCCTTGCACATGCGCCGCATGATCTGGCCGACCGGGTTGAACTGGCCGAGCTGACGGGTGATGTCACGCTCGATGTTCTGGAACTCCAGCTTTACTTTGCTCGAATCAAACGACAGCGGCCGGTTGAGGTAATAGTCGCGGTCCACCGCCGGCATTTCCTTGCCCTTGGCCTTGAGGAAACCCTTGCGGATGCTGTCATCCCACTTGACCGCATCGAGGACGCGAATCGGCGTCTGTGCCAGCACAATGCGATCGGACAAAATGCGTATCGTCTGCTGGTAATCGTCCACCCGAAACTCCTGTAGAAAAACCGTTAGGTGCTGGCTTTATTTAACTTCAGCTTTGGTTTTGGCCAGGCGCTGATAGCGCACCGCCTCGACAAAGACATCGGAATTGGCCGGATCATCGAGGTAAGCAAAGACCTGATCCATGTTGTTGCTGATCAACACGCCTTCGCCGTCGTCGGTCTGAAAGCCTTCACCGCTCAGGACTTTTTGCCCCAGGGCCTGGTTGATCTGCTCGAGATCGAGGTTATAGACCACCAGTTCGTGCTTATCGGTGAGCTCAAAACCAGCGATCGTGAAATGCCCGCCGAACTGCGCCGGAACCTTGGCCGACAGGTACCAGCGACTGCCATGGCGCGACACTGTGAAGGGGTAGGCTTCACGCTCCCTGGGGTTGGCCTTGAAGTAGCTGACCGCCTGATAGCGATTGTCGCCCAGGCGCGTCAGTTCAAGGTTCATCGGCTCGCCCCACGCGTTGGTGCTGGTCCACTTGCCGAGTAAACCTTTGGGCGCGGGGTCGCTGGCGGGCAGTGGGTCCTTGAAGGTCACCAGACAGCCACTGAGCAGCAGGAACGACAAGGCGATCACAACGACACGCCAGGCTTTCATTCAACACTCCCTATGAACATACATCGCCCTCAAGTGGCCACCTACCCTGTGGGAGCGAGCCTGCTCGCGATAGCGGAGTGTCAGGCAACAGAGATGTTGAATGTCAGACCGTAATCGCGAGCAGGCTCGCTCCCACAGGGATTCGCCTCCACTCAGGAATCAAACAGACGCCAATACCAGGTGCATGTAGCGATTGAGGATACCGAGCATTTCGGCTTCGGCGACAGGCTCGGCGTCGTTGAGCAGGCCCTGATATTCCATCCGTCCGATAATCGCCGTCAACACCTTGGCATCCTGTTGCGGTTCGCGTGAACCCAAAACCTGGAAAAGCTGGCACGTGCCCTGTAGCAGGATTTGCTGATGTGAACGTACCAACAGCGCCAGGCGCGGGTTCAGCAGCGCTTCCTGACGGAACGCCTGCTCGGCCATCAAGTGTTCGCGGCGGTTGATCAGTTGCCGGTGCACATAGTCCGCCATCAGCCGCGCAATGTCGTCCGCCAGTTGCGAGCGCGACTCGGGACTACCGTCGCCGCTGACCACCATCTCGCGCAGCAGGCCCTCGTTGTTGACCCACAACTTGGCCATGAAAGCCGCGCTGCGTTCCACGTACTGGGCGAAGGTATCGGTGAGCAAGTCATCGATATCCTTGAAGTAATAAGTGGTGGCTGACAGCGGCACACCGGCCTCGGCCGCCACCGCACGGTGACGCACAGCCCGCACGCCATCACGCACGACGATGCGCATCGCCGCATCGAGAATGTCCTGTCGACGCTGCTCGCTGCCCTGTCGGCTGGCCTTGCGGCCCTGGTACTGAACGCTTTCAGCGACCGCAGTGGCGACGCCCGCTGCACCTTCTTGAGCAATTGCACGGTTCACGACAGGTATTCCTCTCTTACTTCAAAAGTAACCATTTGATACGTTTGTACCAGACAGGCAATAAAAAGCCGCCTGTTATAGGCGGCTTTTTTATTGAAACACTTACGCTTGCGGCCGCATGTGCGGGAACAGGATCACGTCGCGGATCGACGGTGAGTTGGTCAACAACATCACCAGACGGTCGATGCCGATGCCTTCACCGGCCGTTGGCGGCATACCGTACTCCAGCGCGCGAACGAAGTCGGCGTCGTAGTGCATGGCTTCGTCGTCGCCCGCGTCCTTGTCGGCCACCTGCGCCATGAAGCGCTCGGCCTGGTCTTCCGCGTCGTTCAACTCGGAGTAGGCGTTGGCGATTTCACGGCCACCGATGAACAGTTCAAACCGGTCGGTGACGCTTGGGTTTTCGTCGTTACGACGGGCCAGCGGCGACACTTCGAACGGGTATTGAGTGATGAAGTGCGGCTGCTCCAGCTTGTGCTCGACCAGTTCTTCGAAAATCATCACCTGCAATTTGCCCAGGCCTTCAAAGCCCAGCACCTTGGCGCCGGCCTTCTTGGCGATGGCGCGCGCCTTCTCGATGTCGGTCAGGTCGTCAGCGGTCAGCTCAGGGTTGTACTTGAGGATCGAGTCGAACACCGACAGACGCACGAACGGTTCGCCGAAGTGGAACACCTTGTCGCCGTACGGCACGTCGGTGCTGCCCAGAACCAGCTGCGCCAGTTCCCGGAACAGTTCTTCGGTCAGGTCCATGTTGTCTTCGTAGTCGGCGTACGCCTGATAGAACTCCAACATGGTGAATTCAGGGTTGTGACGGGTCGAAACGCCTTCGTTACGGAAGTTGCGGTTGATCTCGAACACTTTTTCGAAGCCGCCGACAACCAGGCGCTTGAGGTACAGCTCAGGCGCGATGCGCAGGAACATTTCCATGTCCAGCGCGTTGTGGTGCGTCTCGAAGGGCTTGGCCGCCGCGCCACCCGGGATGGTTTGAAGCATCGGCGTTTCGACTTCGAGGAAGTCACGCTTCATCAGGAAGCTGCGGATGTGTGCAATCACTTGCGAACGCACGCGGAACGTCTGGCGCACCTCTTCGTTGACGATCAGGTCAACGTAGCGCTGACGGTAGCGCTGTTCGGTGTCGGTCAGGCCGTGGTGCTTGTCCGGCAGCGGGCGCAGCGACTTGGTCAGCAGGCGCACGTCGGTCATTTCAACGTACAGGTCGCCCTTACCGGAACGGGCCAGGGTGCCAACGGCGGCAATGATGTCGCCCATGTCCCAGGTTTTCACCGAGGCCAGGGTGTCTTCGGACAGGGTCTTGCGGTTGACGTAGACCTGGATGCGACCGGTCATGTCCTGGATCACCATGAACGAGCCACGGTTGAGCATGATGCGACCGGCAACCTTGACCGGGATCGCAGCCTCTGCCAGCTCTTCCTTGGTCTTGTCCGCGTACTGTTTCTGCAAGTCTTCGCAGTAGTTGTCGCGGCGGAAGTCGTTGGGGAAGGCATTGCCCTTGGCGCGCTCGGCAGCAAGCTTTTCCTTGCGCAGGGCGATCAGGGAGTTTTCTTCCTGTTGCAGGGCTTGCGGGTCGAGTTCTAGGTCGCTCATGTCTTTAAATATTCCATCAGGTTCGTTGCCCCCGGCCGTAGGCCGGGGATCGCCAGCAAGCCGGCTCCTACAGGGGGATCGTGTTACAGGCCTTGTTTCAGGCTCGCCACCAGGTATTCGTCGATATCGCCGTCGAGTACCTTGTCGCAGTCACTGCGTTCGATGTTAGTGCGCAAATCCTTGATTCGCGACGCATCGAGCACGTAAGAGCGAATCTGGTGACCCCAGCCGATGTCCGACTTGGTGTCTTCCAGGGCCTGGGAGGCGGCGTTGCGTTTCTGCACTTCCTGCTCGTACAAGCGCGCCCGCAACATTTTCATCGCGGTGTCTTTGTTGGCGTGCTGGGAGCGTTCGTTCTGGCAGCTGACCACGGTGTTGGTCGGTACGTGAGTAATCCGTACGGCCGAGTCGGTGGTGTTTACGTGCTGGCCACCGGCACCCGAGGAGCGGTAGGTGTCGATGCGCAGGTCCGACGGGTTGATGTCGATTTCGATGTTGTCATCGATTTCCGGCGACACGAACACGGCCGAGAACGAGGTGTGGCGACGGTTGCCGGAGTCGAACGGGCTCTTGCGCACCAGACGGTGCACGCCGATCTCGGTGCGCAGCCAGCCAAAGGCGTATTCGCCCTTGATGTGGACCGTGGCGCCCTTGATCCCGGCGACTTCACCGGCGGACAGTTCCATGATGGTCGCGTCGAAACCGCGTTTGTCAGCCCAGCGCAGGTACATGCGCAGCAGGATGTTGGCCCAGTCCTGTGCCTCGGTACCGCCGGAGCCGGCCTGGATGTCCAGGTAGGCGTTGTTGGCGTCCATTTCACCGCTGAACATGCGACGGAATTCGAGTTTTTCCAGCGACTCGCGCAGGCGCTCGACTTCGGCAGCGACGTCATCGACGGCGGCCTGGTCTTCTTCTTCGGCGGACATCAGCAGCAAATCTTTTGCGTCGGCCAGACCGCTGTGCATTTCGTCGAGGGTTTCGACGATCTGCGCCAGCAGCGACCGCTCGCGGCCCAGTTCCTGAGCGTACGACGGGTTGTTCCAGACAGCCGGATCTTCAAGCTCGCGATTGACTTCAGTCAGACGCTCATGCTTTTGATCGTAGTCAAAGATACCCCCGAATAGTTTCGGAGCGCTCGGACAGGTCCTTGATACTGTTAAGGATCGGGTTGATTTCCATGGCGGGCAGCACTCGTTGGCGAACTTTTGAAAGCCGGCGAGTATAACGTAATCAAGCTGTCACGGCAGCCCGCCTGGCGGCTTTAGCGGGTTCTTTATCGGGCTTGAGATCGCTCCCCCTCACCCTAAACCCTCTCCCCGAGGGGCGAGGGGACTGACCTAAGTGTCTTTCGAAATACTGCGACCTGAAAATTCCGAGTCGAACTCAGGTTCTGAAAAGCCCCCCATCGGCTCCCTTTCCCCCTCTCCCCTGTGGGGCGGTCCGACGTTTCGGGAGGGCTGGGGTGAGCGGTCGATTCGTAATTTCACTCAATACCAACCTGATTGCGCCCATTGTTCTTTGCCAGGTACAGCCCCTTGTCCGCCGCCGAGATCAATTGCCGGCAGTCACTGCCCTGCTGCGGGATCATCGTCGACAAACCGATGCTGATGGTCAGGCTTGAGCCTTCGCTGGGAAAAATGTGTGGAATCTTCAGTGCCTCCACGGTGAGACGGAGTTTTTCCGCCACCAGGCGTGCACCACCCGGCGTGGTATTGGGCAGCACCAGGACAAACTCTTCACCGCCGTAACGGGCCGGCAGGTCCGACGGTCGGGCGCTGGCATCGCGAATCGCGGTGGCGACTTTACGCAGGGCTTCATCGCCTTCGAGGTGGCCAAAACTGTCGTTGTAGGACTTGAAATAGTCGACATCAATCATCAACAGCGACAATTGACTCTGATCACGCAGCGAACGGCGCCATTCCAGTTCCAGGTACTCGTCGAAGTGGCGGCGGTTAGACAGTCCGGTCAAACCATCGGAGTTCATCAACCGTTGCAATACCAGATTGGTATCGAGCAACTGCTGCTGGCTGACCCGCAACGCGCGGTAGGCCGCATCGCGTTGCAACAGCGTCATGTAGGAGCGCGAGTGATAGCGAATGCGCGCCACCAGTTCGATGTTGTCCGGCAGCTTGACCAGGTAATCATTGGCCCCGGCCGCAAACGCCGCGCTCTTGATCAGCGGGTCTTCCTTGGTCGACAGGACAATGATCGGAATGTTCTTGGTCGCCGGATGGTTACGGTATTCACGCACCAGGCTGAGGCCGTCAAGGCCGGGCATCACCAGGTCCTGCAGAATGACTGTCGGTTTGATGCGGATCGCTTGCGCGATAGCCTGGTGCGGGTCGGCGCAGAAGTGGAAGTCGATATTGTCTTCGTTCGACAACCCGCGGCGCACCGCCTCGCCGATCATCGCCTGATCGTCCACCAACAACACCATGGCAGCGTTTTCGTCAGTCTTGAAGTCGTCGAGTTGTAAGTCAGTCATGTGCGGTCACCTGAATACTGCCTGGGCCAGGATTGTGGTGAAAAGTCTTCATTTTGGGAAAATCTCCAGCAATCGTGGCGCTATCTTGTCCAGTGGGCGAACTTCCACGGCGGCATCGATGGCCGCTGCCGCTTTCGGCATTCCGTAAACCGCACTGCTTTGTTGGTCCTGAGCGATGGTCAGGTAGCCCTGTTGGCGCATGAGTTTAAGCCCCTGCGCGCCGTCGCGCCCCATACCGGTGAGCAAAACACCCACGGCATCGCCGTTCCAGTAACTGGCCACGCTCTCGAAGAACACATCGATCGAGGGCCGATAGATCTCGTTGACCGGTTCGGCGGTGTAGGCCAGCGTACCGTTTTTCAGCAAGCGAATATGGTGGTTGGTGCCCGCCAGCAACACCGTGCCGGGCTGCGGAGGTTCGCCTTCCTGAGCCAGGCGCACGTTCAGGCCGCTGGCGCTGCTGAGCCATTCGGCCATGCCGGCGGCGAATACCTGATCAACATGCTGTACCAGCACAATCGCGGCCGAAAAATCCCGTGGCAGGCCCTTGAGCAAGACTTCCAGCGCAGCCGGACCGCCTGCGGACGAGCCAATCGCGACCAGTCGCTGACGAGAAGCCGAACTGCGCAGCGGGCTGGGGGCCGGTCGTTCCCGGTTGCCCTTGTCGCCAATCAGCCAGCCGATGTTCATGATCTTGCGCAACAACGGCGCCGCCGCCTCTTGGGCATTGCCCGCGCCAAGGGCCGGGGTGTCGACCACGTCCAGCGCGCCGTGGCCCATGGCCTCGAACACCCGATGCACGTTCTGCTGACGGTCGACCGTGACAATGACGATGGCACAGGGCGTCTCGGCCATGATCCGCCGAGTGGCTTCCACGCCGTCCATGACTGGCATGATCAGGTCCATCAGGATCAGGTCCGGGGTATTTTCGGCGCAGCGCTGCACCGCATCCGCGCCATTGCCGGCGACCCAGACCACTTCATGCGCCGGTTCGAATGCCAAGGCGCGGCGCAGGGCCTCCACGGCCATGGGCATGTCGTTGACGATCGCTATCTTCATGCCCGCGCTCCTCCGATGAGCTCAACCACTGCATCAAGCAGGGCGTCGTCATGAAAACTGGCTTTGGCTAGATAATAGTCGGCTCCGGCGTCCAGTCCACGACGACGGTCCTCTTCGCGATCTTTATAGGACACCACCATCACCGGCAGCGATTGCAGGCGATTGTCCTGGCGCAACAAAGACACCAGTTCGATGCCGTCCATGCGCGGCATATCAATGTCGGTGATCAGCAGATCGAAATCCTCCGAACGCAGGGCGTTCCAGCCATCCATACCGTCAACCGCCACGGCCACGTCGTAACCGCGATTAAGCAGCAACTTGCGCTGCAACTCGCGCACGGTCAACGAATCGTCGACCACCAGAATCCGTTTGCGAGCCGCCTCAACCGCCAGGCTGCCCTGACGGGCAATCCGCTCCAGACGCCCGGTGTTGAGCAGTTTGTCCACCGAGCGCAGCATGTCTTCGACGTCGACGATGAGCACTACCGACCCATCGTCGAGCAGGGCTCCGGCAGAAATGTCCTGCACCTTGCCCAGACGTTCGTCCAGCGGCAATACGACCAATGTCCGCTCGCCGATAAACCGCTCCACTGCCACCCCGTAAATCGCCTCGCGTTCGCGGATCACCACGACTTTCAGGGTTTGCTGACTGCTCGCATTCGCTGGCCGCTGCAACAGCTGACTGGCGGCGACCAGCCCGACGTGCCGGCCCTCGTACCAGAAGTGCTGACGCCCTTCGACCTGAACGATGTCCGCCGGCTCCAGATCGCACATGCGCTCAATGTGCGCCAGCGGAAAGGCGTACGCCTCGTAACCGACTTCCACCACCAGACTGCGCACCACCGACAGCGTCAGCGGCACTTCGAGGTGAAAGCGGCTGCCCTCGCCCGCCGTCTGCTCCAGCACCACCGCGCCGCGCAACTGACGGACCATGTGCTGAACCGCATCCAGGCCGACGCCGCGCCCGGACACTTCGGTCACCTTGTCGCGCAGGCTGAAACCCGGCAGAAACAGAAACGTCAGCAGCTCTTCTTCGCTCAATCGGGCAGCGGTTTCCGCCGGGGATAACTGCCGTTCGATGATGCTGCGGCGGACCTTTTCCAGATCGACGCCGTAACCGTCATCACTCAACTCCAGCACCAGCAGGCCGGCTTGATGGGAGGCTCGCAGACGAATCAGCCCTTCTTCAGGTTTGCCAGCGAGCACACGTTGCTCGGGGGACTCGATGCCGTGATCCACGGCGTTGCGCAGCAAGTGCGTGAGCGGCGCTTCGAGTTTTTCCAGGACGTCGCGATCCACCTGGGTTTTCTCGCCCTCGATCTCCAGCCGCACCTGTTTGCCGAGGCTGCGTCCGAGGTCGCGGACCATGCGCACTTGCCCGCCCAACACGTCGGCAAACGGCCGCATGCGACAAGCCAGCGCGGTGTCGTACAGAACCTGCGCCCGTTGACTGGCTTGCCAGGCGAACTCATCCAGTTCGGCGTTTTTTTCCACCAGCAGTTGCTGGGACTCGGCCAGCAACCGCCGGGCATCGCTCAGGGCTTCCTGAGCTTCGAGGCTCAAGGCATGTTCCTTGAGGTGGACGTTGAGGTTTTCCAGCGCTCGCAGGCCATTGCTCTGCATCCGTTTGAGTCGCTGCATGGTGGCCAGGTGCGGCTTGAGTCGCTGGGTTTCCACTAGGGATTTGCTCGACAGATCGAGCAGGCTGTTCAAGCGTTCGGCCGTGACGCGCAGCACGCGTTCGCCAGTATCGGTGGTGCGCCGGGTCCTTTTCGCGGGTTCTGCGGGCGGCTCGGCGAGCGGAATCAGGGCTTCGACCGTTGGCGCGAGCGCTTCAGGCTCGGACTCAGTGATGAACGGCGCGATCGGCGTGCTGATTGGCGCGGCCAACGCCAGCGGATCCAGCAACCGCGCCATCAGTGCCACATAGGCCTCGATGTCCGCCGCCCCGGGATTGTTATTCGGCGTCGCAATGCGCATCAGCAAATCGGTGCCTTGCAGCAAGGCGTCAATGTGCTCGGGCCGCAGATACAGGCGCCCCTCCTGCGCGCTGACCAGGCAGTCTTCCATCACATGGGCGACGCTGACGCCAGCATCGACCCCGACAATCCGCGCCGCGCCTTTGAGCGAGTGGGCCGCGCGCATGCACGATTCAAGGTGATCGGCCTGGGTCGGATCGCGTTCAAGCGCCAAAAGACCTGCGCTCAGCACCTGAGTCTGGGCTTCGGCTTCGAGGCTGAACAGTTCCAGCAACGAGGCATCGCGCATCTGCTCGGGGGTCATGTGAGGCTCCGGGTCACGGCGGACAACAGCTGTTCTTCATCCAGCCAACGCAGGCTGCGACCTTTGAATTGCAACACGCCCCGGGTGTATTTGGCGCTGGCCTGGGTGCCGGATTGCGATGCGGCATCGAGAATCCGCTCGTCGATGGCGTGAATGCCGTCCACTTCGTCCACCGGCACCACCACCGGCCCACCTTGGGCAGCGATGATCAGCATCCTCGGCATCACACGCGCACCCGACGCCACGCTGCTGGTGCCGTCGAGCCCGAGCAGCTCCACCAGCGACAGGCACGCCACCAAAGCACCGCGCACGTTCGCCACGCCGAGCAGGGCCCGGGAACGCTGGTGCGGCAACGAATGAATCGCTTGCAGCGGCGCCACTTCCACCAGGCTGCGGGTGGCCAGGCCCAGCCATTCTTCGCCGAGACGGAACATCAGCAGCGAGCGGGTTTTCACGTCGACTTCGACCGCCACCGAAACCTGCTCGCGATCGTCCTGCTGCAAGGCGTAGCGGTCGAGCAAACGCGTGGCCGCGGCGGAATACACCGCGCAGTTGCGGCAGTGAATGTGTTCGATCAGCAGCGGGCAGGACTTGTCGCCGTGGATACCGATACGGTTCCAGCAGTCGTCGATGGCTTGGGCATCTTCATGGGTGACGCTCAAGGTGTCGGCGACCTTCATCGTTTACGCTCACTGTCGGCGGCGCGCTCGCTGCGGGCAGCGCGGTCCTGCAATCTTTTGGCTCCCGCCGTGTCGCCCTGGGATTGCAGCAAGGCGGCCAGGTGCATCAACGCGTCGGGGTGTTGCGGTTCGAGGTACAACGCCTTGCGATAAAAACCCTGGGCTTCGAGGACTCTGCCGGCGACATCGCTGAGCAGCCCCAGCCAGTAAAACACCTGGGCCACCGGTTCGTGGCTGCGCAAATAGCGTTCGCAAGCGGCGCGGGCCTCGGCGCTTTTGCCCTCGTTGGCCAGCGCAGCGATGTTCGCCAACAAGGCGGCAGCGTCCGAGGGTTTCGGGGAGACGGTCGGAGGCGTAATGGTTGCGAACGGACGATTGCGCACGGGTGGCGGTGTCACGCTGCGCACCGGTTGGCGCACTGGCAGCGGTGTCGGCACGAAGACTGGCATCGGCTCAGGTGCAGGCGCGCTCTGGCGGCTGAACGCAAAAGACTGCGGTATGCCAATCGAGCGCATGCCGAAACGACCGAGTAAATTGCCTTCTGCCGGACCGATAAACAGCACGCCGTCGACATGGGTCAGGCGCTTGAGCACTTCGAAGACTTGCTGCTGGGTGGGCAGATCGAAATAGATCAGCAGGTTGCGGCAGAACACAAAATCGTAAGGCGGCTCACTGGCCAGCAAGGCCGGATCGAGCAGATTGCCGACCTGCAAACGCACCTGTTCCAGCACTCGCGCGTTGAGTCGGTAGCCGTCTTCTTCGGCACTGAAATGGCGCTCGCGAAACTCGATGTCCTGGCCGCGAAACGAATTCTTGCCGTACCGCGCGCGCCTGGCTTTTTCCACCGACAGCGGGCTGACGTCCATGCCTTCGACCTTGAACTGATGCGGTTTGAGTCCGGCATCAAGCAAGGCCATGGCGATGGAGTACGGCTCCTCGCCAGTGGAACACGGCAGGCTGAGAATCCGCAGCGCACGCATGTTGTTGATGTCGGCCAAACGCTGGATGGCCAGTTTCGCCAGGGTCGCGAAAGACTCCGGGTAGCGGAAAAACCAGGTCTCGGGAACGATCACCGCTTCGATCAACGCCTGCTGTTCGTCCCGCGAACCTTGCAGCGTGTGCCAATACTCATCCGCCGTCAGCGCCCTGGACGCCGTGCTGCGCTGGCGCACCGCGCGCTCGATGATTGCCGGGCCCACCGACGTCACGTCGAGGCCGATGCGTTCCTTGAGGAAATCGAAAAAACGCTGGTCGCTGCTCATGGCCGTTCCTCCAGCAGCGCCAGGTCCAGCGGTGGCGAAGGAAACAGCAGCGCGCGCACCTGATCATCGAGCAAATCAGCAACCCGCACCCATTGCAGCAAACCCTGGGCGTCTTCACGCACCGGCCCCAGATAGGGCGCCTGGCGATTGTCCAGGCCGTAGGGTTTAAAGTCCGCCGGATTGCAGCGCAAGGTGTCGGTGGCCTGCTCCAGAATCAGCCCGAGCAACTGTGAAGGTGTCTGCTCATTCGGCCAATAGTGCACGAGCACCAGCCGCGTACTGGTGCGGGCTTGCGCCGGCTGACCAAAGGTCAGGGCGCTGAGGTCGATCACCGGCACCACCACGCCGCGATAGGCGAATACACCGGCGACCCAATCCGGTGCCTTGGCAATCGGCTTCAATGGCAGGCGCGGCAACACTTCGGCCACTTCCCGCGCCTGCAAGGCATAGCGTTCGTTGCCGATGCGAAACAGCAGAAACAACGCGTGTTTTGCCGGCATCACCGCGCCGCGCTTGACCACAAGTTCGCTCATCAGACTTTGAATCGCGAGACGCCGCCCCGCAGCCCGACGGCCACCTGGCTCAGCTCGTCAATGGCGAAGCTGGCCTGGCGCAGGGACTCGACGGTCTGGCTGCTGGCATCGCCCAACTGCACCAGCGCATGGTTGATCTGCTCGGCGCCGGTGGCTTGCGCCTGCATGCCTTCGTTAACCATCAACACCCGCGGCGCCAGCGCCTGAACCTGGTGGATGATCTGCGACAGCTGCTCGCCGACCTGCTGCACTTCGGACATGCCACGGCGCACTTCTTCAGAGAATTTGTCCATACCCATGACCCCGGCCGACACCGCCGACTGGATCTCGCGCACCATCTGCTCGATGTCGTAAGTAGCGACGGCAGTCTGGTCCGCCAGACGCCGCACTTCGGTAGCGACAACGGCAAATCCGCGACCGTATTCACCGGCCTTTTCGGCTTCGATGGCGGCGTTCAACGACAACAGGTTGGTCTGGTCGGCGACTTTGACGATCGTCACGACGACTTGGTTAATGTTGCCGGCCTTCTCGTTGAGAATCGCCAGTTTGGCGTTGACCAGATCCGCCGCCCCCATCACCGAGTGCATGGTCTCTTCCATGCGCGCCAGGCCTTGCTGCCCGGAACCGGCCGCTACCGAGGCTTGATCGGCGGCGGTGGAGACTTCGGTCATGGTGCGCACCAGATCTCGCGAAGTCGCGGCGATTTCACGGGACGTTGCGCCGATTTCGGTGGTGGTGGCGGCGGTTTCGGTGGCGGTGGCTTGCTGCTGCTTGGAGGTCGCGGCGATCTCGGTCACCGACGTGGTGACCTGCACTGAGGAGCGCTGGGCCTGAGACACGAGCGAGGTGAGCTCGGTCATCATGTCGTTGAAGCCGGTTTCTACCGCATTGAATTCGTCTTTGCGTTCAAGGTTCAGACGGCCGCTGAGGTCGCCGGTCCGCATGATTTCGAGGATCTGCACAATCCGGTTCATCGGCGCCATGATCGCGCGCATCAACAGCAAACCGCAGAGGCCGGCAGCCAATACCGCGACCAACAGGGAAATGCCCATGATGACTTTCGCGGTAATCACGGCGTCATCGATGGCCGCGATGTCCTGATCGGCCACCGCTTTGTTTTCGCGGATGATGTCATTGAGCTTCATACGACCTGCGGTCCAGGCCGGGGTCAGTTGCTCGTTGAACAGTTTGATGGCGTCGGCTTCCTGATTGCGCTTGTGCAAGTCGAGCACAGCGGCAAGGACCTTGTTGTAATCGTCATGGAGTTTTTCAAAAACGGCGTATTCGACTTTGTCTTCCTCCGTGGTGACGGTGCCCTGGTAATTCTTCATCTGCTCCAGCAGTCGCGCCTCGAAGTTTTTGAAGCTCTCGGCTTCTTCAGTGCTGAAACCCTGCCCCTCTTTCAAACCGAGCATTTCCTGAGTCCGAAGGTAGGTGTCGACCCAGGCGCTGCGAACCATCGAGCTGTAATACAACCCGGGCAACGCGTCCTCACGAACACTGGCTTCGCTGGTTTCAATCTTCAAAAGCCGCGAATACGAGACGACGACCATCAGCAACATGATGGCGATAATCACCGCAAAGCTCGCCAAAATGCGTTGGCGCAACGTCCAGTTCTTCACAGTCAGTCCTCGGGGTGGCTCAAATGCTGGGGAGTATAGCTGAGGGTGTTTCATTTATAAGACGGGGGTTTGGCAGTTCTCGACCATAGAAGGGGAAACGGCAGTAGAGCCTCTGGAGCGGGACTTTGCGTTAGATCGAGTGGCGAGTACCAAGGGTGAATTGCCGCTGGGATTTGTAACGCGGCTGACAATGCCTTCGTCGGAACGCCGCCGCGGAGCCGGCTCGCTCCTACAGTTGACCGCGTCCGGCAGGACGCCTCGGTCGAGTGTGGGAGCGAGCCTGCTCGCGAAGGCGTTCCGACGAATAACGATGACGCGGTTTAACTGACCGCAAGATTTACAGGGAAGCCTGTCGCACCTGCTTCTCCAGTTCGGCCTTCAAACCAGGTTCCAGCTTCAACTGCCGCGCCAACTCATCCAGATACGACTTCTCCATGAAGCTCTCCTCATCCACCAACATCACGCTGGCGATATACATCTCGGCCGCCATTTCAGGTGTGCTGGCCGCGCGGGCCACTTCCGTCGGGTCGAGCGGCTTGCTGAGTTCGGCGTGCAGCCACTGCTGCAATTCCTGATCGTTGTCGAGTTTGGTAAATTCGCCTTCGATCAATGCGCGCTCGCGATCATCAACGTGACCATCGGCCTTGGCCGCGGCAACCAATGCCTTGAGAATCGCCTGGCTGTGCAGTTCGACTTGCGCAGGTGGCAAACGATCAAGTGTCTGCGGCTCAGTCTTCGGCGCAGTGCCCTGCTGGGCCTGCCAGTTGCCATAAGCCTTGTAGGCAATGACGCCGAGTGCCGCGAGGCCACCGTAGATGGCGACTTTGCCGCCGACGTTGCGGGCCTTTTTGCTGCCGAGCAACAGGCCCATGGCGCCAGCCGCCAGTGCGCCACCGCCCGCGCCGGAGAGCAACCCGCCGAGGCCGCCCGAGCCAGTGCTGCCGCCAAGCAACCCGCCCAACCCACCGCTGGACGACTTGCTTTGATTTGCCCCGGCCTTGTTCTGCATCAGGTCCTGACCGGACTTGAGTAGTTGATCGAGCAATCCACGCGTATTCATTTTTCCGCCTCCAGGAAAGGGGTTATCCGGACACTTAAGGCCACCAGCCTAGAACGAAAGTGCCCGGCGACCGGGGACGAGAGTGCTTCTGGATGTTGCCTGGAAAAACCTGGCCATCGATTAAAGCGATATACACTTAAGCGAATCTATAAAAACCGCCCACCGGGTATTTCCCCATGATGACCTTGCGTCAGATTCGTCACTTCATCGCCGTGGCCGAGACCGGCTCGATCTCCGCCGCCGCGCAAACCGCGTTCATTTCCCAATCGACATTGACCCTGGCGATCCAGCAACTGGAAGAGGAGATCGGCGTCGGCCTGTTTAACCGACACGCCAAGGGCATGAGCCTGACGCATCAGGGCCATCAGTTCCTGCGCCAGGCGCACTTGATTCTGGCCACGGTGGACAACGCCAAACGCAGCCTGCAACAAAGCACCGACCAGGTCGCCGGCCAGTTGATTATCGGCGTGACCAGTCTGGTGGCCGGTTACTACCTCGCGGATCTGCTCACTCGTTTCCAGCGCGCTTACCCCAACGTCGAAATCCGCGTGATGGAGGACGAGCGGCCGTACATCGAGCATTTGCTGGTCAGTGGCGAAATCGACGTCGGCGTATTGATCCTTTCCAACCTCGAAGACCGCCACGCCTTGCAGACCGAAGTGCTGACTCACTCGCCCCATCGGTTGTGGTTGCCGGCCCAGCATCCGCTGCTGGAACACGACAGCATCAATCTCGCCGACGTAGCCCGTGAACCGCTGATTCAGCTGAACGTCGACGAAATGGACCGCAACGCCCAGCGCATGTGGTCGGCCGCGTCATTACAACCACGAATCACCTTGAGAACAGCCTCGACGGAAGCTGTGCGAAGCCTGGTGGCCGCCGGTTTAGGCGTATCGATCCAGCCAGATATGACCTACCGCCCTTGGTCACTGGAGGGCGACATCATCGAAGCTCGGCCGATTGCCGACCTGAGCCAGACGCTCGACGTTGGCCTCGCCTGGCGCCGTGGCACCGCGCGCCCGGCGTTGGTGGACCCGTTCCTGACCGTCGCCCGCGAACAACCCCACGGCGGGCGCAAGCCATCTATTTAATCGAACGCCACCTTCAGTATTTAGAATTTGTCGACCTCGGGCCCGCGCACTAGTCTTGCTACATCTATAAGACGGCCGGGCCCCAGTCACAGGGAGCAGCATGGCCACACAAGAAAAGAGAACCCGAAAAATGACTGGCGCGCAGACCCCGTTGTTCACCGCGTTGTTGATCGATGGCGAATTGGTCGCGGGCCAGGGTTTCGTCGAACCGATCCTCAACCCGGCCACCGGGGAAGTACTGACCCACATCGCCGAAGCCAGCACCGAGCAAGTCGAAGCCGCGATCCTCGCGGCCCACCGCGCCTTCGCCGGCTGGTCGCGGACCACGCCGCAGCAACGCTCGACCCTGTTGCTGGACATCGCTAACGCCATCGAAAAACAAGCCGACCTCCTCGCCCGCCTTGAATCCTTGAACTGCGGCAAGCCGTTGCACCTGGCCCGTCAGGATGACTTGAGCGCGACGGTCGATGTATTCCGCTTTTTCGCCGGCGCCGTGCGCTGCCAGACCGGCCAGCTCAGCGGCGAGTACCTGCCGGGCTACACCAGCATGGTGCGTCGCGATCCGATTGGCGTGGTGGCATCAATTGCGCCGTGGAACTACCCGATCATGATGGCCGCGTGGAAAATCGCCCCGGCCCTCGCTGCCGGCAACACGCTGGTGTTCAAACCTTCCGAACACACGCCGCTGTCGATTCTGGCCCTGGCGCCGGCGCTGGCCGAGATCCTGCCGCGCGGCGTGATCAACATTGTCTGCGGTGGCGGTGAAGGCGTCGGCAGCCACTTGGTCAGCCATCCCAAAGTGCGCATGGTGTCGCTGACCGGCGATATCGTCACCGGGCAGAAAATCCTCCAGGCCGCGGCGAAAACCCTGAAGCGCACGCACCTTGAGCTCGGCGGCAAAGCGCCGGTGATCGTCTGCAACGATGCGGACATCCAAGCCGTGGTCGAAGGCGTGCGCACCTACGGCTATTACAATGCCGGCCAGGATTGCACCGCGGCCTGCCGTATTTATGCACAGGCTGGAATTCATGATCGCCTGGTGGCCGAACTCGGCGCAGCGGTCAGCAGTTTGCGCTTCGCCGGCAAGCGCGATGCCGACAACGAGATCGGCCCGCTGATCAGCACCCGCCAACGGGACCGTGTTGCCAGTTTCGTCGAGCGTGCCCTCGGCCAGCCACACATCGAACGAGTGACCGGCGCGGCGGTGCATTCCGGCGCCGGCTTCTATTACCAGCCGACGCTGCTGGCAGGTTGCAAACAGAGCGATGAAATCGTCCAGCGCGAAGTGTTCGGGCCGGTGGTGACCGTGACCCGTTTCGATGGACTTGAACAAGCCGTGGACTGGGCCAACGACTCGGAATACGGCCTCGCCTCCTCGGTCTGGACCCAGAACCTCGATAAAGCCATGCAGGTCGCGGCGCGCTTGCAGTATGGCTGCACCTGGATCAACAGCCATTTCATGCTGGTCAGCGAAATGCCCCACGGCGGCCTGAAACGTTCGGGCTATGGCAAAGACTTATCCAGCGATTCGCTTCAGGACTACAGCGTGGTGCGGCACATCATGGCGCGCCACGGCCAGCATCTCTGACTACGCTAATAACAAGCCGCTAACGGCATGCTTCACCACGTTCACAACTGCCCCGACCATAATTAAAGAAGAGGGAATTCCCATGTTCGTGCACAAGACCGCACTGTTCAGTGCAATCACCACGGCCCTGCTGGCCAGCGCCAGCCTCCAGGCCGCCGAACCGCTGAAAGCCGTCGGTGCCGGCGAAGGTCAGCTGGATATCGTGGCGTGGCCCGGCTATATCGAACGTGGCGAAAGCGACAAGGCTTACGACTGGGTGACCGGTTTCGAGAAGGAAACCGGCTGCAAGGTCAATGTGAAGACTGCGGCGACGTCCGATGAGATGGTCAGCCTGATGTCCAAGGGCGGTTACGACCTGGTGACAGCGTCGGGCGATGCCTCGTTGCGGTTGATCGCCGGCAAGCGTGTGCAGCCTATCAACACCGCGTTGATCCCGAACTGGAAGAACATCGACCCTCGCCTCAAGGACGGGCCTTGGTACGTCGTCAATAAACAAACCTATGGCACCCCGTATCAGTGGGGTCCGAACGTGTTGATGTACAACACCAATGTCTTCAAGACCGCCCCGGACAGCTGGAGCGTAGTGTTTGAAGAGCAGACCCTGCCGGACGGCAAGTCCAACAAGGGCCGGGTCCAGGCATACGACGGCCCGATCTACATCGCCGATGCGGCGCTCTATCTCAAAGCGAAACAGCCGGAACTGGGGATCAAAGACCCCTACCAGCTCAACGAAGCGCAATACAAAGCGGTACTGGACCTGCTTCGCAAGCAGCAGCCTTTGATCCACCGCTACTGGCATGACGCGACCGTGCAAATGAGCGACGTCAAAAACGAAGGTGTCGTGGCTTCCAGCACCTGGGGCTACATGGTCAATGGGCTGGTGGCGGACAAGCAGCCTGTTGCTTCGGTCATTCCCAAGGAAGGTGCGACGGGCTGGGCCGACACCACCATGCTGCACGCCGACGCCAAGCACCCGAACTGCGCCTACAAGTGGATGGACCATTCGCTGCAACCGAAAGTCCAGGGTGACCTGGCGGCCTGGTTCGGTTCGTTGCCGTCGGTTCCTGAGGGTTGCAAAGCGAGCGAGCTGCTCGGCGCAGAGGGTTGCAAAACCAACGGTTTCGACCAGTTCGAGAAAATCGCCTTCTGGAAAACCCCGCAGGCTGAAGGCGGCAAGTTCGTGCCGTACAGCCGCTGGACCCAGGACTACATCGCGATCATGGGTGGCAGATAGATCTCGGAAACGACTCGGTCGGCTCCCTTTCCCCCTCTCCCCTGTGGGGCGGTCCGACGTTTCGGGAGGGCTGGGGTGAGGGGTGGTTTTTGACTCCACCTCGATTCCTGGGAATGACCGACACCGCGGCCCTCACCCCCCGCCCTCTCCCGGAGGGAGAGGGAGCTAAAAGCAGGTCGCGTACACCGCAACGATTCAGATTTTTCAGATGTCCTGGCAGGGCCGCTGTGATGGCCCTCGCCTTTTCGGAGCACCGCACCATGACGCTTGCAGTCCAGTTCACCAACGTTTCCCGTCAGTTCGGCGAAGTGAAGGCCGTTGACCGGGTTTCCATCGATATCCAGGACGGCGAGTTCTTTTCCATGCTGGGCCCTTCCGGTTCGGGCAAAACCACGTGTTTGCGCCTGATCGCCGGTTTTGAACAACCGAGCGCAGGCTCTATCCGGATTCATGGCGAAGAAGCCGCCGGGCTGCCGCCGTATGAGCGTGACGTCAACACGGTGTTTCAGGATTACGCGCTGTTCCCGCACATGAACGTACTCGACAACGTCGCCTACGGTTTGAAAGTCAAAGGCGTCGGTAAAGCCGAACGCCATAAACGTGCTGAAGAAGCCCTCGACATGGTCGCCCTCGGCGGCTACGGCGAGCGCAAACCGGTGCAACTCTCCGGCGGTCAGCGCCAGCGCGTGGCCCTGGCCCGCGCCCTGGTCAATCGCCCTCGCGTCTTGCTGCTCGACGAGCCGTTGGGTGCCCTCGATCTGAAGCTGCGCGAACAGATGCAAAGCGAGTTGAAAAAGCTGCAACGCCAGCTCGGCATCACCTTCATCTTCGTCACCCACGACCAGACCGAAGCGCTGTCGATGTCCGACCGCGTGGCCGTGTTCAACAAGGGCCGCATCGAGCAGGTCGACACACCGCGAAATCTCTACATGAAACCGGCGACCACTTTTGTTGCTGAATTCGTCGGCACCTCCAACGTGATTCGCGGTGATCTGGCGAAGCAATTGAGCGGCAACCCACAGCCGTTTTCGATTCGCCCGGAACACGTGCGTTTCGCCGAAGGCCCGCTGGCCAGTCACGAGATTGAAGTCAGCGGCTTGCTCCACGACATTCAGTACCAGGGCAGCGCCACGCGCTATGAACTGAAACTGGAAAATGGCCAGACCCTCAATATCAGCCAGGCCAACGTACAGTGGCTGGACGTCAGCGCCCAGCACCAGACCGGGCAACGCATCAGCGCACGCTGGGCGCGCGAGGCGATGATCCCGTTGCACGACACCGTTGTCGGCGGGGTGTGAGATGACCAGCGTGGCTATCCCTCAAACCCCGGCCGGCGGATCGCCGTTACGCAGGTTTTCCAACCTGCTGTATCGCCGACCGAATTTTTACCTGTCGCTGCTGCTGGTGCCGCCGCTGCTGTGGTTCGGCGCGATCTACCTCGGTTCGCTGCTGGTGTTGCTGTGGCAAGGCTTCTACACCTTCGATGACTTCACCATGGCGGTCACGCCGGACCTGACCCTGGCGAATTTCGCCGCGCTGTTCCAGCCGTCGAACTTCGACATCATCCTGCGTACGCTGGGCATGGCCGTCGTCGTCTCGATCGCCAGCGCCATCGTCGCGTTCCCGATTGCCTATTACATGGCGCGTTACACCACCGGCAAGACCAAGGCATTTTTCTACATCGCGGTGATGATGCCGATGTGGGCCAGTTACATCGTCAAGGCCTACGCCTGGACCTTGCTGCTGGCCAAAGGCGGCGTGGCGCAGTGGTTCGTACAACACTTGGGACTGGAGCCGGTTTTACAGTTCGTGCTGGGCATTCCGGGGGTGGGCGGCAGCACCTTGTCGACCTCGCACCTGGGCCGTTTCATGGTGTTCGTCTACATCTGGCTGCCGTTCATGATCCTGCCGATCCAGGCTTCGCTGGAACGTCTGCCGCCATCACTGTTGCAAGCCTCGGCCGACCTTGGAGCAAAGCCGCGCCAGACCTTCATGCAGGTGATTCTGCCGCTGTCGATTCCGGGCATCGCGGCCGGTTCGATCTTCACCTTTTCCCTGACCCTGGGCGACTTCATCGTGCCGCAACTGGTGGGCCCGCCGGGTTACTTCGTCGGCAGCATGGTTTATGCACAGCAAGGCGCGATCGGCAACATGCCGATGGCGGCGGCCTTCACGCTGGTGCCGATTGTGTTGATCGCCATTTACCTGACTATCGTCAAACGATTGGGGGCCTTCGATGCACTCTGACTCTTCATCACAAGGGCAGGCTTCCATCGGATTGAAAATCGCAGCCTGGGGCGGGTTGGTGTTTCTGCACTTCCCGATCCTGATCATCTTCCTCTACGCCTTCAACACCGAAGACGCGGCGTTCAGCTTTCCGCCCAAGGGTTTCACCCTGAAGTGGATCGGCGTGGCGTTCTCCCGTCCCGACGTGCTGGAAGCGATCAAGCTGTCGCTGCAGATTGCGACCGTCGCGACCTTGATCGCATTGGTCCTCGGCACGCTCGCGTCGGCGGCGTTGTACCGGCGGGATTTCTTCGGCAAGCAAGGCATCTCGCTGATGTTGATTTTGCCAATCGCGTTGCCGGGGATTATTACCGGGATCGCATTGCTGGCGACCTTCAAGACTTTGGGGATCGAGCCGGGGATGTTCACCATCATCGTCGGCCACGCGACCTTCTGCGTAGTGATCGTCTACAACAACGTCATCGCCCGTTTGCGCCGCACTTCGCACAGCTTGATCGAGGCGTCGATGGACCTCGGTGCCGATGGCTGGCAGACCTTCCGCTACATCGTCCTGCCGAACCTCGGCTCGGCAATGCTGGCCGGCGGCATGCTCGCGTTTGCGCTGTCGTTCGACGAAATCATCGTCACCACCTTCACCGCCGGGCATGAACGCACGTTGCCGCTGTGGCTGCTCAACCAGCTCAGTCGCCCACGGGACGTGCCGGTGACCAACGTCGTCGCGATGCTGGTGATGATGGTGACCATGCTGCCGATTCTCGGCGCCTATTACCTGACCCGGGGAGGTGAAAGCGTTGCGGGGAGTGGCGGGAAGTAAATTCATAACAGACACCACTATCCCCTGTGGGAGCGAGCCTGCTCCGGGCGGCGTTCCGACGATGAGGCCATCACATTCAGCATGGATGGTGGCTGACACACCGCCATCGTCGGATCGCCGCCCGGAGCCGGCTCGCTCCCACAGGGTCGGGTTTCAAAACAAGAACTGCTTTGAAGAGGACAAATGCCATGCAAACCAAACTCTTGATCAACGGCCAACTGATCGACGGCGACGGCCCCGCCCAACCGGTATTCAACCCAGCCCTCGGTCGTGTGCTGGTGGAAATCAACGAAGCCAGCGAAGCCCAGGTCGATGCCGCCGTGCGTGCCGCCGATGCCGCCTTCGAAGGCTGGTCGCAAACCACGCCGAAAGAACGCTCGCTGCTGCTGCTCAAACTCGCCGACGCCATCGAAGCCCACGGCGAAGAGCTGGCCAAGCTGGAATCGGACAATTGCGGCAAACCCTACAGCGCCGCGCTGAACGACGAGATCCCGGCGATTGCCGACGTGTTCCGTTTCTTTGCCGGCGCCAGCCGTTGCATGAGCGGTTCGGCGGGCGGCGAATACTTGTCAGGCCACACCTCGATGATCCGCCGCGACCCGGTCGGGGTGATCGCCTCCATCGCGCCGTGGAACTACCCGCTGATGATGGTCGCCTGGAAAATCGCCCCGGCCCTCGCCGCCGGTAATACCGTGGTGCTCAAGCCGTCGGAACAAACCCCGTTGACCGCATTGCGTCTGGCTGAACTGGCGTCGGAAATATTCCCGGCCGGCGTGCTCAACCTGGTCTTCGGCCGTGGTCCTACCGTGGGCAGCCCGCTGGTCACCCACCCGAAAGTGCGCATGGTCTCGCTGACCGGTTCGATAGCCACCGGTTCGAACATCATTTCCAGCACCGCCGACAGCGTCAAACGCATGCACATGGAACTGGGCGGCAAGGCCCCGGTGATCATCTTCGACGACGCCGATATCGACGCCGCCGTGGAAGGCATTCGCACCTTCGGTTTCTACAACGCCGGCCAGGATTGCACCGCCGCCTGCCGCATCTACGCGCAGGAAGGTATCTACGACAAATTCGTCGAGAAACTCGGCGAAGCGGTCAGCAGCATCAAGTACGGGTTGCAGGATGATCCGTCGACCGAGCTGGGTCCGTTGATCACTGCACAGCACCGTGACCGCGTGGCCGGGTTTGTCGAACGTGCCGTGGCGCAACCGCATATTCGTTTGGTCACTGGCGGCAAGGCTGTGGAGGGGAATGGGTTTTTCTTCGAACCGACTGTGTTGGCGGACGCTCAGCAGGACGACGAAATCGTTCGTCGCGAAGTGTTCGGGCCGGTGGTGTCGGTGACCAAATTCACCGATGAAGCACAAGTGCTGGGTTGGGCCAACGATTCGAACTACGGCCTGGCGTCGTCGGTCTGGACCTCGGATGTCGGTCGTGCGCATCGCTTGTCGGCACGCTTGCAGTACGGCTGCACCTGGGTGAACACGCACTTCATGCTGGTCAGCGAAATGCCCCACGGCGGTCAGAAATTGTCCGGTTACGGGAAGGACATGTCCATGTACGGGCTGGAGGACTACACCGTCGTTCGGCATGTGATGTTCAAGCACTGAAAATGCATCGCAGGCAAGCCAGCTCCCACAGGGATTGCGCTGAACCTGTGGGAGCCGGGCTTGCCCGCGATGGTGTCACCCCGGTTTCAAGGCAGAAACCGGCACCACGCACCACCAGGTTCCAAAGCAGAAAACCAAAACAATAACCACCGATCCGGGCAGTGCCTCTACGGCCCCGCCACGGTTTCGGACATCCGAAATCTGCCGATTTTCCGGAGCTGACACACCATGACTACACCCGAACTTTCCCCATCTGTTGCCGACAGCGATGCCGAGCAACTACGCAAGCTGGGCTACACCTCGAACTTCAATCGCAGCATGAGCCTGTGGGAAAACTTCGCCCTGGGCTTCACTTATCTCTCTCCGGTCGTAGGGGTTTATACCCTGTTCGGCCTGTGCCTGGCCGCCGGTGGGCCACCGATGTTCTGGGCCTATTTGCTGGTCGGTTGCGGCCAGTTGCTGGTGTGCCTGATCTTCGGCGAAGTGGTCTCGCAATTCCCGATTTCCGGTGGCGTCTACCCGTGGGCTCGGCGCCTGGTGGGCAAGCGCTGGGCGTGGATGGTCGGCTGGATCTACTCCATCGCCCTGTGCGTCACCATCGCTGCTGTTGCGGTGGGTGCCGGTCCGTACCTGGCCGCGATGATGGGCTTTGAACCGAGCAATAACACCAACATCGTCATCGCATTGTTCCTGACGCTGTTCGCCACCCTGGTCAACCTCAGCGGCACCAAAGTGCTGGCGCGGATCGCCATGTTCGGCTTCCTCTGCGAACTGGTCGGCGCAGTTATTGTTGGCGTTTACCTGCTGATCTTCGAGCGTCACCAGTCGATCAGCGTGTTGTTCAACACCTTCGATATCAGCATCGACGGCTCGTACTTGCCGGCCTTCCTCACCGCCTCGCTGGCGGGAATGTTCCTGTACTACGGCTTCGAGGCCTGCGGCGATGTCGCCGAAGAAACCCCGAACCCGAGTAAACAGATTCCGGTGGCCATGCGCATGACCATCTACATCGGCGGCGTCGCGGCAATGTTCGCCTGCCTGGCGCTGATCCTCGCCGTACCGGACATGCAAGCCGTGATCAACGGCACCGACAAAGACCCGGTCACCACCATCCTCAACAACGCCTTCGGCCCGGTCGGCTCGAAAGTGGTCATGGGCGTGGTGATGATTTCCTTCATCTCCTGTGTCATCAGCCTGCAAGCGGCGGCGAGTCGTCTGCTGTATTCCTACGCCCGGGATGAAATGGTCATCGGCAGCTCACTGCTGAAAAAGATCTCTCCTACGACACAAGTACCCGTTGCTGCGCTATTCGTGTCCGGCGTCCTGCCCGCGTTGATCATTATTCTTGGCTTCTTCCTGCAAGACGCCGTGGCAACCATCGTCAGCTTCGCCGCGATCGGCATCTACCTGGCGTTCCAGATGATCGTGCTCGCGGCGCTTTATGCGCGCATGAAAGGCTGGAAACCGAGCGGCAAATTCACCCTCGGCGCTTGGGGTTGGGCGGTGAACATCGGCGCGCTGGTTTACGGCGTCGGCGCAATCATCAACATGGCCTGGCCGCGTACGCCGGATGCGGCGTGGTACATCAACTATGCGATGGTGTTGAGTACGGCGATCGTGATTGGGTTGGGGTTGATTTACATGTGGTTGGCCAAGCCGTATGACCATGGGACGGCGCCTGCGGGGGATGCATGGAAGGTTAGTCGGTAAGGTTTTACCCTTTCGGTACCATTAGTGGTGCCGGCGCTGAAACATCCCCTTTCTCTCACTTCTAGAGAAAGGGGAGTCAGTTACAGCTATTGACTGAAGAGAAAGCCATCAAAGTAACAGTTCTGCTTGATCGTGTTTCAGCAAAGATATGCGATCGAAAAGCTTGATTTTTTCATCTGCCTTTTGTTTAGCGTAATCCGACATAAACGCTACAAGCTCCTCAAGCTGACTCACATCCCCTACCACCTTGAAGGCTTTTTCTTTATTAACGAAAACGAGCGACTTTTTCTTTCGAGACAAAAGTTCAATTACGTTACTCAGTGTCCCAGTACTTTTTGCATCCCATATCATCAAGCCGTAATCAGCGGCCTCAGCCATGACAACATCCTTCGCCGTAAAAAAAGCTCGCGACCCTTTGGAGTGCTTGGTTTCCACTGTTCTAGCCGGCCATTTCCCCAGATTGTTTCGCGGGACCACGCCACTGCAATAAATAGTAGTTTTAGATCGAGTCAAGCTCAATAAATACTCTTGAATAGATGTGTCGGCTCCGCCTGCGTCACCAACCACGACATCAAACTCTGAATCAACGATATTATTGATACGCTCTTTAACCTTCGGATCAAGGTGTTTGATAGTAATAGAGCCCGCAATAAATACTGTTGTCATCTATCTCATTTCCAAGTTAATGCCGCGACGTAGATTTTCCCAACCTTGGGATACTTACGCAAAGCAGCACAGGCGGCATCCATTGACGCCCCGCTGTCAAACAAATCATCAACAACCAAAACATTCCAACAGCCTGTACTGGTAATTTGATCATTCACACTAAAGCTAGCACCAATAGCAGCAACCTTTTCAACCTTGGAATGCAAATCTTTAAGCGATTGCCCCGTAGCGGACTTTCGGAGTAAATCCGAGAATACAGGCTTTCCGATTATTCGCCCTAGCTCCATCGCCACCTCAGTAACGGGTTGTCTTGCACGTACATTCGAAGCCGGCATAGGGACTACGAATCCTACTTGAGTAAGCTTAGGTAAAACATTCGCAGCTACAGCTTGAGCAAGAGGGCCCACCTGGCTCCAATCCTTCTGGTATTTGAGCTGGTAGGTTGCCTGTCCTACCTCGGTACGATGGTTATCGAATCGGGGGTTTCCGTGCTCATCGTCCCCTAGAAAGGTACTACTTATCATGTGCTTGTCCAGCACCCATCCCAAGTCCCAAGGTCCGTTGATCTGTTTGAGGGATACTTTCAAGGCGTTCTCCATTTTTAAGCCTGTCCGTTAAGCACCGAAATTTCCTTGGCGCTTTTTGACCATAGGCAATGAAAAACAGAGATTCCAGTCAAACGCCGCGTGGCGCTGACTCTTATGCAAAAACAGGAAATTCCTACAGACCGAACCTTCCGGTAAAAGCTCCAATTCCTACAACATGCGGCGCCAGAGTAGACTTGGCGCCGCGAGCGCCTGACCGATAGGCTTTACCTCGTCGCTGCCAAATCAGCGACCCGGTGTCGAAGCCGGAACAAGTCAAAACGGTGCTTGCGTGCCCCCATAGAACTGCGGCTGTTTTATGCCTTCAGTTCTGTTTTATGGCGGGCCGTGTGGCGCGGGCCTTTCGGCTTCCGTTTTGATTGGAAGTGTCCCGACTTCGAACGCCACTCGGTTCGCCACCCAACCTGTCGAAGGGTTGGTGGCGACTTTCCTACTCAAAACGGAAGTCACTTCATGTCAGCACACGCTCAAAACTCGCTTCTTCCTCATTTCACCCCCACCGTCTTCACCCGCCACAACCGCTTCCTCCACGCTTTCATGCAGGACAACCAAGCCTGGTTCTGCGTCCAGGATCTCGGTCGCTTGATGGGCCGCCCGATGGACCAACGCCTCACCCTAAAACTCGATCCCGATCAACGCCGATACGTCTGGTTGCTGAAGGACGGCAAAACCGTCGAATCATTGATGGTCAGCGAATCGGGAATGTATGCCCTGCTAGTCCATCATTTCATCCCGGAAAACCGAAACCTGCGCCAATGGTTGAGCAACGAAGTCATCCCCGTGCTGCGTGATTCGAGTGCGCCATCTGTGGATAACATTCCAAGCCTGAGTTCATTGCAGTGGGCAGGCATCTCGGTGCCGCTGTTGCATTGGCAGCATCAAGCGTGGATCAAGTGGCGGGACATGCCCGATCTGATGCAGTCACAACGACCGTTCACGATCGTGGGCACTTGCAGTTGAAGGTAGGGTGAAAGTATGAAAAAGGGGCAGACTTCACAGTCCGCCCCTTGCGTTTATCACTCAAAACCGCGAAACACTCCGCATCGCATCCACCAGATACCGCATCGCAATCCGGTCGCTTTCCGACAATTCTCGGTACCGCTCCAACAGCTTCATTTCGTCCGAATTGAGTCGATGCCTTCGCCGCCCGGTTGCCAGGCAGGGAAAGATTCCTAACATTTCGGTGATGCCTTGTACTTTCGTCATGGACGATGTCCTTCTATAAGACCGAGAAAACTTCAAAAACCGCATCGCCCTATCCTTTTATTAGTCGCCGGCCTGAAGGGCAGAAACCGGCCATGAACACAGAATAGGAAGATTCCCGGCGCTGAAAAGCGGTTTTTAGAGTAATTAGTCAAAAAAAGCAGAAATGCCCTATAAATCAGAAAGTGCTGTCGGAAAACTTTACCGACATTTCTTGTTTCATTGCCGCATCATCAAAGTGCTACCAATCATTTTTTCTCTGCGACCGAACGGTTTAAGCTAATTGGCATCTGTTTAAAGTCCGTTGCGTTTGGCCGAAGGCATGTCCGAACCGATATTTTTGATCCAGCACGTGCCAGGAACGGCGCGGGATTGTTCACGACAGGTTTTACTTATGCATCGCAGGAATTTGCTCAAAGCGTCCATGGCCATCGCTGCCTACACCGGCTTGTCCGCCACCGGTCTGCTGGCCGCCCGTGCATGGGCGGGCACAGGCACCGCGGATGGCGAGGCCCAGGCATTTGATTTCGAGGCACTGAAGATTCAGGCCAAGCAACTCGCCGGCAATCGCTATCAGGACACCAAGCAGGTGCTGCCGCCGACGCTGGCGACCATGACGCCGCAGAATTTCAATGCGATCCGCTACGACGGCAACCACTCGCTGTGGAAAGACCTGAACGGTCAGCTGGACGTGCAGTTTTTCCACGTCGGCATGGGCTTCAAGCAGCCGGTGCGCATGTACAGCGTCGATCCCAAGACGCGTCAGGCCCGTGAAGTGCATTTCCGCCCTTCCCTGTTCAACTATGAAAAAACCACGGTCGACACCAAGCAGCTCACTGGCGACCTGGGGTTTTCCGGGTTCAAACTGTTCAAGGCCCCGGAACTGGACCGGCATGACGTGTTGTCCTTCCTCGGCGCCAGTTATTTCCGTGCGGTAGACGCCACCGGCCAGTACGGTCTGTCGGCCCGCGGGCTGGCGGTCGATACCTACGCCAAGAAGCGTGAGGAGTTCCCGGACTTCACCAAGTTCTGGTTCGAGACCCCAGGCAAGGACAGCACCCGCTTCGTGGTGTATGCGCTGCTGGATTCGCCGAGCGCGACCGGCGCCTACCGCTTTGATATCGATTGCCAGGCCGAACGCGTGGTCATGGAAATTGACGCTCATATCAATGCGCGCACCGCCATCGAACAACTGGGCATCGCACCGATGACCAGCATGTTCAGCTGCGGCACCCACGAGCGCCGCATGTGCGACACCATTCACCCGCAAATCCACGACTCCGACCGACTGGCCATGTGGCGCGGCAACGGCGAGTGGATCTGCCGGCCGCTGAACAACCCGGCGACCCTGCAGTTCAACGCCTTCGCCGACACCGATCCGAAAGGTTTCGGCCTGGTGCAGACCGATCATGAGTTCGCCAATTATCAGGACACTGTCGACTGGTACAGCAAGCGTCCAAGCTTGTGGGTAGAACCTACGACTGCGTGGGGCGAAGGCTCTATCGATCTGTTGGAAATTCCTACAACCGGCGAAACCCTGGATAACATCGTCGCGTTCTGGACCCCGAAAAAGCCGGTCGCGGCCGGTGACTCCCTGAACTACGGCTACAAGCTCTACTGGAGCGCGTTGCCACCGGTGAGCACGCCGCTGGCCCGGGTCAACGCGACCCGTTCGGGCATGGGCGGCTTCATTGAAGGCTGGGCGCCAGGCGAGCATTACCCGGAGGTCTGGGCACGCCGGTTTGCCGTGGACTTCACCGGTGGCGGCCTGGACCGTTTGCCGGAAGGTGCGGGGATCGAGCCGGTGGTGACCTGCTCGAACGGGCAGGTGAAGGATTTCAACGTGCTGGTGCTGGATGACATCAAGGGTTATCGGATTACCTTCGATTGGTACCCGACCAATGACAGCGTGGCGCCGGTTGAGCTCCGGTTGTTCATTCGCACCAATGACCGGACGTTGAGCGAGACCTGGTTGTACCAGTATTTCCCTCCGGCGCCGGACAAGCGTAAGTACACCTGAAATTAAGAGGTTGTCTGGGCCGGCCCCATCGCGAGCAGGCTCGCTCCCACAGGGGTTCTTCGTTGGATACAAAATTTGTGTTTTATGGAGATCCAATGTGGGAGCGAGCCTGCTCGCGATGACGGACTGACAGGCAACAACCATTCCGGCACAGAAACAAAAAGCCCCGATCACATCGATCGGGGCTTTTTGGTTTTACAGCAGCATTCAGTCGCGCAAATCCGACTCGTGGATCGGCTGATCCCGGTGCGTCGCCCGCTGATACTGCGCCGGCCAAATGGCCTTGCGACCGCCCAGATCATCATCGGCATGCAGCGGCCAATACGGATCGCGCAACAGTTCCCGCGCGAGGAAGATGATGTCGGCCTGGCAGGTGCGCAATATGTGCTCGGCCTGGGCGGGCTCGGTAATCATTCCTACCGTGCCGGTGGCGATGCCTGACTCCTTGCGTACACGTTCGGCAAAGCGGGTCTGGTAGCCGGGCCCTGTAGGAATTTCCGCGTTGGCCGCCGTTCCACCCGACGAAACGTCTATCAGGTCCACGCCCAAATTTTTCAGGCGTCGCGCCAACTCAACTGTTTCATCCGGGTTCCAGCCGTCTTCCACCCAATCGGTGGCCGACACCCGCACAAACACCGGCAGCTCCTCAGGCCAGACCGCACGTACCGCTTCGGTGACTTGCAGCACCAGCCGGATCCGGTTTTCGAACGAACCGCCGTATTGATCGCGCCGCTGATTGCTCAGGGGTGAAAGAAACTGATGCAACAGGTAACCGTGAGCGGCGTGGATTTCGACCACTTTGAAACCGGCAGTCAGCGCCCGCTTGGCCGAGGCGACAAAGGCCTGGATGACGTCGGCGATCGCGCTTTCATCAAGCTGCTTCGGATGTGTGTGCTGGGGATCGAAAGCAATCGGCGACGGCCCCACCGGCACCCAGCCACCGTCTTCGGGTTTGACGCTGCCATGCTTGCCGATCCACGGCCGATGGGTGCTGGCCTTGCGCCCGGCGTGCGCCAGCTGAATGCCAGCCACGGCGCCCTGAGCGGCGATGAAGCGCGTGATGCGTTGCAGGGGTTCGATCTGCTCGTCATTCCACAAGCCGAGGTCTTCGGCGGTGATGCGCCCGTCGGCCGTGACCGCCGTGGCTTCGGTAAAAATCAGACCGGCGCCGCCGACGGCGCGGCTGCCGAGGTGGACCAGATGCCAGTCATTGGCCAGTCCATCGACGCTTGAGTACTGGCACATTGGGGATACGGCAATGCGGTTGAGCAGGGTCAATTGACGAAGGGTATAGGGTTCAAGCAGCAGACTCATGGGGCACCTCTCGAATCAGTGGGCAGGCTCCAGGGTTCTGTTTGAAAAGTCGACGAGTGACAGGAAAAAGGCGCAGCACCCGCCCCCGCGGGCAAAAATTGGACAAGACGTCACAAGGATAATCAAGCAGTGCTTAGAGCCTAGTCGACATCGGGGGATGAGGGAGGGTTCCGAGGTATTCGGTGTCAGAAAGATCGCTTTCGCGGGCAAGCCCGCTCCCACAGTTATCGGGTTGAACCCAATTTCTATGATCAACCTGATACCTGTGGGAGCGAGCCTGCTCGCGATAGGGTCACCGCGGTTCGATGTGGGCAATCATCAGTTGCACCGTCTCGTTCCCGCGAAATTCGTTGAGGTCGAGTTTGTAGGCCAGTTCCACCCATTTGATCGTCGGATTCGGCCAGATGTCGCGGTCGATACCGAAGGCAATTCCATCGAGCTTCACCGAGCCGCATTCGCTTCTCAGCACCACTTTGAGGTGTCGCTCACCGACCACGCGCTGTTCAACCAACTGAAACACGCCATGAAACAGCGGCTCAGGGAAATGCTGGCCCCAAGGCCCGGCATGGCGCAGGGCGCGGGCCAGTTCAAGATGAAATTCTTCGACCGCCAAAACCCCGTCCGACAGCAATCGCCCGGTCAAGTCTTCTTCGCGCAATTGCCTGCGCACTTCAGCGTCGAAGGCCTCGGCGAACAACGGAAAATTCGCTTCCGGCAAGGTCAGACCGGCCGCCATGGCGTGGCCGCCGTACTTGCTGATCAGGTTCGGATGCTGCGCGGCCACCACGCTCAAGGCATCACGAATGTGAAATCCCTGAACAGAACGCCCCGAGCCCTTGAGCAAACCATCGCCGGCATCGGCAAAGGCAATGGTCGGACGGAAATAACGCTCTTTCATACGCGAGGCGAGGATGCCGATGACACCCTGGTGCCATTCGGGATCAAACAGGCACAGGCCAAACGGCATCGATTCGACCGGCAGATCCTTCAACTGAGCCAGCGCTTCACGCTGCATGCCCTGCTCGATGGATTTGCGGTCCTGGTTCATGCCGTCGAGCTGCACGGCCATTTCCCGCGCCAGCCCCGCGTCGTCGGTGATCAGGCATTCGATGCCCAGGCTCATGTCATCGAGGCGCCCGGCCGCATTCAAGCGCGGGCCGACAATGAAGCCCAGGTCGGTGGAGGTGATGCGCGCCGGTTCGCGCTTGGCCACTTCGAGAATCGCCTTGATGCCCGGACGGGCTCGGCCGGCGCGAATCCGCTCCAGGCCTTGGTGCACCAGGATTCGGTTGTTGGCATCCAGCGGCACCACGTCGGCGACGCTGCCCAGCGCCACCAGGTCCAGCAACTCGCCGATGTTTGGCTGCGGCGTGCTCGCGTACCAGCCGAGGCTGCGCAGCCTTGCGCGCAGGGCCATCAACACATAGAAAATCACCCCGACGCCGGCCAATGCCTTGCTCGGAAATTCGCAACCGGGCTGGTTCGGATTGACGATGGCGTCGGCCAGCGGCAGTTCGTCGCCGGGCAAGTGGTGGTCGGTGACCAGCACGTTCAGGCCTGCCTTTTTCGCCGCCGCCACGCCTTCGACACTGGAGATGCCGTTGTCGACGGTGATCAGCAACTGAGGCGTGCGCGTCAGCGCCACTTCAACGATTTCCGGGGTCAGACCATAGCCGTACTCGAATCGGTTCGGCACCAGATAATCGACATGCGCCGCGCCCAACAGGCGCAAACCCAACACGCCCACGGTACTGGCGGTCGCGCCATCAGCGTCGAAATCCCCGACAATCAGAATCCGCTGGCGCTGTTCCAGCGCCGTCACCAGCAAATCCACCGCCGCGTCGATGCCCTTGAGCTGCTGGAACGGAATCAGCCGCGCCAGGCTCTTGTCCAGTTCCCCCTCCGATTGCACGCCCCGCGCCGCGTAAAGACGCGTCAGCAGCGGCGGCAGATCACCGAGGAATGGCAGGGTGTCGGGCAACAGGCGAGGTTCGATGCGCATGGGGTGACAGGTGCTTCTCTTGAATACGTAGGATAAAACCGGATAACGCGAATGAACGGCGAAATATCAGCCGCGTTCGCCGCTCAGCCACTGCAACTGGACTTCATGCTGACCACGGTCGTCGGTGACGAAAATCGTCCCTTCGCTGATCATCACGTCCCACTTGATAACGCGGGGCATGTCTTTGGCCAGGGTTTCCAGGATGTCCTGCGGAACCGCCGCGATGTGCACGTTTTTCAGATTTTTGATCGCCGGAATCACTTTGGTTTCCCAGACGCGCAGGCTGCCGTAGGCCAGCAGGCTGGTGCGCTCTGTACGGCGCGAGCACCAGGTCAGGCGATCGGCGTCTGGCTGACCGACTTCGATCCAGTGCAGGACACGGTCGTCCAGGCTCTTTTCCCACAGGGCTGGTTCATCCACGTCTGACAGACCGCGTCCGAACGACAGTTGCTCGTTGTACCAGAAAGCGTAGGCCAGCAGCCGCACGGTCATGCGCTCTTCGGTTTCCGAAGGGTGACGGGCGATGGTCTGCTTCACGGTCTCGTAAACGCTGCGGTCGAGGTCGGTGAGGTTCAGTTCAAACTTGTAGGTCGTGGACGGCTGGGCCATGAACGGGCTTCTTGATACGAGGAAAGGCGGCAAGTCTAACCGATGCAGTAGGCAATCAACGAATTGAAGGCGATCAACCTTGGTCGTCTGACATTCGGCTATGTTAAAAGGCTATATCCGCTCAGCCCTTGTCCTACAGGATCCAGCATGCCGTTCACCGCCAAACCGCTCTCAGGTCTGAAAGTCATCGAATTGGGCACCTTGATCGCCGGGCCGTTTGCCTCGCGCATTTGCGGTGAGTTCGGTGCCGAAGTGATCAAGATCGAATCCCCCGACGGCGGTGATCCGCTGCGCAAATGGCGAAAACTCTACGAAGGCACCTCGCTGTGGTGGTTCGTCCAGGCCCGCAACAAAAAGTCCCTGACCCTGAATCTGAAACACCCGGAAGGCCTGGCGATTCTGAAAAAACTGCTCAGCGAAGCGGACATCCTGATCGAGAACTTTCGCCCCGGCGTGTTGGAAAAGCTCGGCCTGAGCTGGGAAGTCTTGCACGCCCTCAACCCGAAACTGGTCATGGTGCGGCTGTCGGGGTTCGGCCAGACCGGGCCGATGAAAGATCAGCCCGGTTTCGGCGCCGTCGGCGAATCCATGGGTGGCCTGCGCTACATCACCGGTTTCGAAGACCGGCCACCGGTGCGCACCGGGATTTCCATCGGTGACTCGATTGCCGCGCTGTGGGGTGTGATCGGCGCGCTGATGGCGTTGCGTCATCGCGAGGTCAACGGCGGCCAGGGCCAGGTGGTGGACGTGGCGCTGTATGAGGCGATCTTCGCCATGATGGAAAGCATGGTGCCGGAGTTCGACGTGTTCGGCTTCATCCGCGAACGCACCGGCAACATCATGCCGGGCATCACGCCCTCCTCAATCCACACCAGCGCCGACGGCAAGCATGTGCAGATTGGTGCCAATGGCGACGCGATCTTCAAACGCTTCATGCTCATCATCGGTCGCGAAGACCTGGCCAACGACCCGGTGTTGGCCAGCAACGACGGGCGCGACAGTCGCCGCGACGAGATTTACGGGGTGATCGATCGCTGGGTCAATTCGCTGCCGCTGGACACCGTGCTCGCGCTGCTGAATCAGGCCGATGTACCCGTCAGCCGGATCTTCAGCGCCGAAGATATGTTCAGCGATCCGCAGTACCTGGCCCGGGAAATGTTCCTGCAGGCCAAGCTGCCGGACGGTAAAGACTTCAAGATGCCGGGGATTGTGCCGAAACTCTCTGAGACACCCGGCGATTGCGAATGGGTCGGGCCACAACTGGGTGAGCACAACGCACAGGTACTCCAGGAACTTGGCTATAACGCATCGCAGATTGCACAGCTGCACAAAGACGGGGCCATCTAAGCTGAGGCCCCGGCCAGCGCAGTCCATCAGACTCTGCCTGACGCATGGCGGGAGGGTGGTGCGCGCGTTGCTGGTTACGCTCGTGCTCGCCGGGTTGGCTCCGCCGGCGATGGCGCATCCCAAGGAAACGCTGATCTGGCTGATGCGCGATCTGCCGCCACTGACCATTTTCGAAGGACCGAAAAAAGGCCAGGGGGTCATCGATAAACTGTTGCCGCTTTTAATCGCCGGTATGCCGCAATACGAACACACGCTGATGCGGGTCAATCGCGCTCGCGGTTTGCAAATGCTTCACGAGCCGTCCCTCACCTGCGACGCGGCCTTGAACAAAAGCAAGGAGCGTGAGCGCTGGATCGCGTTTTCCATTCCGGTTTTCCGAGCCATGAGTAACGGCGTTGCGGTACGACGTGTGGATCGTGAGGCGCTGACACCCTTTATCAAGGATGGCGAACTAGACTTGGCCGCCCTGCTCGCCAGTGGCCGTGAGAAGCTGGGCATCATTGCCGAGCGCAACTACGGCGAGTACCTCGACGCGTTGCTCAAGCAAGCACCGCCCGACGCGCTGACGCTGCACTACGGCAACGATGCCCTGGGCAGTCTCCTGCAAATGCAACGCCTGGGGCGCTTGCGCCTGCTGCTGGGCTATCGTCCGGAAATTCGCTATCAGGCCCAGCAACAGGGAATCGCGGAGGATGAGCTGCAGTTTTTCCCGATTCGTGGTGCGGAGAAATTCCTGTCCGGCTTCATCGGCTGCACCGACACACCCATGGGTCGCCAAGCGATTGTCGAGATCAACCAGCTATTGCGCAAACTGCCTCGCGACCACTTGAGCGAGGCCTACGCCGAATGGCTCGACCCGGAAAGTCGCAGCGCCTACCTTGAAGAAGCCCGGATGTTTTTCGAGCATCAGGCGCAGCAGTGACAAATCGCAGGCAAAAGAAACCCCGAGAAGTGGGGAGACGACTCGGGGTTAAACGTGGCCTACATAAAGACCAGTAGCAGCAAGCTACAAGCACCGGAGCACAATGCTTGATCCTGCTGTTACATGGTCTGACGACCTGTGTGCAGGAAGGTTCCCACAAAAGATCAATTCAATTTCGACGGGCCAGAATCTTGTCCTGTGCGGCATGACGCAAAGCCGCGATGACGCAAGGTTCCAGCCGTCCTTCGGCAATCAGCACGTCGCGGTGCAAGCCGTCGACGACATCCGTCAGCAGACGGTAATCGCTTAACTGGGCTTGATTGAACGCCCGCTCGACCACGATCGCGCCGGTCGCATTCTTCAGTGTCACCAGGCATTCGCCATGGGCGCCCGACGGGGTCAGCGTGACCTGATACGGGCTCAGAGCCTCACCGAGCAATAGACTGATACTTTCCATCTCGATCACCACTCAATAGTCCGAAAACAAAGTGCCTGGGGCGTGTTCACAGTAAGTGACCATCGGCCCGAGAAGAAAGTTCTGGATTCCAGGAGCAGACGCGTCGGCGTCTCTGGTCGATAGAGCATGCACGGCAAAGATGACAGGGAAAAAACAGGCGGTTCACCCGTGCCTTGTCCGCTGGCCGATATCGGTCCATCCCCCGAGCAATCCTCGCAACCGGCCGTCGGCGCTGTAGAACGGTACTGTCCACTGGTAGATGTCCCTGACACCGTCGTGGAACAGCAATTGACGTTCACTGAATCGGGGCTTGCGTGTGCTAAGTTGGGCGATGAATTCCGCATGCAGGAGTTCGGCAGTCTCTTGCGGCAAGACATCGAGTTCGATCAGCCGTCGTCCCTGAATCTGGTCGAAACGGGTCGATAAACCTTCCTCATAACTTTTGTTGCACATAATCAGGCGCCCTTCCAGATCACGCACAAACATCGGATCGGGCATGGCATCCATCAAGGCATGCTGGAAGGCGAGTTGATCACTGAGACTTTTCTCGGCCTCCAGCCGGCACTTGATCAATACCGTGAGGCGCCGGTTCCAGAGCAATGAAAGCATGCCGAACAGGCTGACGATAACAATGCCCCAACATCCCCAATGCGTCAGCCGTTGCCAGGCAGTAGGCTTGCGCACCGGGGTAATGCCGTCGAGCCACTTCAGGCGAATGGCGCGCAACTCGGCAGGTGGAAAGGCCTCAAGCGCCTTGTTGAGGATGCTCAACAACTGCGGTTGACCTTTGCGTACCGTCAGGTAGTCCGGGTCCCACTTTCCCTCCAGCGAATGCCACACCTGGAGTTGTCCTGATGGATAGAGCTGTGCGCCGATTTCGTTTTCGATGGTGGCGAAGGCTTCGCCACTTTCGACCAGTGCTCGAGCCTCCGCATAGGTTTTGACCGAGCGCAGTTCGATAGACGGATAGGTGCGACGAATCTCGGACTCCAGCGCATGCCGTGCCGGAAGCACCAGGACTTTTTTCGCCAGCTGCTCCAGAGATTGAGCTCCAGGTCTCCCTGCCCGACCGACCAACACCCAGCCGGAGCCACCGAACGCACGACTGAAATCCATGATGACCTTGCGTTCGTCATTCATCGCCAGCGTCGTGCTCAGGTCCGCCGCGCCGGTTTCCAGTCGCTCAATCAACTGAGCGGTGGAAAACGACTCTTCATGAACAAACTGCAAGCCCGTCATGGCACTGATGCGATTGAGCAGATCGTTGTTCAAACCGCTCCATTGACCGTGCTCATCCTTGAACAGATAAAGCGGGTACTGCACCGACGTCACAATGACTTGCGGGTGTTCGGCAATCCATTGCAGTTCCTGGTCGTCCAGCTGGATCGCCCCGCCGACACCTGCCTCCATGGAATCAGTTGCCGCCAATTGCGCTGCCAGCACCATCGGGGCCAAACCCAGGGTGCCGACTAAAAACATCCAGCACACGGCTGGTTTTAATCTTCTGAAAAACAGCATTGCCACTTCCTTGGTGATCAACTCGCCCGTCCTTCATCGGGCGACTCTTCAAGTACGAATCACGGCAAGTGTGGCATGCATAAATGAGAAAGCCCGTCAGGAGACGGGCTTCAAAATGTGACAGGTTTTAGCGGTTACAGAGGCTTGCCGCGGTTGCCATGCTGGCTGACAAAGGCCTGCACGGCTTTCAAATCATTCGGCAACACGGTGCAACGCTCATCTCTCTCAAACAAATCAGAAAGATGTGCAGGGAGTTCAAGCGCTTTTCCTACGCCAGCTTTCTCCACTGCATCCGGGAATTTGACCGGATGGGCCGTGCCGAGAATCACCATTGGAATATCCAGGCTACGACGGCATTCGCGCGCAGCCTTCACACCGATGGCGGTGTGCGGGTCGAGCAGCTCGCCGGTTTGCTCGTAGACTTCGGCAATGGTTTCGCAGGTTTGAGCGTCATCCACGGCCAGTGAATCGAACAGCTTGCGGGCTTCGGTCCAGCGTTCCTGTTCGACGCTGAAGCCGCCACCTTGCTTGAAGTTGTCCATCAGGCCGGCAATGGCCGCGCCGTTGCGCCCGTGCAGGTCGAACAGCAGGCGTTCGAAGTTCGAAGACACCATGATGTCCATCGACGGCGACAGCGTGGCGTGCAGGGTTTCCTTGACGTACTGATTGCCGCTCATGAAGCGGTGCAGGATGTCGTTGCGGTTGGTGGCGACGATCAACTGATTGATCGGCAGGCCCATGTTGCGCGCCAGGTAACCGGCGAAGATGTCGCCGAAGTTGCCGGTCGGCACCGAGAACGACACCGAACGTGCCGGCCCGCCCAACTGCAGGGCTGCGTGGAAGTAGTAAACAATCTGGGCCATGATCCGCGCCCAGTTGATCGAGTTCACCGCCACCAGACGCGTGCCTTTGAGGAAGCTCTGGTCGGCGAAGCTCGCCTTGACCATTTCCTGGCAGTCATCGAAGTTGCCTTCGATGGCGATGTTGTGGATGTTCTCGCCAAAAATGGTGGTCATCTGCCGACGCTGCACTTCGGACACGCGGTTGTGCGGGTGCAGGATGAAGATGTCGACGTTTTCGCAGTGCTTGCAGCCTTCGATGGCAGCCGAACCGGTGTCACCAGAGGTGGCGCCGACGATGACCACGCGCTCACCGCGTTTCTCCAGCACGTAGTCGAGCAAGCGACCGAGCAGTTGCAGGGCAAAGTCCTTGAACGCCAGGGTCGGGCCGTGGAACAACTCCAGTACCCATTCGTTGCCGTTCAACTGACGCAGTGGTGCCACGGCGTTATGCGAGAACACGCCATAAGTCTCTTCCAGAATCTTTTTGAAATCGGCATCCGGGATGCTGCCGGTCACGAACGGGCGCATCACCCGGAAGGCCAGTTCGTGGTACGGCAGGCCGGCCCAGGAAGCGATTTCTTCCTGGGTGAAACGTGGCAGGTTTTCCGGAACGTACAGACCGCCGTCGGTGGCGAGACCGGCCAGCAGGACGTCTTCGAAATTCAGGGCCGGTGCCTGGCCGCGGGTACTGATATAACGCATGACTGGCTCCAATAGACAGTGTTCGCAACCCGGGCCCGCACGCAGGCCCGGTGAACGATAACGGCTTAGTTCAGGTGCTCGACGCGGATCCGTACGACCGGACCGACCACGCCTGTCAGGGCTTCGAGGGCGGCGATCGCGTCGTTCATGTGCTGTTCCAGCACGCGATGAGTCAGCAGGATCATCGGCACCAGACCGTCATGCTCTTCGACTTCTTTCTGCATGATCGATTCGATGTTGATGCCGCGCTCCGACAGGATGCTCGCCACCTGAGCCAACACGCCCGGATGGTCCTTGGCCTGAATGCGCAGGTAGTAGGCGCTTTCGCAGGCTTCGATCGGCAGGATCGGATGCGCCGACAGCGAGTCCGGCTGGAAGGCCAGGTGCGGCACACGGTTCTCCGGGTCGGAGGTCATGGCGCGAACCACGTCCACCAGGTCGGCGATCACCGACGAAGCGGTCGGCTCCATGCCGGCACCCGCGCCGTAGAACAGGGTCGAACCGGCAGCGTCACCGTTGACCATCACCGCGTTCATCACGCCGTTGACGTTGGCGATCAGACGATCGGCCGGGATCAGCGTCGGGTGCACGCGCAACTCGATGCCCGAAGCGGTGCTGCGAGCGACGCCGAGGTGCTTGATGCGATAGCCCAGCGCTTCAGCGTAATTCACGTCAGCGGTGGTCAGCTTGGTGATGCCTTCGGTGTAGGCCTTGTCGAATTGCAGCGGGATGCCGAAAGCGATGGAAGCCAGGATCGTCAGCTTGTGAGCTGCATCGATGCCTTCAACGTCGAACGTCGGATCGGCTTCGGCGTAACCCAGAGCTTGTGCCTCGGCGAGTACGTCTTCGAAGGTGCGACCCTTCTCGCGCATTTCGGTGAGGATGAAGTTGCCGGTGCCGTTGATGATGCCGGCGACCCAGTTGATGCGGTTGGCCGACAGGCCTTCACGGATCGCCTTGATCACCGGAATGCCACCGGCCACCGCTGCTTCGAACGCCACAATCACGCCTTTCTCGCGAGCCTTGGCGAAAATTTCATTACCGTGAACAGCGATAAGCGCCTTGTTCGCGGTGACCACATGCTTGCCATTCTCGATGGCCTTGAGTACCAGCTCGCGGGCAACGGTGTAGCCGCCCATCAGCTCTATAACGATGTCGATCTCAGGGTTCGTGGCCACTTCGAAGACATCGTTGGTAATCGCAATACCGGTCGTTTGGAACTGAGGCTTTGGCGTGCGCATGGCAATTTGTGCCACTTCGATTCCACGCCCGGCACGACGAGCAATTTCCTCGGCGTTGCGCTGAAGTACGTTGAAGGTACCGCCACCGACGGTCCCTAACCCACAGATGCCTACTTTGACCGGTTTCACTGTGAACTCCCCATAAAACGGCCGACTCAAGGCCGGCCGTGAAAACAGCCGCATGCTCGCGGCTCTCTATTAATGGCCCGGCGATGTTGCTGCCGGACCATGATCGTCAAAGGCTGGCCGTGACGATACGAATTTATTTCGCGCCCAGCGCCAGTTTGGCGACTTGTGGCGCAGGCTGGTAGCCCGGAATGACCTGACCGTCAGCCAAAACGATGGCCGGTGTACCGTTCACGCCGATCGACTGGCCGAGGGCGAACTGTTTGGAAACCGGGTTCTCGCACTTGGCGGCCTTGATTTCCTTGCCATCGACCATTTTGTCCATGGCCGCCTTCTTGTCTTTCGAGCACCAGACCGCTTGCAGCTGTTCGTCACCCGGCGAGCCCAGGCCCTGGCGCGGGAACGCGACGTAACGCACTTCGATGCCGCGCTTGTTCAGCTCCGGCACTTCGGCGTGCAGTTTGTGGCAGTACGGGCAAGTGGTGTCGGTGAACACCGTGATGTGCGACTTGGTTTCGCCGATCGCCGGGTAGACCACGGTTTCCGCGACTGGAATGGCGTTGACCAGTTTGGACACGCCCAGGCGTTCGGTCTTCTCGGTCAGGTTGACCGGTTTGCCATCCTTGAGCTGGAACATGTAGCCCTGAACCACGTATTGACCGTCGGCGCTGGCGTAGAGCACGCGGCTGCCTTGCAGTTTGACTTCATACAGGCCCGGCAGCGGACTGGCGGAGATGCTTTCTACCGGCACTTCGAGCTGGAGGTTTTCCAGGCTTTTACGAATGGCTTTGTCGGCCGCGTCATCGGCGACGGCAAAGGTACTGACCAACGCAATGGCTGCGGCGGCGAAAATCTGGGTCAGACGCATGAGAACTCCTGAAGGCGGACAAATGGGACGATCAGAACGCCCGTGCCGAAACACCGGGTCATAACCGCCCATCGTGCAAACCGGCAAAGCCTACCACATAAGGCCCGCGTGGCCGAATGCGCCTGACGCAGGACATTGGGGCAATGCAATCCCCCTGTGGGAGCGAGCCTGCTCGCGATTGCGGTGTATCAGTAAAAGAAGTGTCGACTGACACACCGCAATCGCGAGCAG
>NZ_JBOFQE010000112.1:0-7992 GCF_051660785.1 Pseudomonas sp.
AACTGATCGATGTGAGGACCGTGTCCACTTCCGAAGCGGAAGCACTGTCCTCAATGATCACATCGCCAACGTTGTCGACATAGTAGCTGTCATTGCCTGCGCCGCCGTTCAGGGTATCGGCACCGGCGCCGCCGTTGAGGGCGTTGTTTGCGGCGTTACCGGTCAGCACGTTGTTGAGGTCGTTACCCGAAAGATCAATGCTGCCGGCACCGAGTAAACGACCGTCTTCAATGTTGCTCGACAGGGTGTAGCTGACCGACGTCAGCACCAGATCGCGGCCTTCATTGGTTGCTTCGGTAACGATATCTGCCACGGAGTCGACAAAATAAGTATCGTCGCCGACCCCACCCAACATCGTGTCAGCGCCGGCAGCACCGTCCAGAACGTCGTTACCTGCACCACCCCGAAGCGTGTTGGACCAGGCATTGCCGACAAGGGTGTTATTCAAATCGTTGCCCAGCACCGTAAAGCTTCCGGCACCGTACAGGGAAATATTTTCGACATTGCTCAGGCTGTTGATGCTCATGTCGATGATGCTGGTCTGGGGTGTCAAGTCATACGAGATGAACAACGTGTCGCTGCCTTCACTGGCGGCTTCCTGAATCAGCGCCAGTTCGCCGGCTTGATCCAGTCCGTAGATGTCATCCCCTTTGCCTCCGATCATGACATCCAGGCCGCCCGCGCCGTTCAGCACGTTGTTGCCATCGTTGCCGGTCAGTACGTTGTTTTGGCTATTGCCGATTCCGAAATTGTCGGCGGTACCCGTCAGGGTGAGGTTTTCCAGGTTGGCGCCAAGCGTGTACGAGACCGACGACTTTACCGTGTCGGTCTCGTTGACCAGGGTACTGGTCTCGAAGATCGCATCCCCGACGTTATCGACGATATAGGTATCGTTGCCTGTGCCGCCGACCAGAACATCGGCACCAGTGCCGCCGTCCAGTATGTTATCGCCGGCATTGCCAGTGATCAGGTTGCTCAGCGCATTGCCGGTGCCGTTGAGATTGGCATTGCCCAGCAATGTCAGATACTCGACGTTGCTGCCCAGGGTGTAGTTGACCGATGAATAGACGGCGTCGATTTCGGATGTCGAGGTGCCGTCTTCGATGACTACGTCGCCCGTGTTGTCGACAAAATAAGTGTCGTTGCCTGCGCCGGCGTTCATGGTGTCGGCACCCGCCATGCCATCCAGCATGTTGTCCAGGGCATTGCCGATCAGCGTGTCGCCAAAAGCCGAGCCATAGGCATTTTCGATTTTGGTGCCATAGGCAATCGCCAGGCCTTCGTTGAACGAAGTCAGGGTGTCGAGGTTGAGAAAGGCCTTGCCGATCTGACTGAACTGACCTTCATTCAGGTTGATTCGTACCGCTGATGCCTGGTTGCTGCCGTCAATGGCATCGACACCACCCGAGTCCCAGATGGTCTCGAAAACCGACTGGGTAGGGGCCCAGTTATAGAAATTGTTTCCAGCCTGCCACTGGGTATTGGCCCCATACAGTTTCTGAATGGCCAGAATGTCCAGCAGCATCGGGCTGGTGGGCTGGTACGAGTACGAGTCGTTGTAGCTCATTACCGTGAATCGGACATCGTCCAAAGACGGGGTGAGAATGGTTTTGTTATCACTGCTGGCTTCAAACGGGTGCTTGAGACCCAAGGCATGGCCGATTTCATGTACGAAAGTCAGATAATCGAAGGTGCCTTTTGAAGGCGCCGGATCATCAGTGCCCGGACCGATCCAAACGTCGCCACCAACAGGGGTGCGATCCGGGTAGTAGGCCCATGCAGCGAACTTTGGGTCCATATCCAGGTACCCGCCGAATCGCAAGTCGCCGACGTTCCTGATGTTTTCCTGCACCAACGTGAACTGAATATTGGCGACCGCACTCCACATCCCAAGCGCACTGGTCACGGCGCTTTGTTGCGCCGAGGTCAGGGTGAAGCCGTTCAGGTATTCATTGTGAGGGCTGTAGTCGCGAGCGAAGTAGGAGTTGTCGGTGGTGACGAAGCTGTAAGTCAGCAACGTCGGCGTCCCGGCTTTGTGAAACGGGGAGGTACCTGTCCAGTAGTCGCCTGCAATCAAGCTGTCGAGTGGCTTGTTGCCGGTCAGCATTGTCCATGTGGTGTAGGAGTAATCAGTCGGAGAAGGCATGCGAAATTCCTGAGTGCGCTGCGGCCCTTCCTGGATGCGACCGCTACAAAAGTACGATTTTGCACCAGAACGGGTGCATTTGACATCATCTAGCCACTACTTTTCTGTTTGGTGGCGTCAAGTAATTGGCCTGGCGATCTGTATCGGCGAGTGGCGTAGAATCCTGAAACAACGACATTGCCATCCGTCTGATACAGGCCATCGACTGCCCATGACCGTACCAAGCCCCTCCCTGATCCGCGAAACCTTCCCCGTTGGCCCTTTGCAGTGCAACTGCACGATCATCGGCGATCCGATCAGCAAAAAAGCGATCGTGGTCGACCCGGGCGGCAATCATGAGCTGATCCTGGCGCGCCTCGATGCCTTGGGGTTGAAGGTGGTCAGCATCATCCATACCCATGCGCATCTGGATCACTTTCTGGCTTCCGGCCAGCTCAAGGAGAAAACCGGCGCGACCCTGCATCTGCATAAGGAAGATCAATTCCTTTGGGACAATCTGGAGATGCAGTGCCAGATGTTCGGTGTGCCCTACACGCCAGTGCCGTCGCCGGACCGCTGGTTGGCCGACGATGAGGAACTGGCCTGCGGTTGCGGCGTGGCGTTACACACGCCGGGTCATACACCGGGATCGATGAGCTTTTGGTTTCCCGAGGCCAAGCTGCTGATTGCCGGTGACACGCTGTTTCGTCGCGGGGTAGGGCGCACGGATTTGTGGGGTGGCGATCAGGCGACCATCGTGCGATCGATCAAGCAGCGGCTCTATACGCTCGACGAAGAGGCGACGGTTGTGACCGGGCATGGTCCGGACACGCGCCTGGGTGATGAAATGCGCGAGAATCCGTTTGTGCGGGCTTAATTGTTACCGATTGAATTTTCGGCGGCGAAAATGATCCAACGCCCGCAAAGGCCAATGCCTTTGTCCGTTGCACCCCAGAATGCAAAAGTAGGAGCTCTTCATGTTCACCAAGCAGCGTTTGATTATTGTCGCTACGGCTGTGGCCTTGCTGTCTGGCTGCGCCTCGCCTAACCCTTATGACAACCAGGGCCAGGCCGACGGTGGCTCCACGGGCATGAGCAAAACCGCTAAGTACGGTGGCCTCGGCGCGCTGGCCGGCGCTTTGGCGGGTGCCGCCATCGGTCACGATAACCGTGGCAAGGGCGCATTGATTGGCGCCGCCGTTGTGGGTGCTTCCGCTGCCGGCTACGGTTATTACGCTGACCAGCAAGAGAAGAAGCTGCGGGCCAGCATGGCCAATACCGGTGTCGAAGTGCAGCGTCAGGGTGACCAGATCAAGCTGATCATGCCGGGCAACATCACGTTCGCCACCGATTCGGCGAATATCGCTTCCAGCTTCTATCAGCCGCTGAACAATCTGGCCGGCTCGCTCAAGGAGTTCAGCCAGAACCAGATCGAAATTGTCGGCTACACCGACAGCACGGGTGCCCGTCAGCACAACATGGACCTGTCCCAGCGTCGCGCCCAGAGCGTAGCAACTTACCTGACCTCACAAGGCGTCAGCGGCGCCAACCTGTCAGCTCGCGGTGCCGGGCCGGATAACCCGATTGCCAGCAATGGCGACGTCAATGGCCGGGCGCAGAACCGTCGGGTAGAGGTCAACCTGAAGGCGATTCCGGGCCAGCAGTATTCGCAACCGACCCAGTAAGTGACAGCAAAAGCCTGACTGAACCCCAGGCGTAAAAAAGCCCGCCCGATCCTCAACAGATCCGGCGGGCTTTTTTGTGGCGCGAGTACTGGCCCCATCGCGAGCAGGCTCACTCCTACAGGGAAAGCATTTCAAATGTAGGAGCGAGCCTGCTCGCGATGGGGGCAGAGCAGACAACCAAATAATCAGAGACAAAAAAGCCCCCGGACAATCACTCGTCCGGGGGCTTTTTCATGTCGCGCAGAACCTGATTACTTCTTCAGGCCATAATGTTCATCGAGCATGCCCGGCGCGTTCGGGGCTTTCGGTGCGTAATCACGAGGCGGCTCCTGATTGCGCGGTGGCGTCAGGCGTTCCCGTGGAGCCTGCGCCGCATCGGCGTGTAGCGCGGCCAGCAAGCGTTGACGGGTCTGCTCGTCCAGGGCCAGGCGATTGGCACCCTCGGCGAGGTGATCCTGCACTTCCTGATAGCTGGCAGTCAGCTTTTTGACCAGGTTTGCAGTGCTGTTGAAGTGGGTGACCACCTCGTTCTGATAACTGTCGAAACGTTCCTGAATGTCGTCCAGCTGACGTTGTGTGCTGCTCGGCGCTGCATTCGGCACCAGGCGAGCGATCAGGAAACCAATGGCGACACCCACAACCAGGGCAAGAGTCGGCAACAACCAAACTAAGAGCGAGTGTTCCACGAGTCCTTCCTCTATAAACGGCTTTGCTTTACGTTAACGGCTCGAACCTGCGCTGTATACCGCGATTCACTCGCAATAGATTGGCACAGACAATTTGCTAGACGAGTCGACCCGATTCGAGGTCACGGAGTTCCTTCCTTGCTTATGCGCGAAACCCCTGTAGTGATTGATGGCCCGGTCGGCCAATTGGAAGCCCTCTACCTGGACAATGAGCAGCCTCGCGGTATCGCGCTGATCTGCCATCCAAACCCGGTGCAGGGCGGCACCATGCTCAACAAGGTTGTATCGACCCTGCAGCGCACCGCGCGCGACGCCGGTTTGATCACCTTGCGTTTCAACTACCGTGGCGTCGGTGCCAGCGAAGGCGCTCACGACATGGGCACCGGCGAAGTCGACGACGCTCAGGCAGCGGCCGAATGGCTGCGGGCCAAACACCCGGATTTGCCACTGACCCTGTTCGGTTTCTCCTTCGGCGGTTTTGTTGCAGCAAGTCTCGGCGGGCGCCTGGAAGCCAAAGGCGAGCAGTTGAAACATTTGTTCATGGTCGCGGCCGCCGTCACCCGTCTCAACGGTTATGACCTGTTGCCGGTCAACTGCCCGCTGACCCTGATCCAGCCGGAAACCGACGAAGTCATCGATCCGCAAGCCGTCTACGACTGGTCCGACAAACTCGAACGTCCCCATGAGCTGCTGAAAGTGGCAGAATGCGGACACTTTTTTCATGGCAAGCTGACCGATCTCAAGGATCTGATCCTGCCGCGCCTTTCGAATTGATTGCAGTCTGACAAGCGATTACCCATGACGACTCGTACCCGTATCCTCACCGGCATCACTACCACCGGCACGCCGCACCTGGGCAACTACGCCGGTGCCATCCGCCCGGCGATCCTGGCCAGCCGTGACAGCAATGCCGATTCGTTCTACTTCCTCGCCGATTACCACGCCCTGATCAAATGCGATGACCCGCTGCGCATCCAGCGCTCGCGTCTGGAAATCGCCGCGACCTGGCTGGCCGGTGGCCTGGATGTGGACCGCGTGACCTTCTATCGCCAGTCCGACATCCCGGAAATCCCCGAACTGACCTGGCTGCTGACCTGCGTCGCCGCCAAGGGCCTGCTCAACCGCGCCCACGCCTACAAGGCCTCGGTGGACAAGAACGTCGAGACCGGCGAAGACCCGGATGCCGGCATCACCATGGGCTTGTACAGCTACCCGGTGCTGATGGCGGCGGACATCCTGATGTTCAACGCGCACAAGGTGCCGGTCGGACGTGACCAGATCCAGCACGTGGAAATGGCCCGTGACATCGGCCAACGCTTCAACCACCTGTTCGGTCAGGGCAAAGAATTTTTCACCATGCCCGAGGCGCTGATCGAAGAAAGCGTCGCCACGCTGCCAGGCCTCGACGGTCGCAAGATGTCGAAGAGCTACGACAACACTATTCCGTTGTTCAGCAGCGCCAAGGAAATGAAGGACGCGATCTCACGGATTGTCACTGACTCGCGCGCGCCGGGCGAAGCCAAGGATCCGGATAACTCGCACCTGTTCACTTTGTTCCAGGCGTTTGCCACGCCAGCACAGGCTGATGAATTCCGCAGCGAACTGTTGCAAGGCCTGGGTTGGGGCGAAGCGAAGAATCGTCTGTTCCAGCTGCTGGACAGCGAGCTGGGCGAATCCCGCGAGCGTTATCACCAGTTGATCGAGCGCCCGGCAGACCTGGAAGACATCTTGCAGATCGGCGCCAAAAAGGCCCGCTCGGTCGCCACGCCGTTCCTCCACGAACTGCGTGAAGCGGTGGGCTTGCGTTCTTTCGTTGCTCAGACTCAAGTTGCTGCCACCACCAAGAAGAAAGCTGCGAAAGCCGCGCGCTTTGTCAGCTTCCGCGAAGAAGACAGCAGTTTCCGCTTCCGTCTGCTGGCGGCCGATGGCGAGCAACTGCTGTTGTCGCGCAACTTCGCCGACGGCAAAACCGCAGGCCAGGTAACCAGGCAGCTGCAATCGGGCCAGCCGTTGGATGTGCGCAGTGAAGACCGCAGTTTCAGTGTCTGGCTGGAAGGCGAATGCGTGGGCGACAGCCCTACTTTTGCTGATAACGCCGCTCGCGACCTGGCCATCGACGCCCTGCGGGTTGCGCTGACGCCTGTTCAGGAATAAATCAACGGCTCGGTCCGACCAAGGGCCGATTGCCATTCCCACGGGCCGTCGCTACAGTGACGGCCCGTTTTTGTTGCCTTGCTAACGAATTATGACGCCCCTAGAACGATATCAAGCTGATCTGAAACGCCCGGAATTCTTCCATGATGCCGCGCAGGAAACTGCGGTGCGCCATCTGCAGCGCCTGTACGACGATCTGGTCGCTGCGTCGAACAACAAGCCGGGTCTGCTCGGCAAACTGTTTGGCAAGAAAGACCAGGCACCGGTCAAGGGCCTGTATTTCTGGGGTGGCGTGGGTCGCGGCAAGACTTACCTGGTCGACACTTTCTTCGAAGCGCTGCCGTTCAAGGAAAAGGTCCGCACTCACTTCCACCGCTTCATGAAGCGTGTGCACGAAGAGATGAAGACCCTCGGTGGCGAAAAGAACCCGCTGACCATCATCGCCAAGCGTTTCTCCGACGAAGCCCGGGTGATCTGTTTCGATGAATTCTTCGTGTCCGACATCACCGACGCGATGATCCTCGGCACGCTGATGGAAGAACTGTTCAAGAACGGCGTGACCCTGGTCGCGACCTCGAACATCGTGCCGGACGGTCTGTACAAGGATGGCCTGCAACGTGCGCGCTTCCTGCCGGCCATTGCCCTGATCAAGCAGAACACCGACATCGTCAACGTCGACAGCGGCGTCGATTATCGTCTGCGTCACCTCGAACAAGCCGAGCTGTTCCACTTCCCGCTGGACGAAGCCGCTCAGGAAAGCCTGCGCAAGAGCTTCCGCGCCCTGACACCAGAATGCACGGCCGCCATCGAGAACGATGTGTTGATGATCGAGAATCGTGAGATTCGGGCTGTGCGTACCTGTGACGACGTGGCCTGGTTCGACTTCCGTGAACTGTGCGACGGCCCGCGTAGCCAGAACGATTACATCGAACTGGGCAAGATCTTCCATGCCGTGTTGCTCAGCGGTGTCGAGCAAATGAGCGTCACCACCGACGACATCGCCCGACGCTTCATCAACATGGTCGACGAGTTCTACGACCGTAACGTCAAGCTGATCATCTCCGCTGAAGTCGAGCTCAAAGACCTCTACACCGGTGGTCGCCTGAACTTCGAATTCCAGCGCACCCTCAGCCGTCTGCTGGAAATGCAATCGCACGAATTCCTGTCCCGGGCGCATAAGCCTTAGGATTATTCGGAAAATGAAAAAGGGCCTGCAGATGCAGGCCCTTTTTTTGTGCGCGCTGTTTGACTCCGCACAATCCCTGTGGGAGCGAGCCTGCTCGCGATAGCGGTATGTCAGTCACATCTTTGTTGGATGTACAGCCGCTATCGCGAGCAGGCT
>NZ_JBOFQE010000113.1:0-21941 GCF_051660785.1 Pseudomonas sp.
CCTGCTCGCGATTGCGGTGTATCAGTAAAAGAAGTGTCGACTGACACACCGCAATCGCGAGCAGGCTCGCTCCTACAGGATCTCATTCAGCCGCGCGGATGGTGTTTGGCGTGCAGATCCTGCAAGCGTGCGCGGGCGACGTGGGTGTAGATCTGGGTGGTCGACAGGTCGCTGTGACCGAGCAGCATTTGCACCACCCGCAGGTCGGCGCCGTGGTTGAGCAAGTGCGTGGCGAAAGCGTGACGCAAGGTGTGCGGCGACAGCGACTTGCCGATACCGGCAACCTTGGCCTGGTGCTTGATGCGGTGCCAGAAGGTCTGGCGAGTCATCTGCTCACCACGCTGGCTGGGGAACATGACATCGCTGGGACGTCCGCCAAGCAGCTCCTGGCGCCCATCGCGCAGGTAACGCTCGACCCAGACAATCGCCTCCTCCCCCATCGGCACCAGACGCTCCTTGCTGCCCTTGCCCATCACTCGCAGCACACCCTGGCGCAGGTTGACCTGCTCCAGCGTCAGACTGATCAGTTCTGTCACCCGCAAGCCGCACGCGTAAAGCACTTCGAGCATGGCGCGGTCACGCTGACCGATGGCTTCGCTCAAGTCCGGCGCCTTCAGCAGCGCTTCCACGTCTGCTTCCGACAGAGATTTAGGCAACGGTCTACCGAGCTGGGGCATATCGACGCGCAAGGTCGGATCGACGGCGATCAGCTTTTCTCGCAGCAGATAACGATAAAAGCCACGCACACCTGAGAGAAATCGCGCTGTTGAACGGGGTTTGTAGTTTTGCTCCAGACGCCAGGCCAGGTGATCGAGGATCAATTCACGACCGGCGTTGATCAGCTCCAGCCCCTTTTCCTGCAGCCAGCCGTTGAACAGGGCCAGGTCGCTGCGATAGGCATCCCGGGTGTTATCGGAAAGGCCTTTCTCCAGCCACAACGCGTCGAGAAACTGGTCTATCAAAGGATGATCGATGGCGGGCATAAAGACTCAGGCAAGACCGACAGTACGGTCAGGGAAGATAAATCGCAGGCAACAAAAAAGCAGCCCGTAGGCTGCTTTTTTCTGCATCGGAAGCTGGACTTAAGCCAGTTTTTCCTTGATGCGAGCTGCTTTACCGGACAGGTCACGCAGGTAGTACAGCTTGGCTTTACGTACGTCACCGCGACGTTTAACGGCCATGCTGTCGATTTGCGGGCTGTAGGTCTGGAAAGTACGCTCTACGCCAACACCGTTGGAGATTTTACGAACGGTGAAAGCACTGTTTACGCCGCGGTTACGCTTGGCGATAACAACACCTTCGAACGCTTGCAGACGCGAACGGTCGCCTTCCTTCACTTTCACCTGAACGACAATGGTGTCGCCCGGGGCAAAGGTAGGGATCTCTTTGGTCATCTGCTCTGCTTCGAGTGCAAGGATGATTTTGTTAGTCATGCTGTGCTCCTAAGGTAAATCGTCGGATTTACCATCGATACGTTGTTAACTATCGTCCCGCTCGCGGATGTATTCCTCGAGCAGCTTCTTCTCTTCTCCAGAAAGCGAGCGGCTTTCCAGAAGATCGGCGCGTCGTTCAAAGGTCCTACCAAGGGACTGCTGTAAACGCCAACGCCGGATATGCGCGTGATTGCCACTTAGCAACACGTCGGGAACACGCTGATCCGCATACACCTCCGGTCGGGTGTAGTGCGGGCAATCCAGCAAACCATCCGTAAAGGAATCTTCCTCGGCGGAGTCCGCATGCCCTAAAGCTCCAGGCAGCAGTCGTGTAACCGCATCGATCAGGACCATCGCCGGCAGCTCGCCGCCAGACAGTACATAGTCGCCAATCGACCACTCTTCATCGACATGAGCCTCAATAAAACGCTCGTCAATGCCTTCATAGCGGCCGGCAATCAGGATCAATGCATCCAGATTCGCCAACTCGCGTACCGCCGACTGAGTCAGTTGACGGCCTTGGGGGGACAGGTAAATTACCTTCGCCGCCTCCCCGGCTGCAGCCTTGGCCTGAACCAGAGCATCTTCCAGGGGCTTGATTTTCATCACCATGCCCGGACCACCGCCAAATGGGCGATCGTCCACAGTGTGATGTCGATCCGTCGTGTAGTCTCGCGGATTCCAACAGGTGAGCTGCAACAGCCCCTGTTTCACCGCACGACTGGTGATGCCGTACTCGCTGATGGCGGAGAACATCTCGGGAAACAAACTGATCACTTCTACGCGCAAGTTAGCCACGCTTAGAAGTCCGCATCCCATTCCACCTTCATCTCGCCCGCTGCGAGGTCGACGGCCAACACGCATTGCTCCGTATAGGGCAACAGGCGTTCGCGATCATCCAGGCTGCCAGCGCAAGGCTTGACCACCATTACATCATTGGCGCCGGTTTCCAGAAGATGATCGATTTTCCCGAGCAATTGCCCGAGTTGATCAATAACCTTCAGACCTTCCAGCTGGTACCAGTAGTACTCGCCGTCGGTCAATTCAGGGAACAGGTTGCGCGGCACGCAGATCTCATAACCAGCCAGAAGACGAGCTTCTTCGCGATCATCGAGACCCTTGAGCTTTGCGACCAGGAACTTGTCGTTCCCACGTCCACTGACCAGCTCGACCTGTTTCACATTGCCTTCGCGCTTGAGCGTCCAGGTTTTGTACTGCAACAGGTTTTCAGTCGGATCAGTAAAGGAATAAACCTTCACTTCGCCGCGAACGCCATGAACAGAATAAATCTTGCCGATAACGATCAAATCATCAGCAACCGCTGGCGTCGCGTTCATATTGCTCAGGCCGCAGCCTTAGACGCGTCCTTCAACAACTGAGCAACACGCTCAGAAGGTTGTGCACCAACGCTCAGCCAGTAGGCTACGCGCTCTTGGTTCACGGACAGACGGACTTCTTGACCACGAGCAACAGGGTTGAAGAAACCAACCTGTTCCTTGTGCGAACCGTCGCGCGGGTTGCGGCTGTCGGTTACGGTCAAGTGGTAAAACGGGCGCTTTTTGGAGCCGCCAAGGGCAAGACGGATTGTTAGCATGTGAACATCGTTCCTGTAGTCGGTGCTGCAAATCTAAAGGCACAGCGGGCATAGGTGCCCGAAAGGCCGCATATTCTAAGGAATATCCGGACTTTTGCAAATGACTTTTTCCGACGGCCTTTCGGACGCCATCAAGATTTGCTATAGAGCCGTCGTTGAAAACGGCCAGTCAGCTCCCGCCAAGTGCGGGTTTGCTGTTGATCCCACGTCCTTGTGGGTAAGCGCCGACATAAATGCCGGCGCAAATTCTTTACATTTTCGGCATGCCGCCGCCGGGCAACATACCGCCCATGCCGCGCATCATTTTGGCCATTCCGCCTTTCGCGGAGAATTTCTTCATCATCTTCTGCATCTGCTTGTGCTGCTTGATCAAGCGACCGATGTCCTGCACCTGGGTGCCGGAACCCATGGCGATCCGGCGTTTGCGCGAACCGCTGATCAGCTCAGGGTCGCGGCGCTCGGCCGGGGTCATGGAATTGATGATGGCTTCCATCTGCTTGAATTGTTTCTCTGCCGCACCCTGGGCATTGCCCATCTGCGCCAGGTTCACGCCGCCGATATTCGGCAGTTTGTCCATGAGGCCGCCGAGGCCGCCCATGTTTTTCATCTGTTGCAGCTGATCGCGGAAATCTTCGAGGTCGAAGCCCTTGCCCTTCTTCAGCTTTTTGGCCAGCTTGTCGGCCTTGTCCTTGTCGAGGGTCGCTTCCGCCTGTTCGATCAGGCTGAGCACGTCGCCCATGCCGAGGATGCGCGAAGCGATACGCTCAGGGTGGAACGGCTCGAGCGCTTCGCTCTTCTCGCCCATACCGATGAACTTGATCGGCTTGCCGGTGATGGCACGCACCGACAGCGCAGCACCGCCACGGGCGTCGCCGTCGACCTTGGTCAGGATCACACCGGTCAGCGGCAATGCGTCGCCGAAGGCCTTGGCCGTGTTGGCGGCGTCCTGGCCGGTCATGGCGTCGACCACGAACAGGGTTTCGACCGGGTTGATCGCGGCGTGCAGCGCCTTGATCTCGCCCATCATTTCTTCGTCGATGTGCAGACGACCGGCGGTGTCGACGATGACCACATCAATAAACTTAAGCTTGGCTTCTTTTATAGCCGCTTGCGCGATCTCGACCGGCTTCTGGCTCAGGTCGGACGGGAAGAAGGTAACGCCGACTTCGCCCGCGAGCATTTCCAGCTGCTTGATCGCCGCCGGACGGTAAACGTCCGCAGACACGACCATGACCGACTTCTTCTTGCGCTCTTTAAGGAAGCGCGCGAGTTTGCCGGCGGTGGTGGTTTTACCCGCGCCCTGCAAACCGGCCATCAGCACCACGGCCGGTGGAACGGCGCTCAGGTTCAAGTCTTCGTTGGCGGCGCCCATCAGGCTTTCGAGTTCGGCCTGGACGATCTTCACGAAGGCCTGGCCCGGCGTCAGGCTGCGTGACACCTCGGTGCCGACGGCGCGCTCCTTGACCGAATTGACGAAGTCCTTCACCACCGGCAAGGCGACGTCGGCTTCGAGCAACGCCATGCGCACTTCGCGCAAGGTGTCTTTGATGTTGTCTTCGGTCAGCTTGGCCTTGCCGGTGACATGGCGCAGCGTCTGCGAAAGACGGTCGGTTAAGTTTTCAAACATTGCGCGATCCTTTCAGGCCCTGTGTAGACCGGGATAATGGCGGCCCAGACCGGAATAAACATGAGCTCGGCGAGCCTGCGGCGTGGGCAGGTCGCGGATTATAGCGAAGACTGCGTCTGGCGGACACCTCGTCGTCAGGTTGCATGGTCTTTCGTGCTGCGGGGGTTCTATGCCAAACTCAGCGCCTTTCGGGCTTGCCTAACAGGATTTATGCTCCCCTTGTCACCCAGTTTGCTGACTACCCTCGCCGCCGCCTGCTTATATGCCGCTGCGACTATCTATCAAGGCACTCGCCTGGCCACCGGCGCCAAGGCGAACAAGCGCCTGCTGGTCACGCTCGGCGTGCTTGCCGTGCTGGCTCACAGCGCCAGCCTGTTCACCCACTTGCTGACCCCGATCGGCCTGGGCCTGGACTTTTTCAGTGCGGCCAGCCTGATTGCTGCAGCGGTCATCGCCCTGACCCTGCTGGCCTGTTCGCGGATCCCGGTGGAAAACCTGCTTATATTGCTGTTCCCGCTCGGTGCCGCCACGGTGCTGCTGGCGCAGTTCGCCCCGGCCGGCACGGTGCAGGTCATCGACGAAGAGCCTGGCATTCTCGCCCACATCCTGCTGTCGATCCTCGCTTACGGCATGTTCACCATCGCGATGTTTCAGGCCTTGCTGCTGCTGGTGCAAGACCATCAGCTCAAGCACAAACACCCGTCGGGGCTGATCAAGAACTTCCCGCCGCTGCAAACCATGGAAAGCTTGTTGTTCGGCTTCCTCTGGGCCGGCTGGACCCTGCTGTCGCTGTCGCTGATTTCCGGCTGGCTGTTCGTCGACAACCTGTTCGCCCAGCATCTGGTGCACAAAACCTTGTTGGCTTGCCTGGCCTGGATCGTCTTCAGCGTGTTGCTTTGGGGCCGTAACCGCCTCGGCTGGCGCGGACACAAGGCCATTCGCTGGACCCTCGCCGGTTTCTGCCTGCTGATGCTGGCGTATTTCGGCAGTAAGCTGGTCCGTGAATATATCCTGCACATCTGACGGGCGGCATTAATGGACGACTTGCCCATAGGGCCGATGCTCGCGGTATTGGCCCTGCTGATTTTATGGTCGGGGCTGTTTACCGCCATCGAAACGGCACAGCAGTACTTGCTGGCCCAGCGTACCGCCTCGCGTTCCAGCGACAAACCGGTCGCGAAGCTGAGCTTCCCGCTCAACAGCCTGATCTTCTGCAACACCCTGTGCCGCGCACTCGCCGTAGTCATCAGCACTTTGCTGGCGATCTTCACCTGGGCGGAAAACGGTCCGTGGATTGCCTGTGCAGGCGCCAGCGCCGCGCTTCTGGTGTTCGCCGATTACCTGCCGCGCACCCTCGCCGTGCGCTATCCCGACGCAATCCTGGCCTTGGGCAACACGCTGCTCGGCGCGCCACTGAAAATCATTTATCCGGCCGCCTGGCTGCTCAATGGCCTCACTCAACTGCTGATGCGGCCGTTTGCCCGCAAAGTCAACGTGGTGCAACAGAGCGAAGACGAGAGCCCGAGCGAGCGACAGGACGACTACGTTCAAGCCGTCCGCCGCCCGCACCCGCTGTCGGGCATCCACGCGCTCGACAACATCACGGTCAACGACATCTTGGTACCGCGCAGTGACGTCGACGGGATCAACCTCGACGACTCCCTCGCAGAGATCATCGAGCAACTGCGCAACAACAAGCGCACGCGCCTGCCGGTGTTTCACAGCGACATCAATCAGGTCGAGGCGGTGCTCAATACCCGGCAGATCCGCCACTTGCTGGCCGATGCCAGCCTGACCCTCGAAGCGCTGCTGGCCGCCAGCCACGAACCGTACTTCGTACCGGAAAGTACGCCGCTGCAACTGCAACTGCTGAATTTCCACAAGCAACAGCGGCGCCTGGGCATGGTGGTCGACGAATACGGCGAAGTGCTCGGCATCGTGACCCTGGAGGATATTCTCGAAGAAATCGTCGGCGAATTCGAAAGCCAGCACAGCCTGGACAACCCGCACATCCACCCGCAGGCCGATGGGCGTCTGATGATCGAAGGTGCGGCGTCGATTCGCGAATTGAACAAGAGCCTGGGCTGGCACCTGCCCAGTGACGGCCCGAAAACCCTTAACGGCTTGGTGACCGAGGCGCTGGAGACGATTCCGGACAGCGCGGTATGCCTGAAGATCGGGCGTTATCGGCTGGAGATTCTGGAGACGGAAGACAACCGCGTTACTCAGGTCCTGATCTGGCATACCAGCTCGGTGCCAGTCGCTATCTAAACCCTGGCACCCAACCTGTGGCGAGGGAGCTTGCTCCCGCTGGACTGCGAAGCAGGCCCAACCAAAGACGCTGCAATTATCCTGACAGCACTCTTCCAGCCATTTGCGGCCGCTACGCGCCCGAGCGGGAGCAAGCTCCCTCGCCACAAAAGCCATCACTCAGCCCGAGCCTCTTGTTTGATCGTTAGCCACCTTCCTATAATCGAATCCGCTTACCCAAGCCCCGCCGGACCACGTGCTTACCCCGCACGCAGCAGGTTCCGGCCAGACCATCGGCAAAATCCGCACCACACCGTCGACTGTTCCTACCTTGAACAGCGGCCGCGCCTCACTCCCACATCCCTGGGTGTTCGACCATAATAATTCGCTCCACTGGGGCACATGACTGTCAGGGATAACCGCATGACGACCAGCACGACTTACAACGAAACCACGCCTGCGCAACCGACGAACTCCGCCACCCGCGTGGCGACCGCGAGCTTCATCGGCACCGCCATCGAGTTTTACGACTTCTACGTCTACGCGACCGCCGCAGCGCTGGTGATCGGTCCTGTGTTCTTTCCGCAGACCTCCGGCACCGCCCAGATGCTGTCGGCGTTCCTCACCTTCGGCATCGCCTTCCTCGCAAGACCCTTGGGATCGGCGCTGTTCGGGCACTTCGGTGACCGCATCGGGCGCAAATCGACACTGGTCGCTTCGCTGCTATTGATGGGCGTGTGCACCACGCTGATCGGCGTACTGCCGGGATACGACAGCATCGGGGCCTGGGCGCCGATCCTGCTCTGTGTGCTGCGTTTCGGCCAAGGCCTTGGTCTGGGCGGTGAATGGGGCGGTGCAGCGCTGTTGGCGACGGAGAATGCGCCCAAGGGCAAACGCGCCTGGTTCGGCATGTTCCCGCAGCTCGGCCCGTCGATCGGTTTCCTCGCCGCCAACGGCCTGTTTCTTACGTTGGCGATGACTCTGGATGACGAACAGTTCCGCTCGTGGGGCTGGCGGATTCCGTTCCTGCTCAGCGCCGCGCTGGTGATGGTGGGCCTGTATGTGCGCCTCAAACTCCACGAAACCCCGGTGTTTGCCAACGCAATGGCCCGTCAGGAGCGAGTGAAGATTCCGCTGGTCGAGCTGTTCAGTCAGTACTGGGCGCCGATGTTGCTGGGGGCCGGGTCGATGGTGGTGTGCTACGCACTGTTCTACATCTCGACGGTGTTTTCCCTGAGTTATGGCGTGGCGACACTCGGCTACACCCGCGAGACTTTCCTCGCGCTGCTGTGCTTCGCCGTACTGTTCATGGCGGCGGCAACACCGTTGTCGGCCTGGGCCAGCGACCGTTACGGGCGTAAACCGGTGCTGATCATTGGCGGCGTGCTGGCGATTCTGTCCGGATTCTTGATGGAACCGCTGCTGACCCAAGGCTCGACCTGGAGCGTGGCGCTGTTCCTGTGCATCGAACTGTTTCTGATGGGCGTGACGTTTGCGCCGATGGGCGCATTGCTGCCGGAGCTGTTTCCCACGCATGTGCGCTATACCGGCGCATCGGCAGCCTACAACCTGGGCGGGATCGTCGGAGCCTCGGCGGCGCCGTTCTTCGCGCAGAAGATGGTGGCGATGGGCGGTTTGAGTTATGTCGGCGGGTATGTGTCGGGGGCGGCGGTGCTGAGTTTGATTGCGGTGCTGTGCCTGAAAGAGACGCGGCATAACGATTTGAATCGGGTGGCCTGAAGCAGAAGCATCGCCAGCAGGCTGGCTCCCACAGGGAAATTGGGCGTACACAAAATCTGTGACCAACCCATAACCCTGTGGGAGCTAGCCTGCTAGCGATAGCCGCGACTCGGTTTACAGCTCTACAACAACAGCCTGAGAAGCGCGGGTCGCTTTTGCGCGAGCAGCTTCAATCGACTCATCCCGCGCCAACGCCACACCCATCCGGCGCTGGCCATTGACCTCTGGCTTGCCAAACAGACGCAACGCCGTATCCGGCTCGCTCAACGCAGCACCCAAATTGGCGAAAGCGGTCTGGGTCGACTGCCCTTCCACCAGAATCACCGCCGACGCCGATGGGCCGAACTGACGGATCAACGGAATCGGCAGACCCAGAATTGCCCGCGCGTGCAGCGCGAACTGCGACAAGTCCTGGGAAATCAGGGTCACCAGACCGGTGTCATGCGGGCGCGGCGAGACTTCGCTGAACCACACCTGATCACCTTTGATAAACAGCTCGACACCAAACAGACCACGACCACCCAAGGCCTCGGTGACAGCTTTGGCAACGCGCTCGGATTCAGCCAGGGCAACCGGGCTCATGGCTTGTGGCTGCCAGGATTCCTGATAGTCGCCCTTCTCCTGACGGTGACCGACTGGGGCGCAGAACGTCGTGCCGCCGACGTGGCGTACGGTCAGCAAGGTGATTTCGTAGTCGAAGTCGATGAAACCTTCGACGATCACGCGGCCTTTACCGGCGCGGCCGCCTTCTTGAGCGTAATCCCACGCGGTTTTCACATCATCGGCGCTGCGCAGCAGGCTCTGGCCTTTGCCCGACGAACTCATCACTGGCTTGACCACGCACGGGAAGCCCAGGTCCTCGACGGCCTTGCTGTAGTCCTCGAAGGTGTCGGCGAAATGGTAAGGCGAGGTCGGCAGGTCCAGTTCTTCAGCGGCCAGGCGACGGATGCCTTCGCGGTTCATGGTCAGCTGCGCGGCGCGCGCGGTCGGGATCACGGTGAAGCCTTCGGCTTCCAGCTCAACCAGGGTCGCAGTGGCGATGGCTTCGATTTCCGGCACGATGAAGTGCGGCTTCTCGGCTTCGATCACCGCACGCAGGGCGGCGCCGTCGAGCATGTTGATCACGTGGCTGCGATGGGCGACTTGCATGGCCGGCGCGTTGGCGTAACGGTCGACGGCAATCACTTCAACGCCCAGGCGTTGCAGCTCGATCACCACTTCCTTGCCCAACTCACCACAGCCACACAGCAATACGCGGGTCGCGGTTGGCGACAATGGAGTTCCGATACGGGTCATCTCAGGTCCTCAAGAAGCGGATCATCGAGGGATGCAGCGCCACGCGCGCTTCCCATGGGGAGAAAGCGCGGCATTTTACATGAACCGAAGGGTTTGGCTTCAGCTGGCGACAGCCTGTTTGCGCAAGCGCCAGGCCATGATCAACCACACGACCGTCACGCCAGCAAACTTCGAGCCCATGGCAGTGAGGATCACCGCCGGGGTGAAGGCGTCGATCATGCCGAAGAAGATGAAGGTATCGAGGGGGATGCTCAGGGCCGAACTTATCCACAGGCGATCGTGCAACGGGCGCTTGGTGATGCTGAACACCAGCCAGTCGATGCACTCGGACACCGCGAAGGCCGTGGCGCTGGCCAAAGCGATGGACGGGTCGGAAGTGACATAGGACAGGACCAGCGCCGCCAGCATCGCCGCGATGGCGCCATGGCCGAAGCGGGTTTGCACCATGTCGCGCAAGACAAACACCAACCCGCCCCAGGCTGACCAGATGATGTCCAGGTGCGGGGCGGTGGAAAAGGCGTAGTTGATCAGCACGACGCTGCTGATGTAGGCGATCAGGAAGAACATGGGGCGTGGAGATACCTGTCAATTTGGCGCACAGGGTACTTTATCTCAGGCTCACAAATAACCTGTGGCGAGGGAGCTTGCTCCCATTGGGGCGCGAAGCGGCCCTGAAATCAGCGGTTGCGGTGTGTCAGATCGAATGCGTCTGTCTGCTATGGGGCTGCTTCGCAACCCAGCGGGAGCAAGCTCCCTCGCCACAAAAAACCTCATCAGCCACAAACGCTCACAATACTCAGGAATCGGATTTGGAAGGCAACATCCAGAGTAAACCACTGGATTTGGCCCGCTCATGGCACAACCCCAACACCTTGCGGCGATCTTCGTTGTCCATCCGGCTCCAGCGCGTGATTTCCTCGACCGTGCGCTGACACCCGGTGCAGATATCATCATCGTCCAGCGCACAAATGTTCACGCACGGCGATAGAACCGGTCGTTCGGTGGCGCTCATTCTTCCTGCTCGACCAGATCGCGGGCATAGCGCTGCGAGTTATGCACATAGTGCGCAGCGCTGGCCTCCAGCATCTTCTTTTGCGGCTCGGTCAGCTCGCGCACCACTTTACCGGGCGAGCCCATGACCAGCGAACCGTCGGGAATTTCTTTGCCCTCGCCGATCAGCGAGTTGGCGCCGATGATGCAGTTCTTGCCGATTTTCGCGCCGTTGAGAATCACCGCATTGATACCGATCAGGCTGTAATCGCCCACGGTGCAGCCGTGAAGCATGGCGTTGTGGCCGATGGTCACGCCGGTGCCGATGGTCAGCGGGTAGCCCATGTCGGTGTGCATCACCGTGCCGTCCTGGACGTTACTGTTCTTGCCAATCAGGATCAGTTCATTGTCGCCACGCAATACGGCGTTGAACCAGACGTTGGCGCCCTCTTCCAGCTTGACCTTGCCCACCAGCACGGCATTGGGTGCGACCCAGCTCTGCGGATGGGTTTCGACGCGGGCGTCGCCCAGGCGATATTTCATCTTGTTGTCCTCAAAGGCTCAGGCAGCCGCGTTTCACGCCATACGAACGATGGCTTCAAGTATTGATAAAACTTTTGGGTGGGTGATGCAGGCTGATGTCGGCGTCATAGAGCAGGTTGATCAGCTCGACGATCATGATCGCCGTCAGGCCCCAGATTTTGTACTCGCCATAACGATAACTCGGCACGTACCAACTGCGCCCCTGGTAATCAATGCGGTGAGTATGTTCCCGCGGATCTTCACGAAAGAACTCCAGAGGCACGCTGAACACTGCAGCGATCTCGGCATCGTTGGCCAGGTACTCGACAAAATCCGGAATCACCCCGACATAAGGCGTGACCTTGATGCCGTGCAGCGAGATCAGCGGACTCAACGGGCCAATCACTTCGACCAGCCCCGGCGGCAAGCCGATTTCTTCTTCGGCTTCACGCAGCGCGGTGAAAATCAGATCGGGATCTTCGGGGTCGCGCCGTCCGCCGGGAAAGGCGACTTCACCTCCATGGGTCGAGAGCCCGCTGGCGCGCAGGGTCAGAACCAGTTCCGGTTCGTCACTGCGGGTGATGGGCACCAGCACCGCGGCTTCGGGAAAACGTCGATCGGTTTCCAGGGTACGCGGCGTGTGGTTGCTTACCCGGTGAAGTAGCTCGTCCAGCATGAGTCTTCTCGATTTATTCTCTACTTCGCATCATGCACCAATCACACCGACCGCCCAACCCCCGAACTGCCGTGTGTCGCTAAACGACAACTTGCCGACAGACACCGCCGCACGCCAAGATAGGCACAGCATTCAGGAACCCAAGCATGAAATTTTGCAGTCAGTGCGGCAACCCGGTCACCCAGCGCATTCCCGAAGGCGATTCGCGCCTGCGTTATGTCTGTGACAGCTGTCAGGCGATTCACTACCAGAACCCCAATATTGTCGCCGGTTGCGTGGCGACCTGGGGCTCGAAAGTGTTGCTGTGCCGGCGCGCCATCGAGCCTCGGCTCGGTTATTGGACCCTGCCTGCCGGTTTCATGGAGAACGGCGAAACCATCGAGCAGGCGGCCATTCGCGAAACGGCTGAAGAAGCCTGCGCGCGGGTGCGCAACCTGAGCATCTATACGTTGATCGACGTGCCGCACATCAGTCAGGTGCATGTGTTCTTTCGCGCGGAGCTGGTCGACCTGGATTTTTCCGCCGGCCCCGAGAGCCTGGAAGTGGCACTTTTCGACGAAGCCGACATCCCGTGGTCCGACCTGGCTTTCCGCACGGTGGGTCGTACCTTAGAATGCTTCTTCGCTGACCGGCGGGCCGAGGTCTACCCCGTGCGGTCCGAATCGATCCCGCCGCTTGCTCAGCCTGCTGTCACCTAAAGCTCCTGGCTCCAAAATCACCTATAACTAAATAGTCGCGACACCTTTCAGGGATATCGTTTCAATGCGCTGGTTGCTTGCCGTGTTTTGCTTGTCGTTCGTCGCCCTGTCACAGGCTTCCGTTGCGGAAACCCTGAACGGCAAAGTCATCGAAAAAGTGCTGGTGCTCAAATCCGCCCACCAATTGCAATTGATCAATGACGGCAAGCCGCTCAAGACCTATCGCATCTCCCTGGGCAGAAACCCGAAAGGCCAAAAACTGATGGAAGGCGATAGACGCACGCCTGAAGGCTTCTACTGGCTGGACTGGCGCAAGGTCAGCGATAAATTCAATCTGTCGATGCACATCTCCTACCCGAACATCAGCGACTCTGCCCGCGCCCGGCGCGAAGGCGTCGAGCCTGGTGGCATGATCATGATCCACGGCACGCCGGACACCGAAGAAAACCCGGAAAACCTGTTCCATACCCTGGACTGGACCGACGGCTGCATCGCCATGCGCAACATGGACATGCGCGAAGTGTGGGGATTGGTGCCGGACGGCACGATGATCGAAATTCGGCCGTAGCCCCAAGCTTCCCAGACTAAGGAATAGCTGTCCCTGACTGGTGATGGACTCTTTGTGGCGAGGGGATTTATTCCCGTTGCGCTGCGAAGCAGTGCTAAAACCTGAAAAATGCATTGTGTCAGGCTCACCGCGCCGGCTGAGTCTGCGACTGCTTCGCAGCCGAACGGGGATAAATCCCCTCACCACAATGAACCGCGCCAGTCGCTACCTCTCCTTCCTGACAGCTACCTTCGGTCGCTCCTCGAAAAATAAATTCAAAAGATCGCAGCCTGCGGTGATGCCTGCCGGGAAGATACCAATCCTCTCGGCAAGCGTTACCGCAGGCTGCGATCTTTGCGCTCAAAACACCCACCTCTAATACCATTTAAAACCAAACCCCAATCCAACTCTCCAACAGGGCGGGCTTTACGACGCCAACAGCAAAGTACTGGCATTGACATGGTATTCAAGTGGTATTAGTTTTCGACCATTCGCGGAACACAACATTTCATTATCCGCATCGGACATCGCCCATGAATGACCTCCAGGCCCTACGCCCTGACGACACCCAGCCCACGCCGTTGTACCTGCAACTGGCGCGCAATCTGGAAGCGGCGATCCATGCCGGCCAATGGAAAGCCGAGCAGGCGATGCCCTCGGAGCGCAACCTCAGCGAACTGCTGGGCATTTCCCGCGTCACCGCTCGCAAGGCGCTGGAAGTGTTGTTCGAGCAAGGCCTGATCCGCCGCAACCAAGGCTCCGGCACATTCATCACGCCGCGCCTGGAACAACCGCTGTCGCGCCTCTCGGGTTTCAGCGAAATGTTGCGACTCAAGGGCTTCGTTCCCGGTTCGCAATGGCTGGAACGCGAGATCACCCCACCGACCCACGAAGAACTGATCCGCCTCGGCCTTTCACCGAACGACAAGGTCGCGCGGCTCAAACGCCTGCGCAAAGCCGACGACACGGTGATGGCAATCGAGATGAGCACCCTGCCCGCTTCGATCATTCCCAAGCCCCAAGCGGTGGGCGACTCTCTCTACGAATACCTCGACGGCATCGGCAAACCGATCGTCCGCGCGCTGCAGCACATCCAGGCGATCAACGCCTCGGACGAATTCGCCGCCCTCGTTGGCATCGCCCCCGGCACCGCCATGCTGCTGATGACCCGGGTCGGCTACCTGGAAGACAACACACCGATCGAAGTCACCGACACCTATTGCCGCAACGACTACTACGACTTTGTCGCAGAGCTTCGTCGCTAGACAAGCAACCGAGAACCGATCATGTCCGAAGACAACATCCTCACCGCCCACGGCTGGGTTCGCGGCCGGCTGATTCACGAACACGGCAAAGTCGTGTCCATCGAAGGCGTGCCCTGCGATCCGGCTGACAACGACTTGCCCTACCTGCTGCCCGGTTTCATCGACCTGCACGTTCACGGTGGCGGTGGCAAAGACATCATGGAAGGCGCATTCGCCTTCGAAACCATCAGCAAAACCCACGTCCGTTTTGGCACTACGTCGTTGCTGGCGACCACCATGACCGCGCCGCCAGCAGAGATTTCCAGCGTGCTCAAAGCCGTCGGCGAGTTCTGCGAGCAGCGGCCAAAAGGCTGCGCCCGAGTGCTCGGCGTGCACCTCGAAGGCCCGTATATCAACCCCGGCAAACTCGGCGCCCAGCCGAATTTCGCCCACACCGCATTGATGGCCGAAGTCGAGGAATACCTGGCGCTGGCGCCGATCCGGGTGATCACCATCGCGCCGGAAATCGCCGGCCACGACGTCTTGATCCGCACCCTCAGTGCCCGCGGCATTCGCATGCAGATCGGCCACACCCTTGGCAGTTACGAGGAAGGCGTCGCCGCGCTGGCCGCCGGTGCCAGCAGTTTCACTCACCTGTACAACGCGATGAGCCCGCTGCATCACCGCGAGCCGGGCATCGTCGGCGCCGCGCTGGCCCATGCCAAATACGCCGAACTGATCCCGGACTTGCTGCATGTGCATCCCGGCGCCATCCGTGTGGCCCTGCGCGCAATTCCGTGCCTGTATTGCGTCACCGATTCCACCGCCGCCGCCGGCATGCCGGATGGTGAATACAAGCTCGGCAGCCACACCGTGACTAAATGCCTGGGCGGCGTGCGCTTGCCCGACGGCACCCTGGCCGGCAGCACGCTGACCATGGATCAGGCGCTGCGCAATCTGGTGAAAATCGGATTGCCGATCGCCGAGGCGTCGCAACGTCTTTCGCAATTCCCCGCCGACTACCTCGGCCTTCAAGAACGTGGTCGCCTGCAACCCGGCAGCTGGGCCGACTGCGTGCGGCTGGATCGTTCACTCACACTCACCGCCGTCATGGTCGAAGGAGAAGACATTGACTTCAAAAATGCTTGAAGAGGCGCTGTCCTCGTTCGAGGCCGTGCAAACCCAACTGCAACAGCTCGACCCGCAGATGATCGAGATTGCCGGGCGCCTGCGCCGCCAGCCGCCGCAAGTAGTGATGACCGTCGCTCGCGGCAGCTCAGACCACGCCGCCAGCTATTTCGCGTACCTGACCATGCAGCAACTGGGCTTCCCGGTGGCGTCGTTGCCGATGTCGGTAGTGACCATGCTGCAAGCACCGTTGAAGGTCAGCGGCCAGGTGGCGTTTGCGTTCTCGCAGTCGGGGCAAAGTCCGGACCTGGTGAACAGCCTGCGTCTGTTGCGCAAACGCGGTGCCCTGAGCATTTCCATGGTCAACGCCGAAAGTTCTCCACTGGAAGCCGCGTGCGAATTCAGCCTGCCGCTGTGCGCCGGTACAGAAAACAGCGTCGCCGCGACCAAGAGTTTCATCGCCACCCTTAGCGCCAGCGCCCGTCTGATCGCCCACTGGAAAGAAGACGTGGAATTGCTGGAAGCCGGCAACGCCTTGCCGCAAGGTCTGCGCGAAGCGGCGAAACAGGATTGGAGCCTGGCCATCGCGGCCCTGCGCGATTGCCAGCGTTTGATGGTGATCGGTCGCGGCGCCGGTTTTGCCATCGCTCAGGAAGCGGCGCTCAAGTTCAAGGAAACCTCGGCGATTCAGGCCGAAGCCTTCAGCAGCGCCGAAGTGCGTCACGGCCCGATGGCATTGATCGACGAAAATTATCCTCTGCTGATCTTTGCCCCACGCGGTGCCGAGCAGGCGGGTTTGCTCAGCCTTGCAGCGGACATGCGCCAGCGTGGCGCCCGCGTTCTGCTGGCGGCACCGGATGACATCGCCGAACGCGACCTCACCCTGACCCGCGCCGAGCATCCGGCCCTTGATCCGATTCTGGCGATCCAGAGTTTCTACGTCATGGCTGCCGGTCTGGCCGTGGCCCGTGGCATGGACCCCGACCAGCCGCGGCATTTAAGCAAAGTGACGCGTACGCACTAAGTCTGCCCCGAACGATTTCCTGATGAGACCGAGCCATGCATAACAACAATAAAGAGCTGACCCTCAGCGCCCCGCTCAGCGGCCCGGTGCTCACGCTCGCCAAAGTCCCGGACCCGGTGTTCGCCAGCGGCGCCATGGGCGACGGGATCGCCATCGATCCACTGAACGACACTCTCCACGCCCCTTGCGCCGGCGTCGTGGTGCACGTCGCCCGCAGCGGACACGCCGTCACCTTGCGAGCCGACAACGGTGCCGAATTGCTCCTGCACCTGGGCCTCGACACCGTCGAGTTGCAAGGCGAGGGCTTCTCGATGCTGGTCAAGGAAGGTGCGCGCGTCAGCAATGGCCAGCCGCTGTTGCGCTATGACCTGGACAAGGTCGCGCAGCAATGCAAAAGCCTGGTCAGCCTGATGATCCTGACCAACAGTCAGGAGTTTCAGGCGCGGCCCATCACGCTGAAATCGGTGAAGGTCGGTGATCCGTTGCTGCACATCATTCGCCGGTACGCGCCAGGTGCGCAGGCGGAAGTGGAGCTTTCAGGCGAAGAGATTGTCGGCCACATTCACGTCGCCCATCGTGGAGGTTTGCACGCTCGCCCCGCCGCGCTGATTCGCCAGACCGCGCAAGGGTTCAAGAGCAAATCGCAGCTGCATTTCGCTGGTAAATCGGCGACCTGTGACAGCTTGATCGGCCTGATGAGCCTGGCCGTTGGCGAGCAGGACGAGGTTCAGGTCAGCTGCCAGGGCCCGGATGCCGAAGCGGCGTTGCAAGCGTTGCTGATCGCCCTGTCCACGGCGCTGGCCGAAGACAGCCATGCCGCCGCGCCAACACCGATTACCCGACGCAATCGGACGGCCGAAGCCGGCGTACTGCACGGTGTGTGCGCCGCTCCAGGTTTGGTCGGTGGGCCGTTGTTTCGCCTGAACGCCATCAGCCTGCCGGTGAATGCCGGCAGCCACGATCCAGAGCAACAACTGCATGCCCTCGATACCGCGCTGAGCGCCGTACGCTGCGAAATCGACCACACGCTGGCCCAGGCCAGGAAGCACAAAAACACCGACGAAGAAGCGATCTTCACCGCGCACCTCGCCCTGCTGGAAGACCCGGCGCTGCTCGATGCGGCGAACACTTCCATCGACCAGGGCATGGCAGCAACCCACGCCTGGAGCCAGTCGATCGACGCCCAGTGCGAAGTTTTGCAGCAACTCGGCAGCGCACTGCTGGCCGAACGCGCCAACGATCTGCGCGACCTCAAGCAACGGGTGCTGCGCGCCTTGCTCGGCGAAACCTGGCATTACGACGTGCCGGCCGGCGCCATCGTCGCCGCCCATGAACTGACGCCGTCGGACTTGCTGCAACTGAGCGAGCAAGGCGTCGCCGGATTGTGCATGGTCGAGGGTGGCGCGACGTCCCATGTCGCGATTCTGGCGCGCGGCAAAGGTCTGCCGTGCCTGGTTGCGCTGGGTTCAGCGCTGCTGGATCAACCGCAAGGCCAGGCCGTTGTGCTGGATGCCGACGGTGGTCGCCTCGAATTGTCGCCGACGGCCGAACGCCTGACCGAAGTGCACCAAGCGCAACTCGATCATCAGCAACGTCGTGCGCTTCAGCAGTCTCAGGCTCACACCCCGGCGCTGACACTTGATGGCGTGCACATCGAAGTCGCCGCCAATGTCGCCTCCAGCGCGGAAGCGGCCGACGCGCTGGCCAACGGCGCCGATGGCGTCGGCCTGCTGCGCACCGAGTTTCTGTTCGTCGACCGCAACACCGCGCCGGACGAACAGGAACAACGCCTCGCCTATCAAGCCGTGCTCGACGCCATGGGCGACAAGTCGGTGATCATCCGCACCATCGACGTCGGCGGCGATAAGCAACTCGATTACCTGCCGTTGCCGGTCGAAGCCAATCCGGTGCTCGGTTTGCGCGGCATTCGTCTGGCTCAAGTGCGGCCGGAATTGCTTGATCAGCAACTGCGCGCGCTGTTGCACGTCAGCCCGCTGTCGCGCTGCCGGATCCTGTTGCCGATGGTGACCGAAGTCGATGAGCTGCTGCACATCCGCCAGCGACTTGATGCGTTGTGCATTGAACTGGAGCTGACCCAGCGCCCGGAGTTGGGGGTGATGATCGAAGTCCCGGCCGCCGCGTTGCTGGCCGAGCAACTGGCCGAACACGCGGACTTCCTGTCCATCGGCACCAACGACTTGTCGCAATACACCCTGGCCATGGACCGCGACCACTCGGGCCTCGCCTCGCGAGTCGACGCAATGCACCCGGCGCTACTGCGGCTGATCGCCCAGACTTGCGCCGGTGCGGCAGTGCATAACCGCTGGGTGGGCGTCTGTGGCGCACTCGCCTCCGATCCACTGGCCACGCCGGTACTGATCGGCCTGGGCGTCAGCGAGTTGTCGGTCAGCCCGGTGCAGATCGGTGAAATCAAAGACCGCGTGCGTCACCTCGACGCCGCCGAATGCCGACGCATCAGCCACGACCTGCTCACGTTGAGCAGCGCCGGCGCGGTGCGTCACGCCTGTCACCAGCAATGGCCTCTGAGCTGAACAACAACTAAAAGAATCCAGGGAGAACCGCCATGTACCAATACTTCATCGAGGGACTGCAGCGCCTCGGCCGCGCGCTGATGCTGCCGATCGCAATCCTGCCGATTGCCGGTCTGTTGCTTCGACTGGGCGACACCGACCTGCTGAACATCGCGATCATCCACGACGCCGGCCAAGTGATCTTCGCCAACCTCGCAATGATCTTCGCCATCGGCATCGCGGTCGGGTTCGCCAAGGACAACAACGGCACCGCTGGCCTCGCCGGGGTCATTGGTTACCTGGTGATGATCTCCACGCTCAAGGTGCTGGATGCGAGCATCAACATGGGCATGCTCGCCGGGATCGTCAGCGGCTTGATGGCCGGCGCGCTATACAACCGCTTCAAGGACATCAAGCTGCCGGAGTACCTGGCGTTCTTCGGCGGCAGGCGTTTCGTCCCGATCGTCACCGGCTTCGCCGCCGTCGGCCTGGGCGTGATCTTCGGTTTGATCTGGCCGCCGATCCAGCACGGCATCAACGGCTTCGGCACATTGATGATGGAGAGCGGCAGCATCGGCGCCTTCGTCTTCGGCGTGTTCAACCGCCTGCTGATCGTCACCGGCCTGCACCATATCCTCAACAACATGGCGTGGTTCGTCTTCGGCAACTTCACCGACCCGACCACGGGCGCGATGGTCACCGGCGATCTGTCGCGCTACTTCGCCGGAGACCCGAAAGGCGGCCAGTTCATGACCGGCATGTTCCCGGTGATGATCTTCGGCCTGCCCGCCGCCTGTCTGGCGATGTACCGCAACGCCCTGCCGGAACGCCGCAAAGTCATGGGCGGGATCTTCCTGTCGATGGCACTGACTTCGTTTTTGACCGGTGTGACGGAGCCGATCGAGTTTGCGTTCATGTTCCTTGCGCCGTTTCTGTTTTTGCTCCATGCGCTGCTGACGGGTCTGTCGATGGCGATCACCAATGCGCTGAACATCCACCTGGGTTTCACCTTCTCCGGCGGCTTCATCGACATGGTGCTCGGCTGGGGCAAATCCACCAACGGCTGGTTGGTGGTGCCGGTGGGGTTGGCGTATGCGGTGATCTACTACGTGGTGTTTGATTTCTGCATTCGCCGTTTCAAACTCAAGACCCCGGGGCGTGAAGAAGTGCCGGCGGGTGACAAGGTGGTGGTCGCCGAGAATGAGCGGGCCGGGGCGTACATCAAGGCGCTGGGTGGTGCGCAGAACTTGATTACCGTCGGGGCGTGTACCACGCGGTTGCGGCTGGACATGGTGGATCGCAACAAGGCCAACGACGCAGAGTTGAAAGCGCTGGGCGCGATGGCGGTCGTGCGTCCGGGCAAGGGCGGGAGTTTGCAGGTAGTGGTCGGGCCCATGGCGGACAGCATTGCCGATGAGATTCGCTTGGCGATGCCAGCGTTGGGTCGCGCGCTTGTTTCCTCCCCTCCCGCTGTTATCGATGCACCGAAACCTGCCGCTGTGGCGACTTCAGAGGCGCAGCAATGGCTGAAGGCGTTGGGCGGCGGAGACAATGTGTTGCAGATGGATTGCGTGGCCATGACCCGGATTCGGCTGCAACTGGCAGATGGCAAAGCGTTGTCGGAAGGTGATTTGAAGGCGCTGGGTTGCCAGGGAGTCAGTCAGCTTGAAGGCGGTGTATGGCACCTGCTGATTGGCGACAAGGCGCCGACTTTGAGTGGGGCGTTGGAGGCGCTGGTTAATCGTAGTGAGGTGAGTGCCAAGGTTTAGATCCTGGCTGACTGACAGCCCGCCATCGCGAGCAAGCTCGCTCCCACAGTGGAACGAGGTACATCTGCGAGAGACTAGTCGGCTGTCAGGCTGCCATCGCTGGCAGGCCAGCTCCCACAGGGGTTTGGGGTACATCTGCAAGAGATTGGTCGGCTGGCAGGTCGCCATCGCTGGCAGGCCAGCTCCCACAGTGGATTGGCGTACATCTGCAAGATGTTGGTCGGCTGTCCGGCCGCCATCGCTGGCAGGCCAGCTCCCACAGGGTTTGGGGTACATCTGCAAGAAATTGGTCGGCTGTCAGGCCGCCATCGCTGGCAGGCCAGCTCCCACAGGGGGTCGGGGTACATCTGCAAGTTGGTGGTCGGCTGTCAGGCCGCCATCGCTGGCAAGCCAGCTCCCACAGGGGTTTAGGGTACAACTGCAAGTTGGTGGTCGGCTGTCCGGCCGCCATCGCTGGCAGGCCAGTTCCCACAGGGGTTCGGGGTACATCTGCAAGAAATTGGTCGGCTGTCAGGCTGCCATCGTTGGCAGGCCAACTCCCACAGGGGGTCGGGGTACATCTGCAAGTTGGTGGTCGGCTGTCAGGTCGCCATCGCTGGCAGGCCAGTTCCCACAGGGGTTCGGGGTACATCTGCAAGAAATTGGTCGGCTGGCAGGCTGCCATCGTTGGCAGGCCAACTCCCACAGGGGGTCGGAGTACATCTGCAAGAAATTGGTCGGCTGTCAGGCTGCCATCGCTGGCAGGCCAGCTCCCACAGGGGGTTGGTGTATATCAGCAAGAAACTGGTCGGTTGTCAGGTCGCCATCGCTGGCAGGCCAGCTCCCACAGGTCTGGTGTACATCAGCAAGAAATTGGTCGGCTGGCAGGCCGC
>NZ_JBOFQE010000114.1:0-11185 GCF_051660785.1 Pseudomonas sp.
AGCGAGCCTGCTCGCGATGACTGACTAACATTCAACATCTTCGTTGAATGTTAAGCCCTCATCGCGAGCAGGCTCGCTCCCACAGTGTTATGTGTTGGGCATCAAGATTTAGTGACTAACCCATCCGCCCGAAACATCCCGCGAATCCCGCGCACAGCCTGACGAATCCGGTCCTGGTTCTCGATCAGCGCGAAGCGCACATGATCATCCCCATACTCACCAAATCCGACTCCCGGCGAGACGCAGACTTTCGCCTCGGCCAGCATCTTCTTGGCAAATTCCAGCGAGCCCAGGTGCGCATACGCTTCGGGAATCTTCGCCCAGACGTACATCGACGCTTTCGGGTTTTCGACCATCCAGCCCAGTTCGTGCAGGCCTTTGACCAGCACGTTGCGGCGCTGCCGATATTGCTCGGCGATGTCTTTGACGCACTGTTGATCGCCTTCCAGCGCCGCAATGGCTGCGACCTGCAGCGGGGTGAACGTACCGTAGTCGTGGTAACTCTTGATCCGGGCCAGGGCGTTGACCAGTTCGGCGTTGCCGACCATGAAGCCGATGCGCCAGCCCGCCATGTTGTAGCTCTTGGACAGGGTGAAAAACTCCACCGCGATATCCTTGGCGCCCGGCACCTGCATGATCGACGGGGCTTTCCAGCCGTCGTAGACGATGTCGGCGTAAGCCAGGTCGTGCACCACCAGTACGTCATACTGCTTGGCGAGGGCAATTACCCGCTCGAAGAAATCCAGTTCCACGCACTGCGCGGTGGGGTTGGACGGGAAGCCGAGGATCATCATTTTCGGTTTCGGGATCGAGCCGCGAATGGCGCTTTCCAGTTCGGCGAAGAAGTCCACGCCAGGGATCAGCGGCACCGAACGCACCTGGGCACCGGCAATCACGGCACCGTAGATGTGAATCGGGTAGCTCGGGTTCGGCACCAGCACGGTGTCGCCCTGATCGAGGGTGGCCAGCATCAAATGCGCCAGGCCTTCCTTGGAACCGATGGTGACAATGGCTTCGCTTTCAGGATCGATATCGACCGCGTAGCGATCCTTGTACCAATTGGAAATCGCCCGGCGCAGGCGCGGAATGCCCTTGGACGTCGAATAGCCATGGGTGTCTTCGCGCTGGGCGACGGTGACCAGTTTTTCCACAATGTGCGGCGGAGTAGGGCCGTCAGGATTGCCCATGCTGAAGTCGATGATGTCTTCGCCACGACGACGGGCGGCCATCTTCAGCTCGGCAGTGATGTTGAATACGTAAGGGGGGAGTCGATCTATGCGCGCAAAGCGGCGCGGCGAACCTGGGTTAGCCATTGTTGCCTCGTTAACGTGAGCGCCCGGAACCGTCCGAGCGACGCTGGCCACTGCGGTGGCCTGTGGCGGAATGTAAGGGCTGTTGTGGCACACTGTCCAGCCACGACGTAAACAAATTTGTCCGAAGGAACCCGGTTGATGGAATTTACCAGCGGCTTTCTGCTGAGCCTTTCGCTGTGCCTGGATATCGGCGTGGCCAATATCGCGATGATCACGTTGGCCATGCAACGCGGCTATTTTCAGGGCTTTGCCCTGGGGTTGGGGACGTGTGTGGGCGACCTGATCTACGCGGTGCTGGCGCTGGCGGGCATGACCGTTTTGCTGCAATACGAAACCGTGCGCTGGGTCCTGTGGATTGGCGGTTCAGCGCTGCTGGTGTATTTCGCGGCGAAGATGATTTATTCGGCGATTCACCATGAAGCGGTGCTGGCGCAGTCCGCCGAAGTGGGGCAGAACTCCCATCGGAAGGAGTTTTTCCGCGGGATCTTCCTGGCTATGTCCTCACCCAGCGCCATCCTCTGGTTCGCGGCGGTGGGCGGCACTTTGATCGCGCGTTCCGGTGGCGGTGATGCGGTCAGCTCGGCGCTGTTTCTTGGTGGCTTTCTCTGCGCCGGAGTGCTCTGGTGTGTCGCTTTGTGCTTTGCGGCGAGTCATGGCGGCAAGTTGCTGGGTGACAAACTACTGCGTTACTCGTATATGGCATCGGCAGCGATCTTCTGCTATTTCGCGGTGTACGTGATCCTATCGGGTTTTAACGAGTTCGTTGGTGCAGGCGCCGTCGAGCAGTTGCACGCCCTGTAATTGGGCGAATCGGGTTTGGCTTCTATACTCCCAGCCGAACCCACTTTTTTGTTCCAGGAGTTGAGTCATGGATGAGCAAACAGGCGTAAAACCGGCCGAGCCCCGCTTCGAACACGGGCACTTCCTGCTCATTGCAGGGCTTGGTGCACGATTTACCCAGCAGACTACCCAAGGCATCCCCGACCTTTGGGAGAAATTCGTTCCCGAGATTGGCAAGATTCCCGGTCAAAAAAGCGAAGTGACCTACGGTATTTGCTGCAATCCCGATGGCAAAGGTGGTTTCGAATACATCGCCGGCGTTGAAATCAGCAAACTCGACGACCTGCCCGAGAAGTACCGTTGGGTCGAAGTTCAGCCTCAGCATTACGCGGTGTTCGAGCACCAAGGCTCGCTGGACCAGTTACCCGCAACCTTTCAGTACATCTGGAAAACCTGGCTGCCGCAGTCCGGTAAAGAAGCGGCGGATGCTCCGGAATTCGAGCGCTACAGCGAAGACTTCAACCCGAAGCTCAACACCGGCAAACTGGAAATCTGGCTGCCGCTCAAAGAACAATGACTGCATCAAGAGGCGGACCGTCGTCCGCCTCTTGAACGTCATTTGCCTTGCTTCATCCGCCGCGACCGCAACACGTCAATCGACAACGTGACAAAGCCAAACGTGCTGATGCCCAACAGCAAGAGAAGTCCGATCTGAACGCTGCTCATGGTGTATTCCCCTATCAATGGTCAGAGACAGGCAACACCAATAATCCGAACAGACCGACAATGACAGCGCCTATACGCAGGCTTTACGGCGCATGCGGTGATCGATATGAACACCTTATTAATTTATGATCCCCAGCCTTCCCCTCGCTGATTCCGAGCCGCCATGAACACCGTCATCCGCCACGTCACGCCCGCTGACCTGGACCGCTGCTACGCCATCGAAAACGTTGCCTACGAAGGTGACGAAGCCGCCACCCGCGAAAAAATCGCCACCCGCATTGCCACCTGGCCCGAAGGTTTCATCGTCGCCGAAGTGGACGGCGTGGTAGCCGGTTTCATCAATTCCGGTGCGGCGTTTGAAGTGGAAATGTCAGACGAAGCGTTCAAGGAACTGATCGGCCACGACCCGGCCGGGCCGCAGGTGGTGATCATGTCGGTGGTGGTGCACCCGGATTTTCAGGGCCAGGGGTTGGCGAAGCGTTTGATGGGCGAGTTCATCGAGCGGATGCGAGCGATGGGCAAGACCACCATTCACCTGATGTGCAAGGAACGGCATGTTCCGCTGTATGCCGGATTCGGGTTTGCCTACATCAAGCCTTCAGCCTCCGACCACGGCGGCATGGCGTGGCATGAGATGGAGTTGATGTTGTGATCGAGTCTTATGAGGAACGTGAGCGGCGAGATGAGACCATCGCGCTGACCAGGCTGCTTTCGTTCTCTTCACGAGACAAGAAGCAGGGAAAGCTGATTTCTGGTGACTTGTTGCTAGAAAAGCTGGCGAAGCGGCGCCAATTGCTGCAGCACGATAACGATGCTTGAGACCTTCAACGTCGAGTTAGCGAGCACTGCGTAACAGACGTTGTCTCACTGGAGCACCATGCGACTCTGAAGTAACTGTTCGGCGACTACTTATTGCTCTGACAGCTTCCGACATCCCCCAAGGGTTGCATCAAGGCAACCCTTTTTCGTGTTTGATCAGTACAGACTTTCACGCACCCGCGCCGGCGCTTCCCGGTCGTATGTTTCCGCATCAAATTGCCCGTCATTCAAGCGCTTGTGAAACGCCCCCGCCGTCGGCAGCGCCGAGCGATCCAGATGCTTCTCGGGGTTCCACAAGTCCGAACGCACAATTGCTTTCGAGCAATGGAAGTACGCCGCTGCCACCGTCACCAGCATCACCGTGCGCGCCGGTTTGCCATTCACCGCAAAACTCTCCAGCAACGCTGGTTCCGCGCTGATCTGCGCCGTGCCGTTGACCCGCAACGTCTCGCCGATTCCGGGAATGATGAATAGCAGCGACACCCGCGAATCGAGCACTACGTTGCGCAGCGTGTCGATGCGGTTATTGCCCGGGCGATCCGGGATTGCCAGGGTCTGCGGGTCAATAATGCGGACGAACCCCGGCGTGTCGCCCCGGGGCGAACCGTCCATGCCGTCAGGGCCAACCGAGCTGATGATCACCAGCGGCGAGGCGCGAACCATCGCCTGATAGTCCTCGTTCAGAAAGGCAATTTGCTTGCGCACGGCGCGGTCGTGGGGTTGGCCGTAGATCGCTTCCAGTGCTTCGATGCTGTCGAGCATAACCACCTCAGAAAATCAGACTCATGCGCCGTTCATAACCGATCCGGCCCCGGTACGCTTCGCCGCTGTCGACCCAGCCGAATTTTGCATAGAGCGCGATGGCGGCTTCGTTGTCTGCATCCACCGACAATTCCAGCGCCTTGATCTCCGGAAATGCCAGTCGAGCTACTTCGGGCAATACTTGCAGACAGGCCTTCCCATAACCTTTGCCTTGAGCGCGATGATCGACTTGCAACGCATGCAAGGTCGCACTGTGTTCGTCGGCCCACGCCGGCAACACGGGCGGGCGTTTCAGCAGCAGGAAGGCCACCGGAATGTCCTCGACCAGCAGCGCAAATCCTTTCACGCCTGGGCCGGGCTTGGACAGCAAGGTGTGCAACGCACCGTGGATGTCGCCGGAAAACTTGATCTGATCTTTATGCACTTCGATGGCCTCGACCTGCTGGCGCTGGCGCGCGTTCAGGCTTTCGTAAGGCACGAGTCGGGTTGTCACTGGAGTGTCCTTTTTCCAACAAAATGTGTTTCGGATTCTAGCGAGTTTGCGTGGATGGATTATTTTTATTTCGACTGTCGATCTGGCGTTGCGCCGGACGACTAAGGGTGTCTTCACAACAAAAACCACGGAGAACCACCATGACGGCTACAACTGAAATCCAGACCCTGATCGACAATTATCGCCAGGCGGTGATCGCCAAGGATGTCGAGAAACTCATGTCTTTTTACGGCGACGACATCGTCTCCTACGACGCGGTCAAGGCCCTGCAATTCCGGGGCAAGGCGGCTTACCGCGCGCATTGGGAGGAGTGCATGGAGATGTGCCAGGGCGCGCACAAATTCGACTTCGATCACATGAACATCGTCGCGGACGAGCACATCGCCTTCGCCCACTGGCTGGCTCATTGCGGCGGCACCAACGAACAAGGTGAAACCCAGGCCTGCTGGATGCGGGTGACCGCCTGCTATCGGCGCGAAGCCGGGCAATGGCGCATCGTCCACGAACACTGGTCGGCCCCGTTCGACATGATGAGCGGCACGACGCTGTTCAATCTTGAGCCCTGAACCTCGGGTTGCTTCGTCGGGAAAATCGCGAAAGCGCCCATCTGCAGCCATAGTTGATCAGTTCGATCCGGGAGAGCCCACATGAAGTATCTATGCCTGGTCTACAGCAACGAACAGGAGTTGCACTCGCAGCCCGACAGTCCTCATGACGCCGAGTGCATGGCCTACGCCGAGTCGATCGAGGGCAGCGGCCGGATGATTGCGGCCGAGGCGCTGGAGTCGGTGCAAACCGCGACCACCGTGCGCATGCGCAACGGCAAGATGTCGATCACCGACGGACCGTTCGCCGAAACCAAGGAGCAGTTGGCCGGCTTCTACCTGATCGATGCCAAAGACCTCAACGAAGCGATCCAGGTCGCCGGCAACATACCGGCGGCCCGGGTCGGCAGTGTCGAGGTGCGTCCCGTTCGCCAATTGAATCCCTGAATAACAAGCACAAGACAGGAGATCCCCATGAGTCCACAGCCCTATAAGCATCAGCCTGCCGAATTCGAATTGTCCATCAGCCGGCTGATCGACGCGCCGCGCCGCAAGATCTTCCGCGCCTGGACCGAGCCGGCCTTGCTCGCTCAGTGGTGGGGACCTCACGGCATGACCACGCCGGAATGCGAAATGGACCTGTGGGTCGGCGGCCAGTTTCGCACCCTGATGCGCGCTCCGGATGGCACCGAATACCCGACCATGGGGGTCTTTCTGGAAATCGTCGCGCCTGAACGCCTGGTGTTTACCGACGCGTTCATGCCCGGCTGGATTCCCTCGGGCAAACCGTTCATGTCGGCCGAGGTGACACTCGAAGACAAGGACGGAAAAACCCTCTACATCGCCCGTGCCATGCATTGGTCCGAAGAAGATCGCCAAGCCCATGAGGCCATGGGTTTTCACGACGGCTGGGGCCAAAGCCTCGACCGGTTGGTGACGCTGGTGACTGAAGGCATGCCGGACTGATGACAGACGCTTCGGTCACCGCTCGGGTCGAGCAGGTCTACCGCGAGGAGTCGCGGCGGATTCTGGCGACGCTCATCCGCTTGCTCGGCGATTTTGATCTCGCCGAAGAAGCCCTGCACGAAGCGTTTTTCGTCGCGGTCGAGCGTTGGCAGCGTGACGGCGTGCCGGACAACCCGCGCACCTGGCTGGTGTCCACCGGGCGCTTCAAGGCCATTGATGTGTTGCGTCGGCGCGCGCGTTTTGCCGCTTCCCGGCCAATGTTGATCGCTCAACTGGAAGAACTGGAGCAGGCCGACTGGAGTGATGAAGACGTGGAAGATGATCGCTTGCGCCTGATCTTCACCTGTTGTCACCCGGCCCTCGCGTCGGACGCCCAGGTGCCATTGACCTTGCGTGAAGTGTGCGACCTGACCACAGAGGAAATTGCCCGCGCATTTCTCTCGGCGCCGGCGACCATCGCCCAGCGCATCGTGCGCGCCAAGGCGAAAATCCGTGACGCGAAAATCCCTTATCAAGTGCCGACGCTGGCGGAACTGCCCGAGCGTCTCGACAGTGTGCTCAGGGTGATTTACCTGGTGTTCAACGAAGGTTATTCGGCGTCCGTCGGCGCAGAGCTGACCCGCGAAGACCTGACACGCGAAGCGATTCGGCTCGGGCGTTTGCTGCTGGAGTTGTTGCCGGAATCGGAAGTGATGGGGCTGCTGGCGTTGATGCTGCTGCATGAATCACGACGCCCGGCGCGGACGTCGGCGAGCGGTGAATTGATTTTACTGGATGAACAGGATCGCTCGTTGTGGGATGCCGGGATGATTGCCGAAGGTTGCGCGCTGGTGGAGGCGGCGCTGACCACTGGACGGTTCGGGCCGTATTGCCTGCAAGCGGCGATTGCGGCGGTGCACGCCGAAGCGCCCACGGCGGGGGAGACTGACTGGCAGCAGATTGTGGGTTTGTATGACGTGCTGTTGGCGGCGGTGCCTTCGCCGGTGATCGAGTTGAACCGTGCGGCGGCGATCTCCAGGCGGGATGGGCCGTTGGCGGGGTTGGTGCTGGTGGAGGGGATTCTGGAGCGGGGGGATTTGCTGGATTACCACTTGGCGCATTCGGCGCGGGCGGATTTTTGTCGGCAGTTGGGCAGGCGTGAGGAGGCGCGGGCGGCGTATGAACGGGCGTTGGCGTTGACGCAGCAGGTGCCGGAGCAGCGGTTTATCGAGGCTCGGATCAAGGCGTTAAAGTGATGTGAGACTGCCGGCCCCATCGCGAGCAGGCTCGCTCCCACAGTGGGTGGTGGTGTGCACAAATTTTGTGATCACCACGATTCACTGTGGGAGCGAGCCTGCTCCGGGCGGCGTTCCGACGATAAGGGCCGCAGGACCTTCACTCCAACATTTTGCTTAATAACCAACTCCCCGCCGGCCCCGGCGGATGCAGCCGCGACCACAGGGCATCGACAAACACCGGTTTCGGCCAGCCGCGCACGTCCAGTTCCTTCAATGTTCCCGGACCAAACCGCTCCACCAGCCAGCGTGGCAACGGCGCCCAGCCGAATCCGCCTTGGGCCATTTCCAGCAGCATCAGGTAACTCGGCGCCGACCAGACGCGTCCCTTTGCACGGCTTTCGTACGGATTGACGATCGTCGCCAGCCGCAACTCTCGGTGCTGTTGCAACACGTCTTGATCGACGAGGTTCAGCGCCGCCAACGGATGTTCACGGGACACGAACAGGGCGATTTCCGTCCGTTCCTCCACGGTGGAACTGACCAGATCCGGCGGATAACTGTCCTGCTTTTCGGCGAAGGCCACATGCGCACGGCCACTTTGCACCAGCGCCACCAGGTCATCACATTCAGCGATCAGGCATTCAAGTTCGAGGTCTGGATAACGCTGCTCGAAAGCACTCAGCGCCGCTTCGAAACGGTCGGATTGATAAGTGTCGGAAATCGCCACCGTCAGCTTCGGCTCAACCCCTTGGGACAGTTGGCTGGCGGTCATTTCCAACCGGCTGGTGGCGGCGAGGATTTCCTCGGCTCGTTGCAGCATCACATGCCCGGCCGGGGTCAGGCTCGGTTTGCGGCTGCTGCGGTCGAACAGGGTCAGGTTCAGATCGATCTCCAGGCTGGCCACTGCGGCACTGATGGTCGACTGACTGCGCCCCAGCTTGCGTGCGGCCGCGGAAAAAGAGCCTTGCGTCGCCGCCTGGACAAACGCCTGCAACACTTCCTGAGACGCCATGAACTATCGCCTTGCTCGATGGTTATTGGTTAGGAAGTATCGGTGTGAGAACGGATGATGGCAACCACAGTCACTCAGGGAGCCCTGATCATGAGCGCTAACAAATCCATCACCGAACGTATTTTCCAGGCCATCGGTTTCGAAGTGCTGGCCATCCTGATCTGTACGCCGCTGCTGGCGTGGATCATGGACAAGCCAATGATCGAGATGGGCGCCGTCACCGTAGTGATCGCCGCCTTGGCCCTGGGCTGGAACGTGGTCTTCAACGGTCTGTTCGACCGTTTGCTCAAACACTATGGCATCGTCCACAACGCCTGGGTGCGGGTTGTCCATGCGTTGCTGTTCGAAGGCGGGCTGGTTGCGATGGGTGTGCCACTGATTGCGTGGTGGCTGAACGTCAGCCTGTGGCAGGCGTTCTTGCTGGATATCGGCGTGTTGCTGTTTTTCCTGCCGTACACCTACGTTTATCACTGGGCGTATGACGTGGTGCGCGAGCGCATGTTGATGGTGTCTACTGCCCGCTAATCCAGAGAGAACAGTTTTTGTGGCGAGGGAGCTTGTCGGATCGCCGCACCGTCCCGCTCGAGTGCGAAGCGCTCGCAAAATCTTCGACAGTTGCCGGGATTTTGCGGCTGCTTCGCAACCCAGCGGGACGGTGCGGCGATCCGACAAGCTCCCTCGCCACAGGTTTAGGGGTTACAGGAACATCCCGCCCGACGCTTCAACGCGCTGGCCATTGATCCACTGACTGCCCGGTGCCAGCAGCAATGCAATCGCAGCACCAATGTCATCCGGCTGTCCCACCCGACCCAACGCGGTATTGCCGGCGATGTAGCTGTTCACATCACTGTTATCGCGCACGGTACCGCCGCCGAAATCCGTCTCGATTGCGCCCGGTGCCAGGGTGTTCACGGAAATGCCGCGGGCGCCCAGTTCCTTGGCCTGGTAGCGGGTCAGCACTTCCATCGCGCCTTTCATCGCCGCGTAAGCGCCGTAACCCGGCAAGCTGAAGCGGGTCAGACCGCTGGACACGTTGAGGATGCGCCCACCGTCCGCCATCAGCGGCAGCAGGTTCTGGGTGAGGAAGAACGGCCCCTTCAGGTGGATGTTCATCAGCAAGTCGAACTGGGCGACGGTGGTGTCGACGAAATTTGCGGTCAGGCCGATGCCGGCATTGTTGAGCAAGAAGTCGAAGTGCTGGCGATCAAACCGGCTGCGCAACACGTCGGCGACCTGGGTGGCAAAGTCTTCGAAACGTTCGCTTTGGCTCACGTCCAGTTGCAGCATCACCGCCCGTGCGCCGAGGCTTTCGATCTCAGCGACCAGTGCCTGCGCCTCGTCGGCCTTGCTGTTGTAGGTGCCGATAATGTCGACGCCTTGGGCGGCCAGATGCAGGGCTGCGTTTTTGCCGAGGCCGCGGCTGGCGCCAGTGATCAGTGCGATTTTACGGTTCATGGGACTTCCTCAAGGGTAGTGAGTGACGGTGTGGAGGAAGTTTATTTATCCGGCCTGAAGTGATAAACACACTGAAATCGGAATCACTGGTCGGTTAATCCGAACAATAAAGGGCGGCCCCGTGAACAAACTGGAACTGCTACGCACCTTCGTTCGTGTTAGCGAAATGTCGAGTTTTACCTTGGCGGGCGAGAGTCTGGGGTTGCCCCGGTCCACAGTGTCCGAGCACATTCAAGCGCTGGAAACACTGCTGGGTACGCGCTTGTTGCAACGCACCACGCGCCGGGTCCAGGCGACGCAGGACGGACTCGTGTTGTACGAACGCAGCAAGGATTTGCTGTCGCACATGGACGACATCGAAGGCCTGTTTCGTCAGGACCCGGCTTCATTGGTCGGGCGCATTCGCATCGACATGCCCAACTTTCTGGCCCGCCAAGTGGTGATGCCGCAGCTACCGGAATTCATGGCGCGCCACCCCCATCTGGAACTGGAAATCAGCACCACGGATCGGCGAGTGGATTTGCTTCGCGAAGGCTTTGATTGCGTGTTGCGAGTGGGGGCGCAACCGGATCAATCAGTAGTCGCTCGCCGTGTGTGCGATTTTGCGATGGTCAACTGTGCGAGCCCGGCGTATCTGCAGCGCTACGGGATTCCCGAAACGCTCGAAGACCTGGCGCAGCACCGCATGGTGCATTACGTCGGCGTATTGGGTTCGCGGTCGGACGGGTTTTTGTACGAGGTGGAGGGCAAGCCGCAGCAACTGCCGATGGCGGGCAGCGTGACGGTCAACAGCACTGACGCTTATGAGCTGGCGTGTCTGGGAGGATTTGGTCTGATTCAGGCGCCGATCAAGGGCATGCAGTCGCACTTGAGCAGCGGTGATCTGGTGGCGGTGTTACCACAGTTGAGCGCACCGTCGATGGAAGTGTCGTTGCTCTACGCCCGGCAACGGCATTTGCCGCTGCGGGTGCGAGCGTTCATGGACTGGCTGGCCAATGTCATCCAGTCCACAACTTGACGCGTTCCCTGTAGGAGCCGGCTTGCTGGCGATCCAGGCAACGCGGTGTGTCTGTTTCACCGTGTTGTCTGGATCGCCA
>NZ_JBOFQE010000115.1:0-51174 GCF_051660785.1 Pseudomonas sp.
CCTGCTCGCGATGAGGGCTTAACATTCAACGAAGATGTTGAATGTTAGTCAGTCATCGCGAGCAGGCTCGCTCCCACATTTGTTTGGTGGTGATCACAAGAGCTGTGCCACCACCCGGGTTTTGCAGTACTGCTTAAACGAACAACGACAACAGCAGGATAAAGCCCAGCGCAACGATGGAAAGGATGGTTTCCATCGCGGTCCAGGTCTTGAAGGTTTCAGCCACGGTCATGTTGAAGTATTGCTTCACCAGCCAGAAACCCGCGTCGTTGACGTGAGACAGGATCAACGAACCGGCACCGGTGGCCAGCACCAGCAGCTCACGGTTCACACCCGGAATCATCCCCACCACCGGCACCACAATGCCTGCGCCGGTAATGGTCGCCACGGTTGCAGAACCGGTCGCGATACGGATCACCGCCGCTACCAGCCACGCCAGAAGGATCGGCGAGATTTGCGCGGCCACCGCCATGTTGCCGATGACATTACCCACACCGCTGGTCACCAGCATCTGCTTGAAGCCACCACCGGCACCAATGATCAGGATGATCGCGGCAGTCGGCGCGAGGCTCGAATCCAGCCATTTGAGCATCTGGTTGGAGCCGATGCCCTGCTTGTAACCGAAGGTGTACAGCGACAGCAGCAACGCCAGCAGCAGTGCCGAGATCGGGTGACCGATCAAGTCCATGAAGGTGCGGAAGAAGTTGCCGTCCGGCAGCGCCACATCGGCAAAGGTCTTGAGCAGCATCAGGAACACCGGCGACAGCACGGTGATCAAGGTGATGGAGAAACTCGGGAGATCGGCAGATTCGTTGTCACGTGCCAGTTGATCCACCAGTTCCTGATTAGGATGACCGGGAATATATTTGGCAATGAACGTGCCGTAGATCGGGCCGGCAATAATGGCCGTCGGCAACGCAACGATCAGGCCGTAGAGAATGGTTTTACCGATGTCGGCACCGAACACGCCAATGGCCAGCAGCGGACCCGGGTGCGGCGGAACCAGACCGTGTACGGCGGACAGACCGGCCAGCAGCGGGATGCCGATCTTGATGATCGACACACCGGTACGCCGGGCGACGATGAACACCAGCGGGATCAACAGCACGAAGCCGATTTCGAAGAACAGCGGTATGCCGACCAGGAACGCGGCGAACATCATCGCCCACTGCACCTTGTCCTTGCCGAACGCACGAATCAGGGTCTGGGCAATCTGATCCGCCCCGCCCGACTCGGCCATCATTTTGCCGAGCATGGTGCCCAGCGCGAGGATGATCCCGACGAAACCGAGCACGCCACCGAAGCCGTCCTGGAAAGCCTTGATGATGGTGCCGATCGGCATGCCGGAGGTCAGCCCGAGGAAGGCTGCGGCGATGATCAGGGCAATGAAGGGGTGGAACTTGAACTTGGTGATCAGGACGATAAGCCCGATCACCGTGACCACTGCATCGAGCAGCAGGAACGTCTCGTGGGACATGCCAAACATTAGGGGTGTCTCCTGGTTGTTGTTGTTATTAAAGCGGGTAATTCGCAAGCCATAAGGACAGCGCTATCTTTTGCGGCAAAACTCATACGGCCTGTTTCAGGCCATGAGCCTGCCACCAGTCATGAGCTTGCTTCGCCAGTTGCTCGACGCTGTGGTTTGAAGCGTCCAGAGCCAGGGTCAGGGGCTCGCCAACGGGCGATTCAAGGGTGGCGAACTGGCTGTCGATCAGGGTCGACGGCATGAAGTGGCCCGGCCGATGGGAGACACGATCAGCGGCGACTTCAGGGGTCAGTTCCAGGAACACGAAGCCCAGGCCAGGCAAGGCACTGCGCAGGCGTTCGCGGTAAATGTGTTTGAGGGCTGAGCAGGTCAGCACCGGGCGCTGGCCCTGAGCGTCAACGCGGCGCAATTCATCGCACAGGCTGTCGAGCCAGCCGGCACGGTCGTCGTCGTTCAGGGGAATGCCTGCGCTCATCTTTTCGATATTGGCGGCAGGGTGGAAAGTGTCGCCTTCAATGGCGGTCGCGCCGCTGAGTTGGCACAAGGCCTCGCTGACGCAAGTCTTGCCGCAACCGGCAACGCCCATGATGACCAGGGCGGTGATGGGATGATTCATGTAACACCTCAGCGCGCAGACAGCGCTACCTTTGAAAGCTATGACACTCGTTCAAAAGCAGAAGTTGCCGACGCCTTCTTGTCATTTTTGTGGGTTGCAGCGTGTTCGTTCCCAACGCCGAAAAGCGAGGTTCAGGCAAAACTCGCTAACGCATTTGCAGCTGCTTCGGGACAGCGCTACCTTAGTGCCTTGAATTTTGTTTGGCAAGCCGCCCGATGACCTCTCCTAAAAACGATAAAAATACTCGCACTACTGGCCGCCCTACCCTCAATGAAGTGGCCCGACTGGCCGGCGTCAGCCCGATTACCGCCTCCCGCGCCTTGCGGGGCGTCAGCACAGTGGCCACCGAACTGGTGGAAAAAGTCCAAAAAGCAGCCCTTGAACTGAACTATGTGGTCAACCCTGCCGCCCGCGCCTTAGCCTCGGCCCAGAGCCATTCGGTGGTGGTCTTGGTGCCTTCGCTGTCCAACCTGCTGTTCATCGACACGCTGGAAGCCATTCATCAGGTTTTACGTCCCAAGGGCTTCGAAGTGCTCATCGGCAACTTCCATTACTCGCGCGACGAAGAAGAAAACCTGTTGCGCAATTACATGGCCTATCAGCCCCGCGGCTTGCTGCTCACCGGTTTCGACCGCACTGAAAGTTCGCGTCGGATGATCGAGGCGAGCAATATTCCGTGCGTGTACATGATGGAACTGGACAGCGCGGCCGGTCTCAATTGCGTGGGTTTTTCGCAACTCGCCGCGGGTGAAACGGCCGCGGAACATTTGCTGTCCCGTGGCCGTAAACGCCTGGCCTACATCGGCGCGCAACTGGATCAACGCACTTTATTGCGTGGCGAAGGTTTCCGCAAAGCCCTGAATAAGGCCGGTCTGTATGACCCTGACCTGGAAGTGCTGACACCTCGGGCATCGTCCGTCGGTCTCGGCGGCGAGCTGTTTCTGCAATTGATGGCCAGTCATCCTGACGTGGATGCAATCTTCTTCGGCAACGACGACCTGGCCCAGGGCGCACTGCTCGAAGCCATGCGCTGTGGAATAAAAATCCCCGAACGTGTAGCGATCCTCGGCTTCAACGACCTGCCCGCCTCGGCGCACATGGTGCCGCGCCTGAGCAGCATCAACACCCCGCGCGAGGCGATCGGCCGGCGTTCGGCGGAGTTGATGCTCACGCTGCTGGCCGGAAATTCGGTGGCCAAACCGGTGCAGGACATGGGGTTTGAGTTGAAGGTGCGCGAGAGCACATAACCCCTGTGGGTTAGCGCGTACTTGTGCACACGCACACCGTTAACCGGCGCATCGCCCATGCCTCGGGATTTCAACTAACCTTGATAGTGTTTCTCATCCCGTTGATCGACTGCCGGCCTCGGCGCTGCCGGATCCGGTTTGAAAACCGCGCATTCTCTGTCAGATTCCTGAAGCGCCTATCGCTAACGGAGTAGCTCAATGGAACATGCACTGAAGATTCTGGGTAAAGCATCGTCCATCAATGTCAGAAAGGTCTTGTGGACCTGTGAGGAACTGGCTGTTGCCTATGAGCGCGAGGACTGGGGCAGCGGTTATGCGTCCACACACACGCCGGAGTTTCTGCGACTCAATCCCAATGCACAGGTGCCGGTGATCATCGATGACGCGGGCGTGCTGTGGGAGTCCAACACGATCTGCCGCTACCTGGCCGGCAAGCACCACAACACCGAGCTGTTACCGCACGATCCGGCGGCACGCGCTCGGGTCGAGCAGTGGATGGATTGGCAAGCCACCGAGCTCAATACCTCATGGAGCTACGCATTCACGGCCTTGGTCCGCAAGGACCCGGAGTTCCAGGACGCGCATCACATTGCTGCTGGCGTACGTGGCTGGAATCAGAAGATGGGCATCCTTGAGCACCAGCTCGCGGTGACCAAAGCTTATGTCGCCGGGCCACACTTCACCCTGGCCGACATTGTCATCGGGCTGTCCGTCAACCGCTGGCTGATGACCCCGATGGAGCGGCCCGACTATCCAGCCATCGACGAGTATTTCCAACGACTGGCACAACGTTCGGGCTTCCTCAAACACGGCTGCAACGGTTTGCCTTGATGACATGCCTTGCTTGCCGCCAGGCGGCAAAGGTTAACCGCAAAACCTGCTTTTCCCGCTCGGCAAAAACTCAACAACCTACTGATATATAAAGTATTTATTATATAGGCATACTATTTGCTGAAAGCACTGCACCACAAACACCTACAAGGTCTACTCATCATGTTGGTCAGTGCAAAACAACACATGCAAAACCTTCCCTTGCCCAAGCAGTGGGGCAAGGATCCGCTCGCCGAAGCCGCGGCCGGCAGCGACCTGCAGGGCTCGATGATGCAAGCTCTGCAAACCAATGTGCAGGCGCAGATCCAGACATCTGCGACCCAGCAGGCTACCCAACAAGTCAGTGAGGCGAGCAAAATCAGCGACAACGTTGATGAAGCCTTCGCGAAAACCCGCGTGGCGTTGCAAACTGCCGAGTCATCCAGACCGCCCGTCGATGGCCAATTCAGGTCCAGTGACAGCCCGGCCTCGGACGCCTTCAAGCAATACATGAGCAAAACGCCGGAAGAGCGCATCCAGGATTCCATTCTGGAAGAGATGGGTTTGACGAAAGAAGAAGTCGAGCAAATGCCGCCGGAAAAACAACAGACGATCGCTAAAGAGATCGCTGAGCGCATGGAAGACAAGATCAAACTGGCGCAGGCCGAGAAAGAAAACGGCAGCAGCGAGAAAGGCAGCAGCCAGATCGTCGACAAGTTCCTCGCTTCGCTTTAAACCATCGCACATTCAGAAAAGGACCCGCCTGGGTCCTTTTTTTTCTTTGCGAAGATGCCAGCGCAGGCATGTCTGTTATCCATTTTTATCCCGTACCGCTCATCCAATACTTTCTTGACCTGTCAGATATGACAGTAGCCACCTCTATGTTTGGCTTGTTTACTGAGCGCAGTGTACCAATCGATGGTCACTATCTTTTTATCAATCCGAACAGGAGTTCTGCATGGACATCACAGCAATTGAAGGAAACATCAACGTAAAATTTTTATATAAGGGTCTACCGGATAGAGAGGATTTCAATTCAACAAACATCAAGATGACACTGGGTTATTTCGACGGTCATGCAGAGACAGGCCAGCCCTTCATGCTGTTTTCTGTCAATTATGGCGTACCTCTCGAAGTCGGGGAGCATACCTTGGAGGTGGGTAGTTCGCCCGACGTCGCCGTCAGAGTGAGCGCAGGCGACGGCGACGTTGGAAAAAACACCGCAGGGACCATCAAAGTGACGATCAGCGAAAACCAGACCAAACAAGTCGGATCGTTTGATGTGATGTACGTTGACCATTTTGGACGTGACCTCCAACTGATAGGCAACTACGAAGGCAAATTCTCCTGGAAGTAATATCCGTTCCGCGTTTACAGAAAAAGGGTCGATGGTCGACCCTTTTTATATTTCAATTAAGTTGCAACGTCTCGCTGAACTGACTGATCGCATCCACCACATGCCGCGATCCTTGCTGAATTTCCAGAATCACCTCCCCCGCTTCATTCGCCAGCTCCACCCCGAGTCCGGTTCTACTCAAACTCGACTGCATGCTCGACACCGCGCTCAACGACAGATCGTGGTTCTTGCGCACCACGTCGACGATCTCCAGCGTCGCCTGGCTGGTGCGTGCCGCGAGGCTGCGCACTTCATCGGCCACGACGGCAAACCCTCGCCCATGCTCCCCCGCTCGTGCGGCCTCGATGGCGGCATTGAGCGCCAGCAAGTTGGTCTGGTCGGCAATGCCGCGGATGGTCTGGACGATGGTGCCGATGATGTCGGACTGTTTGCTCACCGCATCGATACTGAGCGCTGCTTCGTTCAAGTCCCGGGAAATGTCCTGAATGATCTGCACCGTTTGCTGCACCACCTGAGAACCTTTCTGCGCGCAGGCATCGTTTTGCACTGAAGTGCTGTGCGCCGACTCTGCAGCGGTCTGCAAAGTGGTCACTTGCTGGGTGATGTCGCTGGCAAACTTCACCACTTTGTACAGCCGGCCCTTGGCGTCGAACAACGGGTTGTAGGAGGCTTCGAGAAATACGGTATGGCCGTGTTTGTCTTTGCGTTCAAAACGATGCGAGTGATATTCGCCGCGATTGAGTGAGGCCCAGAACGCTTTGTAAGCCTGCGACTCGGCTTCGGCGCGATGGCAAAACAAGCTGTGGTGCTGACCCACCACTTCGTTGAGCGAGTAATGCAGGGTCTTCAGGAAGTTTTCGTTGGCGGTGATGACTTTGCCATCGGGGGTGAATTCGATCACCGCCATGGAACGGCCAATTGCCGCGAGCATGCTTTCCTCCTCGCGCTCCTTGTAAACCCTGTCGGAGATGTCAGTGGCAACTTTGATCACACTTTTAACCTGACGATCGGGACCGAACACCGGCATGTAACTGGCTTCGAGCCAGATCTCTCTGCCTCTCTTGTTCAGCCGTAAAAAAGTGCCGCTGACGGGTTCACCGCGAGCCAGGTCTCGCCACAACTTCGCGTACTCCTCACTGCGGGAGAACGCTTCTTCGCAAAAAATCCGGTGGTGCTTGCCGCGCACTTCGTCGGCGCTGTAACCCATGGCACTGCAAAAGTTGTCGTTGGCATCGAGCACGATGCCTTCCGGGGTGAACTCGATCATCGCCATCGAACGACTGACCGCCGCCAACTTGGCATTGGCCTCGGTCAGCGCGCAGCTGAATCGTTGGATTTCCAGCAGGTCAGCCTTGTGGTGTAGGTTAAACATGGTCGTATCACCTTCAGCGCGTTCTTTGATTGATGAAAGTTCTTGGGTCTTTCAACGGATCCAGCACGTCGTTCCATGGAACAGGCACACGCGTTCCTCCACAGGAGGAAATTGTCAGGTGATCAATGATGTTCAATCGGAGAGTCCATGCAGCAACACTCTTATCAAGACATCCTTCTCTTGATAGCCCGGGACCGGGCCAGCCCTAACGCTTGTCATAAGTAACTCCCTTTATCGGCCAGCTCCTTTGTAGCTCCGTGTCGGTGCCTTGGGTTGGGCACTCTTGCGCTGCAATGTTCATATTGCGAGCGACATGGTTAGCTACACGTCAGCGTAGACAGCCACTTCAGGGACGCAAGGCCACTAGTCGGCCAGTATTGAGGACAAAATCGGTTCAGCGGGGATGTTTGGCGTTGGTTGTTGAATCGGTGCAGGTCTCAAGGCCATCGCGAGCAGGCTCACTCCTACAGGGGGATCTTCAGTGGACACAGTATTTGTGCACCTGAGATCCCCTGTAGGAGTGACGGTGCGACGATTCGACCTGCTCGCGATGGCGGTAGCTCATGCACCGCAAGAACTTCAGAAAAAATTACAGACTCGCACTCACCCTGGAGGCCACCTCTCCCGGCACCCAGGCTTTCCAGATCTGCGGCTGATCACGCAAAAACGCCTCGGCCACTTGACGCGGTTGCTGGCGCTTTTCGCTCATCTGCCCCAGCGTCCGGTTCAGCAGATCGATCGGAAAATCGACCTTTTCAAAGAACGCCACCAGGTCCGGGTACTGCGCCTTGAACGGTGCGGACACGCCAATCGCCAGACTTGCCGGCATCGAGCGCGTACCTTTGGGGTTCGGGTTATTGGCATCGGCCAGGGTCTTCCAGGCTTCGGCATCGAACGGCGGCTCGTCGAGTTTCACCAGTTTGAATCGGCCCAGCAGCGGCGTAGGCGACCAGTAGTAAAACAGCACCGGCTTGCCGCGGCGGATCGATGATGCGACCTCGGCATCCAGCGCCGCGCCGGAGCCGGTGCGGAAGTTGACGTAGCTGGCGGTCAAGTCATAAGCCTTGAGTTTCTGGCTGTTGACGATCTCCGAGGTCCAGCCGGTCGGGCTGTTGAGGAAACGCCCGCGGGTCGGGTCTTCCGGATCACGGAACACGTCCTTGTAACGGGCCAGGTCGGCAACGGACTTCAGCTCCGGAGCCAACGGCTTGATGCCGCGTTCCGGGTCGCCCTTGATCACGTACTCGGGCACCCACCAACCTTCGGTGGCGCCTTTGACCGTGTCGCCCAAACCAAACACCTTGCCCTCGGCGGATGCCTTGACCCACGCCGGACTGCGCCCGGCCCATTCTTCGCCGATCACCTGAATATCGTTTTTGGCCAACGCCGCTTCGAGGCTGACGGTGCTGCCCGGCAAGGTGTCGGTCGGGTAGCCGTAACCCTTCTCGACGATCAGCCGCAGGATTTCGGTGATCAGGCTCCCGCTCTCCCATGTGATGTCACCGAAGTGAATCGGCGCGGTTTTTTCGGCTGCCGGAACCTGGGAAGCCACAAGGCTCAGGGCCAGCAGCGAACTGCCAAGCAGGGTTTTGATCGATCTCATGCGAACCTCTGGGTCAAGGGTTGGTTGGCACTGTGCTTGGCGCACAACGCGTGGGTGCGGGTCATGTAAACGCTGACCGAGCGCTGGGAAATGCCCAGCTCGGCGGCGATTTGCGGGTACGTCAGGCCGTCGATACGCGACATCAGAAAGGTCGCCCGGACCTTGACCGGCAAGCGCCCAAGGGTTTGGTCGAGGCCCTGCAATGCCTGGTTCAGTTGCACCAGTTCCTCAGGCGATTTCACGGTCTGCGAATCGATGTGTTGCAGCTGGTCGAGGTGTCGGTGCTCAAGATCCCTGCGGCGCCAGAGCTGATAAATCAACCGTTGGGCGATAGTGGTGAGCAAGGCGCGAGGCTCGCGGATCGGCGTCAGGCCCGGGGATTCGAGCAATTGCACGAAGGTTTCGGCGGCGATGTCTTCGACGCTGAAACCGCCCCCCGAATGTCGGCGCAAACGTGCGCATAGCCAGGGGTAATGGGCGCGGAACATTCCGCCCACGTTGTTGTGATGGGAGACGTCGGTGCCGGACATAGAGGCTCCAAGGTTAGGGGTCGCTGAATGTCCGGTGATCCGGTGGCGCGATCCTAGCAAGGAGCCTTATTCTTTAAAAACACTTAAAAAGTATTTTTATATTCCATAAAGAAATTTATATGGGTGGCGTCTGATCAATCGCCATCGCGGGCAAGCCACGCTCCCACAGGTCCACCTAAATCCTGTGGGAGCGTGGCTTGCCCGTGAAAAATCAATCAGTCAACGCAACCGCCCATACCCCAGTGCTTCGGCCTCCTGCTGATAATCGAGAATGATTTGATAGTCGCTTTCGCTGGCCGGCAGCACTTCGTGCAGGCCGAGGATTTCGGCGACATCGGGCAACTCATGCAATGTAGTGTTCATTGCCTGCCGAAGCGTTGCGACCTCCTCATCGGTCAGTGACGCGGCCGTGATGAACGGCAAGGTCGGGCTGAACGCACTGCGGGCTACGACGCGCAGACCTTCGACTTCTTTTTCGGCATGCCGCGCCAGATACGCGAAGGTCACGCTGTCGATGGCCGCCAGGTCTGCACGCTCTTCACGCAGCCAGCGCAGGCTCTCGCGGTGGCTGCCGCTGATGGCGACACTGGAAAAAAACTGCCCGTCGCGATGCAGCGGCGCCAGGCGGTGCCGCAACAGACTCATGCCGCTGTTGGAGTCTTCGCCGTTGATCACCCCGCGACTGTCACGAAAGGCTGCCAAGGGCCGCCGTGGATCATCGGCGCGGCAAACCACCAAACTGCAATGGTTGCCGCCGCTGCTGTCGGGCAGTTCATAGCGAGGCCGGCCGACGACCCGGACTTTGCCGCGTAATGCGGTCATCAGTGGGTAGCCGCAGGTTTGGGTCAGCAGCAGATCCGGCGAGAGCCAGAGTTCGGGCAAAGAAAGGCCTTCAGCACTCAAACGGGCATGGCCCAAGTGTTCGAGGATGTGCGAAAGCCAGCGCTCGTTCGCCGCGAGGATCGGCTCGGGGGCGACGTACATCAAGAGTTCGGCGATGTGTTCAGTCATCAAAAATCTCCCCGACAACAAGTTACCCTGTGGGAGCGGGCTTGCCCTCGATAGCGTCGGATCAGTCACCAGATGTGTTGAATGTTAAATAGTAATCGCGGGCAAGCCCGCGCCCACAAGGTTCAGTGGTGTTCATGGATCAGTGAAACGGATGCCGCGGGCTATCGATGGCTTTCACCCCATTCTCCCGCCACAACTGCCCATAACCCTGTACCAGAAACCCGCCACTGCGCGCCAGCCATTGCTCGCGGCGTGCGTGGTAGGCGCGTGGCAAGTCGTACCAGGGCAAGCCCGGCAAGTCGTGATGCACCAGGTGAAAATTGAGATTCAGGAACAGCCAGCGCCATGGCCAGGCCGCTTCGTTGAGCACGGTGCGTTGTTCGGGTCTGGCGTGCGGGCGGTGTTCATAGTAGGAGCGAATCATCGCAATCGACAGCGCCGGCACGCTGATCAGCAACAGATAATGCCAGACCGGCAGCACGCTGTAGCGCGCGATGAACATCAGCATCAGCAGGGTCGACGCACCGTGGGTCAGCCACATCAACCACGCCTGCCGCTCACCGTTGATCAGCCTCTGCAGTTCTTCCTTTGCCAGTGCCAGCAGCGCCAGCGGCGCGCCGAGAACGAATCGCCCCAGCACGGTTTTGTTCAGCCAGTGCAGGTCTTGTTCGAAGAGCGAACTGCCCTGCCACCGCTCGGCCGTCAGGTAACGGCTTTCCGGATCGATTCCGGGGAGGGTCAGGTCTTCGTCGCGGTGATGCAGCAAATGGCTGTCGCGATACAGGGTGTAGGGATACCAGACGGCGAAAGGTGCGTAACCGAGGATTTTGTTCAGCGATGGCCAACGGGTCGGATGCCCGTGAAGCAATTCGTGCTGCACCGATAACCAGAGCACCACCAGCGGAATCAGCAATACCGTGCTCCACCAGAGCCCCAGCCGATCACTCGCCAGCACAATACTGAACCAGCCGACGTACACGCCGATCAGCAACAGCCAGGTCGGCCACTCGGTGCGAGCGGTCAGCCGTTGACGCAGGGTTTCGATTTCTTTTCGGTGGGCAGCATCGAAGTAATGGGGCATGGCGTTGCTCAGATCGGGGACCAGTCCCCTTCTGTGCAATGGCGCAGGGAAATCTTGCAGATTATTTGGTTACTTCTTCTAAACGCGTGTGGCGAGGGAGCTTGCTCCCGCTGGACTGCGCAGCAGTCCCTTTTTGAGGGGCCGCTTCGCGCCCCAACGGGAGCAAGCTCCCTCGCCACAGGTTCACTGTCAGGCTCGATTGCTGCGGGGATCAATGACCGAACACATCAACCTTCTTGGCCTTCTTGTCTGCACGTTTTTCATCGGCGGTTTTCGCCGGTTTCTTCTTTGCCGCTTTTTTTGAATCCATGCCTTTGGCCATGATACTTACTCCACTCATACGGGATGTGAGATCAGGTATACACCTATCCCCGGCGGCGCGTTCTTTTATAATCACCGGCTTTGCGCATCCACAGACCCGACCCATGCCCGACACCCAGTACACCCTGCTCGCCGAGCCATTATGGCCGTTAATGAACAAGTTTTATCGCGCCCACCAATCGTCGATGAAAGCGGTCCGTGACGCTCAGCTGTGGGTCGCAAGGCGCGAAGATATCATTGGCGCGCTGTGTTTGCGGCCGGTCTCGGGTGGGCATTGGTTGACGGGTTTGTTCGTCGATCCGGCGTGTCGGAAACAAGGGATCGCGGCGGCGTTGATCGCTGAAGCGGTGAAGGGGCTGGAGTACCCGGTCTGGCTGTTTTGCCATCCCGACTTGCGTGGCTTTTATGAACGCCAAGGGTTTTCCTTCGACCCTCCAATGCCCTACGCCATGACCGAGCGCTTGAGCCGATACGCGCGAAGCAAACCGATGATCGCCATGGGTCTGGCCGATCGACACACTTCAAACTGAAGTAAATCCCCTGTGGGAGCGAGCCTGCTCGCGATAGCGGAGTATCAGGCAACATCACTGTTGCTTGACACACCGCTTTCGCGAGCAGGCTCACTCCTACATTGAGTTTGCGGTGTCTTCCGATCAATCGTCGGCGTTCGGGTCGAGATCCGGAAACATCACTTCGGTAAACCCGAATTTGCTGAAGTCGGTAATCCGCGACGGGTACAACCGGCCGATCAGGTGATCGCATTCATGCTGCACCACTCGCGCATGGAATCCCTCGGCAATCCGCACGATCGGCTGGCCCTTGGGATCAAACCCTTCGTAGCGAATCTGCTGATAACGATCCACCGCGCCACGCAGGCCTGGCACCGACAGGCAACCTTCAAACCCCTCCTCCATCACCGGGCTCAACGGCGTGATCAGCGGATTGATCAGGATCGTCTGCGGCACCGCTTCAGCGTCCGGGTAGCGTTCGCTGTGCTCGAAACCGAAGATCACCAGTTGCAGGTCGACACCGATCTGCGGTGCGGCCAGGCCGACACCGCCGACGCTTTCCATGGTCTGGAACATGTCGTCGATCAGTTGCCACAGCTCAGGGCTGTCGAACATGTTGGCCGGGACCGGCGGGGCGATGCGCAGAAGGCGTTCGTCGCCCATTTTCAGAATTTCACGGATCATTTAATGACTTCGTCAGTGGTCGGCTTGATCGAGTGGTCCCGACCGAGTCCGGAAACATGGTGTTTGTGCGTGTGGTCGTTCTCGCCCGGGACTTTTTCGCCAGGGTCCTTGCCTTCATTCGACATGTGCTCGATCACCGCATTCATTTCTGCGCCCAGCAACAGCACCGCCGCGGAAATATAGAAGTAGAGCAGCAGCACGATGATCGCGCCGATACTCCCATACATGGCGTTGTAGTTGGCGAACTCCTTGACGTACAGACCAAAGCCCACGGAGGCGAGGATCCACACCACCACCGCCAGCACCGAACCTGGGGTGATAAAACGAAACTCCTGTTTGACGTCGGGCATCACGTAATAAATCAGCGCCACGGCCACCATCAGCAGAATAACGACCACCGGCCAGCGCACGATGGTCCACAGGGTCACGATGAAATCTTCGAGGCCAACCTGCGAGGCAATCCAGCCCATCAACTGTGGCCCGAGCACCATCAGCGCGGCGGCGATCAGCAGCATGCCGGCGATGCCGACGGTGTAGATAATCGACAGCGGAAACCGCTTCCACGCGGGCCGGCCTTCAACCACGTCGTAGGCGGCATTCATCGCGCTCATCATCAGTCGCACACCGGCGGACGCGGTCCACAGGGCAATCACGATACCGATCGACAGCAAGCCACCCTTGGACTGCTGGAGTTGGTCGATCACCGGATTCACCTGCTCCAGTGCCTGGGGCGGCAGGACCAGTTCCGATTGCAGTCGCAGCCAGGAGAAGAAGTCCGGCAGGTGCAGGAAACCGATCAAGGCGATCAGGAACAGGATGAAAGGAAACAGCGAGAACAACATCTGATAGGCCAGCGCCGAGGCATAGGTCGACATTTCGTCGTCGACGAACTCGGTGACTGTGCGCACCATCACGCGATGGATGGGCAGACCTTTCATGTCCGGGAAAATCATTAGCGTCTCCTTTCGCCGCAAAATGGGTAGAAGTCGAGGCGACTCAGGGGCCGTTTGCTACATCAAAGTAGCCTACTTGGCGACTTTGAAACAATTTCTATGTGCAAGTTCAGGCTGACACAAAAACGGCCATCCATGGATGGCCGTTCCTGTTGTTCATCAAAGGCCGAATCAGGCCTTGTCGACGCCTTTCTTGATGGCGTCCTTGGCTTTGCCGACCGCTTGTTGGGCCTCGCCTTTCTTTTCCTGCACTTTGCCTTCGGCTTGCAGCTTGCTGTTGTCAGTCGCCTTGCCGACGCCTTGCTTGACGTTGCCAGCGGCTTCGTTGGCCATGCCTTTTACTTTATCGCCAGTGCTGCTCATGGTGTTTCTCCTGAGAACAATTAAACGGAAAAAGTCGTTACACAAGGATTGACCGAGAGCGTTTGTACGGAGTTTCATTTATTTTCAGCCTCGCATTTCATCGTTCAGTGCAGATCAGGCTTTATGTTTGCCGACCAACCCCCGAGAATGCGCAACGTATTCAGGCCATGGCGCTGAAGATCCAATCCCGTAGGAATGTTATGAAACTCGATAAAAAGCAGGCCATTGCCCGCAGAAACCAGGAACTTGGCGGTGCTGTGCTTGGCGTCAACAACTGCCATTTCACCGAACTGAACCGCAACCGCAACATCTGGTGGTTCGATATCCCGGTGGCGCGCCTTGCCATTGGTCAGTACGAGTGGGTTCACCTGCTGATGCACACGCCGGATACCGACGAGCTGCTGCATCTGAAAGTGCCAACGGTGTTCCTGCGCGAGAAGCTCGAAGGCCTGGTGGTGCGCAACGAAGGCAAGCGCAAAGCCGCGTTGAGCCTGGAACTGAGCGCGGACAAGGATTCGTACCTGCAAGACATGCGACCGGCGGGTACCAACGTCAATTTCGCGCCGTTCCGCCTGTAACACGCCCTCAAGCCAAATAGAGAACCCTGTGGCGAGGGGATTTATCCCCGTTGGGTCGCGCAGCGGCCCCAAAAACCTGCAACCGCAATTCATCAGGTACACCGCATTCGCCGGGTTTACGACTGCTGCGCAGCCGAACGGGGATAAATCCCCTCGCCACAGATAAATCCCCGAACACATAAAGCACTTCTGACATGGCCATAAACAAAAAGCCCCGCATCTGCGGAGCTTTTTTTTGTGGGTTACGCGCCAACTTTCCTGGCGTTGAGCTTCTTCAACTCTTCGTCGCGCAGTTCACGACGCAGGATCTTGCCCACGTTGGTGGTCGGCAGCGCATCGCGGAACTCCACGGAGCGCGGGACCTTGTAGCCGGTGACGTTGGCGCGCATGTGCTCCATCACCTGTTCCTTGGTCAGCGTCACGCCCGGTTTGGCCACGATGAAGATCTTGATCGCCTCGCCCGACTTCTCGTCCGGCACGCCGATGGCCGCGCATTGCAGCACACCCGGCAGGGTCGCCAGCACGTCTTCCAGTTCGTTCGGGTAAACGTTGAAACCGGAGACCAGGATCATGTCTTTCTTGCGATCGACAATGCGCATGTAGCCGTCAGGCTGGATGACCGCGATGTCACCGGTCTTCAGCCAGCCTTCGCTGTCGAGCATTTCATCGGTGGCGTCCTGGCGCTGCCAGTAGCCCTTCATCACTTGCGGACCTTTCACACACAGTTCGCCGATTTCGCCCAACGGCTGCTCAACACCGGCATCGTCGATGACTTTGCACACGGTGGACGGCACCGGAATACCGATGGTGCCGATCTGGATGTGCTGAATCGGGTTCACCGTGGCCACCGGGCTGGTTTCGGTCATGCCGTAACCTTCGCAGATGGCGCAACCGGTGACCGCTTTCCAGCGCTCGGCCGCGGCCAGTTGCAGGGCCATACCGCCGGACAGGGTGACTTTCAGTGCAGAGAAGTCCAGCTTGCGGAAGCCCTCGTTGTTGCACAGCGCCACGAACAAGGTGTTGAGGCCGACAAAGCCGCTGAACTTCCACTTCGACAGTTCCTTGACCATCGCCGGCAAATCACGCGGGTTGCTGATCAGGATGTTGTGGTTGCCGATCAGCATCATCGCCATGCAATGAAAGGTGAAGGCGTAGATGTGGTACAGCGGCAGCGGTGTGATCAGGATCTCGCAGCCTTCGTTGAGGTTGGAGCCCATCAGCGCCTTGCACTGCAGCATGTTCGCGACGAGGTTGCGATGGGTCAGCATCGCACCCTTGGCCACGCCGGTGGTGCCGCCGGTGTATTGCAGCACGGCAACGTCGCTGCTCGCCGGATTGGCTTCAGCCACTGGCTGGCCGTGGCCCTTGCTCAGCACGTCGTTGAACTTGATGGCCTTGGGCAGGTGATACGCCGGGACCATCTTCTTCACGTACTTGATGACGCTGTTGACCAGCAGGCGCTTGAGCGGTGGCAGCAGGTCGGCCACTTCGGTGACGATCACGTGCTTGACGCCGGTCTTCGGCACGACCGCCTCGGCCAGGTGTGCCATGTTGGCCAGGCAGACCAACGCTTTGGCACCGGAGTCGTTGAATTGGTGTTCCATTTCCCGCGCGGTGTATAGCGGGTTGGTATTGACCACGATCAGCCCGGCGCGGATGGCACCGAACACGGCGACGGGGTACTGCAATACGTTAGGCAATTGCACGGCGATTCGATCGCCCGGCTGCAAGTCGGTATGCTGTTGCAGGTAAGCGGCAAAGGCACCGGACAGTTCGTACAGTTCACCGTAAGTGATGGTCTTGCCCAGGTTGCTGAATGCCGGTTTGTCGGCGAAGCGCTGGCAGGAACGTTTCAACACTGCCTGAATATTCGGAAACTCGTCTGGATTGATCTCGGCAGCAATCCCGGCAGGGTACTTATCCTTCCAAAAGTCTTCGTTCATGGAAGCCCACTCCTCAGCAACGCGAATTCAGCACCGCATTTGATGCGATTATTATTGGTGTGTGTTTGTCGGTGAATCTAGCGCTTTTATAAGCCCGAGAAGTCACAAAGCGCGCCGAGAGTAGCAGCTTTGCCAAGGGTCGACTAGAGCCAAAAGCGGCCTCTATGGTCACAATTGTGACTCAAGAATTGCTAGCGGTCATTTTAGAGCAAAAATTCTATAGACCCCCTGAAAGCCTGTGAAACCGGGGACTTGATCAAAAAAAATCGCTAGCAGGCTCGCTCCCACAGGATCACCGAAATCCTTGTGGGAGCGAGCCTGCTCGCGATTGCGCGAAGCGCAGCTTTTAAAGGTCAGGCGATATCCCGCAACTCCCGTCGCAGAATTTTGCCCACCGGCGTCATCGGCAACGACTCACGCAACACAATATGCTTGGGCACTTTGTACGCCGTGAAGTTTTCCTTACAGTACGCCTTCAGCTCTTCAAGGCTGACACCCGACTCTCGGGCCACCACAAACAACTTCACCGCCTCCCCCGAACGCTCGTCCGGTACGCCGATCACCGCGCAGTTGGCGACTTTCGGATGAGCCATCACGATGTCTTCGATCTCGTTCGGGTACACGTTGAAACCCGAGACGATGATCATGTCCTTCTTGCGATCGACGATGCGTACAAAACCGTCCGGGTCGATCACCGCGATATCGCCGGACTTGAACCAGCCCTCGGCATCCAGCACTTCGGCAGTGGCTTCCGGTTTCTGCCAGTAGCCCTTCATGATCTGCGGGCCCTTGATGCACAGTTCGCCGCGCTCGCCCAAGGGCTGCTCGACGCCTTCATCGTTGATCACTTTCAACGTGGTGCCCGGCACTGGCAGGCCGACCGTGCCGATCCGCGACTTGTCGCCGTACGGGTTGGTGCAGGCCACCGGAGAAGTTTCCGTCAGGCCGTAACCTTCGGTGATGCGGCAACCGGTGAGCTGCTCCCAACGCTCGGCGGTGGCCTTGACCAGCGCGGTGCCACCGGAGTTGGTGAGTTTGAGGCTGGAGAAATCCAGGGTCTTGAAGTCCGGATGATCCATCAGCGCGACGAACAGCGTGTTCAGCCCCAGCAGCGCCGAGAACCGCCAGTTCTTCAGCTCCTTGATGAAGCCGCCGATGTCCCGAGGATTGGTGATCAGTACGTTGTGGTTGCCGGTCACCATCATGCACATGCAGTTCGCCGTGAATGCATAGATGTGGTACAGCGGCAGCGGCGCAATCATCACTTCCTGGCCTTCGCGCAGCAGTGGCTGACCGTCGCTGCCAAATTGCCCGAGGCACGCACGCGCCTGTTGCATGTTCGCCACTAGGTTGCCGTGCGTCAGCATCGCCCCTTTGGCCAGGCCGGTGGTGCCGCCGGTGTATTGCAACACCGCGATGTCGTCGAGGCCGACTTTCAGCGGCTTGATGCCCAGGCCCCGGCCCAGACGCAGTGCGCTCTTGAAGGAAATCGCCTGCGGCAAGGAATACGCCGGGACCATCTTCTTGACCTTGCTGACCATGGTATTGACCAGCCAGCCTTTGGCGGTCGGCATCAGATCGCCCATCTTCGCTTCGATCAGGTACTGGATGTCGGTGTCGGGCAGCACTTCCTGGACCTTCTGCCCGAACACGTTCAGGTACACCAACGCCCGGGCGCCAGAGTCCTTGAACTGATGCCGCATCTCCCGCGCGGTGTACAGCGGGTTGGTGTTGACCACGATAAGCCCGGCGCGCAAGGCACCGAACACGGCAATCGGGTAATGCAAAACATTAGGCATCTGCACCGCAATACGATCCCCCGGCACCAGGTCGGTGTGGGCTTGCAGGTAACCGGCGAACGCCAGGCTGTAGCGTTCCAGTTCGGCGTAGGTCAGGGTCACGCCCATGTTGCTGAACGCGGGACGATCAGCGAATTTCTTGCAGGAACGCTCGAACACCTCAAGCACCGACTTATAGGCCCCAAGGTCAATATCCAGGGGCACGCCGGCCGGGCGTTTGTCATTCCAGAAATCAGGTTGCATTGTTCTTGTCCTCTTTACCTGAGCCTATCCGGGCCGCTTTCTGTCCGTCTTCAAAACAAGGAGCGAAAAAGCGGGGCTCCACGGACACTAGCAGCTATGGCGAATCAGGCAAATATGCCAACGGGCGTCATTGACCGTGTGAATCTTGCTGCAGCGGCGTGGCCTGATCAGACGGCAAGCGCAGGATGCGCTATAAAATGCATCGAGGCTGTTTTCCACCCGGCAGCCCCATGCAAAGGAATCGCCATGATCCACGACACTTTCTGGCTGACCGCGAGTGACCGCAGCCGCCTCTACGTCAACCAGTGGCTGCCCGCTGCGCCTTTGAAGGCCGTGATCCTGCTGGCCCACGGCATGGCGGAACACAGTGGACGCTATGCCCGCCTGGCGGAAAAACTCTGCGAGCAAGGGTACGGCGTCTACGCACCGGACCTGCGTGGACATGGCAAAACTGCCGAAAACGGGACACTCGGCCATTTCGCCGACGACGATGGCTGGTGCAAAGTGGTCGGCGACCTGGCCAGCCTCAACCAGCACATCGGCCAGCAACATCCCGGCGTGCCGATCGTGCTGCTCGGTCACAGCATGGGCAGTTACGTTGCCCAGGCTTATCTGCTGCATCACAGCGCCAGCCTGCATGGCGCGGTGCTCAGCGGTTCGAACTTCCAGCCGATCGCGCTATATCGCGCAGCACGACAAATTGCCCGGCTCGAACGTATGCGCCAAGGCCCCACAGGTCGAAGTGCGCTGATCGAATGGCTGTCGTTTGGCTCGTTCAACAAGAAATTCAAACCGGTGCGCACGCGGTTCGACTGGCTCAGTCGGGATCCGGTGGAAGTTGATCTGTACGCCAGCGACCCGCTTTGCGGCTTTCGATGCACCAATCAGTTGTGGATCGATTTGCTCGGCGGCTTGCAGCAAATCAGCAAAGCGTCCAATCTCGCTCAGATTGATCCGGGCCTGCCGTTGCTGGTGATTGGCGGTGAATGTGATCCGGTGAGCGAAGGCAAGCGTCTGAAAGATCTGGCCCATGCGCTACGCGCGGCCGGCAGCCAGAACCTGCAACTGACTATTTACCCGCAGGCACGGCATGAACTGTTCAACGAGAGCAACCGCGAGGAAGTGATCAACGACGTGCTGAACTGGATTGCCCAGGCGCTGAGCCACCGCCGGCCACCCAGATCGGAATAGTTTTTTTGTGGATTTTTTATTCGTCACAGGAATTGAAACAGATGACCCAGGTTACCAACACCCCTTACGAAGCCCTCGAAGTCGGCCAGACCGCCAGCTACAGCAAGACGGTCGAAGCGCGCGACATTCAGTTGTTCGCCGCGATGTCCGGTGATCACAACCCGGTGCACCTGGACGCCGAATTTGCCGCTGCCACCATGTTCAAGGAGCGCATCGCCCACGGCATGTTCAGCGGTGCGCTGATCAGCGCGGCCGTGGCTTGCGAGTTGCCTGGGCCGGGCACTATCTATATCGGTCAGCAGATGAGCTTTCAGAAGCCGGTGAAAATCGGCGACACCCTGACCGTGCGTTTGGAGATCCTCGAGAAACTGCCGAAGTTTCGTGTGCGGATTGCCACTCGCGTGTTCAACCAGCGCGATGAATTGGTGGTGGATGGCGAGGCCGAAATTCTCGCGCCGCGCAAGCAGCAGACAGTGACATTGCCGACATTGCCGGCGATCAGCATTGGCTGAACCGGTGAGGGGTGTCAGCTGAATCACCCCTCACCCTAACCCTCTCCCAAGGGGAGAGGGGACCTACCGAGGTGTTCTTTCGGGTTACAGCGACCTGAGAGTTCGAGTCGAACTCAGGCTCTGAAAACAACCGAGATCAGCTCCCTTTCCCCTTTCCCCCGTGGGGAGAGGGAATCTACCGAGTTGTTCTTTCGGGTTACATCGACCTGAGAGTTCGAGTCGAACTCAGGCTCTGAAAACAACCGAGATCAGCTCCCTTTCCCCCTCTCCCCCGTGGGGAGAGGGCTGGGGTGAGGGGTGGCTCTAAAGTCAGATAAAGATCTGAAACTCACCGCTCCCCCTCCCCAACCTGCACACTCGCCGTCATCCCCGAACTCAAATTCATCCCCTCCGGCAACTTATCAATCTTGATCCGCACCGGAATCCGCTGCGCCAGCCTCACCCAGTTAAACGTCGGCTCTACCTCCGCCAGCAGTTGCCCGTCCGGCGTGGTATTGCGGTCGGTAATCCCGCGGCTGATGCTTTCCACATGCCCGTCCAGCGCTTCCCCAGCGCTCATCAACCAGACTTTCACCGGATCGCCCACCCGAATTCGCGGCAACTTGGTTTCCTCAAAATACGCTTGCACGTAAAAGGTCGAATCATCGATCAACGCCATCACCGATTGCCCGGCATTCACGTAGTTGCCTTGGGCCAGACGCAGGTTGGTGATGTGGCCATTTCGCGGCGCATGGACCTGACTGCGTGCAAGATTGAGTTCGGCAACCTTGGCTTCCGCCTGTGCTTCACGCAGTTCGCCACGGGCGATGCCGGCGTTGATTTGTGCATTCTCGCGCAGCTCGGCACTGATCGCTTGCGGCCCGAGGCTGGCGCGGCGACTGGCTTCGCGTTCACGCAGATTGAGTTGTTGCTGGCGGGTCTGCACCACCGCCTGGGCCTTCTCCAGTGCCGCTTCGAAACGGTCACGATCGATGCTCAGCAACAGATCGCCGGCCTTGACCGGCTGGTTATCGAACGCCTTGAGCTCACGCACCCACCCCGAGACATCCGGGGCGATCACCACCACATCGGCGCGGATCCGCGCGTCCCGGGTCCAGGGCGTGAGCATGTAGTATTGCCACAAATGGAAGCCGGCGAAAATCGCCACCGCCACCAGGCACAGGGTTACCGCGACACGTACGGGGGTACGCATTTTCAACTCCTTATAAAGGTCCGAGGACGACGGTGATCAGGGTCAATACACAGACGTACAAGGCGCAATCAAACAATGCTTCGTGCCAGATCCAGCGGCCGACCGGTGTCAGGCGCAACAGCATGCGCAATGCGCCGGTAACGAGCAGGGCCAGCAGCACATAAATCAGAAACGGACTGAGCAACACGCCGCCCACCGACCACTCACGCAAGCCCATGGCTGTGCTCCTGTTGACGGCACCAGGCGCGCCAACTGCTTTGCAATTGCAGTACGGCGCCCTGGGCCAGTTTCACGGCATCACTCGGCGGCAACGCGTACAAGGACTTCAAGAACTCTTCGCTGGGTTGTTCCAGTGCATCGGCGCAGTTGCCTGCGGGACCTTGCTCGAGGATTTTCTCCAACTGTTCGAGATACCGTCGCTGAGGCGCACTGACCGGGGCCTGTGCCACTGCCAGGCTCAGCCGCAGGTGCAGCAATTCATCGCCGATATCGAGGCCGAGCAAGCCGTCATCCCAGCGACTGCGCGCCGGCTCCGGCAACTCGGGATAGTGCCGCGCCAGTTGCAGCAAGCGATCGGCCATGCGCCCGCCAAACCAGCTTTCGGCACCGCGCAGGTTACGTCGGGTCAGCCGCACCAGATCATCGAGCGTTGCCGCCAGCAAGCGGCGACCATGCCACGCCGGGTTACGCAGGATCAGCAAATGAAACGCCAATACCGCTGCGCCGACACCGACGACCATTGCCTGAGCGCTGTTGAAGAACGTGGCGACGTCGAATTTCATCGCGTTCAGCGGCGACACCAGCACGATGAAGTGCAGGCAGAACGAAGTGGCTGTGGCGCCGATCTGCGGCTTGGCCATGCCCAGCGCACCGAAGAACAACGGCACGCCCATGCCCATGCACAGCAAGGCAAAACCGCTCCATTGCGGCAGCAGAATCTGCCCGACGAAAAACGCCGTCGGAATCGCCAGAAAGATCCCGCGCATGAAACTCATGCCGATCTGCGCGCCGTTCTCGCGACTGGCAAACAGGCTGCACACCACGCACGTCAGCACCAGGGCGCCCGATGCGGCGGGCCACGCCGTCGCCAGCCAGAAGCACGACACCACCAGAAACGCCAAGGCACTGCGCGCGCCGAACACCAGCGCCAATGACAGGTCGCGGTGCGGTGTCAGGGTGCGGGGCGGATCAACCGTTTCGCGGCCCTCCTCCACTGCTTTCAGCGCCGCAGTGGCTGCCATCGAGGTATCGAGCAGCAAGGTGAAACGGGCAAGGCAGTAACTCTGCGCGGAGCTGATGTGCGGATCGTGGGACGCATCCAGCAACCGCGGCCGCAACGCCTGCAGGGTCGCGGTATCGGCAACGCTGAGTGCGGCTTGAACCTCGGTCATCCAGGGTTGCAGCTGCTCGGCTTCTTGTGGTTCCAATTGCTTCCACTGACGGCGCACCGAACGGGCGATGCGCAGCAACATCAGGAGTTTCTGGCTCAAACCGCTGATTGCACGTGCGCGTTGCCGACCGAGGCCACCTTCAAACCAGGCATGTTCGCGCTGGGCATCGACGGCGACAATTCGCCCGAGGATTTCCAGCAAACCTTTACGTGCCTGAGCATCGCCGGCCAGGGTTGCACGCGCCGCATTCATCCCGCTGTTCCAGGCAGCTCGCGCCTGATCCGCCAGTTGCCGCTCGACCCGCATCGGCCAGAGCAACGCGCTGGCCGCCGTGGCGCAGAGGATGCCCAGGCAGATTTCCGTGCAACGCGCCACGGCCTGGTCGAACACCGTCAGCGGATGGGTAATGGCCGGCAACGCGATGATCGCCACCGTGTAGCCGGCCAGTACAAATGAATAGGACCAGGCGCTGCGCAGCAACGTCGAACTCGCCGTACACAGCCCGAGCCACAACGCCAATGCCAGCAAAAAAAGCCAGGGCGTCTGGGCGAACATGCTCATGAATACGACCGACATGATCGTTCCGACCAGCGTGCCCAGCAGCCGCGCCAAGCCCTTCTGCACCACCATTCCGGACAGCGGCTGAGCGACGATGAAGGCCGTCATCAGTGCCCAGGCGGGTTGCTCCAGGCCCCAACGCAATGCCAGCCACAGCGCAAGGCCTCCGCCGATCAGCGTCTTGATCGCGAACTGGAGCGCACGGCGGTCAGGCGCAAACAAGGCCTGCAAAGTGATAGGCACGTCGAAGACTCTGGAAAGGACGTTTTTAACGATAGTCGGGATCACTGAAGTCACTTGAAAAACAAATTATTAGCTAGCTATCTATCACCCGTCCAGCGTTAATTCCCAGGCACAAAAAAACGCCAGACTGGCTGGCGTTTTTGACAGGCTACGAGCGCTTAAGAGCGAGCGCGGGCCTGGTTACGCAGGGCTTTTACCTGATCGTGATTGCGTTGCACGCCGTGGTACTGACGTTCAACCAGGTCACGAATGCCCACCAGGTTGTGCTTGTTGATTTTTTCCATGGCTTCTTTGTAAGCCTTCAGTGCATGGTCTTCACCGCGCTCGGCTTCGTTCAGCACGGCCTCTTCATCTTTGCCGGTGAACATCGCCTTCACGTCGACCCAGCGACGGTGCAAGTCACCGCTGACGCTGGTGGAAGTTTCCGGATCGCCGCCCATCGAACGCACGGCGCTCTGGAGTTCGGCCGCTGCGGTGGCGCAGTCGGCGGAGCGTTGCACGAACAGGGTTTTCAGTTCAGGGTGTTTGATGTCTTCAGCGCAAGTCTTGAACCCTTCCTGACCGTCTTTACTGGTTTCAATCAGGTCGTTGAGTACAGAGATCGCTTCTTTATTGATGTCGGTCATTTTTCAATTCCTTGCGGGTTGATGAAAGATGCAATAGTTATTGCACCCTGCATGCCAGCTTCGGAATGATAATTTATATCTTATATTTCAATGACTTAGTTTTAACGGCCAAATCTGTATCCGCTTTTTTTGCATGAACTGTCAATTGGCCTGCATGCAGAATGCCTGTATTTTCCAGCCTGATGAATCAAGACGACCCTCGATGAACCCTGAAAAGCTCGAACTGTTGATTACCCGCGAAATGCCCTTCGGTAAATACAAGGGTCGAATCATTGCCGACCTGCCCGGCCAATACCTGAACTGGTTCGCCCGGGAAGGTTTTCCACACGGGGAACTGGGCGGTTTACTGGCCCTGATGCAGGAGATCGATCACAACGGTCTGTCGGACCTGCTCGAACCGCTGCGCGCCAAACATGGCAAACCTGCCCCACGCCACTGAAATCGCTGTCAAGAACCGAGTAGCTCATGCCCGATAACACCCGTCGCGCCCGTGATGAACACTTCTGGAAAACCTTTGCCGACCGCTACGCTGTCGAGCCCGGGCCCATCAATCTGGAAAACGGTTACTTCGGGCGAATGTCGCGCACCGTGGTCGAGGAGTACCAGCGCAACATCGAGCTGATCAACCGCAGCAACTCGGTGCATGTGCGCCAGCGTTTCGAACAAATCGAAAGCCTCGAAATTCGCGCACGGCTCGCCAGCCTGATCGACGTCCCCGTCGAAAGCGTGGCCCTCACCCGCAACGCCTCCGACGGCCTTCAGTCGCTGATCCGTAACTACAATCGCCTGCAACCGGGCGATCAGGTGCTGATTTGCGATCTGGAGTACGACACGGTCAAAGGCGCAATGCGCTGGCTGGCCCGTCATCGCGGCGTGGAAGTGATCGAAATCGACCATGCGCACCCCGCGAGTTTCGACAGCTTGCTCGCTACTTATCGCGACGCCTTCGTGCGTTATCCAAAGCTCAAACTGATGGCCCTGACCCACGTCACCCATCGCACCGGATTGGTCATGCCGGTTCAGGCCATTGCCGCCGCCGCCAAGGAACACGGCATCGACGTGATCCTCGATGGCGCCCATGCCCTCGGGCAGATCGAGTTCAATCTCGATGAACTGGGCATTTCTTTCGCCGGCTTCAACCTGCACAAGTGGATCGGCGCGCCCCTGACACTGGGCTTCATCTACATTGCCTCTGAGCGCCTGGCCGATATCGACCCGGACATGGGCGAGATGCATTTCCCGGTCACCGATATTCGCGCCCGCACGCCGTACAGCACACCGAATATCCCGGCGCTGCTGACGCTGCCCCTGGTGTTCGAGGAGCATCTCGCCATGGGTGGCGTCGCAGCCAAGAGCACACGGCTCAACTACCTGCGCAACCGGTGGGTCACTGCGGTTCGCGAGTTACCGGGGATCGATGTCATGACACCCGATGACCCGAGACTGTATTGCGGCATTACCTCGATGCGCTTTACCCGGCATGCCGACCAACAGGCGATGGTCGAACGGCTGCTCAGCGACTACAACCTGTTCACCGTGGCCCGTAGTGGCGCGGCGAGTGGACCCTGCATACGCATTACGCCGGGGCTCACGACTACCGCCGCCGACATGGATTTACTGGCCCGGGCGCTGACCGAGCTGCGCTGAGTCATACCGTGTACTTGTCGAAGTCCTCCGGTTTGATTTGAGTCGACGCGGCGAACGTGTCGATGCCGATGGTTGTGTGCCCGAAAAAGCCGTCCTCGTTTGAGTCTCGACCGAGGGTGTGGACCGTTAACGTCGATGCCTCGCCGCCCTGATGCCGGAAATGAAAGTCTTCATTGTTGGTGAGCGCTGAGGCGGATCGGCCGCTGTACTCACGGGCATTGAGCACCGCACGCGAGGCGGGTTCGGGAAAGTAAAGCTGGCCGACCCAGGCGACGTGTCGCTCATCAAGAAAATTGTTGCCTGACGTGATGCGAACGGCGATGTGGATGTGTAACGCACGACCGGCATAGAACCCCGGATAGATGGTGGTAAAGCGCACCACGCCCTTTTTGTCGGTGAATTGCCCGCCACGCAGATAGGTGTCGTCGTCGGTGCGCGGGACCGAGCCGATGTCACCGACATCGACTTCCTTGTCCGGATTGATCTTGCTCCAGCCCGAATACGCACCGCGCGCATTGCAATGCCAGAGGTCGACCAGGGCCCCGGTCACAGGCTCGCCGGTCATGGCATCGACAATCGCCAGTCGCAACACCAGGGGAATGCCCTCGGCGCTTTCGCTGATGTTGCGGCGGATCAGTTTAGGATTGCGGAAATACGGGCCGGCGATTTGCTCGGGAGACAGCAGGTAAACCGGGGGTGTGGGTGCAACGGAGGTGTTGTCGTCCATGACGTACTCTCTTCCATAAGATGAACGCAGGTTAACGCTGGTCGAGCGGCCAGGTGCGGTAACTATGTATCGCCTGATGTCCCCTGTGGGAGCTAGCCTGCTGGCGATAGCGGCATGACAGACACCAAGAAGTGACTGTCAGATCGCTATCGCTAGCAGGCTGGCTCCCACAGTTTTTTTGCGGGCAAAAAAAAACGGTGCACCGACCAAGCGCACCGTAAAGCCGTAGAACACACAACGAAGTGTTGGGTAAAAGCCGATCAGTCCAGCAGCGCCAATGCCTCGGCGGTGCATTCCTGAATGCGGGCCCAGTCGCCGTTCTTGATCCACTCCGGATCAAGCATCCAGCTACCGCCCACGCACATCACGTTTTTCAACGCCATGTAGCTCTTGATGTTGGCCGGGCTGACGCCGCCAGTCGGGCAGAATTTCACTTCACCGAACGGGCCGCCAAGCGCTTTGATCGCCGCAACGCCACCGCTGACTTCCGCCGGGAACAGCTTGAAGCGGCGATAACCCAGGCCATAACCTTCCATGATGCCGGAAGCGTTGCTGATGCCCGGTAACAGCGGGATCGGGCTGTCGACACTGGCTTCGAGCAAGTCACGGGTAATGCCCGGCGTGACGATGAACTGCGAACCAGCCGCTTCAGCAGCGGCAAGCATGTTGCGATCCAGCACCGTACCGGCGCCGGTCACCAGTTCCGGACGCTGCTCACGCAGAACCTGGATCGCCCGGAGACCGAACTGCGAACGCAGCGTCACTTCCAGGGCAGTCAGGCCACCCGCGGCCAGGGCGTCGGCCAGTGGCAGGACATCCTGTTCGCGAGCGATGGTGATCACCGGCAGGATCCGCGCCTTGGCGCAGAGGCTGTCGATCAGGGCAACTTTGTCCGCCATGGAAACGGTCGGGGATGTGTTTTTCATAGCGGCTGATCCTTGGCTCATGGGCACCAGTAAATCTCTAACGTAGGTTGCAGAAACGCGCGAATCGGCATGGCGGCGACATCGTCACCGGCCAATGCGGCACTCAGGGTGGTCAGCTTGGACTGACCGGAAATCGATAGAACGGTGGTCTTGGCCGAAGCCAGCAGCGCGCGACTCATGGTCAGGCGCTGATGCGGCACGGTCGGTGCCAGCATCGGGTAGCAACGACGGATGCCGTCGGCTTTCAAGGCGTCGGCCAGGTTCGGGCTGTTCGGGAACAGCGAAGCGGTGTGACCGTCGTCGCCCATCCCGAGGATCAGCACGTCGATCGGCGGCAACTCGGCGAGCAAACGGTCGGCTTGCTCGGCGGCCAGCTCAAGGTTCGCGGTGGCGCTGTACAGGCTCAGAAACTGAGCCTTGGCCGCCGGGCCTTGCAGCAGGTAACGCTTGAGCAGGCCGGCATTGCTGTCGGCATGCTCGATCGGGACCCAGCGCTCGTCGGCCAGGGTAACGACGACCTTGGACCAGTCCAGTTTCTGTTTGGCCAGGTTCTGGAAAAACGCCACCGGGCTACGTCCACCGGACACCACCAGCGTCGCGCTGCCGCGAGCGTCGATGGCGTCACTCAGTTGCTTGGCCACATTCAGCGCCAAACCGTCGGCCAGCAGCACCGGGCTCTTGAACTCATGGGCGCTGACGCCCTGAGGCAGTTGCAAATTAGATATCGCCATACCACGACCTCCCATCCCGCGTGATCAGAGCAATGGAGCTCATCGGTCCCCAGGACCCGGCCGCGTACGGCTTGGGCGCATCACCGGATTTTTTCCACCCGGCGATCAACTGGTCACACCACTTCCACGCGGCTTCGATTTCATCTTTACGGACAAACAGGTTCTGATTGCCGCGCATCACTTCCAGCAGTAACCGCTCGTAGGCATCGGGAATCCGCGCACTACGCCAGGTGTCGGAAAAATTCAGCTGCAACGGACCGCTGCGCAGCTGCATGCCCTTGTCCAGGCCTTGTTCTTTGGTCATCACGCGCAAGGAAATGCCTTCGTCCGGCTGCAGGCGGATGATCAGCTTGTTGCTGATTTGCAGGCGCTGCTCGGGGGCGAAGATGTAGTGCGACGGTTCCTTGAAGTGGATGACGATCTGCGACAACTTCTGTGGCATGCGCTTGCCGGTGCGCAGGTAAAACGGCACGCCGGCCCAGCGCCAGTTGCGGATGTCGGCACGCAAGGCGACGAAGGTTTCGGTGTCGCTTTGGGTGTTGGAATTGGGCTCTTCCAGATAGCCCGGAACCGGTTTGCCTTCGCTGTAACCGGCGATGTACTGGCCGCGCACCACTTGGGTGGTCAGGCCTTCCGGGCTGATCGGCGCCAGGGCCTTGAGCACTTTGACTTTCTCGTCACGGATACTGTCGGCAGACAGGTCGGCCGGCGGGTCCATGGCGATCAGGCAGAGCAGTTGCAGCAGGTGATTCTGGATCATGTCCCGCAGCTGACCGGCCTTGTCGAAGTAACCCCAACGGCCTTCGATCCCGACTTTCTCGGCCACGGTGATTTCCACGTGGGAGATGTAGTTCTGGTTCCACTGGGTTTCGAACAGGCTGTTGGCGAAACGCAGGGCGATCAGGTTCTGGACGGTCTCTTTGCCCAGGTAATGGTCGATGCGGTAGGTGCGGTTCTCCGGGAAGAACTGCGCCACGGCGTCGTTGACCTTGCGCGAGGATTCCAGGTCCGAACCAATGGGTTTTTCCAGCACCACGCGGGTGTTTTCGGCCAGGCCGACCTTCGACAGGTTTTCGCAGATCGCACCGTAAACGGCGGCCGGTGTGGCGAAGTAGGCAATCACACGCTGGGCGCTGCCAGCCATTTCGGCCAGGGCGACGTAATCGTCAGCCTTGAGGAAGTCGACATGCAGGTAGCTCAAACGGGCCAGGAAGCGTTCGGCCACAGCTTCGTCCAGCTCGGCACCTACGTAACGGCGCAGTTCCGAGGCGATGAACGCCAGGTGTTCCTGCTCGCTGCCAGGCTCACGGGCCAGCGCAATAATGCGCGTATCCTCGTGCAATAGGCCTGCGCCATCGAGTTGATAAAGGGCAGGAAACAGTTTGCGCAAAGCCAGATCGCCGAGGGCGCCGAACAAGGCAAATGTGCACGGTTCAACCGTAATCGAAGGCATGATGTTTGTTCTTTTATCAAGTTAAGCTACAAATACCTTTTTTCAAGGCATCACTCAAGGGAAAATGTAGTAATAACCACAACATTTTCGCAAAATACAGATTCCGAGTGGTGGTCGGTCGGAGCCATCAGTAGGATAGGCCACCGTCAAGGGCCGTATCAAAGGCCCAATTTGCATTAGCCGAACGCTTATTTGCGCTGCTGACCTAAGGAACATGAAATGGACCGCGTGCGAAATCTACTGGAACAGATCCAGAATCGCCTTGAAGACCTGAACAAGGCGGAACGCAAAGTCGCCGAGGTGATCCTGCTCAACCCACAGCAGGCCACCCGGTTCAGCATCGCCGCCCTCGCCCAGGCCTCAAAGGTCAGTGAGCCGACGGTCAACCGTTTCTGCCGCTCGTTCGGCGTCAGCGGCTACCCGGAACTCAAGCTTCAGTTGGCCCAGAGCCTGGCCAGCGGCGCGGCGTATGTCAGCCGAGCGGTCGAGGCCGATGACAATCCCGAGGCGTACACCAAGAAGATTTTCGGCAGTGCCATCGCGTCATTGGACAGTGCCTTGCAGGCGCTGGACCCGAGCCTGATCAGCCGCGCCGTCGACCTGCTGATCCAGGCCCGGCAGATTCACTTCTTCGGCCTCGGCGCCTCGGCACCGGTGGCGCTGGATGCGCAGCACAAGTTCTTCCGCTTCAACCTGGCCGTCACCGCCCATGCCGACGTGCTGATGCAACGGATGATTGCGTCGGTGGCGCATACCGGCGAGTTGTTTGTGATCATTTCCTACACCGGCCGCACCCGCGAACTGGTGGAAGTGGCGCGCATCGCCCGGGAGAATGGCGCTTCGGTGCTCGGCTTGACCGCGGAGAACTCGCCGCTGGCCAAGGCCAGTACCTTGAGCCTGAACATTCCGTTGCCGGAAGACACCGACATCTATATGCCGATGACGTCTCGGATCATCCAACTGACCGTGCTGGATGTACTGGCGACGGGCATGACCTTGCGCCGGGGCGTGGATTTCCAGCCGCATTTGCGCAAGATCAAAGAGAGTTTGAATGCGAGCCGGTATCCGGTTGGGGATGAGTTTAACTAGGCCAACATCTTCATTGCCTGACCCGGCCTCATCGCGAGCAGGCTCGCTCCCACAGTGGACCTGCGCTGAACACAAATACTGTGACCAGTGGAGATCTATTGTGGGAGCGAGACCGGCTTGCCGGCGATGAGGCCAGCAGCAACCCCTCAAGCCTTGGACTAAACCCCAGACCGCGCCTGCAAACTCAAATGCGCCTTCTGCCCCGGCGCCAGGCTCAGGCTATCGGTCCCACCACTCGCAGCCTCGACACACACAAACTCGGAAATCTCGTTCCAGCTCACCCCCAGCAACGGCCGTGAGCCGGGATGCCAGACCACCGTGTCCGCATGGTCACCGGTATCGATACACAATTCGCGCTGCCAGGCGTGGTCCTTGAGCTGTAATTCACCGTCATGCTGGAACACCCGCTGACACCCACCATCAACTCTCAACTCGCCTTCCTGCTGGCAAACCTGACGGTTCAACTGGTCGTAGCCCTGCACGCCATCGAGCCCGGACAGCGCTATCTCACCGACATCGCCAATACGCCAATAGGCATGCAACGCCTGGCTCAATTGGCATGGCAGGCTGTCCTGATGCTCGGTGCTCAAGCGTAGATCCATGCGTTCGCCAAGATGCGCGTGCAGGTCCACTTGCCAGTCGCAAAGCTGAAGTTGCCAATGCAAGCGCACGCCAGCGTCGTCATGGTGGCTGTCGAGCAGCTTCCAGTCGATCAACCGTGCCCAGCCATGGGAAGGCCAGGCGTTTTCGCTGGGATGACGGCCATACCATGGCCAGCACACCGGCACGCCGCCACGAATCGCACCGACTTGCGGCCACTTCGCCGCGCACCAGAGCCAAGGCTTCTGGCCCTTTGGCTGGAAGTGCAGCAACTGCGCGCCCTGGCGACTGAACACCGCCTGACACAACGGATGGTCGATCACCAGCACGTCGCGCTTCTGATAGCGCTCCCACGCAAACACCGGACGTTCGCGCAAGGATTTGAAGAAGCGTTGTAGCGGATGCTCATGCATGTGCCACGGTCCTGAAAATCATGGGTGTACTTATACTTCCAAACAACTTGAATAGCCCTTTTTGTGGCGAGGGAGCTTGCTCCCTCGCCACAGGTCCTCATTGACCCCACACAAAAAAAAGCGGACAGCCAGGGCTGTCCGCAAAAATGCGCACATAGAGAAGAGCTTATCGCAACAGCGTTAGAACACCGACTGAATTTTCAGACCGGCCACCAGCGCGTTGTCGACTTCATCCACACCGCCCGGGTGAGTGATGTATTGCAGATTAGGACGCACGGTCAGCCAGTTGGTGACGTGGAAGCCGTAGTTGATTTCGTAGTTGTACTCGGTGCTTCGCAGTGGCGCGAACAGCGGGTCCTGATAGTCCGTGACATTGTTGGCAGCGTTGACCAGTTCGGAGTTTTTCTTCACGTCATCGTTGACATGGATACGCGCGGCGCCGATCCCGAAGTCATCCTTCGGACGTGCATCGAACGGGCCCTTGTACACCAGCATCAGCGACTGGTAGTTGTCGACGAAGTTGGTGTCCTTGTCGTGGAACGTGGCGTTGGCAGCAATGTTCAGGCCGCGAGATTTGTCACCGTTGTGGCTGGTGAGTTGCTGTTGCGCCACGAACCAGTAACCGTGCTTGCTATCGTGACTGCGATAGGCGTTACCGCTGGTGGCCGCATCATCGCCGTTGGCATCTTCGCGGACGTCATCGGCATTGGCCGTGCTTTTGTAGTAACCGACACGGTATTCGCCCGGCAGGTTGCCAGGGTTAGGCAACCAGACCAGTTCCACCGGCAACACAGTGCCCTTGGTACCACTGCCGCTGAGCTTGAAGCCGTTACCGTGCTCCAGTTGCGACGGGTTCTGGTTGTACGCGCCGATCTGCGCATACCACTCAGGCGAGATGTTGTACTTCACACGGATCGCGGCCTGGCTGATCGGCCAGTTGTACCAGATGTTGGTCGCCCAGTTACCCACCTGGGAACCGCAGAACGCCAGGTTCTGGAACTCGCAAGGGAAGGTGTTGAAGTCTTCACCTTCGCCGAAGTAACCGGCCTTGACGTCCAGCTTGCCGTCGAGGAACTGGTGCTTGATCCACAATTGGGTCAGACGGACCATGTGGCCACGACCGTAGACTTCCTGGGAGGAACTCAAGGTGCCGGCACGCGGGTCGCCGACACGGTCATTGGAAATGTTTTCACCGTTACGGTTGGTGAACTGGACCTTGGCCTGGGTGTTATCCCAGCCCCAGAGTTTTTGCAGGTCCAGCGCCACACCCAGGCCAAACTGGTCGGCGTAACGCGCGGTCTTGTCATCGTTGAAGCCGCCGTGGAGGTTGCCGCCCACTTCACCGACGTAGTCCATCTTGATGTCGATACCTTGCTCGATCAGCTTGGTCCGCTCGCCACCCCAATCGCCGGTCATCCATTCGGAATCGGCGCTGAACGCATCAGCTGCATGCACACTGCCGGCCAGCATCATTGCCGCTACTGCTGACAACTGGCAGATAAGCTGAGCGTTGTTCTTCTTCTTCATCCCTACATCCTCGTTTTATTGTTATTAACTGTTTTTATTTAACGCGGTTACATCAGGTGCGGAGAGCAACAGGCCGCTCACCGCATATCCCCCTGTAGGAGCGGGCTTTTGTGGGAGCTGGCCTGCCGGCGATGCAAACGACTCGGTTCAACGTCGAACCGATTTGATGCTATCGCTGGCAGGCCAGCTCCCACACAACCCCATTCCCACATTGATCTTCAGCGGCCTTTGAACTGGGTAACGTTGGCGCTGTGGCTTTCGGCTTTCGGCAGACCGGCCACCCCCAGGCGCTCCCCGGTCTTGGCATCGAACAACAGCACTTTCGATGGATCGAATTGCAGGGTCAGCGTCTCGCCCACGTTCGGCGCGACGTCCGGCGCCAGGCGGCAGCAGACTTTGGTTTCGTTGAGATTGACGAACACCAGGGTGTCGGGACCGGTCGGTTCGGTGACCTGGACTTCGGCGCGAATGGTCGGCAAACCATTGGGCTCGCCGTTCGCCAGCACGATCTGTTCCGGGCGCAGGCCGAGGATCACTTCACGGTCTTCAAGGCCGGCGTCCTGCATGCCCATTGGCAATTCGCAGCGCGCCTGACCACTGTCGAGCAGTGCCAGCAGACGACCGTCCTTGCGTTGCAAACGCAGGGGGATGAAGTTCATCGGCGGCGAACCGATGAAGCTCGCCACGAACAGGTTGGCCGGGTTGTTGTAGATGTCTTTCGGCGTACCGAACTGCTGAATGATGCCGTCCTTCATCACCGCAACCTTGTCGCCCAGAGTCATCGCTTCGATCTGGTCGTGGGTCACGTAGACCGTGGTGGTTTTCAGGCGCTGGTGCATCAGTTTCATTTCGGTGCGCATCTCGACGCGCAACTTGGCGTCGAGGTTGGACAGCGGTTCGTCGAACAGGTAGATCTTCGGCCGACGCGCCAGGGCGCGGCCCATGGCCACACGCTGTTGCTGACCGCCAGAGAGCTGTCCGGGCTTGCGGTTGAGCAGGTGTTCGATCTGCAGCAGCTTGGCCACCCGCGCCACTTCCGCTTCGATGTCGGCAGCGGGCATTTTGCGGATCTTCAAACCGAAGGCGATGTTCTCGCGCACGCTCATGGTCGGGTACAGCGCGTAGGACTGGAACACCATGGCGATGTCGCGGTCTTTCGGGCTCATGCCGCTGACGTCCTGATCACCGATCATGATCGCGCCGCCGGTGATGGTTTCCAGGCCGGCGATGCAATTCATCAGGGTCGACTTGCCGCAACCCGAAGGTCCGACCAGGATCAGGAACTCACCGTCCTTGATCGACAGTTCGATGTTCTTGAGGGTGTCCGGCAGGCCGGGGCCATAAGTCTTGTTTACATTGCGAAGTTCGAGCGTAGCCATGATTACCCCTTGACTGCGCCGGCCGTCAGCCCGCGCACGAAATACTTGCCTGCGACCACATAGACCAGCAGGGTCGGCAGCCCGGCGATCATCGCCGCCGCCATATCAACGTTGTATTCCTTGGCCCCGGTACTGGTGTTGACCAAGTTGTTCAGCGCCACCGTAATGGGCTGCGAGTCACCGCTGGAGAACACCACGCCGAACAGGAAGTCGTTCCAGATCTGGGTGAACTGCCAGATCAGGCAGACCATGATGATCGGGGTGGACATCGGCAGGATGATCAAGCGGAAGATGGTGAAGAAACCCGCGCCATCGAGCCGCGCTGCCTTCACCAGCGCATCGGGAACGCTGACGTAGTAGTTACGGAAGAACAGCGTGGTGAACGCCAGGCCGTAGACCACATGCACGAACACCAGGCCCGTGGTGGTACTCGCCAGGCCCATCTTGCCGAGGGTGAACGAGGCCGGCAGCAGGACGGTCTGGAACGGCAGGAAGCAACCGAACAGCAGCAGGCCGAAGAACAACTGCGAGCCACGGAAGCGCCACATCGACAACACATAGCCGTTCAGCGCACCGATGGCGGTGGAGATCAGTACCGCCGGGACGGTGATCTTGATCGAGTTCCAGAAGTACCCGTCCACCGTGCCCCAGGCCTTGACCCAGCCGATGCCGCTGACCACGGTTGGCCAGCTCAGCAGGTTGCCGGAGTTGATGTCTTCCGGTGTCTTGAAACTGGTCAACAACATGACCACCAGCGGTATCAGGTAAAGCAATACGGCCAGGATCAGCACACCGTAAATCGCGATGCGACTCAGGCTGATGGAAGGTTTGGCAGAGAAACTAGTCATGGCGCTTGGTCCTCAGCTCGGAGTACAGGTAAGGCACGATGATTGCGAGAATCGCACCGAGCATCAGAATCGCACTGGCCGAGCCCATGCCCATCTGGCCGCGGCTGAAGGTGAAGGAGTACATGAACATCGCAGGCAGGTCGGAGGAGTAACCCGGGCCACCGGCGGTCATTGCCGCCACCAGGTCGAAACTCTTGATCGCGATGTGAGCGAGGATCATCACGGCGCTGAAGAACACCGGGCGCAGGCTCGGCAACACCACTTTCAGGTAGATGCGCGGCATGCTCGCACCATCGATCTGGGCGGCACGGATGATCGATTGATCAACCCCACGCAGACCGGCGAGGAACATCGCCATGATGAAGCCCGAGGCTTGCCATACGGCAGCGATCACCAGGCAATACACCACGCGATCCGGGTCGATCAGCCAGTCCAGGCGAAAGCCTTCCCAGCCCCAGTCCCGCAACAATTTGTCCAGGCCCATGCCCGGGTTGAGCAGCCATTTCCACGCGGTACCGGTGACGATCATCGAGAGCGCCATCGGGTACAGGTAAATGGTGCGAATGAAACCTTCGCGACGAATGCGCTGATCAAGAAACACTGCCAGCAGCACACCGATCACCAGGGTGATGCCGATGAACATGCCGCCGAACACGGCCAGGTTCTTGCTCGCTACCCACCAACGGTCGTTGTCGAACAGCCGCTGATACTGCGCCAGGCCTGCCCATTTGTAAGTCGGCAGGAAAGTCGAGGTGGTGAACGACAGGATGAACGTCCACAGGATATAGCCATAGAAGCCCACCAGAACGATGAACATGCTCGGCGCCAGCACCAGTTTTGGGAGCCAGCGTTGCAGTGCATCGAACGGCGAGGCCTTGCTGAACACAGCAACAGAACTCATGGGAAAATCCAGTACGAGAAAGAGAGAATTCAGCAGGTCGCCTGTAGGAACCGGCTTGCTGCGGGCGGCGTTCCGACGAAGGCGGTGTGTCAGTCGACATCTGCGTTGAATGACACATCGCTATCGCCAGCAAGCCGGCTCCTACAGGCCAAGCATTACTTGGCCGCTTTGACGGCGGTACCGAGTTGCTTGGCGGCAGTCGCCGGATCGGCTTTCGGGTCGTTGATGAAGTTGGTCACCACATCAAAGAACGCGCCCTGTACTGCCAGCGTGGTCGCCATGTTGTGCGCCATGCTCGGCTGCAGTCCGCCGGACTTGGCGTCCGCCAGGAAGTCCTTGGCGGCGGTCTGGGCGCAGGAGTCGAAACCGTACTTGCCCATGTCGGCGAGCATGTCGTTACGCACAGGGATCGAGCCCTTGTTGATGCTGAAGACTTTCTGGAAGTTCTCACCCAGCACGACCTTGGCGATGTCCTGCTGCGCGGCAGCAGTGCCCTTGTCTTTCTGCTTGAACACGGCCAGGGAGTCGATGTTGTAGGTGAAGGCCTTGTCGGTGCCCGGGAACGCTACACACTCGTAGTCCTTGCCGGCGACTTTCTTGGCTGCGGTCCATTCGCTCTTGGCCCAGTCACCCATGATCTGCATGCCGGCCTTGCCGTTGATGACCTTGGCCGCTTCCAGGTTCCAGTCCTGGCCTTTGCCGTCGGCGTCCATGTAGGTCGCGACTTTCTTCAGCTCGGTCAGCGCCTTGACCATTTCAGGACCGGTCAGTGCAGCGTTGTCCAGGTCGACCAGGGCTTTCTTGTAGCCGTCGACGCCCATGACCGAAAGGACCACCGCTTCGAACACGGTGCTGTCCTGCCAAGGCTGGCCGCCGTGGGCAAGGGCGATGAAGCCCGCTTTCTTCAGCTTGTCACCGGCTGCGTAGAATTCTTCAAGGGTGGTCGGGGCTTTTTCAATGCCCGCTTTCTTGAAGACTTCCGGGTTGATCCACAGCCAGTTGACGCGGTGAATGTTCACCGGCACAGCCACGTAGTCACCTTCGTACTTCACGGTATCGGAGACTTTCTTGTCGAGCAGGCTGTCCCACTTCTCGGACTTGGCGGCGTCTTTCAGGACGTCGGTGTCGAGCAGACCTGTAGACGCCCATTCCTGGATGTCCGGACCTTTGATCTGCGCTACGCCCGGTGGGTTACCGGCCACGGCGCGGCTCTTGAGTACGGTCATGGCCGTAGCACCGCCACCACCGGCGACTGCACCGTCCTTCCAGGTGAAACCGTCTTTTTCGACTTGGGCCTTGAGCACATCGACGGCCGCTTTTTCGCCACCGGAGGTCCACCAGTGAACGACTTCTACCGAACCTTTGGAATCGGCGGCAAGCGCACTGACAGGGAATGCAGAGATAGGGAGCAATGAGGCAAGAGAAATGACAGTAGCGAGGCGAGAAATCGCATTCATCTAGAATTACCTTTCTTGTTGTTATGCATGCAAGTCTGGTGCTTGCGCTGCATAGGATTTTAAACAGGAGTTATCCCTTCGCAGGTAACGAAGGGACGCGTGAATGTCACCACATGGTTACACAGGAGCGCTCTGGGACAACTGCCCCAAGGCAGTGGCCATGCTCGGCGCCAACGGCAGGCGCGGAATCAGGACGGCTTGCCAGGCGTGATACAGATCGGGTTTTCCGGCCCAGATATCAGCGCTCGGGCGGTTTTGCGGATCCAGTTCATGGTGCCAACTGCCATCGCAGCGGTCGATGAAATGACTGTCACAGAATTCCCAGAACAGCCGGTACCAGGTTTCGTATTGCATATCGCCGGTGCGTTTGAGCAGCGCGCTGGCGGCGGCGCTGGCTTCGCAATGGGTCCAGTGCAGGCGGTGACGAACCACCGCGCGATTGTCCCAATCCAGCGTGTAAACAATCCCCGGCGCACCGTCGATTTCCCAGCCATGACGGCAATTGTGGTCGAAGAGTTTTTGCGCGTCGGTGGCCAGCCAGCCCGGTGTGAGCATCCCGGCCTGGACTCGCGCGGCTTCGAGGTGCAGCAACAGCCGCGCCCATTCGAAACCGTGGCCCGGCGTGGTGCCGTAGGGGCGGAAACCATCGGCCGGGTTGTCGTGGTTGTACTCGCGCAGCGGCTGCCAGTCGCGATCGAAATGCTCGACCACCAGATAGTCGTTGGCCGCGGCGTGGACATGGATCACTCTTTCAACAATGCGTTGAGCGCGGCATAACCAGCGGTTGTCTTCGGTGACATCCGCCAACGCAAGGAAGGCTTCGGTGGCGTGCATGTTGCTGTTGGCGCCGCGGTAGGCTTCTTCAGCGCTCCAGTCGCGTTCAAAGGATTCGCGCATCGCGCCCTCCTCCTCGCTCCAGAAATGCGTGTCGATGATGTTGATCGCATCATCGAGTAACGCTTGGGCGCCGGGGCGTTGGGCGACCACTGCGGAGCTGGCGGCCAGCGCAACGAAAGCATGCAGATACGCAGCCTTGCCGGTGTTGCCGTCGAGATGATGCGCTACGGCAAACCAGCCACCGTGTTCGGCATCGCGCAACGGACCGCTGAGTGACTGGATACCGTGATCGACCAGTTCGGCAAAACCCGGCAAACCCTGGATGTGCGCCATGGCGAAGCTGTGGGTCATGCGTGCGGTGTTCATGGTTTCAGCTTGGGCGTTGACCGGGAGTCGGCCCTTTTCATCGAGGTTGCCGAAGCCTTCGGCAAGCTTGGAAGCCTTGGCAAATGCCAGCAGGCGCAGGCCTTCGGCGGCGAGCCATTGCTGGTGGGCAGGTGCGTTGAGCCAACTGCTGAACGCAGGTTGGAAGGTGTCCATGGGGTGCCTTTTTTGTTGTTTTGACTGGGGGCAGTCTAAACAACGGGCGGGGGTGGGCTTGTAACGAAGGGGGCGAGCTATGTCACCGAGCTGTGACATTCACTCAGATTCTGTGGCGGGTGATGACCTGTGGTGAGGGGATTTATCCCCGTTCGGCTGCGTAGCAGTCGTGAAACCATTGCACTCGGCATACCTGATACATCGCAATTGCAATTTTTGGGGCGGCTACGCCACCCAACGGGGATAAATCCCCTCGCCACAGGGGTCTGCGTCAATCGATCGAACGAGGTAAATGCAACGTCACCCGCAAGCCGCCTTCACGCAGGTTTTGCAGGCTGACCTCCCCCCCATGGCTATGCGCAATATTTCGCGCAATCCCCAACCCCAACCCATAACCCTGCTGCTGCCCGGCCAACCGGAAGTGCGGTTCGAACACCTGCTCCATCCGCTGCTCCGGCACGCCCGGGCCTTCGTCATCGACATGCAGGATGAAGGCGCTCTCGTCGTCATCGATATGCAAATGCGCGTTCTGCCCATACTTCAACGCGTTGTCGATCAGGTTGCCGATGCAGCGCTTGAGCGCCAGCGGTTTCCCCGGATAAGCCGCCAGCGCCCGGCCTTGCTGAGTCACGCGTCCATTGCCGTTGGGCGCCAGATACGGTTCCACCAGACAATCGAGCACATGGTTAAGATCCACCGGCTCGATATTTTCGTGGATGTCAGTGTCTTTCACGCATTGCAGTGCGCCCTTGACCAGCAGCTCCAGCTCATCCAGATCCCGGCCAAACTTGGCTTGCAGCTTTTCGTCCTCGAGCAATTCGACCCGCAACCGCAAGCGCGTGATCGGTGTGCGCAAGTCGTGGGAGATGGCGCTGAACAACTGGCTGCGCTCGGTCAGGTAGCGGCTGATGCGCTCGCGCATGGCATTGAAGGCGCGTCCAACTTCGACCACTTCACTGCCGCCGCCCTCGGCCACCGGCTCGACGTCAGCACCGAGGGACATGTCCCGCGCCGCCCGCGCCAGGCGCTTGAGCGGACGACTTTGCCAGTGCACCAGCAGGCCGATGAACAACAGCAAGAAGCCGCTGGTAAGCACGATGAACCAGACCTGCTGCGCCGGCAGGCCCTGCTCTTCAAGACTGGTGTAGGGCTCGGGCAACAGGGAGGCGATGTACAGCCACTCGCCCGGCGCCATCTGGATTTGGGTGACCAGCACGGGTGGGTTGACCGGCTCCAGCGTGAGCGCGTAATGCGCCCAGGAGCGGGGTAATTCATCAAGTTTCAGCCCGCTGTTGAAGATCCGCAGGTCTTCGGGGCTGACAAAGGTCACCGAGATGTCCGTGTCTTGCCCCAGAGATTCGCGCAACACCTGATCCACCGCCTTGAGCACGGCTTCCTTGCGCGGGGTGATTGGCAGCACTTCCATGCCCAGTGGCTTGTCGTTGAGGGTCACCACGAAACGGGTGCCGCCCATGCTGCGCAACTGGTCGAGTACCAAGGGACGAAACGCGACAGGAAGCGAGCGAAAGTAACTGACGCTGGCCGTCATCGAATGGGCGAGGCTGCGGGCGCTGGTCACCAGCCCTTCCAGCTGAGTTGCGCGCAATTGCGAGACCCAGATCACACTCGACAACGTCTGCGCGAACAGCACCGCCAACAGGGTCAGCAGCAACATGCGCCCGAGCAGCGAACGCGGTACCGGCACGCGGGCGGCGAGCTGGCGGAAAAACTCAGTGACCATTGCTGGCAACCACATGGGCTGCCAATTGGTAGCCGCTGCCGCGCACGGTGCGGATCAGGCGCGGCGGCTTTTCGGTATCGCGCAGACGCTGGCGCAGACGGCTGACCGCCATGTCGACGATGCGATCCAGCGGCATCAGGTCGCGGCCACGGGTGGCGTTGCCGATGGTGTCACGATCCAGGATCTCCTGAGGGTGATCGAGGAACAGTTTCAACAGCGCAAAATCAGCGCCGGAGAGAATCACTTCTTCGCCGTCAATGTGGAATAACCGGTGACTGACCATGTCCAGCCGCCAGTCATCGAACGCCAGCACTTCACCGCCGGAACGTTCCTGACCGAACTGCGCGCGGCGCAACAAGGCCTTGATGCGTGCCTGCAATTCACGGGGGCTGAAGGGTTTGCCGAGATAGTCGTCGGCGCCCAGTTCCAGGCCGATGACGCGGTCGGCCTCATCGGAGCTGGCGGTGAGCATGATGATCGGCACCTGCGCCTGACGCGGGTGCTGGCGGATCCAGCGGCAGAGGCTGAAACCGTCTTCGTCCGGCAGCATCACGTCGAGGATCACCAGATCGCTCGGCGCTTCGTTCATTGCCTGGCGAAAGCCTGCACCATCGGGCGTGGTACGGACCTGGAAACCGGCGCGGGTCAGGTAGGTGTCCAGCAACTCGCGTATCTCTTGATCGTCATCGACCAACAAAATCGACCTGACTGAGCTCACGGGGCGGCGTCCTTGTTGTTTGAATTGGGCGGATTATGCCTGAACCACAGAACCTACAAACACCACAGAAACAACTGTGGAAAACCACTGTGGGAGCCGGCTCGCTCCCACATTGATCGCATTTCAGGTCTGATCGAGCGCTACCCCTGCACCCATCAAACCGGAATACGGCGCCGTCACCAGCCACACCGGGATGCCTTTGAAGTAATCGCTCATGCAGCCCTTGTCAGCGAAGCATCGGGCAAAGCCGCTTTCAACGAAGAAATCGGCAAACCGTGGAATCACCCCGCCGACGATGAACACGCCACCGCGTCCACCCGTGGTCAGCACGTTGTTGCCAGCGACACGGCCGAGCCAGCAGCAGAACTGCTCCAGCACTTCCAGCGCAATCGGATCGCCGGCCAGACCGGCAGCGGTAATCGACTCCGGGGTATCGAGCACCGGCTCATGACCGTCCACCGCACAAATCGCTCGGTAAACCCGCGGCAAACCACTGCCGCTCAACGCGGTTTCAGCGCTGACATGCCCGATCTCGTTGAAGATGTGTTGCCACAGTTGCGTTTCACGCGGGCTGCTCAGGGGCAAATCGACGTGACCGCCCTCCCCCGGCAACGCGGCGAAACGGCCTTCGCCCAGGTCCAGCAAGGTGCCAACACCCAAGCCCGTGCCCGGACCAATCACCACGGCCGGTCGCAACGGTTCCGGCGTGCCTTCGCAGACCACCCGAAACTCGTCTGGCTGCAAACGGGTCATGCCCAGCGCCATCGCCGAAAAATCATTGACCAGCAACAATTGATCGACCTGCAAAGTCTTGCAAAACCCTTTGCGACTGAGCCGCCAGTGATTGTTGGTGAACTTGAATTCGTCACCACTCACCGGGCCGGCCACCGACAGGCACACCGAGCCGATCGAGCCCAACGCCAGACCCAGCCCGCTCAGGTAGAGGGCAATTGCCTCTTCCGGGCTGGCGTGGTCGGCCGTCGCCAGCACCTGGATCGCTTCCAGCTGCTGGTTTTTCCACAACGCGAAACGTGCGTTGGTCCCACCGATGTCACCGACCAAAGCCAGTTTCAATTAAGCGTCTCCAGGGCAGAAGTAAAGGCGCTGGCGCCCTGCTCTGCGGAGCTGAAGGCCATGCGCATGAAACCAAACAGCTCGCGACCGGTACCAATGTTATTGCCCAACAGGCCCTTGGCCGGCGTGCGCGCTGCGAATTCTTCGGCGTCCACCTTAAGCTCCAGGGTGCCTTTGACGCCATCGACGCGGATGATATCGCCCTCTTGCACACGCGCAAGAGCACCACCGACATAAGCTTCGGGACTGACATGAATCGCCGCCGGGATTTTCCCCGACGCACCAGACATGCGCCCGTCAGTTACCAGCGCCACTTTGAAGCCGCGATCCTGCAGCACGCCGAGGAACGGCGTCATCTTGTGCAGTTCCGGCATGCCATTGGAGCGCGGGCCCTGGAAGCGCATCACCGCGACAAAATCCTTCTCCAGCAAACCGGCCTTGAACGCATCGGCCAAATCCTGCTGATCCTGGAACACCATTGCCGGTGCTTCGACGATCTGGTTTTCCAATGCGACGGCGGAAACCTTCATCACGCCGCGACCGAGGTTGCCTTCCATCACGCGCAGTCCGCCTTCTGGCGAGAACGCACGCGAAACCGGGCGCAGGATGGTTTCGTCGAGGCTGTCGGTCACGCCTTCGCGCCAGACCAGTTCGCCGTTATCGAGGAACGGTTCCTGGGTGTAGCGGCTCAGGCCATGGCCGAGCACGGTGTTGACGTTTTCGTGCAGCAAGCCGGCTTCCAACAGTTCGCGGATCAGGAACGACATGCCGCCCGCCGCCTGGAAGTGGTTGATGTCGGCCTTGCCGTTCGGGTAGACGTGGCTCAGGGTCGGCACGACTTCAGAGAGGTCGGCCATGTCTTGCCAGGTCAATTGAATACCGGCAGCCATCGCGATGGCCGGCATGTGCAGGGTGTGGTTGGTCGAGCCGCCGGTGGCGTTCAGCGCCACGATGGAGTTGACCAGCGAACGCTCATCGACGATTTCACCGATCGGCATGAAGTTGCCATTTTGTTTGGTCAGGCGCGTGACCTGATGCGCCGCTTCGCGGGTCAGGGCATCGCGCAATGGCGTGTTCGGGTTGACGAAAGAAGAGCCCGGCAAGTGCAGACCCATGACTTCCATCAGCAGCTGGTTGGTGTTGGCGGTGCCGTAAAAAGTACAGGTGCCGGGGCTGTGGTAGGAATTCATTTCCGATTCCAGCAGCTCCTCGCGTGAGGCTTTGCCTTCGGCATAGCGCTGGCGCACATCGGCTTTCTGCTTGTTGGAAATGCCGGAGACCATCGGTCCGCCCGGTACGAAGATCATCGGCAGATGACCGAAACGCAGCGCGCCCATCATCAGGCCCGGCACGATCTTGTCGCAGATGCCGAGCATCAGCGCGCCATCGAACATGTTGTGGGACAGCGCCACGGCGGTGGACAGCGCGATCACTTCGCGGCTTGGCAGGCTCAGTTCCATGCCCGGCTCGCCCTGGGTCACGCCATCGCACATTGCTGGAGTGCCGCCGGCGAACTGGCCGACAGAGCCGATCTCGCGCAGGGCTTTTTTGATCTGTTCGGGAAAGACTTCGTACGGCTGATGCGCCGAGAGCATGTCGTTATATGACGAAACAATCGCAATGTTGGCGGAGTTCATCATCCGCAGACTGTTTTTGTCTTCGGTGCCGCAACCGGCTACGCCGTGGGCGAAGTTGGCGCATTGCAGCTTGCCGCGCATCGGACCGTCGGTGGCCGCACCGCGAATGAGCGCAAGGTAAGCCTCACGGGTTGCACGGCTGCGGGCGATAAGCCGTTCGGTGACCTCAATTACGCGGGGATGCATGTGTAGAACTCCAGGCTAACGGATGTGGCGACCTGATTGTCTATGCTGAGCAAGAGCCGGTGTCGATGGGATGACAGACGGTTTTCTTGATCGGTCGGACCAGTTGATTCAGGTCACTCGTTGTAGATTGAACAAAATATTGCCATTAAAAAGGCTTGTTTTCTATTTTTATGCGAATAATCTTGTAATTCCAACAACAAAACGACGGCGGCCCTGTTAAATGACTCTTCGAATCGCAATCAATGGTTTTGGCCGAATTGGCCGCAACGTCCTCCGCGCACTGTATACCCAAGGCTACCGCCAAGACCTGCAGATCGTTGCCATCAATGACCTGGGCGACAGCGCGATGAACGCTCATCTGCTCAAGTACGACACTGTTCACGGCACGTTCGACGCCGATGTCCAGCACGATCAGGAAAGCCTGACCGTCAATGGCGACCGTATTGCGGTCAGTGCCATTCGCAACCCGGCCGAGCTGCCCTGGGCCGCAGAAAAGATTGATGTCGTGTTCGAATGCACCGGTCTGTTCACCGACCGTGCCAAAGCCGCCGCGCATATTACGGCCGGCGCGCGCAAAGTGATCATCTCGGCACCGGCAAAAGGCGCCGACGCCACCGTGGTTTATGGGGTTAACCACGACATTCTGCGCCAATCGCACCAGATCATTTCCAACGCCTCATGCACCACCAACTGCCTGGCCCCGGTGGCCCAGGTGCTGCACCGCGAACTCGGTATCGAAAGCGGTCTGATGACCACGATCCACGCCTACACCAACGACCAGAACCTGACCGACGTCTACCACACCGACCCGTACCGCGCCCGTTCGGCCACCCAGAACATGATCCCGAGCAAGACCGGCGCCGCTGAAGCGGTCGGCCTGGTGCTGCCGGAACTGGCGGGCAAACTGACCGGCATGGCGGTACGTGTTCCAGTGATCAACGTATCGCTGGTGGACCTGACCGTGCAGCTCAAGCGCGAAGCATCGGCCGATGAAGTGAATGCGCTGCTCAAAGAAGCCAGCCAGCACTCGAAGATTCTCGGCTACAACACCCTGCCGCTGGTTTCCAGCGACTTCAACCACAACCCGCTGTCGTCGATCTTCGATGCCAACCACACCAAGTCCAGCGGCAAACTGCTCAAGGTACTGGCCTGGTACGACAACGAGTGGGGTTTCTCCAACCGCATGCTCGATAACTGCCTGGCGCTGTGCAACGCTGAATAACCGGACATCCCTGTGGGGATCCTCTGTGTAGGAGTGAGCCTGCTCGCGATGAGGGCGTGTCAGCCGACTTTGATGTTTGCTGATACACCGCGATCGCGAGCAACGTTTGGTGTGCATTACAGGTAACTCACAAATCAATACTTGACCACTCGAGCGGATGATAAGCATTATCATTCGTTCGAAATGGATCAGGTCCTCCCGTGAGTCAATCGCGCTTCAATCACGTCTTCATCGCCCAGCGAGTCTCCCTGCTGCGCACGCTGGAGCGGATGGTCAACAATCACAGCACCGCCGAAGACCTCTTGCAGGAGACCTACCTGCGAGTAACCCGTGCGCTCAGTGAACGGGCCATCGATCACCTTGAACCCTTCGTTTTCCAGACCGCCCGCAACCTGGCGCTGGACCATTTGCGTGCGCGGCGCATTCAGTCGCGCACGATGCTCGACGACGTGCCGCTGGACGTGGTGGAAAGCGTCGCCGCTCCCGCCAGCAGCGCCGAGGATGCTGCCCATGCCGAACAATTGCTGGAGCGTTTGAACGTGAGCCTCAGTGAACTCAGCCATCGGCAGCAGCAGATTTTCATCCTCAGCCGGTTGCACGGGCACAGTTACCTGGAGATCGCCGAAAAGCTCAACGTCTCTTTGAGCACCGTGCAGAAAGAACTGAAGCTGATCATGGCGATCTGCATCGGTGTCGCTGAACGGTTAAACGGGGACTGAGTCTGCAGGTTTATTCTCTACTGCCGGGATCGCCTGCGCTGACCTTCGGGCTTTGCTACCCTTGCGCACTTTCAAGCTTCACTCATAAAACAGCCGTGCAAAGACACTGCCGAGGAAACACCGTGACGGACACCCACCGCTCCCCTCCGCCCTCCCCGGCGCGGGATGCCGCAAGCGCGATGGACCAGGCTCTGGACTGGCTGATCGTGCTGGGCAGTCCGAGCGAGGAACAGACCCGACAGTTTCATGCCTGGCTGGCCGCCGATCCGTTGCATGCCGAAGCGTTCGCCAAGGCCCAGGCGATCTGGGAAGGCCCGCACGTGGTGCAATGCGCACAAAGCCTGGCCGCCCGGCCGCCGAAAGTGACGGTGCTGTCACGGCTGCGTCCGCACTGGAAACCGCTGGCAACAGCTGCGGTGCTGATCCTCGGTTTGTTCAGTTTCAGCAACCTGCCGATGCGCCTCCAGGCCGATCACTTGACCGTGGTCGGTGAGCGCCAGCGCCTGCAACTGGAGGACGGCTCGAAAGTGCTGCTCAATACCAACTCGGCGTTCTCCAGCACCATCAACGATCAGCAGCGCGTGGCCCGGCTGTATCAGGGCGAGGCGTTTTTCGAGGTCCCGGCCCATCGCGGCCAGCCACTGGAAATCGATGCCGGACCGGTCAAGGCCAGCGTGCGCGATACCGCGTTTGCCGTGCGCTATCTGGACGGCGTGGCACAGGTTCGGGTGCAGCGTGGGGACGTCGACTTGCGAGCGACCCGCGACGACGCGCGAATTCGCTTGTCCGCCGGAGAAAGCATCCGCATCGGCCCCAACGGTTTTGATCGCCCGGCCAAGCTCGATGCCGCCACAGACCTGGCCTGGGTCCAGGGTCGTCTGGTGTTTGAAAACTGCCCGCTGAGCCAGGTGCTGGCGGAATTGCGTCGCTATTATCCGGGCTGGATCATCAACAACAACGAGCAGTTGGCCGACGTCGCCGTGACCGGCAACTACCGTCTCGACCAGCCGCTGGACGTGGTCCGCTCCCTCGCTCACATCACCTCGGCACGCCTGAAGGAATTTCCGGCGTTGGTGATCCTGAACTAAATGAGAATTATTTTTACTCGATAGCCGAAGCTCGTTCGTCTCGTTATAGCCAATGCAATTGATTCGCATCTAGATATGCCAATCAGCACCTATAAAGATTCGTGCGACACGGAGCGCTATCGATGTCCTCTCGCCATACCTGCCAGTCCTCTTCACCTTCCCGCGTGCTGTCGTTGCTGACGGCCGCCATTCTGATGGCCGGCAGCGCGCCGCTGATGGCCGCCACTGCCGCCGGGCAGCCGACCCGCAACATGGGCGATTACGCGTTTGCGATCCCGCAGCAGTCGCTGGTCTCGGCACTGAATGCCTTTACCACGGTGACAGGCTGGCAAGTCGGCTTGCCAGCCGAACTGGCGGACGGCGTGGCCTCGCCGGGTGTGCGTGGTTCGTTGCCGCCGGAAAAAGCCCTCGATCGCCTGTTGGTGGGGACCAACCTGAGCTATCGCAAACTGGGCAGTAACAACATCGTGCTGGAGAAGCGCAGCAACAGCGGCGCGCTCAACCTGGATCAGGTCACCATCAGCGCCACCCGGAACGAACAGGACGTGAGCAGCGTGCCGAGCACGGTGACGGTCCAGACCCGCGAAGACCTGGACCGCAACAACGTCAATAACATCAAGGATCTGGTGCGCTACGAACCGGGAGTCTCGGTCGGCGGTGCTGGCCAGCGCGCCGGGCTCACCGGCTACAACATCCGCGGTATCGACGGTGACCGCGTCCTGACCCAAGTCGACGGCGTACAAGTGCCCGACAGCTTCTTCAACGGCCCTTACGCCCAGACCAACCGCAATTACGTCGACCCAGAGATCGTCAAACGCGTGGAAATCCTGCGCGGCCCGGCGTCGGTGCTGTACGGCAGCAACGCTATCGGCGGCGCGGTCAGCTACTACACGCTGGACCCGGACGACATCATCAAACCGGGCAAGGACGTCGGCGCACGTCTGAAAACCGGTTACAGCTCGGCGGATGACAGCTGGCTGACCTCCGGCACGGTCGCCGGTCGCACCGGTGACTTCGACGGCTTACTGCACCTGAGCCAACGCAACGGCCATGAAACCGAATCCTACGGCGAAACCGGCGGCATCGGCCTGAACCGCACCGAAGCCAACCCCGAAGACGTGCGCACCACCAACGTACTGGCCAAACTGGGCTGGAATTATGCCGACGACGCGCGCTTCGGCCTGACCTACGAGCACTACAAGGACGATCGTGACACCAATCAGTTGAGCGCCGTCGGCGGCCCGTTCAACGCGGGACGCGGTTTCGGCTTCTATAAATCGCGCACCGGCAACGACACGGTTACCCGCGAACGTTTCGGCCTGGAGCACAGCTTTGGCCTGGACAGTCTGCTGGCCGACAACATCAAGTGGTCGCTGAACTACCAGATCGCCAAGACCGACCAGAGCACCGAAGAAATCTACGCGCCATCGCGGACCGTGCTGCGTAACCGCGATACCAATTACAAGGATCGCCAATGGGTGTTCGATGCCCAGGCTGACAAGGCGTTTGCCATCGCCGACACCGATCACCTGGTCACCTATGGCACCACCATCAAGCAGGACAAAGTCACCGGCCTGCGTACCGGCAGCGGCACGTGCCTGACCGTGGCCGGTGCTTGCCGGGTCATCGGTGCGCCGAGTGCCGCCGACACCCTGCAACCGGCCAGCGACTTCCCGGACCCGACCATCAACAGCTACAGCCTGTTCGCCCAGGATCAGATCAGCTGGGGCAACTGGACCTTCCTGCCTGGCGCACGCTACGACTACACCGAACTCAAGCCGCACATCACCGACGAGTTCCTGGCCACCGCCGACCAGAGCGGCAACGGCCTGGTGAGCGACAGCACCAAGACCTGGCATCGTCTGTCGCCGAAATTCGGCACCACCTACAGCTTCAACGATAACTACACCTGGTACGGCCAATACGCCGAAGGCTTCCGCACACCGACTGCCAAGGCTTTGTATGGTCGTTTCGAAAACCTTGCCGGCGGCTATCAGGTCGCGCCCAATCCGGACCTGGAACCGGAAAAGAGCAAGAGCTATGAAACCGGACTGCGCGGCCAGTTCGACGCCGGCACGTTCGATGTGGCGGTGTTCTACAACAAATACCGCGACTTCATCGATGAAAACGCCATCACCCCCGGCTACACCGAGACCACGTTCCAGAGCAATAATATTGCCCACGCCACCATCAAGGGCATGGAGCTCAAGGGTCGCTTGAACCTTGACAGCTTCGGCGCACCGACCGGCCTCTACACCCAAGGCTCGGTGGCTTACCTCTACGGTCGTAACGATGACAACGGTCAGCCGCTGAACAGCATCAACCCGCTGACCGGCGTGTTCGGCCTCGGCTACGACCAGGACAACTACGGCGCCCTGTTGAGCTGGACCCTGGTCAAACGCAAGACCCGAGTCGACAGCACCAGTTTCAAAACCCCGGACGGCACCAGCACACAGTTCAAGACCCCGGGTTATGGCGTGCTCGACCTGGCGGGCTTCTACAAGGTGACCGACGACGTGACCGTCAACGCCGGCCTGTACAACCTGACCGACAAGAAATACTGGCAGTGGGACGACGTGCGCGGCTACGACAGCGTCGGCGAAGCCTCGGTGACGCAACCGGCCAACCTCGATCGCCTGACCCAACCGGGCCGCAACTTCGCGATCAATCTGGTCTGGGATATCTGACGCTGACCCCCTCACTGCGCTGTTTTATAGATACGGTGCAGTGAGGATTTTTTACTGTCCGGCGCCTTCCCATTCGTCTCGTTACCAGGCACCTCTTTTTCTCAAGGATTTCTCATGACCTCTCAGGACACTGCTCAACGCCCTGCTCTGCGTTCGCAACGCTTGAACCAGATAACCAACGAGCCTCACACCAAACTCGATGCCTTGGTCAAAGCCCACGCACCGTTTGAAACCCAGGCCAACTTCGCCCGTTTCGTGGTGGCGCAGTATCTGTTCCAGTCGGAACTGGTGTCGCTGTACAACGATGCCGAGCTGACGGCCATCGTCCCCGACCTGCCGGCGCGTTGCCGGGCTGAAGCGGCCAAGGCTGACCTCGCAGATCTGGAAACCGAAGTACCGGCACCGGTTGCCGGTGCGGTGAAGAACCCGACCAAAGCCGAAGCGCTGGGTTGGCTGTTCGTTTCCGAAGGCTCGAAGCTAGGCGCAGCGTTCCTGATCAAGCGTGCGGTCGGTCTGGGCCTGAGCGAAACGTTCGGCGCGCGCCATCTCGGCGAACCGGCTGGCGGTCGCGCTGAAGGCTGGAAAAGCTTCGTCAAAACCCTCGACTCATTGGCGTTCAGCGCTCAGGAAGAAGCTGAAATCGAGCAAGCCGCTATTGCTGCATTCAACCGCTTCACCGTGCTGCTGGAACAGGCCTACACCCCGGAACCCGCCTGACACACCACAATCCCCTGTGGGAGCGAGCCTGCTCGCGATAGCGGTGTATCAGTCGATAAAAATGTTGTCTGGGATACCGCTATCGCGAGCA
>NZ_JBOFQE010000116.1:0-24493 GCF_051660785.1 Pseudomonas sp.
AGCGCATGCACCACCGACAGGCCGGCGACCATCGGCAAACCGACCATCAAAATCGACACACCGACCCGGCGCGCCACGGTAAACGCGATCGGCACCAGCAACACAAAACCGACCTCGAAGAACAGCGGCAGCCCGACCAAAAAGGCGATGCACACCATGGCCCAGTGCGCGTTCTTCTCGCCGAAACGGTCGATCAAGGTCCGCGCCACCTGCTCGGCACCGCCGGACTCGGCCATCATCTTGCCGAGCATCGTGCCCAGCGCCACCACCAGCGCGATGTGCCCCAGGGTTTTACCGACCCCGGCCTCATACGCACCGACCACACCGGACGGCGGCATGCCCGCGAGCAGCGCCAGGCCAATGGAGACCAGGGTAATCACGATGAAGGGATTGAGTCGGTAACGGGCGATCAGAACGATCAGCGCAATAATGGCGATGGCGGCATACACTAGCAGCCAATAGCCGAAGGACAGGGTCATGCGGTACTCCTCGAAAGGGTCACGTCGAAAGTTTTGTGAAACTCTTAAAACATTTCGAGACGTGATTTTCAAACGAGGTGAAAGTTATTTTCGTCCAGAGGTAAGGGATGTCGCGCAGAGGTATGCGAGGTCGGTGGATATGAAAATCAGGCAGGCGGATTTACATCCGATTCCCTGTGGGAGCGAGCCTGCTCGCGATGAGGGAGTGTCAGTCAACTGAGAGGTGACTGATACACCGCCATCGCGAGCAGGATCACTCCCACAGGATCAGGATTTCAGTCGTGATTCACACGAGCACGCTTAAGCAACTTCTTGCAACGCTCGGACAAATGCAGCACCCGCAAATGCTTGCCGGCCTTGGCGTAGCGCTCACGCAGGGTCTTGAGCGCGGCGATGGCCGAATAGTCGACGAAGCTCAAATGGCGGCAGTCGATGGTCACGACAGGCGGATCGTTGGCGGGATCAAACTGATTGAGAAACGGCGTAGTCGAGGCAAAAAACAGCGTGCCGTGCAGGTGATACAACTTGCTGCCATCGGCCTCGAGATGAGCGTCGGCATACAGCTCGCGCGCCTGCTGCCAGGCGAAGTTGAGCGCCGCGATGATGATCCCGCAGAGCACGGCGGTCGCCAGATCGGTAAATACGGTGATGACCGTCACCGCAACAATCACCACTACATCATTCAGCGGCACCTTGTTCACCACCCGCAACGACGCCCAAGCGAACGTCTGTTGCGACACCACGAACATCACGCCGACCAGCGCGGCCAACGGAATGCGCTCGATCAGCGGCGACAGAAACAGAATGAACAGCAGAATCAGCACCCCGGCCACCACGCCGGACAGCCGGCCACGACCACCGGAACTGAGGTTGATGACAGTCTGGCCGATCATCGCGCAACCACCCATACCGCCAAACACGCCAGAAACCATGTTGGCCGCGCCCAACGCCACGCACTCGCGATCCGGAAAACCACGGCTCTCGGTGATCTCGTCGGTGAGGTTCAGGGTCAGCAGGGTTTCCAGCAGACCGACCAGCGCCATCAATATCGCGTAAGGCGCGATGATCCGCAGGGTGTCCATGCTCCACGGAATGTCTGGCAACGCGAACGTCGGCAAGCCGCCAGCGATGTGCGCCATGTCGCCCAGGGTGCGCGTCGGCAGACCCAGCAGATAAACAGCCAGCCCGACACTCAGGATCGCCACCAGTGCCGGCGGCACGGCACGCGTCAGGCGCGGCAACAGGTAAACGATCGCCATCGTCAGTGCCACCAACCCGGTCATCATGTACAACGGCGTACCGCTGAGCCAGGTTTCGCCCTCCTTGAAGTGTTCAAGTTGCGCCAGCGCAATGATGATCGCCAGTCCGTTGACGAAGCCGAGCATCACCGGGTGCGGCACCATGCGCACCAGTTTGCCCAGCCTGAGCAGCCCGAACGCCAGCATGATCAGGCCACCGAGCAACACGGTCGCGAGCAGATACTGCACACCGTGCTGCACCACCAGCGCAACGATCACCACCGCCATCGAACCGGCCGCACCGGACACCATCCCCGGCCGCCCGCCGAAAAGTGCGGTCAGGGTGCAAATGATGAACGCACCGTAAAGCCCCATCAGCGGATTGAGGTGAGCCACCAGCGCGAAGGCGATGCATTCGGGGAGCAGGGCGAACGAGGTGGTGAGTCCGGCCAGGACATCGGCGCGCAGACGTTTTGGTTTCATGGAAGGTCGGACACAACAAGGAAAGAGGGAGCGGATGTTACGGAATTGAGCACGCCCCGGCCAGTTGTCGGGATGCCTAAGACGCAATCGCGAGCAGGCTCGCTCCCACAGTGGATCTCCGTTGCACACAAAATCTGTGTCCTATGAAGATCAAAATGTGGGAGCGAGCCTGCTCGCGATTGCAGCGACGCGGTCTAACGCGAACTCAAACCATCTCGTCCCGAATCCATTCAACCACCGACGTCCGCTTCGGCACCCAGCCCAGCAACTCACGCGCATGCTTGCCGCGAACCCGGCTGTTGGAGCCCAAACCATAGTTGGCCATTTCATAACCCCATTCGGCTTCGGCGTCTTTCAACGGCCAGTCTTGCGCCTTGCCGAGCTTCAGGGCCTCAGCCATGGCCGTGGTCATGTCGATGAAAGACGCTTCCCCGCTTTCGACGAAATAAAACGTGCCCGGAACATTCTTGGTCAGCGCCAGCAGATACAGGGACACCACGTCTTCAATATGCACATTGGACCAGATGTTCTGCCCCGTACCGACATGCCGGACCACACCGCTTTTACGCGCCTGTTTCAGCAAGCGCGGCAATTGCACGCTGTCGCGATTGACGCCCAGGCTGTGGCCGTAAATCAGGGTGTTGCAGATGACGCCCGAATTCACACCGTCCTTGGCCGCCGCAAGGATCAGGTTGTCGATGGCCACGCGGGCGGCCTTGTCGACGGTCGGTTCCGGCAGGTTGTCTTCGAAGTAGATGACGTCGCTGGATTTGCCGCCCGATGCATCGCCGACAATGCTCGAACCGCTGGTGTGCAGGAACACTTTGTTAGAGCCGCGCAGGGCATCGAGCAAGGCTTCCACCGCGCCGCGATGGTCGCTGCTGGCGGCGTTGATCACGGCATCGGCGGCGTTGGCCTGCTCAGCCAGTAGTGCGCTGTCGTCAAGAGTGCCGATCACTGGGGTGATGCCGATTGCGCTCAGTTCAGTGGCTTGGTCGGCGTTGCGAACCAGGCCGGTGACTTTATGGCCCGCCCGGACAAGACCGGTGGCAATGGAGCCACCGATGAAACCAGCGGCGCCGGTAACGAATACGTTCATGGAGAAACTCCCTGCGTGAATAAGTGATGCATTGAGTATCGAGGACCGTCCCTTGGCGAAACAGACCCGCTGACCCAAATCACCCTTGCGCAGGGGTCACGAATCAGCCTTTGAAGTCCGCATTCGCATACGCGGCCAATTTGCCCTGGATGAAGTCCAGGAAGCACTGGATGCGCAGGGCAAGTTGCGAGTTGCGGTAGTACACCGCGTTGATTGGCTGGCGATAGCCACTGTTGAAATCCGCCAGCAGCACCTGCAATCGACCTGCACGAATGTCGTCGATCGTCATGTAGTGCGACAGGCAGGCAATGCCTTGGCCGTCCAGCGCCAGGTGCCTGATGGTCTCGCCGCTGGAGGCTCCGATCGCCGCCTGGATCGGCCAACGATCACCGTGCACATAGCGCAACGGCCATTGGTTAAGACCTTCGTTCTGGGTAAATCCCAACAGCGTATGACCGGTCAGGTCCGCGACTGCCGTTGGTGTGCCGTGTTGTTCAAGGTACGCCGGACTGGCGACGATGTGCAGCGGGCTGCAACCCAGGGAGCGTGCGTGCAGAGTCGAGTCAGAGAGCGTGCCGATGCGGATGGCGATGTCGGTACTTTGTTCGAGCAAGTCGATGATCAGGTCGTTGCTGTTGAGTTCGAGCTGGATGTCAGGATAGAGCCGACGGAACTCGTCGATGTACGGCACGATGGCGTGCAGCATGAACGGCGAAGCCGCGTTGATCCGCAGACGCCCGGACGGGGTTTGTTGGCGTGAGGTCAGGCGCTCTTCGAGCTCGTCCATCTGATCGAGAATCAGCTTGGCATGCTCGAAGAAATACTTGCCCTCCTCCGTCAGGTCCATGCGCCGCGTGGTGCGGTTGATCAGCGTGGTATCGAGCTTGGCCTCCAGCCGCGACAGTGTGCGGCTGACTGCCGAAGGTGTCTGCCCCACTTGCTCGGCTGCTGCGGAAATCGACCCGCATTCAATCACGCAGACGAAAATCTGCAACTCATCGGATCTGGCTTTCACGTGTGTCCCTTATCGATAGTCCTGCCCAATACTACTGTGTTGAAGGGGACCCATGTGGCGAGGGGATTTATCCCCGGTGGACTGCGTAGCAGTCCCATTTTTTGGGGCCGCTTCGCAGACCAACGGGGATAAATCCCCTCGCCACAAAAGCTCCTCGACTCATGCTATCGATAGTAGCCGAGCCTCAAGCCTTGAGGCCGAACACTTCGGTCAAATGCTGTTCATAACGCGCCACGTCGGCTTCGATATTCGGGCGTTTCATTACATCGACCGCCAGGAAGGTCGGCAAACCGGTCATGCCGAGGAATTCGTTGGCTTTGTGGAACGGGAAGTAAACCGCGTCCACGCCCTTGCCTTCGAAGAAGTCGGTCGGGTCGTCGAAGGCTTGCTGCGGCGCGTTCCAGGTCAGCGACAACATGTACTGCTTGCCGTGCACCAATCCACCGCTGCCGTACTTTTGCGAGGCGTCGGAACGGGTGCGGCCATCACTGGCGTAGAGGCTGCCGTGACCTTCGGTGAACACTTCGTCGAGGTACTTCTTCACGGTCCACGGCGCACCCATCCACCAGCCGGGCATTTGATAAATGATCACGTCGGCCCAGAGGAATTTGGCGACTTCTTCAGCAACGTCGTAACCCTCGTCGATGAAGGTGGCTTTCACGTCGACACCGCCGCGATCCAGCACGCTCAGCGCGGCTTCATGCAGGGTGGTGTTGTAGCGACCATCGGAGTGGGCGAACTTTTTACCGCCATTGAGCAACAGGACTTTTTTCATTGGGGATCTCGGAAGGTTGGGAATTCGATGGCGGCAGCGTAACGACCTGCCTCGCGCGGAATAAGCGTTGAATTCGCAAAATTCATTTGACCAATACGCACGAATCGACAGCGGATTGTTGCCATAGACTTGCGCCGATTCTGAACTTGAGGAGATTTCTGATGAGTGAAATTAAAGGCTTCATCCTGCACGCCAAGACCCGCCCGGAAAAATCCGACGCCTTCGAAGCGTTTTTCAGCGGCCATGTAGAAGCGAGTCGCGCCGAGCCCGGCTGCATCGAATACCACATGCTGCGCGACAAACAGGACCCGACCCTGTTTATCTTCTACGAGATCTGGCAGTCCCAGGAACACCTCGACGTGCACTCGAACCTGCCGCACATGCAGCAGTTCCGCGACATGCGCATGGAATACCTGGAACAGGATTTCGACATTCGCGCCATCGAGATGCTCAGCCCGTCATCCGCTACCCGCTGATCAGCAAGTGGCCGCCGAGCAAGCCGAGGCCAATGAAGAACACGCGCTTGAACAGCACAGCGCTGATCCGCTGGCGCAGCCATTGCCCCAGCAGCATGCCAAGTACTGCCGGTATCAGCGCCAGCAGCGATGCGCTCAACTCACCGCCGCCGAGGGCGCCGCGCCATAACAGGCCGGCGGCCAGGGCGAGGGTCGAGACGGTGAACGACAGGCCCAGCGCCTGCACCAGTTCATCTTTGCTCAAGCCCAGTGCTTGCAGATACGGTACCGCAGGAATCACGAAGACGCCGGTGGCTGATGTGATAACGCCTGTCAGCACTCCGCACAGCGGACCGAGCCAGCGCTCGGTTCGACCTTCGATGCGCATGGTCGGTAGAAACAACCCGCTCAGCGAGTAAAGCAATAGCGCCCCTCCCAACGCCCGAACCACCCAATGACCTCCGGCCATGCCGATCCACAGCGTGCCTGCCCCGGTGCCGATGAAGATGGCCATGAGCATCGGCCACATCCGTTTGATCAAGCCGAGCAAATGCCCGCCGAATGCCAGTTGCCAGACATTGGTGAGGGTTGCCGGAATGATCAACAGCGCGGCAGCCTGTGACGGGGCCATAGCCAGGCCGAGCAGCCCCATGGCGATGGTGGGTAATCCGAGGCCGATCACACCTTTGATCATGCCGGCCAGCAGGAAAGTGGCGATTACCAGCACAGAAAGGGCCAGACCAAGGTCTTGATAGAACGCGGCGAGAGTATTCATGGGGCTATCGTGAGCCTGGATTGGCCGGTTGAAAATCTGCCATATACTGAGGTTGCCTCTTGTTTTGGGAGAGGCTGAAGGATGTATCGATGCCACTGCCGCCTTCGCGGGCTTGCCCCGGGCGGCGATCCGACGAAGGCGCCCGTCCAGACAACACACCTCCCGAGGCTGTACCGATGCACTTCGACCTGATCGACCTGCACCTCTACTTGAACATCCTCGACACCGGCAACATCACCGCCGGTGCCGCCCGCAGCCATTTATCCCTGGCAGCAGCGAGCGCCCGAATCCGCGCAATGGAATCTTCCCTTGGCATCGAATTCCTGGAGCGCGGCCGTCGCGGTGTCACACCGACCCTGGCCGGCAAAGCCCTGGCGAAACACGCCCGGGCCCTGTTGCAACAAGCCGAACGCATGCAACAGGACCTGGCCGAATACGCCAAGGGCGTCAAAGGTCAGGTACGGTTGCTGTGCAATACCACCGCGATCACCGAATACCTGCCGGAGTTGCTCGCGGATTTTCTGCGCGAGCATCCGAACCTCGACATTGACCTTCAGGAACTGCCCAGCGCCCGCATCACCCATGCATTGCGCCAGGGAGCGGCAGACCTCGGGATCGTGTCCGATGCAGTGGACACCGATGACTTGCAGACTCGCGCCTTTCGCGACGATCCGCTGGTATTGATTCTGCCCCACGACCACCCGCTGTCCGACACCGAACGTTTGAGTTTCAGCGATACGCTGCACCACGACTATGTAGGACTGAACGCCAACAGCGCGCTGGCCGTATACCTGGAAGAACAGGCGCTGCACATCGGTTCACGCCTGAAAATCCGCATCCGCGCCGACGGTTTCGAGGGCGTGATGCGCATGGTCGCACGCGGTGCCGGGCTGGCAATCGTGCCCTTGGCCGCCGTCGACCGCTGGCCGGGTGAGCAGCCCTTCAAGAGCCTCGCACTGCAAGAACCCTGGGCCCAACGCAAACTCCTGCTCTGCGCCCGGGACTTCGCGGCGTTACCCGCTTATGCCAAGGCTTTGCTGCACGCCTTGACTCTCCCCTGAGGGACAGACTTTACCCTTGAGGTTTCAACTTCAAGGACTGAGACGATGGGCAAACGAATTCTGGTCATTCTGGGTCATCCTTCCAGCAGCAGTTTCTGCGCGTCACTCGCGGAGCGTTACGCACAGTCGGCATTGTGCGCCGGGCATGAGGTGCGTCAGTTGTTTCTCGGCCAGATGAATTTTGATCCAGTCCTGCGCGAAGGTTATCAGCAGGTGCAGCCGCTGGAAGCCGACTTGCGTCAGGCACAGACCGATATCCTGTGGGCCGAGCATCTGACACTGGTGTATCCGATCTGGTGGGGTGGCATTCCCGCGTTGCTCAAGGGCTTTTTCGATCGGGTGTTCCTGCCGGGTTTCGCTTTCAAGTACCGCGAAGGCAAAGCCTTTCCCGACAAACTGCTGCAGGGTCGCAGTGCCCATTTATTGGTGACCATGGACACGCCGCCCTGGTATTACCGCTGGATTTACCGCATGCCCGGACTGCATCAGGTGCGCAAAACCACCCTGGCCTTTTGCGGTATCGAACCTCGTCGAACGCTCACGTTTGGCCCGATTCTCGGCGCCAGCGCCGGCCAGCGTGAGGCCTGGTTGCTGCAAGCCCAGGCTATCGCCAGCCGCTGAGTCTGCCGATAATGTGCCGGGGGTTTACCACGGTAAAAAAGGACTTTTCATGTACATCGGCCAAGCCGCGCAGCGCTCCGGCACCACGATCAAAAGCATCCGTCATTATGAGTCGATCGGCCTGCTGCCGGCCGCTCAACGGCTAGGCAAATACCGTGTCTATGACCAGCAAAGCGTCGAGCTTCTGATTTTCATCAAGTGCGCTCAGCAACTGGGTTTCAGACTCAAGGAATTGCAGTCGATCTTCGCCGGGCATCCAGGGTCGCAAATGCCGTGGGATTTGGCCCGTCAGGTCATCGCAGCCAAGAAACAGGAAATCAGCGAGCGGATCGCTGCGCTAACGCTGCAGCACTCGCAATTGGTCGAGTTCGAAGCCAGCCTCGAACAGGCCAGGGTCGATTGCCCGCTGAACAGTCTCTGAGGGCAATGCGCGTTTCTGGACAGCTCAATGTCGAGCACAGACAACTGACCCGGTGCGGGGCGCTATAGGGTGCGACTTCAGTTCTCTAATCCACTGCCCCGGAGTCCACATGACCGCACCCATTACCGTTCTTCGCGACACCCACCCGCTGCCGGTGCTCGATGCCTGCAAATGGGAAAAACTCGAAGGCGACCCGCACACCGTCAACCTCAACGCCTACACCAGCGAAGACGGAAGCAAGATCATGGGCACCTGGATCTGCACGCCGGGCAAGTGGTATGTGGAATACGTGAAGTGGGAATACTGCGATTTCCGCGAGGGCTACTGCATCATCACCCCTGAAGGCAAAGAGCCGATCCATCTACGTGCCGGTGATATTTTCGTGATTGAGCCGGGGATGAAAGGCACGTGGGAAGTGGTTGAAACCGTGCGCAAGTATTTCGTGTTTGCCTGATGCAAAAAAACCGGGAGATCACCCGACGTGATTTCCCGGTCAATGCAATAACTGTAGGAGCGAGCCTGCTCGCGATAGCGGTTTGTCATCCAACGATGATGTTGACTGATCCACCGCTATCGCGAGCAGGCTCACTCCTACAGTTCTTCATTTCAAGCCACTCTTTTACTGCGGTTTGCGATAGCTATTGATGATCGCCGAGAAGTCCTTGCCCCCTTCCCCACGCTGGCTCATCGCCTGATACAACTGCTGGGCCACCGCGCCGAGCACCACCGGTTGGTGCGCCTGACGTGCCGCTTCAGTCGCCAGCCCCAGATCCTTGAGCATCAGTTCGGCACCGAAACCACCGGTATAACCGCGCGAGGCCGGCGCCGTTTCAACGATGCCCGGCCACGGGTTGTACATCTCCGAACTCCAGCAACGCCCGGTGGAACTGTTGATGATCCCCGCCAGCACCGTGGTGTCGATGCCGAGCGCATCACCCAGCGCCATGGCTTCACTCACGCCGACCATGGAAATCGCCAGCAGCAGGTTGTTGCAGATCTTGGCAATTTGACCGGTGCCGACTTCGCCGCAATGAACGATGTTGCGGCCCATTTGCGCCAGTACCGGTTGCAGGGTAGCGAACAGTTCAGGGGTGGCGCCGACCATGAAGGTCAGCGTCCCGGCCGCCGCGCCGCCAGTCCCGCCAGAGACCGGCGCATCGGCCATGGACACACCTTGCTTGGCCGCAGCAGCCGCCACATCTCGCGCCGTCTGCGGATCGATGGTGCTGCAATCCACGGCCGGCACGCCTTTGCCGATACCGGCGAGCACGCCATCTTCACCCAGCCAGACGCTGCGCACATGCACCGCGGCGGGCAACATGGTGATCACCAGTTCTGCACCCTGTGCCGCTTCACGGGCCGATGCGCTGATGCTGCCGCCCAGTTGTTCCAGTTCAGCCAGAACGGTTTTGTTCAAGTCGACCAGGCTCAGCGCATGGCCGGCCTTGATCAGGTTGCGCGCCATCGGCGCGCCCATGTTGCCGAGACCGATAAAAGCGATTTTCATGCCTGGCTCCTTAACGCAAGTTGATGGTGGTGTTCACACCGTCGTTGACGCTGTCGTCATCGAACCAGCGACTGGTGACCGTCTTGGTCTGAGTGTAGAACTGCACCACTTGCTTGCCATACGGACCGAGGTCGCCGAGTTTGGAACCGCGCGAACCGGTGAAGCTGAAGAACGGGACCGGCACCGGAATCGGGATGTTGATGCCCACCTGGCCAACGTCGATTTCCGTCTGGAATTTACGCGCTGCCGCACCGCTTTGGGTGAACAGGCCCGTGCCGTTGCCGAACGGGTTGGCGTTGACCAGTGCGATGGCCTCATCAAGGGTATCGACTTCCAGCACCACCAGCACCGGGCCGAAGATTTCCTGGGTGTAGATCTGCATCTCGGGCGTCACGCCGGAGAACAGGGTCGGGCCGACAAAGTTGCCCTTCTCGAAACCTGGAACGGTCACGTCGCGACCATCCAGCTCAAGCTTGGCGCCTTCCTTGATGCCGCTTTCGATCAGATCGAGAATCCGCGCCTTGGCTTTTTTGGAAATCACCGGCCCCACATCAGTGCCCGGCTCGCTGCCAGCATTCACTGTGAGTTTCTGTGCCAGTGCTTTCAGGTCTGGCAGCCATTGTTTGGCCGCGCCCACCAGCACCACCACGGACGTGGCCATGCAGCGTTGCCCGGCGGCACCGAAACCGGCGCCGACCAGCGCATTGAGCGCTTGTACGCGATTGGCATCCGGCAGCACCACGGCGTGGTTTTTTGCGCCCATCATCGATTGCACGCGCTTGCCGTGTTTACCGGCCAGGTCGTAGACGTGAGTGCCGACGGCGGTCGAACCGACGAAGGACACAGCTTTGATGTCCTTGTGGGTGCAGAGCGCGTCCACCACATCCTTGCCACCGTGAACCACGTTGAGCACGCCCGCCGGGACGCCGGCCTCGATTGCCAGTTCTACCAGCAGCATGGTCGACATCGGGTCCTGTTCGGACGGCTTGAGCACGAAGGTGTTGCCGCAGGCGATGGCCATCGGGAACATCCACAGCGGAATCATCGCCGGGAAGTTGAACGGGGTGATGCCGGCGCAAACGCCGATTGGTTGACGCAGGGTATAGGTATCGACGCCGCCCGCGACGTTCTCGGCGAACTCGCCCATTTGCAGGCTGCCGATGGAGCAAGCGTGCTCGACCACTTCGAGGCCGCGGAAGATATCGCCCTCAGCGTCGGCGATGGTTTTGCCCTGCTCGTTGCTGAGCACCACGGCGATGCGCTTGGAGTGTTCGCGAATCAACGCCTGGAGCTTGAGCATGATGCGCATCCGCGCGCCGATCGGCGTCAGCTTCCAGGTCTGGAAGGCGCGGTGGGCGGCGCTGATCGCGGCGTCCACTTCCTGCGCGGTGGCGAACGGAACCTTGGCCAGCACTTGCTGGGTCGCCGGGTTGACGATGTCGTGCCACTCGGTGGTCTTGGACTCGACCCACTCGCCGTCGATCAACAGCTTGACGTTCTGGACAGTGGTTTCGTTGGGCGTGAGCGATGCGTTCATGCTGGTCTCCTGGACTTGTTGTTATGCAGGGAGCCAAGGCGGATAAGTCGCCTTGAGATGAGGCGTGTGTCGCGAATTGGTTGTCGGACTGTTTTTGGAGTATAGATGTGCAAACTTCTAATAAGAACGCACATAAAAGCCGGTCCATCATGCAAAAAAACATCACGTCCTTAGGCTCGTTGAACTGGGATGACCTCAAGTTTTTCCTCGAAGTCGCCCGCACCCGCAAGGCCAGCACTGCGGCCAAGCGCCTGGCGGTGGACTACACCACCGTGTCGAGGCGCATCAGCTCGCTTGAAGCGGCGCTTGGGACTTTGCTGTTCGAGAAATCCCGGACCAGCGGTTTTGTCCTGACCGCTGAAGGGCAGCGATTGCTCGGTTACGCCGAGTCCATTGAAAGCACATTGCACATGGCGTGCGAACAGGTTTCCGGCTCCGGCGTGGCGCTGTCCGGGCATGTGCGCATGGGGTGCACCGAAGGGTTCGGCAGTTTTTTCATCACCCCGCAGCTGAGTCATTTCGTCGACGCCTACCCGGCGATCTCGGTGGACATCTTGCCGCTGCCGCACTTCATCAGCCTGTCCAAGCGCGAGGCGGACATCGTCATCGCCCTGGAGCGTCCGGAGCATGGCCCGTACGTCTGCTGCAAACTTTGCGACTACAAATTGCAGCTCTACGCGACTCAGGACTATCTGGACAAGCACCCGCCGATCCGCCGTCCGGCCGACCTGGGCAAGCATGCATTCATCAGTTATGTGGATGATCTGGCGTTCAGCTCGGAGCTGTTGTACCTGGCGAACGTGCTGCCCGGCGCCAGCGCCAACTTGCGCAGCACCAGTGTGATCGCGCAATTCGTGGCGGCGCAGCAAGGACGCTCGCTGGCGATTCTGCCGTGCTTCCTCGCGGCCCAGGACCCGCGCTTGCTGCCGGTGTTGCCGGAAGAGATCAACATTACCCGGCAGTTCTGGATGTACTGCCGCGAGGATTTGCGCAAGCTCAAGCGGATCACTTTGCTGTGGGATTACATCCGCGCCGTCACTGAGCAGAATCAGCGTCTGTTGATGGGTGAAAGCCGGGAGATGCTGTTCGCCGATTAGTCGGCGCTCACCACGATCGATACCCGGCGGTTCTCGGTGCGGCCAGCAGCGGTGTCGTTCGACGTCACTGGCTGACTGCTGCCGAGACCACGCAGCTGAATGTTTTCGTCTTTCATGCCGACCGTGGTCAGGACCTTGCCGACGCTTTTGGCGCGACGCAGGGAGAGTTGTTCGTTGTAGGTCTCTTTACCCGAGGCATCGGTGTGACCGTCGACCCGCACTCGCTCGATGCCTACACCGAGCAATGACTTGCCGATCTTTTGGACGATCTCGGTACTGGCGACGTTCAGACTGTCGTCGTCACTGCCAAACAGCACTTTGCCGGATAAACCAAACGCCCAACCTTCATCGGTCAGTTCGAAACCTTGTTGTTTGAGTACAGCGATTTGCGCCGGGGTCAGGCCCTTTTGCGGTGCGGTCTGGCACCCGCTCAATGCCAGCACGGCCATGAACAAGGTGATCGCGAAGAATCGCAGGGAAAGCGGGGTGATTGAGAACACAACAATTAGCTCCTGGTTTGAACGTGGGCAACCGGGTGCTCCGACCCGGACGTGTGTTGCGCACCTCGGGAAAGGCGCTTCGCCTGGTACATGGCCGCGTCGGCGGCATTGAGCAACGCGCCCGGTGTGGCGCCATGATCCGGGTACACGGCAATGCCGATACTGAGCGAGGTCAAGACCTGGTTATGGCCCGGTATCGGGATTGGCACCTCCATGCTGGCGAGAATCTTGTCGGCAATCCGCTCGGCGTCTTCGTTTTTGTGCAGAGGCGTCAGCAACACTGCAAATTCATCGCCGCCCAGGCGCGCCACCAGATCCTCTTCACGCAGCTGCGCCCGAACCCTGCTGGCCACCGCAACCAACACGGCGTCGCCGGCGGCATGACCGAAGCTGTCATTGATTTCCTTGAACCGGTCGCTGTCGAGAAACAGCACGGCCACGCGCTCATTGAGCTTGTGGGCATTACGCAGGGCACGAATCAGTCGGCCTTCGAAGAACGCCCGATTCGGCAACCCGGTCAGGCTGTCGTGGCTGGCCTGGTGCGCCAGGGTTTCGTTTTCACTTTGCAGGTGGGTCTGCCAGGACTCGAGTTCGTCGAGCAAGGCATTGAAGTCGTTGCCGAAATTGTCGAGTTCGGCAATGTCGGCAGGCGGCACACGCCGGTCAAAGGCTCGATCGCTGCGAGCAGCGTGGGCTACCGCGGCCAGACTGCGAAGAGGCCCGGTGATCCCGCGAAGTTGCCGACGTGCCAGATAGAGGGCGACCCAGGCACTGATGGCCGTACACAGAACAATGCCCATCAGGCCACTGAGCAGAAAACGCATCAGGCTGCCACCGTGCCCGGTGAGCTGGATGCTGCCGATTTCCCGCCCTTGATGGACGATCGGCATGTCGATGGGTTTTTCGAGGAATGCCTTGGCGATCTGCATTTCGAGCTCGGAGAACAGCCCGGTTTCCGGTCGCTGCCAATGCGCCAGTAAGCGGCCTTTTTCATCCAGCACCTTGGCGTCGGCGACTTCTTCAGTGGAGGCGATCAACGCCAGGGCCTCAGTGGCCGCGGCTTTGTCGTTGAACACCACCGCGGCTTCCACTGTGTAATTGATCGAGCGTGCGATCAGGTGCAGGTTGTGGTCGGCATACACCCGCAACGCCAGAACCCCCAGCAATGTCAGTGAGACGCTGGCCATGGCCACACCCACCAGGGCGACGATCAAGTGCCCGCGGCCAATGACCGAGCGCAAGGTGGGGCGACTCCCCGGTTTGAATAGCCTCATGGCGCCGCCGACTTGCGACGGGACAGTTGCAACACACTGGGGTGAATGCGTACACCGCTGCGGGCGACCGAATCGAGGTTGACCTCGAAAGACACCTGATCATCAGTGACTCTGAGGCAAAACAGGCTACCGACGGTGCATTGATCATCGCTTTCGCTGATGCTCAGGACCGGACGTCCTGTCAGCGACGCAAAGAGTTGGCTGCGCTCATCGCCGGTCAATTTGCCGATGTACACCGCATCGCACTCACTGATAATCGACGGGTTGTCGGCCAACAGCCGTCGCACGGTGACGGGCCGACCGGTGGCCTGGGTCGTGCCCTTGACCAGGTCGTCGGTGTATTCGGTGGGGCCGACCACACACAAGCGCAGTTGCGCAGGCTCAACAGGCCAACGTGCATAACTGAGAATCCCGAGGACGACCTGAGTGACCGATTTGGCACGTTGGTCGGCCATGCTCACCGGGGTCTCCGATTGAGCAAAGACCACCCCGGTCAACAAGCAGAGAAATCCCGCGAGCAGCACTTGCTTGCGGCCAACGACACGCCCTGTCGTCCAGACAGCCACCTTCATGCAGGGATTCTCTTCGATATTACGAAATGATGCCGCAACGATAGCATAGCGTTGAAACCCCAGCGAGGCCGCGCACTACGGCACTTCGGACAGTTTCCGTCGTCCAGTGCCTCCCTTTCACTGGCTCGGTTCGATCCCATCGTCCAACTCCAGCATCAGCCCGCTCAAGCGCTTGACCTTGCGCCGTACCGCCTCTTCAAACACCCCGGCACGAGGCTCGATCAGGGTGAACCAGTGCTTGGCCCGGGTGATCCCGGTGTAGATCAGTTCCTTGGTGAGTACAGGGTTGAGGGCATCCGGCAGAATCAACGCCGTATGGGCGAACTCCGAGCCTTGGGATTTGTGTACGGTCATGGCGTAAACCGTTTCGACATCGTTGAGCCGACTCGGAAGAACGAATCGCACGCCACCCTGACCATCATTGCGCGGGAACGCGACACGCAGCACGTGCTTGCCCGCCTCGGGCCCATCGCGTTCCGGCAGCTTGAGGGCAATGCCGATGTCGCCGTTCATCAAGCCGAGGCCATAGTCATTACGCGTCATCAATACGGGACGACCTTCGTACCACTGCTGGTCGCTGTCGATCAGTCGGGCCTTGAGCAGCGCGGCGGTCACACGTTGATTCAACCCCTCCACGCCCCACGGCCCTTTGCGTACGGCGCATAACAATTGGAAGGCGTCGAAGGCTTGCAACACCTGACGTGCCCACTCGGTCCAGCGTGAATCTTCGAGCGGGCTGTCGAGCGGTGGCCGCTGGCTGCGAAGAAGGCTCAAGTAGTGGCGATAACCTTGCGGTCCGTCACCATGGCCTTCAAGCAGCAAGAGCTCCAGGGCTCGGTCTTGCTCACCCTTGAGGGTCAAGGAAAACACGTCGTCGTGACTTCGAGCGTTCAGCAACTTGCGGGCTTCTTCCGGCTGCTGCTGGTTAACCCATCGGGCCAGCTGACCAATGCCGCTGCCCTCACCGAACCGGCGTGAGTGACGCAGCATCACCACTTGCTGGGCCAAAGGGTGAGTTCCGTCAGCGTCTTCATGCAAACCACTGGCGTTCAGATTTTCACCACTGACCGTCTCCAGCCACTGGCGCGTCTGCGGGCTGTACCAACCGGCCTCGGCGTCGCGGCAAAGATCACCCAGCACAGCGCCGGCCTCCACAGAGGCCAACTGGTCCTTGTCACCGAGCAACACCAGTCGGGCATGGGCCGGCATCGCGTCGAGCAGGTTAGCCATCATTTCCAGGTCGATCATCGACGCTTCGTCCACCACCAGTACATCCAGCGGCAAACGATTACCGGCATGGTGACGGAAGTGCCGGGTACCGGGCCGACTGCCCAGCAGCCGGTGCACGGTGGTGACGTCAGACGGGATTTTTTCTCTTACCGTTTCTGCCACTTCCAGCGTCCGGACTTGCTGGCTGATGGACTCTGTCAGTCGTGCTGCCGCTTTGCCGGTAGGAGCGGCAAGACGGATGCGCAATGGTTTACCGGCCTCAACAGCCGGAGCCTGGAGCAATGCCAGCAACCGCACGACCGTAGTGGTCTTGCCGGTACCCGGACCGCCAGTGACGATACTGAACGCACTACGGGTAGCCAGGGCACAAGCGAGTTTCTGCCAGTCGATCACCTCGCCGGATTGGACTGGACCGAACAAACCGGTCAGGCGTTGGAGTAAATCATCCGGCGTTGTTTCGTGTTCAGCCAGGCGCAGGCGCAGCGCGCTGTCGATGCGTCGTTCGTAAACCCAATAGCGGCGCAGGTAAAGGCGCTTGCCCGATAAAACCAAGGGCCGCGATTGCGCAGCCTCACGCCCATCGACGGCCAGCGCCACCAGCCGGCTGGACGCCAGGACCTTGCACCAATGGGCACCGTCCAGCGCTTCAAGCAATTGCGACGGCAACAACATCGCACCACTTTGCAGATCGCCTTCCGGTGGCAAAGACAGGGCGAAATCCGGCTCTTTGAGCGTCTCGAACAGATCCAGACAGACATGGCCGTGACCCAGTTGGTGACTGGTCAATGCGGCGGCGAGCAACACCAACGGATCATCGTCGGGGGCAAGCTCGTGGAGAAAGGCTACAAAGGCCTTGTCCAGCGCCCGCAGCCAGCCGCGTTCAACCCAGCGCGTCAGCAACAGCAGCAAATCATCGGCGCGACTCAGCGGCGCCAGATCCGCCAGGCTTTCGGCCGCCAATGGCGTCGGCAGCAAATCGGCGAAGGTGCGACTCATAGCAGTACTCCCTGTTCCCAGGCGGGTTCGGCCTTCGGTTCTGCTTTGCCCTGAAACAGACGATCCAGATGCTCGATCAGCTCTCTGGGCGGACGGGCGAAATAAACGCCCTGGGTGGATGCCCGCGTACCGCGCAAGAACAGGTATACAGCGCCTCCGACATGCCGGTCGTAATCGTAGTCGGCAAGCCGCGCCTTGAGCTGGCGATGCAGGGCCAGCAGGTACAACACGTATTGCAGATCGTAACGATTGTCGAGAATCGACTGCTCCATGGCCTGTTCGGTGTAAGCCGCGTCATCGGGTCCCAGCCAGTTGGATTTGTAATCGGCAACGTAATATCGGCCGTCGTGTTCGAACGTCAGGTCGATGAAACCCTTGAACATGCCGTTGAGCAATACCGGTTCAGCGGCCACCCGTGCAACGCCGTTGTGGGTATGTTTGCGCACCAGTTCATCCAGCTTGAGCACATCGACTTTATGGCTGGCAAACCAGAATTCCATCTCGACGCGGTATTGGGTGAGCTGTTCGAATACGACCGGAGCCTGCCCCCCGCCGAGGTGCAGCGAAGACTTGAGCAAGTGTTGCAGCCAATCGCTCAGCGTGGTGATCCAGCCTTCCCAGCCACGGCGATTGCAGCGACGGGCAATCGCGTCTTCCACAACTTGTGGTGCAGCAGAAAAACCTTCATCACCGGCCCACTCCAGCAAACCATGGAGAAAGGTGCCAGGGTTGGGGCCGCGGGGGAATCGATGGATATCGGCACCACCGGCGGCCACTTCTCGTGGCGCCTCCGGATCGAGGCGTTCGTCGTCAAAGAGCTTTTGCGCTTGCGGGTTCTCCGGAGCTTCGTCACTGCCCACGCTCAGACTGTCGCCGATGCGCAAGGCACTGTACGAGGCAATCCACCAGTTTTCGCTGGCCTTGCGCTTGGGTATCAGTGGCGCGAGCAACGTCGCGTCATTGCGTGGGGGATTGTAATGCTCGGCGGTTGCCTCAGGGATTTCACTGCTGCTCAGCGCCGGACAGCCTTGCTGCAAGTCGTCCAGCCAGCGCTTCAAACCTGCGGATTCGGCCAGTGGAGCTCCGCCGCCCAGCAAATAACCCAACGCAGAAAGGTGCAGCACCGAGCTGTTGTTATTGCCACGCTTGAGATCGGTCACGCCAAGCCAGCAGGCATGTTGCGCCCGGGTCAGGGCGACATAGAGCAAACGCAGGTCCTCCGCCAGACGCTCATCGTCGGCCAGGGCGATCAACTCGGCAGTCGGTTTCAAGCTCACTTGCGCCTTGCCGTTTGCATCGTGGTAATGCAGCGGCAAACGGCTGCCATCCACGGGTTTAGCCGAGCAAATGAACGGCAGAAACACCAAGGGATACTCAAGGCCCTTGGACTTGTGAATGGTCACGACCTTGACCAGTTGCTCGTCGCTTTCCAGGCGCAGGATCTGTTCTTCGCCGGCCTGACCGGACAACGCCAGATGCTCGGACAAATGACGAATCAGCGCTTGCTCGCCATCAAGCTCGGCAGCGGCTTGTTGCAGTAACTCGGACAGGTGCAGCAGGTTGGTCAGTACACGTTCGCCGTCGCTGCGCGCGATGAGTGATCGTGGTAACTGGAAGTCATGCAGCAAACGCCGCAGCATGGGCAGCACGCCTTGTTTGCGCCACAACTCGCGATAACCGCGGAACTGCATGACCCGCGCTTCCCAAGCCAGTTCGTCCTGATTCAGCCGCTCCAGCTCCGCCAGGGAAAGGTTCAGCGTGATGCAGGCCAACGCGGCTCGAAGCGGCCGCTCGACATCCGGCTCGGCGCAGGCTTTTAGCCAGGTCAGCAGGTCGTGGGCTTCTTGCGCGGCGAATACTGAATCCTTGTCCGACAGGTAAACGCTACGCACACCGCGTGCAGACAGCTCGCCGCGTACGGCCTGGGCCTCTTTGCCGTCGCGGACCAGAATCGCGATGTCCGCTGGCAGCAGGCCCCTGAAGTCCTTGTCCTTCTCTATGAAACCTGCCCGACCTAGTTGGCCGCCATTGAGTAGTGCGGTGATTTCAGTGGCGCAAGCAGCAGCGAGTTTTTCTCGGTACTGAGCGCCGGACAGTGGCTGATCGGCAGACAGGTGCCAGATGTTCAGGGCCGGAACGACCTGGTCATCAATGTACAGAACTTCTTTGCGCCCTTGGGATTCGACGGGCAGGAACGGTACCGGGTTCTCACCGTTCTTTTCACGAAACAGGAATGCACCTCGTCCCAGCTCACGAGACTCGGCGCGCTCGAACACATGATTCACCGCACCGACCATGCCGTGGCTGGAACGGAAATTCGTACCCAGTGTATGCAATCGGCCAGCGGTGGCCTGGCGGGCGCGCAGGTAGGTATAGATGTCGGCACCGCGAAAAGCGTAGATCGCTTGTTTGGGATCGCCGATCAGAAAAAGGCCGCATTCAGGGTTGTTGTCTTCGATCCGGTAGATACTTTCGAAAATCCGGTACTGCACCGGGTCGGTGTCCTGAAACTCATCGATCAGCGCTACCGGAAACTGCTCACGAATCAGGGTCGCCAGGCGTTCACCGCCATCGGACTGCAACGCCGCATCAAGCCGCAGCAGCATGTCATCGAAGCCCATCTCCGCACGGCGACGCTTTTCTTCCTCGAACCGTGCACCGACCCACTGAGCGGCGTGTTGCAGAACGGCAGCGTCGGGGGTAGGCAAGCCGTCGAGGCTGACCTTGAGCCCGGGCATGGCATCCAGCCCTGGATGACTGGGGGCGTCGCCCTTCCAGGCTTCGGCCATACCGTCAGGCGTCAGGCGAGTGAAGCCCGTACCAATATCCAGCTGCTCGAGGGACTCATCGTCAGCCCAGGCTTTCAGCTTTTCGAACCAGGGTTCGAAATATCGGGCCTGCATCTTTCGACCGTCGACGCTTTTGCTCGCGACACCTTGATGACAGATGGCAAGCAGCTCATCCGCCCATTGGCGCCAAGGCATCTTGAGTTCAAGCAAGGCTGATCGTCGTTCCTGCAAGCACTCGGTGATCAGCTCGGAAGGCTCCTTGCCCTCAACGCTGTCACGCTCGCTGGCGAACAAACTGCGTACGCGCGGCAATAACGCCGCCGGCCCACCCCAATTCCCCCGGACCCAGCTCAGCGCATCTCCCTGCATCGGGTAGCAGAACAGCCGCCAGTAATCGCGCAGGACTTCGCCCAGCAAATCGCTGTGATCGGTTTCCAGGGTCTGGGTAAACAGGCTGCCGCTGTCGAAAGCGTGCTCGCGCAACATGCGCTGGCACCAACTGTGGATGGTCGAGACGGCGGCTTCATCCATCCACTGCGCGGCGATGTCCAGACGGTTTGCGCAGCCGGACCACTGTTCGGGCGGGTACTCATCACGCAGTTCAGCGATGAGGCTATCGGGTTCATCGATCTCATCACGAAAGTATCGCGCCGCTTCGGCGAGGCGGGTGCGAATGCGTTCACGCAGCTCTTTGGTTGCGGCGTCGGTGAACGTTACAACGAGGATCTGCGGCGGCAACAGTTCACGCCCGAATCCGCTCGAATCGCCGCCATGACCGAGGACCAGACGCAGGTACAGCGCAGAAATGGTAAAGGTCTTGCCAGTACCGGCGCTGGCTTCGATCAGTTGACTGCCGCGCAGGGGGAATGCCAGGGCCAGTGGTGTCTTCGTGGTCATGAGCGCGCCTCCTCGCTGGTCAATGAACGCCAAGAGGCTTCAAGCATTGGTTTGTATAAAGCGTTGCACCAATCGGGGAAGGTCTCGTCGGCGGTCAGAGCATCGTAATCAGCGAACTGTCGGGAGAGTGCCGGGCTTTCGCGGCGCTCGCCGTCGGTGGTTTGGCCGTCGCCTTCATAGGTCTTGCGAGCGGCTGCCTCGGCTTTGACCGGGTCAGTTTGAGAGAGCCACGCGAAGGCGGTTTTCGCGGCAATCGGAAGGGGTTGGCGCATGCCCGTCTGCCATGCCTGCAACAGGTTACTCAGGGCATGACGTGCAGTGCCCTCCTCCAAAGGGGCTAATAGCAGACTGTCGTCACTGGCCACTAACGCGGTGGTCATCGACATGCCGCTGGCGCAAGCGACCAAGTGGTTGACCCATGGACGCGTCAGGCGATGCCACTTGCGGGTCTTGATCGAACCGATGCTGTTGGGAATGGTGGTGACAGACAGCAGGCCGCCATCTGCACGTTGGTGCAGGCCACTGAGCCAGCCTTCCAGGCGAAGGCCTTCCAGCTCGAGGTTGACAGGCAACGCGCTGGTGAGCGGTGTCGGCCACAACGCCAGGAGCTGTTGGTAACGCTGCAACAGATCCGGCAATGGCTCGATCAACTCTCGCTGCAGGCATTCGCCGAAACCGGCCATGGGCAAGAGCCCGCTGTTTTGCAGACGTTTTGCCTGAGCCTCAAGCGCATGATCGACGTGATCCAGTTGCCCGAGCGCAGCTTCCAGCAAACTGTCACTGAGGCTGTAACGCTGAAGAGCATCGAGTACGAAGGGTTCTTCATCGGCCAAGGGTGCTTCAGCGGCTTCGAAGAACACCTTGAGTCGCTGGCTGAAAAAATGTCGTACGGGATTGCGCAGAAAATCCTGCAATTGACCGAGGCTTAGCGGCTCTTCCTGAACATAGGCATCAAGGACCTGGATGTCCGTTGCCTGTTCACCAGTCTGGTGAAGCACCTGCCATTCGCTGGCGAAGCTGAACAGCTCGTCACCCTCATGAAAATAGCGGGCGCTGAAGGGTTGCAGCGGGTGTTCCTGAGTCATGACCTCAAGCAGCTTTTCACTGTCGGCCTGTAATCGCCAGCCGCCGGCCAGGTGATCGCGCAGTTGGCCAATCAGTACCGAAGCCGGACGCTCGCTATTGTCCCGAATGCTGCGGCCGACCCAACTGATATAGAGTTGGTCACGTGCCGACAACAGAGCCTCCAACAACAGATAGCGGTCATCCTCGCGCCGGGAACGATCACCCGGACGGTAGTCGCTGCCCATGAGATCGAAGTCCAGCGGTGGCTGCGCTCGCGGGTAATCGCCGTCATTCATTCCGAGCAGACAGACCAGTTTGAACGGGATCGCTCGCATCGGCATCAAGGTGCAGAAGTTCACGGCTCCGGCCAGAAAACGCTGGGACAGACGACCCTGGTCGAGGCCTGCCAGCCAGGCTTCACGGACCACGGTCAACGGCAGTTCATCATGCAGGCCCACTGACTCGCAGGTCTCAAGCCAGGTTTCCCGCAGTTCTTCGAGTTGGGCCAGCAAGTAATCGTCATGCTCATTGCTGGCCTGGAAGAACAGCTGCACCAACGCTTGCAACCGAGTGCCCCATTGCTTGGGCGGTGCCGGTTGAGTCAGTTCCTGGTGAGCAATCTCCAATGCGTCCAGTAGTGCGACCAACGGACCGATGAGCGCAGCATCCAGACCGCCTATCTCGTCGTAAGGCTCGATGCCTTCGCAGGCAATGGCGCTGCCGACGGCATAACCGAGCAACATCCGACGCAGGCCGAAACGCCAACTGTTTTGCTCTAGCTCTTGAGGCAGACCCAATCCCGCGCGCTGCTCGGCATTCATCCCCCAGCGAATACCAGCGCCTTCGATCCAGCGGTGCAGGGTTGGCAAGTCACGTTCCTCGACACCGAAGCGGGCGCGTAGCGCCGGAACGTCCAGCAGATCGAGGATCTCGCTGACGGGAAAGCGGCTGTCGGGCAATTTGAGCAGATGTTCGACAGCGATCAGCAACGGATCACGACCGCGTTGACCTTGATCCGCAAGCGTGAAAGGAATGAAGCGCGAATCGAAGCGATCAAGTTGACCAAATACTGCACGGATGTGCGGCGCGTAACTGTCGATGTCCGGAACCATCACGATCACATCGCGAGGCTTTAAGTTCGGATCTGCACTGAAGCGTGCGAGCAGCTGATCGTGGAGGATCTCCACCTCGCGCTGGGCGCTATGGGCGATGTGGAAACGAATCGATTCGTCCTTACTGAGATCGATAGGCGGCCAGAGCTCGCGAGTTTCATTCAGGGGGCGCAGTTCAAGGATGTCATCCTGCAACTGGTTGAGCATGTTCTGCGGTTGGCTATCGCTGAACAAGTCTATGCGCCCATCTCGAAATGCCGAGCGATAGCTGTTGGGATCGTCGTAGCTGTCGAGCAGATTGATGTAGTCCCGCCCCTGCTTGCCCCAAGCCGCCAATAGCGGGTGAGCATGTTGGTGAAGGGTTTGCGGATCGAGCACAACAGGCATGCCGCTTTTGCGGGCCTGGCGCTTGTATTGATGCCGTAACAGGTCTTTATCGGCGACGATGTCAGCCCAATGGTGACGACATGGGTTGTGTACGCACAGCAGAACCTGGCTGAATCGGGCCAATCCGGCAAGTGCTTCCAGGGCTTGTGCCGGGAGAGAAGAGATGCCGAAAACGATCACCCGTGAAGGCAATCCACTGGGTGCCACGTCGAGGCTGTTGATACGCTCGATGAACCGTTGATGAACACCGGCGCGGCTTTGCGCCATGCCTTGCTCACCCACATCCACTAACAGAGCGCGCCACAACTCTGCTTGCCAACAGTTGGCCGGAGTGAGGGGCTTTGCTTCGCCTCTGCCGTTTCGCAATTGATGACGACCTTCTGCCCAGTCTTCGAGCCAGTCGGCCCGGTATACCTGATATTGGTCGAACAGATCCGCCAACCGCTCAGACAACTGGTAACGCTTGCGCAGATCGGAGTCATTGGTCAGGAAGCGTTGCAGCGGTTCGAAATGCGGCTGATTGATCAGCTGCGGAAGCAGACGCATCAGGCGCCAGGTCAGTGGAGCCTTGTCGAGCAGGGATTTGACCGGAATTTCATCGCGGCCCAGAACCATGCGGTAGAGCTGCCACATGAAGCTACCCGGGAGTTGAACGTCGATGGCTGCCGCAATTCCGCAGCCGCCCATGTCGTCGTCTTCAGGGTCTTCAGCCAGAGCCAGCTTCAGCCACTGGGCGATGCCGTTACTCTGAACCAGGGCGATTTCGTTTTCCAAGGGAGCCAGCGGGTAGCGCCGCATCCAGCTGACCACCAGGCTGCGTAACTCGTCCAGGCGGTTACCGTGAACCACCATAAAACCAGCACTGAGGGACGTCGCGTCCGGCATAAAGGCTTCCTTGGGAAAATACAAAAGCTAGGGCCGAACCTTAGCATTGTCGGGAGACTGTGACAGCCGGGAGCCGTCCGATGTTGCTGTACGAACTTTCCTGCGGGCAAAACAAAACCCCAACTGCTTTCGCAATTGGGGTTTCGGAATTTAATCTTGACGATGACCTACTCTCACATGGGGAAACCCCACACTACCATCGGCGATGCATCGTTTCACTGCT
>NZ_JBOFQE010000117.1:0-24332 GCF_051660785.1 Pseudomonas sp.
CGGCTTGCTGGCGATAGCGATGGCACATTCAACATCTATGTGACTGACACACCGCTATCGCCAGCAAGCCGGCTCCTACAAGGGGGACTCAGTGGCTGGCGACGATGCGTGTTGAGCTCTCGGCATAGACCGGGCCGAGTCGGTCAAGACGCCCACTCCACATCGTCAGCGCCAGCGCCACCAACACCACCAGCCCGCCAATCCACGCCGTGTGGATCAAACCCATGTGCGCAACGATCAAACCACCACCCCACGCACCACCGGCGATGCCAAGGTTGAACGCCGCGATGTTCAGCCCCGACGCCACGTCCACCGCATGCGGGGTGTGATGTTCGGCCTGACGCACCACATACACTTGCAGACCCGGCACGTTACCGAACGCCACCGCGCCCCAGACCAGCACGGTGGCCAGCGCCAGCCATGGGTTGCCGGCGGTGAACGTCAGCACGAACAACACGGCAGCGAGCAGGGCGAAGATGATTTTCAGCGCGCTGATCGGGCCGCGCTTATCCGCCAGTTTGCCGCCCCAAATGTTGCCGACGGCCACCGAGATGCCGTAGACCAGCAACACCAGGCTGACGGTGCTGGCGCTGAAACCGGAAATGTCCTGAAGAATCGGCGCGAGGAAGGTGAAAGCGATGAACGAACCGCCGTAACCCACCGCAGTCATGGCATACACCAGCAGCAGGCGCGGTTGCTTGAGCACCTGCAATTGCTGCAACAGCGAAGCGGGTTTGCTGTGGGCAATGTTTTTCGGCACGTAAAGCAGGCTGCCGATGAAGGCGATAACACCCAGCGCAGACACGGCGAGGAAGGTTTCACGCCAGCCGAAATGCTGGCCGATGAAGGTCCCCAGCGGCACACCGGTAACCAGCGCCACGGTCAGGCCGGTGAACATGATCGCGATAGCGCTGGCGGCTTTTTCCTTCGGCACCAGGCTGGTGGCGATGGTCGAGCCAATCGAGAAAAACACCCCGTGGGCCAGGCCGGTGACGATCCGCGCCAGGATCAGCGATTCGTAGCTGGGGGCTTGCCACGCCAGCAAGTTGCCGAGGGTGAACAGGACCATCAGCGACAACAGCAGCAATTTACGCGGGATTTTGCCGGTCAGGGCAGTCAGCACGGGGGCGCCGATGGCAACGCCCAAGGCGTAAAGGCTGACCAGCAGGCCGGCGGACGGCAGGCTGACACCGAGGTCGGCACCGATGGTGGGTAACAGGCCAACGATGACGAACTCGGTCGTCCCGATGGCAAAGGCGCTGAGGGTCAGCGCGAGCAAGGCAATGGGCATGACTGCAACTCCGGAGGGTTTGATTGATGGAGCGCAGTGTCGGGGTTTGGGTTGTGCGGAAAAATAGAGGGATGGGCATTTGATATTTGCGCTGAGGTCAAATATCTCGCAGGCAAATGACATCCTGTGGCGAGGGAGCTTGCTCCCGCCCGGCTGCGCAGCAGTCGCAAAGCCCTACAGCGCGGTGTACCTGGAGATCTCTGGTTTGCATGTTTTTGGGGGCGCTTCGCACCCCAGCGGGAGCAAGCTCCCTCGCCACAGGGGCCAATGCTGGCTGGTTTTATCGCGGTGAAAACCGAACTTGCCCGCCATTTGCCGATCAGTTCCTTACAGACCCTTCCCAAGGAGCTTCCCGTTTTGCTCAAGTTCAAGACCGCGATACTACTGGGGGCGTTGCTGTTTCTGGGCAGCAACGAGCTGGAGGCCGCCACGTTGCCGGGTGTTCCCGCCGCAGCCGAGGAACCGGCAAAGCCTGAGCCACTGGTCCAGGGCGGTCTGCTCGGGGCCATCAGCTCCAGCATCGACGACGTTCAGGAAAAGCTCGACCTCAACGAAGACCTGGTCGGCGCCTGGCGCCTGCGGGCCGATCGGGCGGCGGATGAAGTGGACAAACTGGTGAATCAGCGATCCTCTCGATCGCCGATGAGTGTCGTCGGCGACTTCCTGTTGCTCTCAGGCGTCTGGCTCGGCGCTTTTGCCTTGCTCACGGTGCTCGGCGGCCTGCTGGATAAACGCCTGAGCCTGGGGCGTTTCCTGCGAACGCGGCAACGCAGTCAGGACCTGCTCGGCTATGTGTTGCCTTACACACTTCCAGCGCTCATCTGCCTTCCGCTCACCTTGTACGTCAGCCACTTTTTACCCAACTCGGTAGGCCGTGCCCTGGCACTGTGTTTTGCCTACGCCACCAGCAGCGGCATTTTTTCGACGTCGATGCTGCTTTGCGTAATTGTCATGTTCAACACCGGCCACAAGCGCCCGGCGGTACAGATCATTCGCGATTACTGCCCTCGACCACTGTTCCTGATCGGCTTCCTCGCGGCGCTGAGCGATGCCTTGACCAGCCCGCAAATCGCCCGGCAACTGGGCGGCAACATCACCAGCAGCGTGGCGGTGTTCACCGGGTTTTTCGCCTCGATCATCTTCGGATTACTGGTGATTCGTCTGAGGCGTCCGGTGGCGCATCTGATCCGTAACCGGCCCTTGGCCCAGCGCCTCAAACAACCGTCGCTGCAAGAATCGCTGCGGATCTTTTCCGGGCTCTGGTATTGGCCGATCCTGCTGATGGTGCTGGTGTCGGCGATCAACCTGATCGGCGTCGGCGAGGACAATCAGAAGGCACTGCGCTGCGCGTTGTTCACCACCATTTTGCTGATCGCCACGGTGTTCCTCAGCACGATTTTCCAGCACATGTTCAAGTCGCGGAAGGCCGAAGCGATCCAGCGCAGCAGTGCCTACAAAGAGCGTTTTCTCAGTCTGCTGCATGCGTTGCTGCGGATCGTCATGGCCGTTGCCTTCATCGAAATCCTCGGGCGGATCTGGGGCGTGTCGCTGTTCGAATTCGCCGAGCGCAACTCGGTGGGCCGGGCGATCAGTGAGTCGTTGAGCAGCATGGGCCTGATCTTTCTGGTGACCTGGTTGCTGTGGGTGGTGCTCGATACGGCGATCCAGGAAGCGCTGAAACCGCCAGTCAATAAACGCACGGCGCAGCCCAGTACGCGGGTCAAAACCATCCTGCCGCTGTTGCGCAACGCGATCAAAATCATCCTGGTGGTGATCTGCGCGATTACCACCATGGCCAACCTGGGAATCAACGTCGCGCCGTTGCTGGCCGGTGCCGGGGTGGTCGGTCTGGCCATCGGTTTCGGTTCACAGCAACTGGTGCAGGACGTGATCACCGGGTTGTTCATCATCATCGAAGACACCTTGTCGATTGGCGACTGGGTGGTGCTCGATTCCGGCCACGCCGGCACGGTCGAGGGTCTGACCATCCGCACCTTGCGCCTGCGCGACGGCAAGGGTTTTGTGCACTCGGTGCCGTTCGGGCAGATCAAGGCTGTGACCAACCAATCGCGGCAGTTCGCCTATGCGTTTTTTTCGGTGCAGTTCACCTACGACACCGATGTCGACAAGGCGATCGAGCTGATCCGGGAGGCGGGGGATTCGATCCGTGAGGACGCGTTTCTCAAGTACAACCTGCAAGGGCCGCTGGACGTGTTTGGCGTCGACAAAATGGACCTCAACGGCGTGGTGCTGACGGCGCAGTTCCGCACGGTGTCGGGTGGGCAATACGCGGTCAGCCGGGCGTTTAACCAGCGCTTGAAAAAGCTTGTGGATAACAGCCCGTGGGTGCATTTCGCGCAGACTTATCCACAGCAGGTTTTAATGCCGAAGCATGTGATGGCCGGGCAGGAAGACGACGGACCGGCGCCGGAGAATTCGCCGGTGTTATTGCCGGATCAGCCTCGCACTCAATGATTTTGTGGTGTTGCTGATGGCCTCATCGCCGGCAAGCCGGTCTCGCTCCCACAGGGGGCCTGCGGTGTACACAAATCCAATGTGGGAGCGAGCCTGCTCGCGATGGGGACAGTCCAGACACCCTCAATGCCGGATCAGTTTGCTGTGTAGTTCAGCAGCCAATTGCTGATCCAGCTCCACCCAGTAAACCTGCTTCCCGGCAATCTCCGCCGCCACCGGCAACCCATCCCGATACACCAGCCGATTACTCGCCAGCGCCGGCACTTTCGCGCCGGGCAATAACGTCCCGGCCAGGTTCAGCGGATCCACCCCGCACACCGCAATCAAGGTCCCGTCATGCGGTCGGCGCCGTACTTCGCGCAGCAACGGAATCGCCTCAGGCAACGCAAATTGCTCGCCGGCCAAACCACTGACAAACCGCCCACCGCGAATCTCCCCCCGCGCTTCCAGCCGGTGGAACGTGCGCAGCAATTCCCTCCAGCTCGGCAACCAATCGGCTTCCCGCTCCAGCAAGCGCCAGAACACCACGCCGTAGCGCCGAAGCAAGGTCATGGCGATGTGTTCCAGGGTGTCGCTCGGCGTCGGCGCCGGTCGTTTGTTATCCACAACCGGTGCAGCGGGACCGCGTCGCAACAAGGCCCAGCGCCCGGCATCGTCCATCCCGCCGACAAACGCCCCACGCCCGCGTCGGCTGCTGCGGTTCTGCCGTTTGCTGGCCGGGGTGATCAGCGCTCGCAGGCCGGCGAAACTGTCGGCGTTCACAAGTCCTGCGCCGACCAGTTCCTGCAAGGCGATTTCCAGTTCGGCGCGCAACAGATGAGCCTCGTGAATCAACTCATCGAAAAACAGCGCGCCGTGTTGGCTGAGGGCTTCGTAAACCTTTTGCGTCTTGGGCGACAGTTCGCTGACCGGGGTCTGCTCGGTCAAGCTGCTCCACAACCCGACCTGTGTGCGCGGCAATAACAGAATCGGCGTGCTGCGCAGCGCCGTGCCGGCGGTTTTGTTGCGCGCGGTCAGGCGCGTCCAGACCAGTTTGCCGCTGCGACACAGATCGTCCAGCCAACTCGCCGAATAGCCTTTGATGCGCATTGGCAGAATGTCGCTGTCCCACGCTGAAGCAGCGGCGGGATAGCCTTCGAACTGCGCGACGATGGCTGGCAATACCGCGTTGCCCTGGCCTTGAGTCGAGGCGGACAAATGCTGCCAGTCGAACAGAAAGCGCATGAAATCCTGCAACGCCACCGGCTCGATTTCCCGCCGCAGACGCTTGACCGTGTAGCGATGAATTCGCGCCAGCAGATGCCGCTCGCACCATTCATCCTCACTGGCTCCCGGGGTGAATTGGCCGCGCAGCACATAACCTTCGCGTTCCAGTTGTGCCAACGTCTGGGTGACTTCAATGGCCGGCAATCCCAAGGGGGCAGCAATCGCTTGCAATGGCAGCGGACCAAACGCGCTGAGCCGCGCGCGAATCACTTCGAGCAGCGCCTCATCCGGCTCCCAGACTTCATCGAACCCTGGCAGCGCCGCCAGCGGTGGCTGCAAAGTCGCCTGTGGATAAACCGCGCCCACAAGGGTCAACCGCTCCAGCGCCAGCCACAGCGATTGCTCGGCATTAATCTGCAAACGGCTGGCGCGGCCGCTTTCAGCGAGGGCGTTCAGCCAGTCCAACCAATGCACATTGGCCTGCGCCTCGGTATCGGCGATGCACGCGAGGCTCATCAAGGCTTCGTGCATTTCATCGACGCTTGTAGGTGTTGGCCAGGCTTCGTCACGCACTGCTTGAATCGCTTCGGCGTCCAGCGCACCGAGGTCGTCGGTGGACTGCGGGTCGGTCCAGCGCCGGTTAAGCACCGCTTGGGTGCGGCGCTCCTCCAGCGGCGCATCGTCGAGAAAAGTGTAGGGGCGGGCGCTGAGGATTTCCGCTGCCAGTGGCGAGGGCGCCGGCAAATCGCGGCTGATCAGCCGCACATCGCCGCGTTCCATGCGCCGCAACAACGCCAGCCAGCCTTCACTGTCCATGGCTTCGTGCAGGCAATCGTCGAGGGTTTGTTCCACCAGCGGATGTTCGGGCACTTCACGTTCGCCGGCGAGGTTTTCCACGCAGGCGATCTGGTCGGGAAACACGCTGGCGATCAGGTCCTCGCTTTTCATCCGCTGGATCTGCGGCGCGACTTTGCGCCCGCCGGTATAGCGTGGCAGCGCCAAGGCAACCCCGGCATTCCAGCGCCAGCGAACACCGAACAGCGGCGCATCGAGGATTGCCTGGATCAGCAGGTGTTCGGCCGTGTTGCTGTGCACGTAACGCCAGACGTCATCGAGTTCAAAGCTGTGGCTGGTGGACAGCGACAGCACGATCGCGTCTTCGCTGGCGGCGGCCTGCAATTCGAAGTTGAAAGTGCGGCAGAAACGCTTGCGCAGGGCCAGGCCCCAGGCGCGGTTGATGCGACTGCCGAACGGCGTGTGGATGATCAATTGTGTGCCGCCGGACTCGTCGAAAAAACGCTCCATCAGCAGCGTGTCTTGCGACGGCAGGGCGCCCAACGTCAGGCGCGCGCGAGCCAGGTAATCCACCAGCTGCTCGGCGCTGGCCAGGTTCAGGCCGAGGGTGTCGGTCAGCCAGTCGATGGCCGGCTGCAAGTTGCCCGGCGTGGCGCCGAGCAGGTCGTCGAGCTGCGCTTGCAGGCGCGCCACGGCGAATGACAATTCTGCACTGCGACCGGGTGCTTCACCGAGCCAGAACGGAATGGTCGGCGGCTGGCCCTGGGCGTCCTCGACCCGGACCTTGCCGGTGTCGACGCGCAGGATTCGATACGACGTATTGCCCAGCTGGAAGATATCCCCGGCGATGCTTTCCACCGCAAAGTCTTCGTTGACGCTGCCGATGTTCAGCCCCTGAGGTTCGAGCAGTACGCTGTAATCGGCGTTGTCCGGGATGGTTCCGCCGCTGGTCACGGCCGTCAGTTTGCTGCCCCGGCGACCGCGCAACGTACGGGTCACGGCGTCGCGGTGCAGGTAAGCGCTGCGGATGCCCTGCCGGCCGTTGTAACCCTCGGCGAGCATGTGTAGCAGCGCCTGGTAATGTTTTTCGTCGAGTCCGGCGTACGGCGAGGCTTTGCGGAACATCTCCAGCAATGCCTGTTCTTGCCATTCCTGGCAGCTGACCTCGGCGATGATCTGCTGCGCCAGCACGTCCAGCGGCGCCTTGGGAATCTGCAAGGTGTCGAGTTCGCCACGGCGCACGCAGTCGAGCAGGGCGGCGCATTCGATCAGGTCATCGCGGGTGGTGGCGAACAAACGGCCCTTGGGCGTGCCGCCGACCTGGTGCCCGGATCGGCCGACCCGTTGCAGAAACCCGGCAATCGAGCGCGGCGAGGCGATCTGGCACACCAGGTCGACGTCGCCAATGTCGATCCCCAGCTCCAGCGATGCCGTGGCGATCAGCACTTGCAGGTCGCCGCGCTTGAGTCGTTGCTCCGCGTCGAGGCGAAACTCCTTGGCCAGGCTGCCGTGATGCGCGGCCACGGCCTCTTTGCCGAGACGCTCGCTCAAATGCCGGCTCAGGCGCTCGGCCAGGCGCCGGGTGTTGACGAAAACCAGCGTGGTGCGGTGTTCGCGGGCGAGAATGGCGAGGCGGTCGTAGACCAATTCCCAGACATCGTTGGCCATCACTGCCGATAGCGGCACTGGCGGGACTTCGATGTCCAGATCCCGCGGGCGGGCGTGGCCGATGTCGATGATTTCGCACTCACGATCACGACCCACGAGGAAGCGTGAGACCGCTTCAATGGGTTTCTGCGTGGCGGACAGGCCGATGCGCATCAGCGGGACCGCGCACAGCGCCTGCAATCGTTCGAGGCTCAGGGCCAAATGGCTGCCGCGTTTGCTGGCGGCGATGGCATGGATTTCGTCGACGATCACCGTGCGAGTGGTGCCGAGCATCTGCCGGCCGGAGTCGGAACCGAGCAGCACGTAAAGGGATTCCGGGGTGGTCACCAGAATGTGCGGCGCCGTGCGGCGCATGGCCGAGCGGTCTTTTTGCGGCGTGTCGCCGGTGCGCACGGCGGTGTTGATCCGTAATTCGGGCAGGCCCATGACGCGCAATTGCTCTGTGATGCCGGCCAGCGGGTTTTGCAGGTTGATCTGGATGTCGTTGGACAGGGCTTTGAGCGGTGAAACGTAGACCACCAGGGTTTTGTCGGGCAACCCGCCCTCGTTTTCCAGTCCGCGATGGACCAGGTCGTCAATGACCGCGAGGAATGCCGTGAGGGTTTTGCCGGAACCGGTGGGCGCGGCGATCAGGGTCGAACGGTGCTGGCGGATCAACGGCCACGCCCGGGCCTGGGCGGCGGTGACCGACGGGAACGTGTTGTGGAACCAGGCGCTGACGGCGGGGTGGAAGCCTGCCAGGGCCGCGTCCGTGGGGATGGGCAGATTCATGGGGTAATTTATGCGGGTGGGGATAGGAAGTTGCAAGTACCGCTCGGTTTATCGCCGTCCTTGTGGCGAGGGAGCTTGCTCCCGCTGGGTTGCGCAGCAGCCCCAAAACCTGCCTCCCAGTTCATCCTGACACTCCGAACCGCCCGATTTTACGACTGCTTCGCCCGGGCGCGGATCGGCCGGCGGGAGCAAGCTCCCTCGCCACAGGGGCCGCAGGGGCCGCAGTTAACCAAGGGATCTACACTTTACGGATGACGGTTGCGCACTAAACCCGCAAAATGCAACGATTCCGGCAACTATCAACGACATGGCCTGCGGGCGCTGTCGATAAAGCCATCGTTCCAATCAGACTGGGCCTGCTGACTCTATGCGAATGCGCCTTATGTTACTGGGCGGCGGAAATGCCCTTGGGCAGGCGCTGATTCGCCTCGGTGCGGAGGAAGACATCGGCTTCCTCGCCCCCCGCCCACCGCAAGACGGCTGGGATGCCGCGAGCCTGACGCAACTGCTCGACGACACCCGCCCGGACGCGCTGATCAATCTCGCCTACTACTTCGACTGGTTTCAGGCGGAGACGGTCAGCGAGCAGCGTCTGGCCGGGCAGGAGCGGGCGATCGAGCGTCTGGCCGAGCTGTGCCAGCATCACAACATCGTGCTGCTGCAACCGTCGAGCTATCGCGTATTCGACGGCTCCCGGGCGACCGCCTACAGCGAAAAAGACGAACCGGTGCCGCTGGGCTTGCGCGGTCAGGCCTTGTGGCGGATCGAACAAAGCGTGCGCGCCACCTGTCCGCAACACGTGCTGCTGCGCTTCGGCTGGCTGCTCGATGACAGCCCTGACGGCACCCTCGGGCGTTTCCTCGGTCGCGCCGAACAACCTGAAGAACTGCTGCTGGCTGACGACCGCCGGGGCAACCCGACCCCGGTCGACGACGCGGCGCGGGTGATCATTTCGGTGCTCAAGCAACTTGATTGTGCAGCACCGCTGTGGGGCACCTATCATTACGCCGGGCACGAGGCGACGACGCCGCTGGCGCTGGGTCAGGCGATCCTGACTGAAGCACGCAGCCTGCATCCGCTGGCCATCGAAGCGCCGACCGCCCAGGCTCATGCCGCGCGCCCGGACGCCGCCGAAGAGCCGCAACACGCGGTATTGGCCTGCAAGAAAATTCTTCACACGTTCGGGATCAAGCCCCGCGCCTGGCGCGCGGCACTCCCGGGCTTACTGGATAGGTTCTATCGCCATGGCTGACGGCCCTGTTTTAATCACCGGCGGCGCCGGTTTCATCGGCTCGCATCTGACCGATGCCTTGCTCGCCAAGGGCCATTCGGTGCGCATTCTCGATGACCTGTCCACCGGCAAACGCAGCAACCTGCCGCTGGGCAATCCCAAGGTCGAGCTGGTTGTGGGCGACGTCGCCGATGCTGCGCTGGTGGCGCAGGCGATGGTCGGTTGCAGCGCCGTGGCGCATCTGGCGGCGGTGGCGTCGGTGCAGGCCTCGGTGGACGATCCAGTGAAGACTCACCGGAGCAATTTCGTCGGTTCGCTGAATGTCTGCGAAGCCATGCGCCAGGCTGGCGTCAAGCGAGTGTTGTACGCCTCCAGTGCGGCGGTCTACGGCAACAATGGCGAAGGCGAGTCGATCGATGAAGACACGCCCAAGGCGCCGTTGACCCCGTATGCGTCGGACAAGTTGGCCAGCGAGTATTACTTCGATTTCTACCGTCGCCAGCATGAACTGGAGCCGGTGATTTTCCGTTTCTTCAACATTTTCGGTCCGCGTCAGGACCCGTCCTCGCCGTATTCCGGCGTGATCAGCATTTTCAGCGAGCGTGCGCAGAAAGGCCTGCCCATCACCGTGTTTGGCGATGGCGAGCAGACGCGTGATTTCGTGTACGTCGAGGATCTGGTGGGCCTGCTGGTGCAAGCCATCGAGCTGCCGCAGGTTGAAGTTGGCGCGGTAAACGTCGGCTGGAACCAGGCGACCTCTCTCAAGCAAATGCTTGAAGCGTTGCAGGCGGTGGTCGGTCAATTGCCACCGGTGAGTTATGGCCCGGCACGTTCTGGTGACATCCGTCATTCGCGGGCGAACAACCGGCGATTGCTGGAGCGCTTTACCTACCCTGAGCAGACACCGATGAGTGTCGGGCTTGCGCGGTTGTTGGGACGCTGAGGTTTCTGCAGCCATGAAAAAGGCGCCTTTCGAGGCGCCTTTTTTCGGTCTCGTACTTTCTACCGACGCGAACCCTGTGGCGAGGGAGCTTGCTCCCGCTCGACTGCGCAGCGGTCGCCATCAATCCAGGGTCTGCTTCGCAGCCCAGCGGGAGCAAGCTCCCTCGCCACAAAAGCCATTCAAATGCTTCTTAGAACTTGTAGCCCAGGCCAACCATGTAGATAAACGGATCAACATCCACATTCACCTTGGCCCGGGTGCCCGGTGCAACCGCGTTGTTCTCAACGGTCGCGCGGGTATCGATGTCGATGTAGCGCACCTGGGCGTTGATCATCACGTTGTCGGTCAGCATGTAGTCGGCGCCGACCTGGAACGCCATGCCCCAGGAGTTTTTCGCCTTGAAGTTACTGAAGCCGTTGGCCTGCGCTTCGCTGCCGACGTGCTCGTCGTAGATCCAGGTGTAGTTGATACCGGCGCCAACGTAGGGCTGAAACGCGGACTTCCCGTCCAGCGGGTAGTACACAACGCTCAAGGTCGGCGGCAGGTGTTTGAGGGTGCCGAGTTTGCCGTTGGCCGCGCCGAGGGCGGTGCCTTTTAGCTTCACGTCATGTTCGAACGGCGAGGCGGCCAGCAGCTCGATCCCCCAGTGGCTGTCGATCATGTAGGCGAAGTTCAGGCCCAGTTGCGTGTCGCTGCTCATGGTGGCCTTGCCACCCAGGTCGGCGCCGGCCAGCGGGCCTTGGTCGACCTTGACGCTGGAGCTGTCGGCTTTCGGGTTGACGGTGATTGCACCGGCACGAACGATGATGTCGCCAGCTTCATGGGCATAGGCGAGCGGGGCTGCGAGCGCGAGGGCAAGCAGCGAAGCGCAGAGCGCGGACTTGTACATGGGGGCTCCAAAGGACGTTAAAAATGTTCGATGTCCAATGGTACGGAGGCGTCTGATACGGTCTTTTGATGCAGCTCAATGAAACAGTGATGGGCTTGGGTTTGCGGGTGTTTTTGAGGACTTCATCGCTAGCCTGCTAGCGATGACTATCGATCAAACAACACATGACTCCCGGATTCACTCCGGCAGTTCATACACATAAATCTTGTCCGCCTCCATCTGATACCCCGCATCCGCCAGCTCGCTGCTCGACGCTTTGACCTGCAACGCCCCCTCGATCCAGTACGGCTGATACAGCTCATCGAGCTTCACGCCCACTTCGCTTTTCACATGCACGATCTGATTCGACGGCGGTGGCGGCACATGGATGCAGGCGCCGAAATACGGCACCAGCAAAAACTCCGTGGCACGGCCTTCCTCGCTCACTTCCAGCGGCACGATGTAACCCGGCAGGCGAATGTTCTGCCCGTCGAGGCTTTTCACCACCGGCGCATTGGGCATGTCCTGCTTGGCGGCCGGCGCCGATTCAGCGGCCAGCGCGTTGCCCATCTGCGACAGGTCATGCAGCGGTGTCATGTTCGGCACTTCCGGTGCGGCGTCCGGCGGGATCATTTCCGACCAGGTCAGTTCTTTCGGCTCGGCCGCCCACAGCGGCAGGGCGACCAGCATCAACAGCGCAAGCAAGGCGCGGGGCATCATTAACGTCCTCATAGTCGGATTGACAGGCCATCGGCCAAAGATTGGCGATACGCGCGCCAGGCCGGCACGCTGCCCATCAGCAACGCGGCGATCAGGATGCCACCGAGCAGCGTCCATTCATATTCACTGGGCCAGGCGAGTGGCAGGAACAAGCCGTAATTGGCTTGCACATAACCCTGGGCCAACGCGATGCCCACGTACAAAAGCCCCAATCCGGCGATCACGCCCGACAGCGCCAGGGCAAACGCCTCCAGCACCAGCAACGTCGCGATGTGCCACGGCCGGGCGCCGACCGAGCGCAGAATCGCCATCTCTCGGCGTCGTTCGTTGAGGCTGGTGAGGATCGCCGTGAGCATGCCGATCAAACCGGTCAGCACCACAAACAGCGAGACCACGAACAAGGCTTTTTCCGCTGTGCTCATCAAACTCCACAACTCCTGCAGCGCCACGCCGGGCAGGATCGCCAGCATCGGCTCGCCACGGAATTCGTTGATTTCACGCTGAACGGCGAAGGTCGAAATCTTGCTGTTGAGGCCGAGCATGAACGCGGTGATCGCTTGTGGCGTCAGGTCCATGTTGCGCGCCTGATCGGCGCTGATCCGGCCTTTGCCCTGGGCCGGCACACCGTTGTGCCAGTCGACGTGAATCGCTTCCATGCCACCAAGGCTGATGTGCAACGTGCGGTCCACCGGGGTGCCGGTGCGTTTAAGAATGCCGACCACGGTGAACGGTTTGTCGTCGTGTTTGACCAGGCTGATCACCGCCACACCATGAGCCAACACCAGTTTGTCGCCGAGTTTGTAGTGCAGCGCATCCGCCACCTCGGCACCGAGTACTACTTCGAACGGGTCGCTGGCGAAGGCGCGACCGTCGGCCAATTCCAAGTGTTGTTGATGACCGTACTGGTAGTGCTCGAAGTACGCCTCGGTGGTGCCCATCACGCGGTAACCGCGATGGGAGTCACCGAGGGACATCGGGATCGCCCACTTCACTTTCGGGTTGTTGGCGAAGTGTTCGAAGCTGTCCCAGCGGATGTTGTTGGTGGCGTTGCCGATGCGGAACACCGAGTACAGCAACAGGTTCACCGAGCCGGAACGGGCGCCGACGATCAGGTCAGTGCCGCTGATGGTGCTGGCGAAACTGGCTTTGGCTTCGGTGCGCACCCGTTCCACGGCCAACAGCAGACAGACCGACAGGGCAATGGCGAACGCGGTGAGGATCGCGGTGAAACGGCGATTAGCCAGACTGGCCATGGCAAGACGAAACAAATACATCTCAGACCTCGGACGGGGTGGCGGCGCGATTGAGATCGGCCAGCGACAAGTGGCGATCGAACAGCGGCGCGAGGCTTTGGTCGTGGCTGACGAACAACAGGCTCGAGCCGGCTTCACGGCATTCGGCGAACAGCAGGCGAATGAAGTTTTCGCGAGCGTCGTAGTCCAGCGCCGAAGTCGGTTCGTCGGCGATCACCAATTCCGGCTGACCGATCAACGCGCGCGCGGCGGCGACCCGTTGCTGTTGACCGATGGACAGCGAATCGGCGCGGCGGCTGAGGATGCTTTCATCCTTCAGGCCCAAGTGGGCGAGCAGGGTGGCTGCGGCCTGGTCGACACTGCCGTGGCGCTGTTTCGCCCGTTCGGCGCGCAGCCTGGAGAAGTGGCAGGGCAGTTCGACGTTCTCGCGCACCGAGAGAAACGGCAGCAGGTTGAATTGCTGAAAAATGTAGCCGGTGTGATCGACGCGAAAGCGGTCACGCGCGCCGGCGCCGAGTTCGGTCAGTTCCTGGCCCAGCAGGCGAATGCTGCCGCGATCGGGCTTCTGCACACCGCCCAGCAGGCCGAGCAGGGTGGTCTTGCCACTGCCGCTGGGGCCTTTGAGGAACAGGGTTTCACCGGGCTCCAGGCGAAACGCCGGGATATCCAGCAGCGGCGGGTGACCGGGCCAGCTGAAGCCCAGGTCGGACAGTTCGATGAGTGCTTGGGTCATGGCGCCGGTTTCATTGGGTTTAGTTACTTGTCTCAATCTCAAATCCAACACACCTCCCTGTGGGAGCGAGCCTGCTCGCGATAGCGGTGTGTCAGACAACAAAGATGTTGAATGTCAGGGCCTCATCGTCGGAACGCCGCCCGGAGCAGGCTCGCTCCCACAGGGGATTTCCGATGGATTTAAAACTTGAGGGCGGCAGCCTTTGCCGTCACTTCAACCCCTTGCTGCCCGCTCGGGCTGATCAGTTGTACCTGAATCTTCTGGGTGGCCGGGAAGGTGTTGAATATGTTCACCAGGTCCAGGGTTTTCAGCGCGCCCGGGGCCGAGCAGGTGAATTGGTAGTGGGCGTGGATTTCGCTGTGATCGTGGTGATGTTCGTCTTTGGCATCTTCATCGTGATCAGCATCTGGCTTGTCACCGAACAACGGACTTTCCAGTTCCTGGGTCGCCACCACACAGCCTGCGGCTTTCGGCAGATTGAACAGCACCAGCGGTTTTTCCAGCTGTGCACGAGCGGCAGCAACCTTGGCCTTGTCGGCGTCGGAGGTAGCGGCGTGTTCGAAGCCCACCAGGTTCATCGCCGGGCTTTCCAGTTCCAGCTCCAGGGTCTGACCGTCCAGCGCCGCGTTCAGGCGACCGACGCCATGTTCGTGGGCGCTGAGGCTGCCGTGTTCATGATCGTGGTCATGATCATGTTCTTCAGCAGCGTGGGCGAAGGCCAGCGGCAACAGGGCAAACGGCAGAGCGAGAAGCAGACGGCGCATGGCGGGTCTCCGAAAGTAAAATGAAGAATTTGTTATGTAATCTTATAACGAAAGTGCGGGGAGTTTGACCGTCTGCTTGGCGTTGCGCAAGTCACATGGGAGCATGCAAGTCAGAAATGTGCGGGAGCAGACCTATGTTGCGAATTCGCGGAAGCATCGGCGATTGGCCGGTGGATTTGACGTTGGAGATGGATGACGGCGACTGGGCGCGGCTTGGCGCGCAGTTGCAGGTGGTCAAGCCTGAGGCCAGTGTCGCCCCGGCCAAACCGGTGAATCAGGATGATGCGCTGTGGCAGGTCGCCAAAGACCTGCTGCGCAAGGCCGGGCAATTGAGTGGGCCGGATTTGCTGGATCAGCTGGAAGGACTGACCGGCAGCGCGTCGTCGGGCAAACGCCTGTTGGTGCGTTTGCGCCATTGCGCTGATGTGAAGGTGACGAGCGGCGGGGATACGCCGCTCTACAGCTGGATCGGCGCTGTTTAATACAGCGCAGCAAACAACTTGCGGCGGTAGGTAGTCACCAGCGGGTGATCATTGCCCAGCAGTTCGAACACTTGCAGCAAGGTCTTGTGCGGCAAGCCTTCGCTGTAGCTGCGATTGCGCACAAACAGTTTCAGTAACGCATCCAGCGCGGCGTCGTACTGTTGGCGGGCCAACTGCTGCATTGCCAGTTGATACACCGCTTCATCGTCCTGCGGGTTTTTCGCCAGGCGCGCTTTCAGGTCTGCGGCATCCGGCAAATCCTTGGCTTGGCCAAGGAACTGGATCTGCGCCTTGGCGCCGGCCAGCGCGGCTTTGTGCTCGTCGCTTTTCACCGCATCGAGCACGGTTTGCGCTTCGCTCAGTTCGCCCCGTTCAGTCAGGCAACGGGCGTAGAGAATCAATGCGCCAGCGTTGGTGTTGTCTTCGCCCAGCAGCACTTTGAGCGCGGCTTCGGCGTCGGCGAAACGACTGTCGTCGAACAGGGCCAGGGCCTGTTCGAACGGATCAGCTGCTGCTGGCGGCGGCATTTGTACGTGAGGCTCAAGCATCGCCCGCACCGCCGATTCCGGCTGCGCGCCGGCAAAACCGTCCACCGGCTGACCGTCCTTGAACAGCACCACGGTCGGCAGGCTGCGAATGCCGAAACGGGCGACGATGTCCTGTTCGAGATCGCAGTTGACCTTGGCCAGCAGCAACTCGCCCTGATAGCTCTCGGCGATGGTCTGCAGCATTGGCATCAGCACTTTGCAGGGCGCACACCATTCGGCCCAGAAATCCACCAGCACCGGTTTGTGGAAAGAGTTCTCGATCACCGACTGGTCGAAATCAGCGGTCGTGGCGTCGAAGATGTACGGCGTTTCCTGACTCATGGGGGATCTCTTGGAAGCGTGAATGGGGCAACTATACGGCTTGACGGGGGGCGGCCGGAAGCGGGGTGGCTGTTGGTGATGTGTTGCCTGACAGAACGCTATCGTCGGAACGCCGCCCGGAGCAGGCTCGCTCCCACAGGGATTTTTCGGTGTGACATAGATCCAGTGTGGGAGCCAGCCTGCTGGCGATGCTTTTAGCTAGCGGCGCGCGTGGTAGAGGCTCACATACCGAAACTCTTCAGGCTCGGCCAGATCCGGCAGGGTCATCGCTTCGAGCATTTCGATGCGTTGATACAACGGGTGACGAAAATCCCTCACCCGCGAATCCGCCACCAGCGCCTCCTTGCCACGACTCAAAAACTCATCAAGCAGCGGCAGATTCGCCCGGTCGTACAGCACGTCCGCCACCAGAATCAGATCAAACCGATCCGCTTCGGCGAAAAAGTCCGACGAGTAGCTCAGCTCCACTTCATTGAGTTCAGCATTCGCCCGACACGCCGCAATCGCCAGCGGGTCGAGGTCACAGGCCACCACCTCCAGCGCCCCAGCCTTCACCGCCGCAATCCCCGCCACCCCGGAACCGGCGCCAAAATCCAGCACCCGCTTGCCTTTGACCCACTCCGGAAATTCGGCGAGATAGCGGGCCACTGCCAAACCGCTGGCCCAGCAGAAACTCCAGTACGGCGGCTCATGCAGAATCCGCCGGGTTTCTTCCGGGCTGAAGGCGCGGTCCATGTTGTCACCGTCGATCAGCCAGAGTTTCAGCTCGGTATCGGGCAATGCGACAGGCACCAGCTGCGCATCACCGAGCAGTTCACCCAACGCCTGTTGCAGGTCGAGCGGTGCAATCATGGCGCTTTGACGAATTGCAGCTGGCCAAGGGCCTGGGTCGTCGGTTGGGTAATGACCTGCGACGGCAAATGCAAAATCAACTGTCCGGATTGGCTGGCACGCCCGCGCAATTCAACGCGAACGCCGGCCGGGAACGATTCCGGGTTGAAGCGCAGGTGAAATGGCAGAATCTGATTGGTGCCGATCAGGCTTGAACTGGCGAGCAATTGTTGCGGGCGGTCCTGGGCATCGATCACTAGCAGCGCCAGTTCGACTTCGGCACCGGCCGGCACGCCTTGCAGGGTGCCGCTCAGTTCACGCTGATACGCGGGCAGCGGGCCGAGGTTGGCCGACTCCTTGGCTTTTTTCTGCGCCGCCTGCGGGGCTGGCCCTGGCGTCGGCGGCTGGGGCTTGGGCGCATCGCTGCTGCAGGCCACCAGCAGGCTGAAAAGACTGAGCAAGACGAGCGGTCTTAGGGACATTTGCGGCTCCAGCAAGGTGAAATCCATGAATCAGGCATATAGCCCGTCTGTATACCGTAAACCCTATGGCTTGTCTTGCCACGGGGATGCGCTACCATGGCCCTCCCTTTTTTTGTTGCCTGCCACCATGCACTGTCCCTTCTGCGGTGCCAACGACACCAAGGTCATCGACTCGCGTCTGGTCGCCGAGGGCGAACAGGTGCGCCGCCGGCGTGAATGCCTGGCCTGCGGCGAGCGTTTCACGACGTTCGAGACTGCCGAACTGGTGTTGCCGCGCCTGATCAAAACCGACGGTAGCCGTCAGCCCTTCGACGAAGAAAAACTTCGCGCCGGCATGCAGCGTGCGCTGGAGAAGCGCCCGGTGAGTGTCGAGCGCCTCGAATCGTCGCTGGTGCACATCAAGCACAAACTGCGCGCCACCGGTGAGCGCGAGGTCAAATCCCTCGTGGTTGGTGAACTGGTGATGGCCGAGCTGCAAAAGCTCGACGAAGTCGCCTACATTCGTTTCGCCTCCGTGTATCGCCGCTTCCAGGACCTCAACGAGTTTCGCGAAGAGATCGATCGCCTGGCCCGTGAGCCGGTGAAAGAATGACCACTTCCCCAGAACAAGCCATCCTCGACGCCCATTACATGGCTCGCGCCCTTGAACTGGCGCGCAAAGGTCATTACACGACGCACCCCAACCCGCGTGTTGGCTGTGTGATTGTGAAGGACGGGCAGATTGTCGGCGAAGGCTGGCATGTCCGCACCGGTGAGCCCCACGCTGAAGTCCATGCCCTGCGCGCCGCTGGTGACAAGGCCCGTGGCGCCACGGCGTACGTGACCCTCGAACCGTGCAGCCATCACGGCCGCACTCCACCCTGTGCAGATGCGCTGGTGAATGCCGGCCTCGCAAGGGTCGTCGCGGCGATGCAGGATCCGAATCCGTCGGTGGCCGGTCGCGGCATGCAGCGCCTGGCCCAGGCGGGCATCGCTATCGAAAGCGGTGTGCTGGAAGGCGAGGCGCGCAAGCTCAACGAAGGCTTCCTCAAGCGCATGGAACACGGCTTGCCGTTCGTGCGGGTGAAGTTGGCCATGAGCCTGGACGGTCGCACGGCGATGGAGAGCGGCGAAAGCCAATGGATCACCGGCCCGGCCGCGCGTTCGGCGGTACAACGTCTGCGCGCCCAGGCCAGCGTGGTGCTGACCGGCGCCGACACGGTCTTGGCGGACAACGCCCGATTGACCGTGCGCGCCGATGAACTGGGCCTGGACGCCGAGCAAACGGCCCTGGCCATGAGCCGTCCGCCGCTGCGCGTACTGATCGACGGCCGTTTGCGCGTGCCGCTCGATGCACCGTTCTTCAAGGCTGGGCCTGCGTTGGTCGCCACCTGCATGGCGATCGAAGAGCAATACGCCAACGGTCCCGAATGCCTGATCGTGGCCGGCGAAGATGGCTTGGTTGACCTGCGCAAGCTACTGGTCGAACTGGCCAATCGTGGGGTCAACGAAGTGTTGGTCGAAGCAGGGCCGCGTCTGGCGGGGGCTTTTGCCCAGCAAGGTCTGGTGGATGAATTCCAGATTTTCATCGCCGGCAAGTTTCTGGGTTCTTCGGCTCGCCCGTTACTGGACTGGCCGCTCGAGCAAATGAAAGACGCGCCCGAGCTCAAAATCACCGAAATTCGCGCGGTTGGCGATGACTGGCGAGTCATCGCCATTCCTGCGCCGGCGGCGAGCGTATAATTCCCGGCCTGCGCCACGCGACGGCTTTGTTCTCGAGGAGGACTCCATGTTTACCGGCATCATCGAATCCATCGGCAGTATTCGTGCATTGACCCCAAAAGGCGGAGATGTGCGGGTCCACGTAGAAACCGGCAAGCTCGACCTGAGCGACGTCAAACTGGGCGACAGCATCGCGGTCAACGGCGTGTGCCTGACCGCCGTTGAATTGCCGGGCAATGGCTTCGCGGCGGACGTCAGTCGCGAAACCCTCGATTGCACCGCGATGAATGACCTGAAAAGCGGCAGCCCGGTGAACCTGGAAAAAGCCCTGACCCCGACCACTCGCCTCGGCGGGCATCTGGTCAGCGGTCATGTCGATGGCGTGGGCGAAGTGGTTGCTCGTACCGAGAATGCCCGAGCTGTGGAATTCCGCATCCGTGCGCCGAAAGAACTCGCCAAGTACATCGCCCATAAAGGCTCGATCACCGTCGACGGCACCAGCCTGACCGTGAACGCGGTGGATGGCGCCGAGTTCCTGCTGACGATCATTCCGCACACCCTGAGCGAAACCATCATGGCGTCGTATCAGCCAGGTCGCCGGGTGAATCTGGAAGTCGACTTGCTTGCCCGTTATCTGGAGCGCCTGTTGTTGGGCGACAAGGCCGCAGAGCCAGCCTCCAGCAACATTACTGAAAGCTTTCTGGCCCAAAACGGCTACCTCAAATCCTGAGCTCTAATTTCGAAAGAAGGGGGGTGCCTTGTGGCGCTCAATAGCATCGAAGAACTGGTTGAAGACATCCGCCAAGGCAAGATGGTCATCCTCATGGATGACGAAGACCGCGAGAACGAAGGCGACCTGATCATGGCCGCCGAGTGCTGCAAGGCCGAACACATCAACTTCATGGCCAAGCACGCCCGTGGCCTGATCTGCATGCCGATGAGCCGTGAGCGCTGCGAACTGCTCAAGCTGCCATTGATGGCGCCGCGCAATGGTTCCGGCTTCGGCACCAAGTTCACCGTGTCCATCGAAGCGGCCGAAGGCGTGACCACCGGCATCTCCGCTGCCGACCGCGCGCGCACCGTGCAAGCGGCTGCGGCGAAAGACGCCAAGGCTGAAGACATCGTCAGCCCCGGCCACATTTTCCCGCTAATGGCCCAGGCCGGCGGCACCCTGGCGCGCGCTGGCCACACCGAAGCGGCGTGTGACCTGGCGCGCATGGCCGGTTTCGAGCCAAGCGGTGTGATCTGCGAAGTGATGAACGACGACGGCACCATGTCCCGTCGCACCGAGCTCGAAGCTTTCGCGGCCGAACACAACATCAAGATCGGCACCATCGCCGACCTGATTCACTACCGGATGATCCACGAACGTACCGTTCAGCGGATTGCCGAGCAGCCGTTGGACAGCGAACTGGGCCAGTTCAACCTGGTGACCTATCGTGATTCCGTGGAAGGCGACGTGCACATGGCCCTGACCCTGGGCACCGTGTGCGCTGAAGAACCGACGTTGGTTCGCGTACACAACATGGACCCGCTGCGCGACCTGCTGATGGTCAAGCAACCGGGCCGCTGGAGCCTGCGCGCCGCCATGGCCGCGGTAGCTGAGGCCGGCAGCGGCGTGGTGCTGTTGCTCGGTCACCCGCTCGATGGTGACGTGTTACTGGCGCACATCCGTGAAACTGCGGATCAGACTGCCGTGAAAAAACCGACCACCTACAGCATCGTCGGTGCCGGTTCGCAGATTCTTCGAGACCTCGGCGTGCGCAAAATGCGCCTGATGTCTGCGCCAATGAAATTTAATGCGATATCCGGTTTCGATCTGGAAGTTGTAGAATACGTGCCCTCCGAATAATGACCGGTTGTTTCCAGTCCTTTATTCGCGGCTAACACATCACCGAGGGACGCGTAGAAAACGCGTCCCGGCTCTTTAAGAGATCTAACGAATGACCCTGAAGACCATCGAAGGTACCTTCATCGCCCCTAAAGGCCGCTACGCTTTGGTAGTGGGCCGTTTCAACAGCTTCGTCGTTGAAAGTCTGGTCAGCGGTGCAGTTGATGCCCTGGTTCGCCACGGCGTAAGCGAAAGCGACATCACCATCATCCGCGCGCCTGGCGCCTTCGAAATCCCGCTGGTTGCGCAGAAAGTCGCTCAGAAGGGCGAGTACGCGGCAATCATCGCCCTGGGCGCGGTCATTCGTGGCGGCACTCCGCACTTCGAATACGTGGCAGGCGAATGCACCAAGGGCCTGGCCCAGGTGTCCATGGAGTTCGGCGTTCCGGTCGCTTTCGGCGTCCTGACCGTTGATTCCATCGAACAAGCCATCGAACGTTCCGGCACCAAGGCCGGTAACAAAGGTGCCGAAGCTGCCCTGTCCGCTCTGGAAATGGTCAGCCTGCTGGCGCAGTTGGAGGCCAAGTGATTAGCGACGAAAGCGATCGTTTTAACCCGCGCGATCCAAAGCCTGCGGATGCCGGCAAGCCATCGAAAAGCGTCAAGCGTCGCGAAGCCCGTCAGCTCGCGACTCAGGCGCTGTACCAATGGCACATGGCCAAGCAGTCGCTGAACGAGATCGAAGCGCAGTTTCGGGTCGATAACGATTTCAGCGATGTCGACGGCGCCTACTTCCGTGAAATCCTGCACGGGGTTCCAGCGCAGAAGGACAAGATCGACGCCGCTCTCAAGCCTTGCCTGGACCTGACCATCGAAGAGCTGGACCCGGTTGAACTGGCGGTATTGCGCCTGTCTACCTGGGAACTGCTTGAGCGTGTCGACGTCCCTTACCGCGTTGTGATCAACGAAGGTATCGAATTGGCGAAAGTCTTCGGTTCCACCGACGGCCACAAATTCGTCAACGGTGTACTCGACAAGCTGGCCCCGCGTCTGCGTGAAGCTGAAGTGAAGGCGTTCAAGCGCTAACAAGCGCTTGCAGCTGCCATGGGCGAGTTTGAGCTGATCCGTAACTTCTTCGCCGCCGCGCCCTGTGCGCAAGGCGGCGAAGGCGTTGCCCTCGGGATCGGCGATGACTGCGCCTTGCTCGCTGTTCCCCCCGGGGAGCAGTTGGCGATTTCCACCGACACGCTGGTTGCCGGCGTGCATTTCGCAGATCCTTGCGACCCGTTTCTGCTCGGTCAGCGTTCGCTGGCTGTAGCTGTCAGTGATCTGGCCGCCATGGGCGCCACCCCTGTTGCCTTTACCCTTGCCCTGACTTTGCCAACGGTAACTGCCGATTGGCTGGACGCTTACGCCCGTGGTTTGAACCTCATGGCGCAGCGCTGTGGTGTGGCGCTGGTGGGCGGCGATACCACGCGCGGGCCGCTGAGCCTGACCATGACCGTGTTCGGTCGTGTGCCGGCCGGCAAGGCGTTGACCCGCCGCGGTGCGCAGCCCGGTGATTTGCTTTGCGTGGGCGGTGAGCTGGGCAATGCGGCGGGTGCCTTGCCGCTGGTATTGGGGCAGCGGACGGCTGAAGCCGCCATCGCCGATCCATTGCTGGCCCATTACTGGTCGCCGCAGCCGCAACTGGCATTGGGTCAGGCGCTGCGTGGCAAGGCCACTTCGGCGCTGGACATCTCCGACGGCCTGCTCGCGGACTGCGGGCATATCGCCCTGGCGTCGAATATCGGCATTCAGGTTGAACGCGACCGCTTACCGCTGTCGAACGCTTTAGTCGCCTTCCTCGGCCAGTCGGGTGCTGAAGACGCGGCCCTGAGTGGTGGCGACGACTATGTACTGGCCTTCACCCTGCCGTCCGTCGAATTGCCCGCGTTGCTGGCCGCCGGCTGGCCGATCCATGTGGTCGGACGTGTGGTGGTCGGGCAGGGCGTTGTGTTGCTGGATGCCGCTGGACAAGACATCACCCCGCAAACCCGGGGCTATCAACATTTTCGGGAGACACCGTGACAGATCATCCCAAACAGGTCCCGGCGGAATTCGTACCGCCTTCGGTCTGGCGCAATCCATGGCATTTCCTGGCGTTCGGCTTCGGTTCGGGCACCTTGCCAAAAGCACCGGGCACCTGGGGTTCGTTAGTTGCGCTACCCTTTATCCCGTTGTGGCAGATGCTGCCCGACTGGGGTTACTGGCTGATGCTCGGCGTCACCATGCTGTTCGGCTTCTGGCTGTGCGGCAAGGTCGCCGACGATCTGCGGGTGCACGACCACGAAGGCATCGTCTGGGACGAAATGGTCGGGATGTGGATCACCCTGTGGCTGGTGCCGGAAGGCTGGTACTGGTTGCTGGCGGGGTTCGTGGTGTTCCGCTTCTTCGACATTCTCAAGCCCTGGCCGATCCACTGGATCGATCGGCATGTGCACGGTGGCGTCGGGATCATGCTCGATGACGTATTGGCAGGTGTGTTTGCGTGGTTGGCGATGCAGGGGCTGGTATGGATTTTCGCCTGAGGGGCGAGACAGGGGACTAAGGATGGCTCGGCGCTGGTTGGCTGTGATGGTGTTCGCCATGTTTTGTTCGTTCGCCCAGGCGGGCGATGCCACGACGACGCCCTCCGTGATCCATCTGGCCAGTGAAGAGTGGGAAGACTACACCGCCGCTGACGGGCATGGCCTGGGTTGGGACGTGCTGCGGGAAGTGTTCGAGCCGGCCGGCGTCAAACTGGACATTCGAACCGAGCCTTACACCCGCGCCGTGGGCCTGGCCCAGCGTGGTGAAGTGGATGCCTGTGTCGGTTCGTATCGTGACGAGGCCAGCGATGTACTTTATCCACGCTGGAATTACGATACCGATCACATCTACGCTCTGGGCCTGGCCAGTAACCCGGCGCCGACCCCGGAAACCCTGGGCAATTATCGACTGGCCTGGGTCCGCGGTTATGAGCTCCAGAAATACCTCCCCGACGTGCAGCGCTATAACGAGGTCGTGCGGCGCACCGGAATTTTGTCGATGCTGACCCGTAACCGTGCCGACTACTACATCGATGCGCTGACTGAAGTCGACTACATCCTGAAGTGGGCCAAGGATCCGACGCAGTTTCGTCGCACCCATATTGCGGAATTGCCGCTCTACCTGTGCTTCGCCGATACGCCCAAGGCCCGCGCATTGATGGCGTTGTTCGATGAGCGCATGGAAATCCTGGTGAAAAGCGGCCGGTTGAAACCGATCTTCGAGCGGTGGAAACAACCCTATCCGTTCAACCCGAACTGAACAAAAATCCCTGTGGGAGCGAGCCTGCTCGCGATAGCGGTGTATCAGTCACCTTTTTGCTGGCTGACACACCGCTATCGCGAGCAGG
>NZ_JBOFQE010000118.1:0-9812 GCF_051660785.1 Pseudomonas sp.
ATCCGAGCCGCCTTCAGCGACAACCGGGTGAGCAGAAGAAGCGGCGAAAGCGTTAACTGCAAAAACCGAGAAAGCGATGCTGAGAAGGATTTGGCGTTTCATGATGGTGTGCTCCGGGGTGTAGTTGTTTGGTATGGAGGCGATCTTACGCCGCGGATTTTTTATGAGAACTTCATTGAGGTGATGGTGAACATCGACGTCAATGATAGGTAGCGCGATGCCCCTCACGTCGGCGTGATGGTTCAGTCGTCGGATGGCCACGGTGAGCCTGATCGACGCTTCTACACTGGATAGCTGGCGCGTGCCTTTGTCCTTGAGGAGTCGATCATGAATGCCAGTCCCTATGTTGCCGCCCACACCGGCCTGCTGTTGGTGGATCCCTATAACGACTTCCTCAGCGAGGGCGGCAAACTCCATGGTCGTGCGCAATCGGTGGCTGACAGCGTCGGCACGCTGGCCAACTTGAAGACGGTGGTGGCAGCCATCCGCAAGGCCGGCATCCAGGTTGTCTACGTTCCGCATCACCGCGCCGAACCCGATGAACTGGCGGGCTGGAAATACCCCAACCCCTCTCAGCAACGTTCCAGCCATGCGCAAGTGTTTGCCGCCGGAACCTGGGGCGGGGAATGGCACCCGGACTTCCAGCCCGCTGCCGGTGACGTGATCGTCAAGGAACACTGGGGTGCCAGCGGTTTCGCCAACACTGATCTGGACTTCCTGCTCAAACAACACGGGATCGACAAGGTCGTGGTGGTGGGGATGCTTGCCAATACGTGCATCGAAAGCACCGCCAGGTTTGCCGTCGAACTGGGTTATCACGTGACGTTGGTGCGCGACGCCACGGCCGCCTTCAGCGCGGAGGCGATGCACGCCGCACATGAGATCAACGGGCCGACGTATGCCCACTCGATTGTCACGACGGCGGAGTTGATCGCGGCGCTCGGCTGATCGCGGTCAGATGACTTTCACTGCCCGACCGATGAATTGGATCGGCCCGGTCGGCTTGCCGATCGGTGAGCCCTGCGGATTTTCCAGAGTCAGTTCGAACAGCTGGTTGGGTTGCAGTGGCGGCAATTTGTCGAGCGGGATGGACAGCGTCTGTCCCGGTTTGACCAACCCCAGTGACACCGGTCCTTGCCAGCCATCGGCCTTGGTCCAGAACTCCAGCGCCTTGTCGGCCGGGACCTCGACGATACCCAGAGGAATCAGCTGGATTTCCCGCGGGTTGCTGGCCTGGATTACCCAGCCCGGTGCCTTGTCCTGGGGGCCGACCAACACCACCAGGTAAGTCGGCTTGACGGTGGTTTGCGTCAACATCAATGCGCCGAGCAGCAACGTGGCAGCCAGCCCCGCACCGGCGAGCCCGCGCCAGAGCGGCAACAGATTCCACCAGGATAAAGACTGAGTCGCGATGAGCGAAGGTGGCCGATTCACGTTATTCACGCTGCGCTCGATACGCTGCCAAAGGTGTGGTGACGGCGGGTGAGGCGCGGCCAGATCGGTCATGCCGAGCAGTCGAAGCTCCCAGGCATCCACGGCGGCCCGTAACTCAGGTTCGTCGCGCATGCGCTGCTGGACCTGGGTACGAAGCTCTGCCGACAGCGTGCCCAACACATATTCGCTGGCCAGTTCGTCGAGTTCTTCCGGGGTTTCATTCGTCGGTTTGCTGATCATCCCATGCACTCCCGCAGTGCCGTCATGCTCCGCTTGATCCAGGCTTTGACGGTGCCCAGCGGGGTGCCGAGTTTGTGTGAGATTTCAGCGTGAGAATATCCGTCGACGTAGGCATGCAGGATACAGGCGCGCCTTGCAGGCTCCAGTTGTTCCAGGCATTGATGAATGCGCCCGGAATGAGCCTGAGCATCGAATGTTTCCGTGTCGTCCACCCCATCGAAATCGCCTTGAATTTCGCGGCTGTTGTCACGGATGAAATTCAGGGCCAGATGTCGCGTCAAACTGAACATCCAGCCCCGTGCCGATCCTCGCGCCGGGTCGAACTGTACGGCGCCATTCCATATCTTGATGAAGGCATCGTGGACGATGTCTTCCGCCAGCGCAGTGTCACGCACCAACCGTTTGGCAACGCCCAGCAAGCGCGGACTCTCCTGCACATACAAATCATGCAGGGCCTGACGTTCACCGCGGGCGCAGGCAGCGATGTGGGCTTCGTAATCGAAAAGAGTTTCGGGCAAGGACACTGTGCTCAGCCGTCAATAATGGGCAGCGGCCCCGGGCCATTGGACCGGGGCCAGTGCTGAGCAGCGTAGACCAATTTCCCGCAGGCCCGGTTTCAGTTGGCCGCCCAGAAAATGTAATCCGCCTGGTACTTCACCATTTCTTGCTTGCCCTTGTTGGCCGCCGAGCATTCAACGCTCGGGGCTACGCCACCTTTAAGGGCGACGCGCTGGATGTAGCTGACACCCGTCATTGCGCCTTTGCCTTCGGCCGGGTTGGCCTTGACCAATTGATAGGGCAAGTTGCCCGGACTCGAAGGTGAAACAGCCAGTTGGGTGCCGGTGACTTTCGAGCCATCTTTCGCTTGCCAGGTGGCGGGCGGTCCGAAATAGGTGCCAACCTGTTTGCCGCTGCGATCATTGAGTACCGCTTTGGGGCCGACAAAGAACCATTCGGTCTGGCCGGCGGCATTAACCTTGTCACGGCATTCGTAAGTGATCTCACCGACACCGGTGGTTTCCAGGGCGACCTTGTGTCCGTCCGGGACCTTGATGCTGTCGGGCAGACCTGACTGGGCGTAGGCCATGGGGCCCGCGACGAACAGACTGGCAAGGCAAATCAGCTGTTTAGCGTTCATGAATAGTGCTCCGTAAATGAGTAATCTGCGCGACAGCCTCAGGGGCTGCTACTGGTACTACCCATCGGAAAGCATTTTGGATGCAGTGGCATAAAAAGAAATTTTCCAGCATGGTCAGTATCAGATGCTACAAAGAGAGATTCTTGAAGGGGGGTGCTTATGTACCAGCTCTACGGACACCAGAACTCCGGCGCCGCCGCGATAGAGGCCGCACTCGAACTCTGTGAAATTCCTTATCGCTTCATCGACGTCGAGTCGTCGCCGGAGGCTGCCCAAGCCCTGGAGAAGCTCAATCCGCTCAAGCAGATTCCCACCTTGCAACTGCCCGACGGCAGCATCCTCACCGAGAGCGCGGCGATCCTGATCCATCTGGGGCTGGCGTTTCCCGAGTCGAATTTGCTGTCGAAAACGCCCGCCGAGCGTGATCAGGCCATTCGCGGCCTGGTGTACATCGTCAGCAATTGCTACGCGGCCATCGGCATCATCGATTACCCCGAGCGCTGGTTGGTCAACGCGGATCAAGCGACCATGGAAAACCTTATGGCCGGCGCTCGCCGACGGCTGCATTGGAGCTGGGAGGTGTTTGCCGATCAGTTCTCGGGCGAGTTGTATCTGGACGACGAGACGCCCGGCGCACTGGATGTGCTGGCGGCGGTGGTGACACGGTGGGCGGGCAGTCGCGAGCATCTGCGCAATGCCCGGCCGGGTTTTTATGCGTGGCTGACACGGATCGACCACCACCCCACGCTGGCCCCGGTGTTCGCCCGGCATTGGCCCACCTGAGAACACCACAAATCCAATGTGGGAGCGAGCCTGCTCGCGATGGGGCCGGCACATCCAACATTGATGTCGGCTGACAGACCGCTATCGCGAGCAGGCTCGCTCCCACAGGGGGATCCTCGGTATCTCTACTCGCCGCGGATGTACTGCTCCAACTGGCGAATCAATTCAGCCTGCTCGGCAATGGCTTCCTTGACCAGGTCGCCGATCGACAGTAAACCGATCAACTTGCCGTTTTCCACCACCGGCAGGTGACGCAAGCGTCTGTCGGACATGATGCCCAGGCAGGTATCGACGGTCTGATGGGTGTCCACGGTGATCACCGGCGACACCATGATGTCGCGAACCGGCGTGCCGACCGAAGAGCGCCCGTGCAGGACCAGTTTGCGCGCGTAGTCGCGCTCGCTGATGATGCCCAGCACTTCATCATTCTCCACCACCAGCAAGGCGCCGACGTTCTTCTCGGCCATCTTCATCAGGGCTTCCAGCACCATGTGATCGGGTTTGATCTGGTGCACTTCCTGATTTTTCTGATCTTTCAACTTGAGCAGTTGGGCGACGGTTTTCATGATGGCTTCTCAGGTGTTGTCGTTGTTATGGAAGAATCGTAGACCCGGGCGCTGAGGGCAAGGCGGAAAACGGCAGATAACGCGCAAAAAACGCCATTCGGCGGTTTTTCTTCCGAATATCTCCGTACCAGGTCGATAAACACCTGCAATCTGGCAGCGACTTCAAGAGCCACCCCCTCACCCCAGCCTCTCCCCACGGGGGAGAGGGGGAAAGGGAGCCGATCTTCATGGTTTTTGAACTTGAGTTCGACTCAATTTCCTCGGTCGCAATATCTCTTGAAAACACCTCGGTCAGTCCCCTCTACCCCGTGGGGAGAGGGTTAGGGTGAGGGGTGGTTCTAAAGGCTGCCAGATCCATAAGCCTCCACGCTATTCCCCGCAATGACGCGTAGAATTGCCGCCTGAATCAAATCTTGAGGTTGCAGTGGTGGATTTACAGCAGGGTTTCGTCCTGACCCGGCATTGGCGTGACACCCCGGCCGGAACCCAGGTCGAGTTCTGGCTGGCGACCGACACCGGTCCCCAGCGTATCCGTCTGCCTCATCAATCGTCGGTGGCGTTCATCCCGGCTGTTCAGCGTGAGCAGGCCGAGGCTGTTTTGCGCGGCGAAAAAAATGTCGAGCTCAAACCACTGGCCCTCCAGGATTTCGAGCACCGCCCGGTGCTAGGCCTGTATTGCCAGCAACACGGTCAGTTGATGCGCCTGGAAACAGCGCTGCGTAAAGCAGGTGTTGAGATGTTCGAAGGGGACGTGCGCCCGCCGGAACGCTACATGATGGAACGCTTCATCACCGCGCCCGTGCTGTTCGGTGGCACGCCCGGCGCCGACGGCCTGCTGCTCGACGCACAAATGAAACCGGCCCCCGACTACCGGCCCAACCTCCGGCTGGTCTCCCTGGACATCGAGACCACCGCCCAAGGCGAGTTGTATTCCATCGCACTGGAGGGCTGTGGCGAGCGTCAGGTGTACATGCTTGGCCCGCCGAATGGCGACGACAGCGCGGTGGATTTCCAGCTTGAGTACTGTGACTCCCGCACCCTGCTGCTGAAAAAACTCAACGAATGGTTCGCCCGCCATGACCCCGACGCGATCATCGGCTGGAACGTCGTGCAGTTCGACCTGCGAGTGCTGCACCAGCACGCCCGACAACTGGGCGTCCCGCTGAAACTGGGGCGTGGCGGCGAAGAAATGCAGTGGCGTGAACACGGCAGCCGCAACCATTACTTCGCCTCGGCCGCCGGCCGATTGATCATCGACGGCATCGAATCCCTGCGCTCGGCGACCTGGAGCTTCCCCTCATTCAGCCTGGAAAACGTCGCGCAAACCCTGCTCGGCGAGGGTAAGGCGATCAGCACGCCGTACCAGCGCATGGACGAAATCAACCGCATGTTCGCCGAGGACAAACCGGCGCTCGCCACGTACAACCTCAAGGACTGCGAACTGGTGACGCGGATCTTCGCCAAGACCGAACTGCTGACCTTCCTGCTGGAACGCGCCAGCGTCACCGGTTTACCGGCGGATCGCAGCGGCGGCTCGGTGGCCGCGTTCACGCACCTTTACATGCCGCTGATGCACCGACAGGGCTTCGTGGCGCCAAATCTCGGGAACAAGCCTGCGCAGGCGAGTCCCGGCGGTTTTGTCATGGACTCGCAACCGGGCTTGTACGAATCGGTACTGGTGCTCGACTACAAAAGCCTCTATCCATCGATCATCCGAACTTTTCTGATCGACCCGGTCGGGCTGATCGAAGGCCTGCAGCATCCCGACGACAGCGAGTCCGTGCCGGGTTTTCGGGGTGCGCGTTTTTCCAGGACCCGGCACTGCCTGCCGGCGATCGTCGCCCGGGTGGCCGAAGGTCGCGAGACCGCCAAGCGCGAACACAACGCACCGCTGTCGCAAGCGCTGAAAATCATCATGAACGCCTTCTATGGCGTGCTCGGTTCCAGCGGCTGCCGCTTCTTCGACACGCGACTGGCCTCGTCCATCACCTTGCGCGGCCACGAGATCATGCTTCGCACCCGGCAGTTGATCGAAGCCCAGGGTCACACGGTGATTTACGGCGACACCGACTCGACCTTCGTCTGGCTCCGTCGCGCTCATGGCCAGGAAGAAGCCGCGCAGATCGGCCGTGCGCTGGTGGACCACGTCAACCACTGGTGGCGCGAGCATGTGCAGCAGGAATACGGGCTGGAAAGCGCCTTGGAGTTGCAGTTCGAGACCCACTACAAACGCTTTCTGATGCCGACCATTCGCGGTGCCGAGGAGGGCAGCAAGAAGCGTTACGCCGGGCTGGTCACCCGCGCCGATGGCACCGACGAAATGGTCTACAAGGGACTGGAAACCGTGCGCACCGACTGGTCGCCGCTGGCCCGGCAATTCCAGCAGGAGTTGTACTCGCGGATCTTTCATCGCCAGCCGTATCAGGACTACGTGCGCGACTACGTGCGCAAGACCCTGGCCGGTGAGTTCGATGATCGCCTGATCTACCGCAAGCGCCTGCGCCGTACGCTTGATGACTATGAACGCAACGTGCCGCCCCACGTCCGTGCGGCGCGGATCGCCGATGATTACAACGACCAGCAAGGCCGCCCCCGGCAATACCAGAACGGCGGCTGGATCAGTTACGTGATCACTGTCGCCGGGCCCGAGCCGCTGGAGATCCGCAGCGCGCCTATCGACTACGACCATTACGTCACCCGTCAACTGCAGCCGGTGGCGGATGCAATCCTGCCCTTCGTGGACGACGACTTCTCAACCTTGATTGGTGGGCAACTGGGCCTGTTTTGAATCCAGCAATTGCAGCGTCCAGTCATCCCGAATGCCGTGGAAATATTTATCCAGTGCTTTATGGAAAAGGCTGTCTGGCGGCGCAACCTGTGCGAACAGCGTCATCGACGAATGAAATTTCAGATTGTCGGGATGGCCGAATATGCCGGCAACCGAGTGCTTTTCAATGTCCAACACCAGTTGCGTGCAGGTGCGCAGCCGAGAGCCCAGCAGTGGATGATCAAGATAGGCCTTGGCTTCCGCTGCAGAACGAATCGCGAAGTGTCGGGACATCTCGCTACCGCCCAGCCCGGCAAACTGTGGAAAAATGAACCACATCCAGTGACTGCGTTTGTGACCAGCCTGCAGCTCTTCTTGAACTCGTTTGAACACCGGATCCTGAGCCTGCATAAAGCGTGGCAAATTGAAGTCGTCGAGCTGATCAGTGCTTCTCATGCAGAAGCCCTCTGACAGTACCGCGATGGCTTAGACCATGGCCAACCGGTGCTTGCGTTGTGGCGCGTGAAACGCATGGTCCAGCGCCTTCAGGTCCTCGTTTTCGAGCCGCAGTTGCGCGGCCTGCGCATTCAGTTGCACATGTTCAGGCCTGACCGCTTTGGGGATGGCGATCACGTCTTTTTGTCGCAGAATCCATGCCAGTGCTACCTGAGCCGGCGTCACGCCATGACGGGTAGCAACCTGCTCGAGCGCCGGGTGGGCCAGCATCGTTCCACCCTGACCGATGGGACAGTATGCCATCAACGGCTGATGATGCTGTTGGCACCACGGCAGCAGGTCAAATTCGATACCGCGCTCTTCCAGGTTGTACAGCACCTGATTGGTAGCGCAGGCTGGTGAGTTCAACTCCTCCAGATCGTCGACGTCGAAGTTGGACACGCCCCAACGGCCAATCTTGCCCTCTTCACGCAGGCGCTCGAAGGCTTCGACCGTTTCCTCCAGCGGATACTGGCCGCGCCAATGCAACAGGTACACATCGATGTAATCGGTATGCAGACGCCGCAAGCTGCGCTCGCAGGCCTGGGGGATGCCTTTGCGGCTGGCGTTGTGCGGGTAGACCTTGCTGACCAGAAAGACCTTGTCGCGCAGGCCGGCGATGGCTTCACCCACCACTTCCTCGGCGCCACCTTCGGCGTACATCTCGGCGGTGTCGATCAGGGTCATGCCCAACTCGATGCCCAGGCGCAGCGCGGCGACTTCCTTGCGGTGTTGCGATGCATCTTCTCCCATGCGCCAGGTGCCTTGGCCGATGACCGGTACGTTGACGCCGGCCAATTCAAGGGTCCGCATGAAAACCTCCTTTTTTGAATCGATAAGTACTCTTCGGTTGGCAGCAGAATAGCCCGGTGGTTCCGTAGCGTGTAGCAGCTGCCCTGTGGTGAGGGGATTTATCCCCGTTCGGCTGCGAAGCAGTCGTCAATCCTTCAAGCGCTGTGCGTCTGAAGGAATGTAGGGGGCCGCTTCGCAGCCCAACGGGGATAAATCCCCTCACCACAGGGCAGCTGCTACATGAACGCGTGATGCCGGAGGTTATTTGGCCGAAAACTTCAGCACGGTGTGCTGGGTATAGGTCTTGCCCGGATCGAGTCGAGTGGACGGAAAGTTCGGCTGGTTCGGCGAGTCCGGGTAGTGCTGAGTCTCCAGCGTGAACGCGCCCCAATGCGGATAAACCTTGCCGCCCTTGCCCTTGACCGTGCCGTCGAGGAAGTTGCTGGTGTAGAACTGCACGCCGGGTTCGGTGGTGAAGAGCTGCAAGCGGCGCCCGGAAAGTGGATCGCTGACATCGGCGGCCAGTTTGCCCACGTCGCCCTTGGCGTCCAGGGCCCAGTTGAAATCGAAGCCACCCTGTTTTGGCTCGGCGAATTTCAGCTGCGGATGATCAGCCTTGATGTTCTTGCCGATCGCAGTGGGCTGTGTGAAGTCCATTGGCGTCCCCGCGACGGGAGCCAGTTCGCCGGTCGGAATCAGCTTGGCGGTGACCGGCGTGTAGTGGCTCGAGTGCAGGGTTACGAGCTGTTTCAGCACATCACCGTTACCCGCGCCAGCGAGGTTGAAATAGCTGTGGTTGGTCAGGTTCAGCACGGTCGGTTTATCGGTGCTGGCCTTGTACTCGATGCGCAACTCATTGTTCTCGGTGAGGCTGTAGGTGACCTCGGTCTTCAGATTGCCGGGGAACCCCATGTCACCGTCCGCCGACAGGTACGTCAGGGTCACGCCCACCGAATCCTTGCCTGTGTTCGGCTGGGCTTTCCACACGTGTTTGTCGAAACCCTGCGGACCGCCGTGCAGCGAATTGGAACCGTCGTTGAGCGGCACTTGATAGCGTTTGCCATCCAGCTCGAACGCGCCGTTGGCCAGGCGATTGCCGAATCGCCCGATGGTCGCGCCAAAGTACGCGGTGCCGCTCTGATAGCCCTGAACATCGTCAAAACCCAGGACCACGTCGTCGAGCTTGCCGTTTTTGTCCGGCACTTTGAGCGACTGCAAAATGCCACCGTACGTAATGATCGTGGCTTGCAGACCATGGCTGTTGCGCAAGACATATTGCTCGACGGGTGTGCCGTCGTTGGTCTTGCCGAACGCTTTGTGTTCGCTGGACAGGCCAGCTGCCTGGGTGGGGAGGGTGGCGATCATCAGGGACAGTCCAAGGCCGGAGAGCAGGTGTCGGGATTGCAGCATGGTAAACCTTCCTTCTTGTTGTTTTCATAGGCCAGTAAAATGTCTAGTAGTCATACTAAATATTCGACTGGAGAAGATTTATAGCTGGTTACTCAATAAAATCCATTAAAAGTATGACTAAATAAGCCGATTTGTAGCAGCTGCCGAGCAGCGCGCTGTGGCGAGGGGATAAATCCCCTCGCCACAG
>NZ_JBOFQE010000119.1:0-48739 GCF_051660785.1 Pseudomonas sp.
AGCCTGCTCGCGATTGCGGTGGATCAGTGACAACAATGCCGACTGACACACCGCAATCGCGAGCAGGCTCGCTCCCACAGGGGTTTTGCATTGCTGCATCGGGCGCACTTATAACCTGCCAATAAGTCAATTTTCGTAACGTCCCGCGCTTCTTACAATGCTTCGGTATTCAAACCCCGGAGCTTGCAGCAAATGACTTCCCTCACGGTCGCGGCACCTCTCGTCGCGACCAGTTCCGCCGCCGTCACGCCTCCCGTCTTCGGTCCGCGGATCATCATCGGTCTGGTGGGCGTGTTGCTGGCGGTGCTGGTGTCGGGCCTCAATGAGATGGTGACCAAGGTCGCGCTGGCGGATATTCGCGGCGCATTGGCCATTGGCTACGACGAAGGCACCTGGCTGGTCGCGAGCTACACGGCGACCTCGGTAGCCGCCATGGCCTTCGCGCCTTGGTGCTCGGTGACGTTCTCGCTGCGGCGCTTCACTCTCTGCGCCATCAGTGCCTTCACCCTGTTGGGCGTGTTGTGTCCGTTCGCCCCCAACTACGAAAGCCTGTTGCTGATGCGTACCTTGCAAGGCCTGGCTGGGGGCGCGCTTCCGCCGATGCTGATGACCGTCGCGTTACGCTTTTTGCCGGCCAACGTGAAGCTTTACGGTCTGGCGGGCTATGCGCTGACGGCCACTTTCGGCCCAGGTCTCGGTACTCCTCTGGCCGGTTTATGGACCGAGTACGTCGGCTGGCAATGGACCTTCTGGCAAATCATCGCCCCGTGCCTGATTGCCATGGCGGCGGTGGCCTACGGCTTGCCCCAGGATCCGCTGCGTCTGGAGCGTTTCAAGCAATTCAACTGGCGCGGTTTGCTGCTGGGCTTTCCAGCGATCTGCATGCTGGTGATCGGCATTCTGCAGGGCAATCGGCTGGACTGGTTTGAGTCGAGCCTGATCTGCGGATTGCTCGGCGGTGGGTTGCTGCTGTTGGTGCTGTTTTTAATCAACGAATGGTCGCAGCCGATCCCTTTTTTCAAGATGCAGATGCTCGGCATCCGCAACCTGGCGTTCGCTTTGATGACGTTGGCTGGGGTACTGGTGGTGCTGCTGGCGGTGATCATTATTCCGTCCAGCTATCTGGCACAGGTGCAAGGTTATCGCCCGGTTCAGACAGCCCCGATCATGTTGCTGGCGGCCCTGCCACAGTTGATCGCGCTGCCGCTGGTGGCGGCGCTGTGCAACCTGCGTTGGGTCGATTGCCGCTGGGTGCTGGGGATCGGTCTGAGCATGTTGGCGCTGTCCTGCATCGGTGGTTCACAGCTGACGTCGGTGTGGATTCGCGACGATTTCTACGCGCTGCAATGGCTGCAAATTTTCGGTCAGCCCATGGCGGTGCTGCCGCTGCTGATGCTCTCCACCGGCAGCATCACGCCGATGGAAGGCCCCTACGCCTCGGCCTGGTTCAACACCGTGAAAGGCCTCTCAGCGGTGATCGCTACCGGAGTGATCGAAGCATTGACCACCGCTCGGCTGCATTTCCACTCGACCATGCTGGTGGACAACCTCGGCAACTCCCCTTTGGCCAACATCGACAGCGCTGGCCTTGCCCATCGTCTGCATGAGCAGGCCGTGGTGCTGACGTCATCGGATCTTTATCTGTGCATGACCGGCGTCGCGCTGGCGCTGGTCCTGCTGATTTTCTGGCTGCCGACGCGGATTTATCCACCGCGCGCACCGACCTGAACGCTTCACTGAAACAGAAGGTTTTTATGACGACTCAAACAAAGCAAAAAGTGGCCGTCGGCGTCGCCGCAGTGGTGGCGGTCGGCGTGCTGATTTACTTGCTGACGCCAGGGCTTTTCGGCAAACGCACGCAGCAGAGCACCAACGATGCGTTTGTCTCGGCGGACTTCACCCTGGTGGTGCCTCGCGTGGCAGGGTTCATCAAGGAAGTGCTGGTGGAAGACAACCAGCAGGTCAAGGCCGGGCAGTTGCTGGCGTTGATCGATGACCGCGACCTGCGTGCCGCCGCTCAAGCTGCCGACGCCGAAACGCTGGTGGCCAGGGCGCAACTGCAGAACGCTCGGGCGACCCTTGAGCGTCAGACGTCAGTGATCGCTCAGGCCCAGGCCACGGTGGTGTCGGCCAAGGCTGAAATGGCTTTCGCCGAGCATGAATTGAACCGCTACAACCACTTGGCCGGAGTCGGTGCCGGTACGGTGCAGAATGCGCAGCAAGCGCGCACGCGCATCGATCAGGCTACTGCGCGGTTGGCCAACGTCACCGCGGTGCTGGCGGCGGAACGCAAACAAGTGGAGATTCTTACGGCACAGCGCGACGCGGCTGAAGGTGGATTGAAGCGGGCGCAAGCGGCGCTGGAAATGGCCAGCTACGAGCTGTCTTACACGCGCATCGTGGCTCCTCAGGACGGCATGGTGGGCGAGCGGGCGGTGCGGGTCGGCGCTTATGTGACGCCGGGCAGCAAGATACTGGCGGTGGTGCCGCTGGCGCAGGCTTACGTGGTCGCCAACTTTCAGGAAACCCAACTGACCGACGTGAAGCCTGGGCAGGACGTGCAGGTGCGTGTCGACAGTCTTGGTGGTGAGGTTCTGACGGGTCGTGTTGAGAGCATCGCGCCGGCCACCGGTGTCACGTTTGCTTCGATCAAACCGGACAATGCCACCGGCAACTTCACGAAGGTGGTGCAGCGGATTCCGGTGAAGATTGTTCTGGAACCGGGTCAGGCATTGGCCGAGCGGTTGCGTGTGGGGATGTCGGTGGAGGCGAGGATTGATACGGCGAGCGTGGTGTCGCGTGAGGTGACCAAGCGATGAAGATCTATGTTGACTGGGCCGACGTCATCGCGAGCAGGCTCGCTCCCACAGTTGACCGCTTTTCAATGTGGGAGCGAGCGTGCTCGCGAAGAGGCCGGATGCCTCAACTCACCTTGTGCGCCTTACTGGTCATGAGCCTTACAGCCTGCACCGTCGGCCCCGACTTCCAGAAGCCTCAACCACACCAAATCACCGAGTGGTCGAAACCGTCCAAAACCGCCGCCAGTGAAGCTGTACCCAACGACATGAACGAACGCTGGTGGGAGGTCTTCAACGATCCGAAACTCTCGGCCCTGACCCAGCGCGCCCTGACCGACAACCTCGACCTCAAACTCGCCAGCCGCCGCCTGCAGCAAAGTCGCGCCGCACGCCAGGTGATCACCGCCGACCGCTATCCAAACACCGCCGCCACCGGCAGTTACGGACGCAAACGCAACAGCGGCGAAGGCCTGAACGACCCCTCGGGCCACAACGGCGACTCGGCGTTCAACCTCTGGGACTCTGGCTTCTCCGCGTCATGGGAACTGGATTTCTGGGGCCGTGTACGCCGCGAAACCGAAGCCGCCGACGCAACCCTGGAAGTCGCGGAAAACGATCGCCGCGGTGTGCTGCTGTCGGTGCTCGCCGAAACCGCTCAGGATTACATTCAACTGCGCGGTGTGCAAAGCACTCGGGCTGTCACTGAACAAAACCTCGACGTCGCCCGCCACAGCCTGAAACTCTCGCAACTGCGTCTGGCCGACGGCGTTGCCACGGACCTGGACGTCGCCGAAGCAGCCGCGCAAGTCGCTGCCATCGAATCGCGCCTGCCCGCGCTGGAACAGCGTCAATCACAACTGATCAACGCCCTGAGCTTGTTGATGGGCGAGCCACCTCAAGCGCTGCATGCCGAGTTATCCACAGACGCACCCGTGCCGCCAACCCCGCGTCAGGTCGCCATCGGCCTGCCGTCGCAACTGGCCGAACGCCGCCCGGATATCCGTCAGGCCGAAGCCCGTCTGCACGCTGCTACCGCGAGCATCGGCGTGGCCAAAGGTGACTTCTATCCGCGGATTACCCTGTCCGGCAACTTCGGTTCACAAGCCATGCAGCTGAGTGATTTCGGCTCTTGGGGCTCGCGTTCCTTCGGTATCGGCCCGCAATTCAGTCTGCCGCTATTCGATGGCGGCCGTCTGCGCGGGGTCTTGAATTTGCGAGAGGCCCAGCAACAGGAAGCCGCTATCGCCTATCAACAAACCGTACTACGCGCATGGCACGAAATTGACGATCAACTGAGCGCCTACACGGCCAGCCAACTGCGCCGCGACAGCCTCGCCGAAGCCGTGCGCCAAAACCAGATCGCCCTGAGCACCGCGCAGCAGCAATATGTGGAAGGGGTGGTGGATTTCGTCAACGTGCTGACCGTTCAAGGTGCGTTATTGGCGACTCAGGAGCAGTTTGTCGAGAGCTCGACCGGGGTTTCGCTGGCGATGGTGGGTTTGTATAAGGCGTTGGGCGGGGGATGGGAGTCGGTGTATCCGTTGGCTGGCGTCGTTACCAGTAATCCGGTTTGATGGCGGGAGCCTTGTGGGTAGGCACCCGTGCTGGAAATTGGTGTGCCTGCAGCTCTTCAGAGGTGATGACACGTCGCATCCAGTGTGAGTGCTCTTTTAAAGAGCCTGGAGATGGACGATTTAGCTCAGCACGGTGAGGAAGAATGACTCCGATTTTCATGTCAGGGAAATCTTCTCGAATAGCTCTCAGTGCTGGGGTCATGTCTGTATCACTAGAGACCAGGACTAGCTGTTTGATTTGCTCAAGGCAGTGGTGATTGGCCTGTCTTGCTGCAGTGCGATACATGCTTATTGCGATGTGGACATCCGTTTCTTTCTCTTCAAGTTTCCAGATATCAACTTTGTCTCGGCGATCGGCACCGGTTTTTCTGTTAATGAAGCGAGGAGCTTTAGCGGGCTCTAGCTTATGGCGCCTGTAGTGAACGGTAACGTTGTGTGCTTTTAAAGCCCGCACGTAGGTGTCTTGAGCTTCTTTGGAGGCTATGCCGCGAGTGGCAAGCTCTGGTTTGACGGAGGAGGTGAAGTATTCAACCGATATGACTGAGGTTTGCGGATTCTCGATGTATGCGACATGGTTCAGCAAGCCTTTGAGATTGAGCCATTTGTATGGAATGCCAGCGAGCAGTCCATAGAACACGTTATAGCCATCAACAAAAAAGCGGTTCGCACAAACTCAATCCTCAGAAACGAAAAAACCGGCCGAAGCCGGTTTCTTCACCCCAACGGCCAGTGAATTTAATCTCTGCGTACGGGGTTCAGTGGGGTAATCCTAAGTCGGGTGTGTCATATACGTCAACCCAATGGCTGATCAACGTTCTGCTCGACTGAAAGATTTACAGCACCGGCGAGCCAGTTTTGATCACCGGCCTGGGCGATCGTCAAGGCGTTGTTGGCCTGATTTATTAGTGATTGCTACAGGAAGAGTGGAGAGGTGCTGCATTTCGATAAAAGTTTGAAGTGTCGACCCGCTGCTCTCCGTATCGATTGAATGCATGTTCCCAATTTGATGTGGGATTTATTACCGAGGGCTACTGAAGGAAAACCCAAGTATCTGCGCTAAGAAATCTGGCTATTTTGAAACAGCACATTTCCATCCAATGACATCCATCCACTTGACGCCCACCCACCCTGTCATAGACTCCGCTCATCCGTCAGGGAGATACGGTTATGCGGCGTGTTCGGTTTTGGGTTATTGGATTGACCTTGGTTACATGCGCCGTTCAGGCGCAAACGCCCGCGTCAGAGGATCCGCTGTTGGAAAACAGCGCCACTGGCAACAATGCGACGGCCAGCAGCGAAGCCCGTGGTGTGTTGCGGGCCCGGGATCAGGCGGTGCTCGCCAGTGAGTTGCCCGGGCGTATTGTCGAGTTGCCGTTCAGCGAGGGCGAGTCGTTCAAGAAGGGCGATACGCTGGCGCGTTTCGATTGCTCCGCCTATCAGGCCCAACTCAATGCAGCGCAGGCTGCCAGCCGTGGCGCGGGTGAGGAGCTGTCCCACAATAAACAACTGGCGGCGTTGAATTCAGTCGGGCGTTTTGAAGTGGCGCGGGCCGAGGCCAAGGTCAGCGAGACGCAGGCGCAGTCGCAGGTTTATCAGGTTCAGGTCAAACGCTGCAGCGTGCTGGCGCCGTTCGATGGCCAAGTGGTCGAGCGCAAGGTCAAGCGCTATGAAAGCGTGGCGGCCGGCGCGCCGTTGCTAGATGTAGTCGACAACCGCACCCTTGAGATTCATCTGCTGGTGCCGTCACGCTGGATGGCCCGGCTCAAGCCCGGTCAGACCTTCAGCTTTGTCCCCGATGAAACCGGTCAACCGCTGGATGCCACGGTCAAGCGCCTCGGCGCTCGAATTGACGAAGGCAGCCAGACGTTGTTGCTGGTCGCGACACTGCCCAACGCCAACGGTTTGCTGGCCGGCATGAGCGGCACGGCGCGTTTCGCGGAGCTTAAATGAACGCGCCCGTTGCGAGCGGTGCTGAACAGGTCTTCGCCAGGTTTCTTGATCTCGAACGCCTGACCCGCGCTGCGCGCACGCCTGCGCAACTGGCCTACAGCCTGGTCAATGACGGGCAGGCATTGTTTGGTTTTCGTCACGCGGCGCTGTTGATCGCCGGGAAAGTGCAGGCAGTGACGGGCGTCAGTGCCGTGGACCCGAATGCGCCGTTCGTGGCGTTCGTCGAGCAGGCTGTGACGCAGTTGTTCAAGGCCGGTGTGCTGAAGCAGGCGCGGGTGATTCCGGTGAGTGGGCTCAGCGAATCGGTCCAGGCTGATTGGCAAAGTCTTTCCGCGGCCCAGGTGTTTTGGCTGCCGCTGATCGATCACCTGGGCGAGGTGTTTGGGGGGCTGTGGCTGGCGCGGGACCTGCAGTGGAATCCTTCCGAACAAGTGCTGCTGTCGCAACTGGGCGACACCTACAGCCACGCCTGGCTGGCGTTGCAACCGCGCAAACCGTGGCGACTGCGCTGGACCCGAAAGCGTCGGTTGGCCCTGGTCGCCGTGCTGCTGCTCGCGTTGCTGATCCCGGTACGCCAATCGGTGCTGGCGCCGGCCGAAGTGGTTCCATTGGGTGGCCGCGTTGTGGCTGCGCCACTGGACGGCGTGATCGCCGAGTTTCTGGTCAAACCCAATCAAACGGTAAAAGCCGGCGACCTGTTACTGCGTTTCGAAAGCACCACGCTCAAGGCCCAGGCCGACGTGGCCGAGCGTGCATTGGGTGTGGCCGAAGCTGAGCTGAAGGCCAATTCCCAACGCTCATTCGCCGACGCCGAATCCAGCTCGAAGATCGATCTGCTGGCCGCGCGAGTCGAGCAAAAACGCGCCGAACGGGACTACGCCCGTGAATTGCTCAAACGCAGTGAAGTCCGCGCCGAGCGCGGCGGTATTGCGGTGTTCGCCGACGCGGAGCGCTGGACTGGCAAACCGGTGCAGACCGGCGAGCGGTTGATGGAAATTGCTGACCCGACGCAGGCTGAGTTGCGCATCGAACTGGCGGTGGGCGATGCGATTTCCCTTGAGCCGGGCGCGCAAGTCGCGCTGTTTCTCGACAGTGATCCTCTGCAACGCCACTTGGCGAAACTTGAACGGTCGGCCTATGAGGCGCAGCCCACCGCTGCCGGACAACTCGCTTATCGTCTGGACGCGAATTTCGAGGGCACACCACCGCGCATCGGCCTGCGCGGAACAGCGAAAGTTTTCGGCGACCGTGCACCGTTGGCGTTGTACCTGTTGCGTCGACCGCTGGCCGGTTTGCGCCAGAGTGTGGGTTTTTAGATGAGCCTGCCGAGCCTGCGGGCCGACCTGCAATTGTCGGTGGCGACCCCGGCCCTCGATGGCTCGCCGCGCTGGACCCTGGCTGACCCGGTGCGCGGGCGCTATTTCAAACTCGGCGCCGCCGCGATGCGTTTGCTGCGGCATTGGTCGTTGGGTGATCCCGAGCAAGTGCTGCGCGCCGCCAACCGCGAGCCCGGGTTGCCGCTGGATGGCGCAGAGCTTGAGCAGTTGCTGGGCTTTTTGCGCGGCCACGATCTGATCAGTGCGCTCGACCCGCAACAGCGCGCCAGCTACAGCCTGAAGGCGGCCGCCCAGCGTCAGACGCTGTGGCAGATTCTGCTGCACCAATACCTGTTTTTCCGTATTCCACTGTGGCGCCCCGACGCTTTTCTCAATCGTGCCTGGCCGTGGCTGGAACGCTTCGGCCCGCGAGCGCTGCGCTATGGGTTGCCGGCGACGTTGGTGCTCGGGGTGTTTCTTGTTTCTCGGGACTGGCAGCGATTTATCGCCACGTTCCCGCATCTGTTCAGCCTCGGCGGCGCGCTGGCGTTCGGTGTGGCGCTGTTTTTCGCCAAGCTCTGTCACGAGTTCGGCCACGCCTTCATGGCCAAGCGCGCGGGTTGTCGGGTGCAGAGCATGGGCGTGGCGTTCATGGTGTTGCTGCCGATGTTTTACACCGACGTCAGCGACGCCTGGCGGGTCAATGATCGTCGTGCTCGGTTGCTGATTGGTGCCGGTGGCGTGTTGGCGGAGTTGCTGCTGGCGAGCATTGCATTGCTGGTCTGGTCCCTGCTGCCGGACGGTCCCGGACGCACCGCGGCGTTCATGCTCGCCAGCGCCACCTGGATCACCACGCTGGTGATCAACCTCAACCCGTTCATGCGTTTCGATGGTTACTTTCTGCTCAGCGATTTCTGGGAAGTGGATAACCTTCAAGGGCGAGCCTTTGCCTTGTGCCGTTGGCGGTTGCGCGAGTTCTTGTTCGGTTATGGCGCGGCAGCGCCGGAGCCTTGGTCGCCGAAGATGCAGCGCCGATTGCTGATCTGGGGCTATGGCGCGTGGCTGTGGCGCGCGGTGTTGTTTTTCGGGATTGCGCTGGCGGTCTATCACCTGTTCTTCAAGGTGTTGGGGATTTTCCTGATGCTGGTGGAGCTGGTGTGGTTCATCTTCCTGCCGATCTTCAGCGAGTGGCGGCAATGGTGGAGCCGGCGCGACCAGGCGCATGCCTCCCGCGTGTTGCTCAGCGCTCTGGCCTTGCTCGGATTGATGCTGGTGCTGGTCTTGCCATGGCGCAGTGCGGTGGAGCTGCCGACGATGCTTGAAGCAGGGCGCGCTAGTGCAATGCATGCGCCAGTCGCGGCGCGGGTCAAAACGGTGAATGTGCAGGACGGCCAGGTGGTTGCGCAGGGTGAGGTGCTGATCGAGTTGGAGTCGCCGGACCTGGACTCGCGCCAGGCCATCGTCCGTCGCGAAATCCAGATCCAGCAGTTGCAGATGCGTCGTCAGGCCAGTCGTAGCGAAACCGCCGCCGACGCCGGTATCGTCGAACAGCGCCTGGCCGAAGCGGTGGCGGAGTATCGCGGCCTTGCCGCCCAACGTGAACGGCTGCTGCTGCGCGCGCCCCACGCCGGCACCGTGCGTGATCTGTTGCCGCAATTGGTGGACGGTCGCTGGTTGTCGACCAAGGATCCCTTGGCGCGGGTCGTCGAAGACGGTGCGCGGTTACGCGGTTATCTGGCCGAAGCCGAACTGTGGCGTGTTGCACCGGGGGCCACCGGGCGGTTCATCGCCGATGATCCGATGCACCCGGCGATCGCCGTGCAACTGACCGAAATCGATACCAATGGCGCGGCCTATGTCGATCAGGAGGCGCTGACGTCCGATCACCACGGGCCGATTGCTGTTCGCCGGGATGCGCATCAACGGGCCGAACCGGTGCAAGGACAATACGGGGCGCGGTTGAGCACCCTCGAAACCGCGCCGACGCCGATGCAGCCCTTGCGCGGTGTCGTGGTGTTGCAGGGCAGCGGCGAGTCGCTATTGGGCGTGGCCTGGCGGCGCATGGCCGCGCTGGGTGTCAGGGAAAGCGGTTTCTAAGGAGAGCAGCGATGGCAAATACCGATTCAGTGGCGGCGGACGGCTTGGTGGTTCGGCCCTCGCGGACAAGCGATGCAGTCTTTCTGGAGAGTCTTTACCAGGCGGCGCGACCGGATCTGCAATGGATCGACGGTGAGCCGGAAGTGGTCGAGCAGGTGGTGGCCCAGCAGTTTCAAGTGCAGGAACAGGGTGTGGGGGAGCGCTTCCCCAACGCGATGCACTACGTGATTGAAAAACTCGACACGGCCATCGGCGCGCTGACCACCGATTTTGGCCCCAATGAAATTCGCGTGTTGTACCTGGCGTTCATTCCACAGGCCCGCGGCCAGGGTTTCGGCCGCATGGTGCTGCAAGGTGTGCAGAAAGCCGCGCAACAAATTCGCTGCCCGGTGGCCACGGTGGTCTGGGCCAACAATCCCCATGCACGCCAGCATTACCTGGCGCTGGGCTTTCAGGTTGAAGAGCGAAACCCGGCGGCGGAGCGGTTGGTGTGGTATCCCCAAAGCTGAATCCACCACCGTCCCCTGTAGGAGCGAGCCTGCTCGCGATGGCGGAGTGTCATTCACCTAAGATGTCGAATGATCCACCGCCATCGCGAGCAGGCTCGCACACATTGGGATCTCGGTCTGGTCAGTTGAAGGCGATGTAGAAATATCCCAAGCCCGGATCACGTCCCATGGCCGGTACACGGGAGACAAAGATGTCCTGCACCTGACCCAACTCGGGCAACTCCAACGTGCATAACCCATCAACAAACTCGGTGGGTTTCAGGCTGTTGATCTCGACGCTGAACGGCATGCGCTCGCTGTTGGGCATTTGCGAACAAGGCGTTTCCTTAAGCGTGTCGATATGAATCGGCAATTCACTGCCACCGGGCAGCCGTAGCGTGCCTGTCTTACCCAGCAAGGCCTGAAAGTGTCGGCTTTGAACCTGTTGCAACATGGTGTCACTCTCCCAAAAAAACGGCCGGGCGATTTGCATCCCCCGGCCAGACCTCAGTTGCGAGAAGGGAACAACCCGTTCAAGGCAACGCTGAAGTTGAGCACCAGGAACGGGTTCATCGTTGCCATGGGCAAGCCGTTGCCGGCGGACGAGATTTCACCCGTCACGGCGGTGGCCACGCCTTTGAGCGGAACGGCCGCAGCGCCTTGTGCATCGGAGAAAATGCTCGCCGAGCCCGGGCCGCCGCCCGAAGCGCCGATGTACGAGTTGGTCGCGGTGGGCGTGGTGACCGGGTTGCTCGCCGGGCTGGCCAGTTGCAGGGTGGTGGTGGCCGTGAGCCCGGACAAGGCGTGGGTGTGATTCGGCAGGTTGGTGATGGTCGCGGTGACGTTCTCCGTCCCGGAGAATTCGCCGATGACGCGTGGGGTCAGACCCAGGCCGTTGCCTTGTGCAATCGGCATTCGGCCTTGCAGGTTGGGTAGCATGAAGTTGGTGGTGCCATTGCCTCCATAGTAGATTCCCAACAGTGAGAACAGCGCCTGGTATTGCGAAACCCCCAGCGTCTGGCCGTTACACAGAGCCCAGCCGTTAGGGGCAAAGTTAAAGGCGAAAGGCTGAATAGTGCCCATGAATACTTCCATAGTTCCTCATCCCTCAGGTTAGTTGTCTGGCGCGCCACGCGGGCGGCCCGGATAGCCGGGCAGATCGTTGCGATTAGCCGATTCCTTTCATCTCCGTGGCTGGGTCACGCCACGCCAGAGCGTAGTTGATCCATTTGAATACCGGATGTCGTTGGTCGCAAAGCCAGCATCGACGACGGCGCTGTCGCTGTCCTACAGTGATTGCAGGCTTCACGCTTTTTCACCGGCAGTCCTGAGGGGAGGCAATGGAGGCGTATAGAGAATTGCCGCTCGACGGCACTCAAGGCCCGCAAGCGACACCCGGCGCCTGGGCGAGCGTTCAGCGCTTGCTTCGGTGGGTACGCAAGCATTGGCTGTTGCCGATCCTGGCCCTGGCCGCGCTGGTGCGTTTCTACGACCTGACGGCGGCGGCCATCTGGGGCGACGAAGGCTCCAGCCTGCTGCTGAGCCAATATTCGTTAAGCGAGATCTGGCTGCACGCTGCCCATGATGTCCATCCGCCGCTGTATTTCATGCTGCTGCATGGCTGGGTCGAGTTGTTCGGCGACGGGATTTTTTCGATCCGCACGCTCAGCGCATTGCCCGGGATTGCCACGGTGTGGCTCGGCGTCTGGCTGATGGACTTGATCGCCACCCGGCGTGCTGCGTTGTTGACTGGTTTGTTGCTGGCGCTACTGCCCACGGCGGTGCGTTACAGCCAGGAAGTGCGGATGTATTCGTTGCTGGGTCTGTGGCTGATTGGCGCCACAATCGCCCTGGTCTACTGGATCAGATACCCCCGGCACACGCGTTATCTGGTGGCGTATGTGCTGCTCATGACTGCGGCGTTCTACACCCATTACTTCACCGCACTGTGCGTACTCTGCCACTGGCTGTACCTGGGGGTGATCCGCTTGCAGCCTGGTTATCGCTTGCGACATATCCAACGCCCCGGCTGGTGGCTGGCGAACGTGGCCGTCGTGTTGTTGTACCTGCCTTGGGTGCCGAGCCTGATCGATCTGGTCCAGCACATGGATCAGCTCAAGGCCAATGGCGATGTGGGATGGGAGACACCGGTCACGTTCGGTTCGTTGCCGTCGATGATCTGGTCGTTTCTGATCCAGGACGATGGTGAAGATCTGCCGACGGCGCTTTTCATCACGTTGCCATTGGCGTTGCTGGCCTTGGTGTGGGTGGCGCTGGCGCGTGATCGTAGTGTCATTCGTGGCAGTGCGCTGGTGGTGATCTACACCGTTTTGCCGTTGTTGCTGGTGTTTTCGGTGTCGTTCATTTCGCCGGTGTTCATCGAGCGGTACCTCACGGCGTACGCCCTCGGCCTGCCGATGATTGCCGCGTTGGCCATTGATCGCCTGTATTCGGGTTTCCGGGTGCTGGCCTTGACGGTGCTGGTGGTGTTTGTCGGTGTCGAACTGGTGGGCCTGAACAACAACGCCACGGTCGATACCAACGATCAGTTCAACGTCATGGTCAACTACGTCAACCAGCACTTCGTTGCCGGTGACCGGATCGTCACCAGCGACATGCTCTGGTACCTCAGCTACGTCTACTACAACCGTACCGACGCAAAGCCGTTGCTGTACACGCCGCCGTTGCCCGGTGGTGCTTCGAGCCGGCCGAATGCCTATGGTTTCGGCACGTTGGTGACCCAGGATATTTACCTCGACAACCTTGGCAGCTTGCCTAAAGGCACGGGCCGCGTGTGGTTGATCGGCACCGTCGGTGGTCCGGACGAATTCGCGCCGGTGCCCGCTGGCTGGCAGAGCGCTGGTGAAACGCAGGCAGGCGGCGCCTATGCGCGTTTGTTTGTGTTGCATTGAATCAGTAACAAAAATCGCTCTTTTCAGATGATTTAGCTTCGATTTGATATCAAAACACTACTATTGCTACGGCCATTCATAGTCTACGCTCCGTCATACATAAGGGACTTATGATCAGGTGAAGGGATGCAGCAGTACCACTTTATCTCCGGCTTGCCGCGCTCAGGCTCGACCCTGCTTTCTGCCATTCTGTTGCAGAACCCGCGCTTTCATGCCGGCATGACCAGCCCCGTTGGCGCGCTGTTTTCCGGTGTTCTGGAGCAGTGCAGCGCAGGCAGCGAGTTTGGCGCGGTGATCGAAACTGACCTGCGCCGGCGTTTGCTGCGCGGTCTGTTTGATTCCTTCTACGCCGACAAGGCCGACAAACCGGTGGTGTTCGACACCAACCGGCTGTGGAGCTCGCGCCTGCCGGCCATCAGCGATCTGTTTCCGCAAGCGAAGGTCATTGCCTGTGTGCGCAATGTCGCCTGGGTCATGGACAGCATCGAACGTTTGTACCGCGCCAATCCCTTTGAAAACACCAAGCTGTTCGGCGATGCGGTCGAGCGCAACACCGTCTACAGCCGTTGCGAAACCCTGGCCCAGCGCAATCGGCTGGTGGGTTTTGCCTGGGCGGCGCTCAAGGAAGCCTATTACGGCGAACACGCCGACTCGTTGCTGATCGTCGACTACGACCTGCTGACCCAGGCGCCAGACCGGGTGATGCGGCTGGTCTACGACTTCATCGGCGAACCCTGGTTCGAGCATGACTTCAACAACCTCGCCTATGACGCGCCGGAGTTCGACCAGGCCCTTGGAGTTTCGGGCCTGCACAAGGTCAAGCCGAGGGTCGAATTGCAATCGCGGCGCACGATTCTGCCGCCGGATTTGTTCAAGCAGTACGCCGAATTGTCCTTCTGGCTCGATGGCTCAGCCAGCGCCGCCAATGTCATTCGCATGAAAGCCGACGCCGCGATCAGTTGATCGCGGCATTTTCATTTACGCGTCACGAAAGTTCGAGTCCGGGTGAGCAACATGTGGTGGAGCAAAGGTAAGTCGCGGGTTACCGAAGGCGCACGGGCGCTGGCCTCGCCAATGATCATGTCCCTGGAACCGCGCATGCTGTTTGACGGCGCGGTTGCCGCCACGGTAGCGGATGCCGCCCAGCCTGACAGCCATCCCACAGCCGACGCAGCGAAAGCGCCCGCGACCGACCAGCCGGCCGCCAGCAAAGACACCCACGGCCAGGCCAACGCCGCGCCCGCCACAGCACCCGTCGCCGTGCCGGGCCAGAGCGTGGTGTTCGTCGATTCCCGGGTCAAGGACGCCGACAGCCTGCTTAAAGGCGTGGCGCCTGGCACTCAGGTAGTTCAGCTGGATGCGAGCCGGGACGGCCTGCAACAGATTGCAGATTATCTGGATACCCATCAGGGCATCAGTTCAGTGCAGATCATTGCCCACGGCAACGCGGGCGATCTGTGGCTGGGCGACAGCTATCTGTCCGCCGACAACGTCGCGGCCCGCAGCGCTGTGCTGGCGGAAATCGGCAAGGACATGAATGCCGGTGGCGACATCATGATCTACGGCTGCTACACCGCCGAAGGTGAGCGCGGCTTGAGTTTCGTCGACTCGCTGGCGCAGCTGACCGGCCGTGATGTGGCCGCTTCCAGCAACCGCACCGGAGTCGGTGGCGACTGGGATCTTGAGATCGCCACCGGCAACATCGAAAGCGCGAACGTGCTGTCGACCACGGCCATGAGCGAGTACCAATGGGGCCTGGCGACCTGGACCGCCACAAACAACGCCAACACGGGTGTCGGCTCGTTGCGTGCCGCCATCGCCTCGGCGCAGAACGGCGATATCGTCACCTTCAACGGCAGCATGACCGTACAGCTGACGTCCGAACTGCTGATCAACAAAAACATCACCGTCGATGGCGACTTGAACAACGACGGCGCGGCGGACGTGATTCTCGATGGTCAGTACAGGACCCGAGTGATTGAAATTGCGGCGGGTAGAACCGTCATGCTGGATGGTCTGGTAATCACCCGTGGCCTGGTGTCGGGCACGGGCGGCAACGGTGGTTACGGTGCCACGGGCGCGATGGCCGGGGGGATTTTCAACGCAGGTATCCTGACGCTTAACAACGTGACCGTGACCTCCAACGCCGCTTCCGGTGGCGGCGGTGGTGGCGGTGTCACGGGCGCTTTTTACGGTGGTGGCGGTGGCGGCGGCGGTGGTTTGGGCGGCCAGGGCGGCGGGCATGGCGGTTCTGCCGGGCCGGGCACCGGCACGCTGGGTGGCCAGGCGGGCAGCGGTGGTGTCGGTGGTTACGGCGGCGGTTATGACGCGACCCACATGGGCGGTCGCGGCGGTACCAGCACCGGCGGAACGGGTGGGCTGGGCGTTTCCTATTACAGCAACGGCGGTAACGGTGCGACGGCCACCAATGGCACGATTTCCATTGGCGGCGGTGGCGGTGGCGCCGGTTGGGACAAGGTCGGTGGTGCTGGCGGCAACGCGGCGGGCGGGATCTACAACGCCTCAACCGGCACCTTGACCATCGTTGGCACGTCGAGCATCACCAACAACATTGGTGCCGGTGGTGGCGGTGGCGGCGGTGGTGGCTACGGCAGCAACGCCACCAATGGCGGCATCGGCGGCCGGGGCGTCGGCGCGATCTGGAACAAAGGCACACTGCTGATTACCGCCGCCAACTTCGCGGCACTTGCCGGCAATGCCGCGGGCAGTGGTGCGGGTGGTGCGGCGTTGGGCGGCGGGACAACCGGCACCTCGCCAACCGCCTTCGCGTCCATTTTCAACGACGGAGGTGTGCTCAACACGGCGTATGCGCCGCCACCGACCGCGACCATTGTGGTCGCTGACACCGCCCTGAGAATCGGCGAAACGACGTTGGTGACGATCACCTTTTCCGAAGCCGTGACCGGCTTCACCAACGCCGACCTGACGATTGCCAACGGCACGCTGACGGCCGTGAGCAGCAGCGACGGCGGCATCACCTGGACGGCAACATTCACACCGACCGCCAGTATTTCCGACACAACCAATCTCATCACCCTGGACAACACCGGGGTGATCAACGGCCTGGGCACTGCCGGCGTGGGCGTCACCAATTCCAACAACTACGTCGTCGACACCGCACGCCCGACTGTCGGCATCGTGTTCACCGACACCGCGCTCAGGGTCGGCGAAACGTCGCTGGTGACCTTCACCTTCAGCGAGGCCGTGACCGGTTTTACCAACGCCGACCTGACAATTGCCAACGGCACGTTGACGGCCGTGAGCAGCAGCGACGGCGGCATCACCTGGACGGGCACCTTCACCCCAACCGCCAGCATCACCGATGCGACCAACCTGATCACCGTGGACAACACCGCAATCGCCGACCTGGCCGGCAACGCCGGCAGCGGCACCACCGATTCGAACAACTACGCCATCGATACCGTGCGCCCGACCGCAACCATTGTCGTGACCGACACGGCACTGAAAATCGGCGAAACCTCGCTGGTCACGATCACCTTCAGCGAAGCGGTCAGCGGTTTCACCAACGCCGACCTGACGATTGCCAACGGCACCTTGACCGCCGTGAGCAGCAGCGACGGCGGCATTACCTGGACGGCGACCTTCACCCCGAACGCCAGCATCAATGACACGACCAACCTGATCACCCTGAACAACACCGGGATCGCTGACTTGGCGGGCAACGCCGGCAGCGGCACCACCGATTCGAACAACTATGCCATCGACACTCTGCGGCCAACCGCAACCATCGTGGTGGCCGACAACGCACTGAAAATCGGTGAAACCTCGCTGGTGACCATCACCTTCGCCGAGGCGGTGACCGGTTTCACCAACGCCGATCTGACCATTGCCAACGGCACGTTGACTGCCGTGAGCAGCAGCGACGGCGGCATTACCTGGACCGCGACGTTCACGCCGACCGCCAGCATTAGCGACACGACCAACCTGATCACGCTGGACAACACCGGCGTGAGCGACCTGTCGGGCAACGCCGGCAGCGGCACCACCGATTCAAACAACTACGCCATCGACACCGTGCGGCCAACGGCAACCATCGTGGTGACGGACACTGCATTGAGAATCGGCGAAACCTCGCTGGTTACGATCACCTTCTCTGAGGCGGTCAGCGGTTTCACCAACGCCGACCTGACGATTGCCAACGGCACATTGACGGCGGTAAGCAGCAGCGACGGCGGTATCACCTGGACGGCGACATTCACCCCGAGCGCCAGCATCAACGACACGACCAACCTGATCACCCTGAACAACACCGGGATCGCGGACCTGTCGGGCAACACCGGCAGCGGCACCACCGATTCCAACAACTACGCCATTGATACAGTCCGGCCGACCGCCACGATTGTGTTGGCCGATAGCGCACTGACAGCGGGCGAAACCTCGCTGGTGACTATCACGTTCTCCGAAGCGGTGAGCGGTTTCACCAACGCCGACCTGACGATTGCCAATGGCACGTTGACCGCGGTGAGCAGCAGCGACGGCGGGATCACCTGGACCGCAACTTTCACGCCGACAGTGGGCGTGAATGACACGACCAACGTCATCACCCTGAACAACACCGGGGTGGCCGATTTGTCCGGCAACACGGGCAGCGGCACCACCAACTCCGGCAATTACACGATCGACACTGTGGCGCCGACGGCCACCATTGTGGTCGCCGACAACGCGCTGAGAATCGGCGAAACGTCCCTCGTAACCATCACCTTCTCCGAAGCAGTGACCGGTTTCACCAATGCCGACCTGACCATCGCCAACGGCACCTTGAGCGCGGTGAGCAGCAGCGACGGCGGCATCACCTGGACCGCGACCTTCACGCCGACCGCCAGCATTACCGATGCGACCAACCTGATCACCCTGGACAATACCGGCGTGCAGGGAGCCAGCAGCGGTAACGTCGGCAGCGGCACCAGCAATTCGAACAACTATGCCATCGACACCGTACGGCCAACGGCGACAGTCGTGGTCGCCGACAACGCGCTGCGAATTGGCGAAACGTCTCTCGTGACTATCACCTTCTCTGAGGCGGTGACCGGTTTCACAAACGCCGATCTGACCATTGCCAACGGCACGTTAAGCGCGGTGAGCAGCAGCGACGGCGGCATCACCTGGACCGCAACCTTCACCCCGAGCGCCAGCATCAACGACACGACCAACTTGATCACCCTGGACAACACCGGGATCGCGGACCTGTCGGGCAACGCCGGCAGCGGCACCACCGACTCCAATAACTACGCCATCGACACGGTCCGCCCCACCGCGACCATCGTCCTGGCAGACCCAACCCTGAGTGCCGGCGAAACGTCGCTGGTGACCATCACGTTCTCCGAGGCGGTCAGCGGTTTCACCAATGCCGACCTGACGATCGCCAATGGCACGTTGACTGCGGTGAGCAGCAGCGACGGTGGCATCACCTGGACCGCGACCTTCACGCCGACAGTGGGCGTGAATGACCTGACCAACGTCATCACCCTGGCCAACACCGGGGTGGCCGACCTGTCTGGCAACACGGGCAGCGGCACCACTAATTCCGGCAACTACACCATTGATACCGTGCTGCCGACCGCCACCATCGTGGTCGCCGACAACGCGCTGAAAATCGGTGAAACCTCCCTGGTGACCATCACCTTCTCTGAAGCGGTGACCGGTTTCAGTAACGCCGACCTGACCATCGCCAACGGCATACTCAGCGCAGTCAGCAGCAGTGACGGCGGCATCACCTGGACGGCGACCTTCACGCCGACCAACGCTATTACCGACACGACCAACCTGATCACCCTGGACAACACCGGGGTGCAAAACGCCTCGGGCAACGCCGGCAGCGGCACCACCGATTCCAACAACTACGCCATCGACACCGTGCGCCCGACAGCCACTATCGTCGTGACGGACACCTCGCTGGCGCTGGGCCAAACCTCGCTGGTGACTATCACGTTCAGCGAAGCGGTCAGCGGTTTCACCAACGCCGACCTGACCATTGCCAACGGCACGTTGAGCGCGGTGAGCAGCAGCGATGGCGGCATCACCTGGACCGCGACCTTCACGCCGACCGTGAGCGTCAACGATGCGACCAACCTCATCACGCTGAACAACACCGGGATCGCCGACCAGGCCGGCAACGCGGGTTCGGGCACCACCGATTCCAATAATTACGCGATCGACAGCCAACGCCCGACCGCGACCATCGTGTTGAGCGATACAACCCTGAAACCGGGTGAAACCGCGCTGGTGACCATCACCTTCAGCGAGGCCGTCAGCGGTTTCGACAACAGTGACCTGAGCATTGCCAACGGTACGTTGAGCGCAGTGAGCAGCAGCGACGGCGGGATCACCTGGACCGCGACTTTCACCCCGACCCTCGGTGTGACCGATGCGACTAACCTCATCACCCTGAACAACACGGGGATCGCAGACCTGGCCGGTAACGCCGGCTCGGGCACAACAAACTCTGCCAACTACGTGGTCGAGACCCAGGTGCCGACCGCGACCATCGTCATCGCCGACAACGCCCTCAAGGCCGGTGAAACCTCGGGCGTGACCATTACGTTCTCTGAGGCGGTCAGCGGTTTCACCAACGCCGACCTGACCCTCGCCAACGGCACGTTGAGCAATGTGTCGTCCAGCGACGGCGGCGTCACCTGGACGGCGACGTTCACGCCAACAGTAGACGTGACAGACAGCAGCAACCTGATCAGCCTCGACAACAGCGGTGTGACCAATGCGTCGGGCAACAGCGGCGTAGGCGTGACCGATTCGAACAACTACGCCATCGACACCGCGCGTCCAACCGCGACCATTGTGGTCGCGGACAATCGCCTCGGCATCGGCGAGACCACCACCGTCACGATCACCTTCAGCGAAGCGGTGTCTGGTTTCGACTTGTCAGACCTCAGCGTGGCCAACGGTGTGTTGTCCAATCTGGTCAGCAGCGATGGCGGCGTGACCTGGACGGCGACCCTGACGCCCACGGCGAACATCAACGACACCACCAACCTGATCCTGCTCGACACCGGCAAAGTGGCCGACGCTGCAGGCAATGCCGGCGCCGCGATTGCCATCTCCAACAACTTTGTCCTCGATGCCACTCGCCCGACCGCGACCATCGTGGTTGCCAATCCGAATTTGGGCATTGGCCAGACGACGCTCGTGACGTTCACCTTCAGTGAAGCGGTGAGCGAATTCGACTTGTCGGATTTGAGCGTGACCAACGGCGAGTTGACCAATCTGAGCAGCAGCGATGGCGGCAAGACCTGGACCGCGACCTTCACACCGACCGCGAACCTGTCCGACCCGAGCAACTTCATCGCTCTCGACACCAACAATATCTCGGACCTGGCGGGTAACACCGGGAGTGGTGTGGCGGTTTCCAACAACTACGCCATCGACGGCGAGCGGCCGACCGCCACCGTCGTCGTCGCCAACCCGAATCTGGGTATTGGTCATACTTCGTTGGTGACTTTCACCTTCAACGAGGCGGTGACCGGTTTTGACCTGTCCGACATCAGTGTGGCCAATGGCACGTTGTCCAACCTGGTCAGCAGCGACGGTGGCAAAACCTGGACCGCGACGCTGACGCCCACCGGCAATATCAGCAACGGCAACAATGCGATCAGCCTGAACATCGCGGGCGTCAGTGACGGTTCGGGCAATGCCGGCAGCGGCTCTAGCCAGTCGAACAGTTATGCGATCAGCACCGTGTCGGTACCGTCGTCGCCCATTGTGGTGGTGCCTGCGGATCCGGAGTTCCGCGCGCCACAACCGGTGATTGCTCCTGATCAACCGAACGTGCCGCTGCAGCCGATCATCGTTGCCCCGCCAACGGGCACGCTTGGCTCGCCGCTGACCTTTGCGCCGCTGTTCGAACAGCGGGTGATCGGCGACGGCATCCGGCCACTGGGGGACATTTTCATTAACCGCGGGGCGCTCTCGCCAAGTTTCATTGCACAGGTATTCGGCAGCAGCGACAGCGTTGGCGAAGGCTCGGGGCAGGGGTTCCTCGGCTTTGGCGGCGGCGATGGCGGGGTGTTCAGCACCAGCACGCTGTCGAGCCTGTTCAATCAGGACTCCGGTAGCGAGCGAGGCGAGCTGAACTCATTCGGCAGTCATTCGATCAAGGGTTCGGATGTATCCCAAGGACTGCGCGGCGTGTTTGGCGCGCTGACGCTGAACCAGCAATTGCAGCAACTCAAAGACACCGAGCAACGGCAGGTTGACAGCCTGGCCGCAGCCTTGAAACACGTCGGCATCAGCGAAATGCAGGCCTGAAAAAACCTTAAAACAGTGCAGTACCCAGGGGCAGTCAAGGATGAATAGAAGTCACATGTTGTTCGGCGCCAGCCTGCTGGCGCTTGCGATAAGCGGATGTGCCGTCAAAAGTGAACCGATCGAGCGCAGCGTCAGCGAACAGCGCGCCAAGAGCGACCTGCAGACTATGTACACCGGTCAGGAGCCCCTCAGTGGTCCGCTGACCTTGCACCAGGCCATGGCCCGCGCCGTGAAATACAATCTCGAAGGCCGGCTCAAGATCATGGAAGAGGCGTTGGCCAAGCGCCAACTCGACCTGGCCAGTTTCGACATGCTGCCGCGCATGGCCCTGGCGGCAGGCTACGCAGGGCGTAGCAACGTCAGCGCCTCCAGCAGCCAGAGTGTGCTGACCGACACTCAATCCCTGGAACCGTCGACCTCCCAGGACCGCGACCGTCGAGTCGCCGACCTGACCATGGTGTGGAACGTGCTCGACTTCGGCGTCAGTTACATCAGCGCCAAGCAGCAAGGCGACCAGCGACTGATCGTTCAGGAGCGTCGACGCAAAGTAATCAACACCATTGTCCAGGACGTGCGCTCGGCCTATTGGCGAGCGGTGGCTGCCGAACGCCTGCTCACGCAGATCGACAGCCTGATGGCCCGGGTCGATACCGCGCGCAGCAACAGCCAAAGCATGAGCACACAGCGCATCGGCGATCCGATCCAGGCGTTGGGTTACCAGCGTTCGCTGATCGAGGCGACTCGCCAGCTGCAAGAGCAGCGCCGGGCGCTGTCCCTGGCCAAAACCGAACTGGCGACCTTGATCAATTTGCCGATGGGCACCGATCTGAAACTGGCGACCCCGGATGATTACTCGATTCCGCAGTTGAAGGTCGGCATGGCCAGCCTCGAGCATGAAGCCCTGGCCAGCCGTCCGGAACTGCGCGAACAGGATTACCAGACCCGCATCAGCACCGCCGAAACCCGTAAAGCCATGCTGCGGCTGTTGCCGGGGCTGGAGTTCTCAGCGGGCGGGCATTACGACAGCAACTCGTTTCTGGTCAACGACAAATGGGCCGACTACGGCGTGAAGTTGACCTGGAACCTGTTCAACGTGATTTCCGCACCGGCGGCGATCAACGTGGCCAAGGCCGGCGAAGAAGTCGCCAAGGCTCGGCGTCAGGCCATGTCCATTGCGGTGCTGGCCCAGCTCTACGTGGCCAACGCCAACTATCAGGAAGCGCTGCATCAGTTCGAGACCAACCAGGAATTGTCGAGCATTGACGGGCAGATTCTTGGGCAGTTGCGTAACCGCCATCAGGCGGCGGGCCTCGGTGAACTGGACCTGATTCAGGGTGAACTGAACACCTTGCAGGCGGATTTGCGCCGCGATCTGTCCTATGCCGATCTGCGTAACGCCTACGGTCAGATCTTCGCCAGCGCCGGCCTCGACCCGATGCCGGATGAGGTGCAATCCACCGAAGTTCAGTCCATCGCCACCGCCCTGGCCAACCGCGAAGCGGCGTGGGCGTCGGGCAACATCGCCGTGCCGGTGTCCCATGCCCCAGTCCAATAATCTGCGGGTGCCGACCGCGAGCATCAATCGCGAACAACGGGAGATCCGTAACGGTCATCACGGCGCCGCGATCCTGCTGACCGGTTTGCCGGCGGCGGGTAAATCGACGCTGGCCCAGGCGCTGCACGCCGAGTTGTTCGAACTCGGCGTGCAGAGCGTGGTGCTCGATGGCGATGGGCTTCGGGTCGGGCTCAATCGCGACCTGGGGTTTTCCGACAGCGATCGCCTGGAGAATATCCGCCGCGCCAGCGAACTCGCGGCGCTGCTGGTGGAGAACGGGCAGATTGTCATCCTCGCGATGATCGCGCCGCTGGTGGAATTGCGTGAGGTGTTCGCCCGGCGACTGGGCGAAGATTACCGCGAAGTCTGGTGCAGCGCTTCGTTGGCGGTGTGCGAGCAACGTGATCCCAAAGGTCATTATGCGCGGGCCCGTCGCGGTGATCTGGCCGGGTTTACCGGTGTGTCCGCCCCCTATGAACCGCCGCCATCCGCCTCTTTGGTGCTCGACACCGGTGTGCAGTCGGTTGAGGCCTGTCTCGACCGCTTGCTGACCTGGCTCGGCGAGTGTGCGGTGCTGCCGAGACGATGAGTCGACCGGCATTCTCCCGCTTACCGGTGGCGGTGGATTTACCGCTGCTGTTGCAGGCGCTGGCGAACATTAAAGAGGACGCGTGGCGCGCTCATTTCAACATCGATTACTACGCCGGAAACTGGAGCGGTGTCGCGCTGGTGTCGGCGGCGGATGCGTTGACTGAATTATCGCCCGGGCGCGGAGAGCCGCAGTTGCGCGCGCCTTGGTTGCGGGATCCGCGATGGCAGCAGGGCTTGAGGGATCTGTCGTTGGATATCGTTTCGGCGCGCCTGTTGCGACTTGGGCCGGGCGGAAAAATTCATGAACATCGCGACTACGACCTTGGCGGGCCAGACGCCGATCTGCGCCTGCACATTCCTTTGCTCAGCCCGCCTCACGTGGACTTTATGCTGGACGGCCAGCGCATGCCGATGGCGGAGGGCGAGTGCTGGTTTCTCGATTTGTCGCGGCCGCATCGGGTGGACAATCGGGATACTCAGGCGCGGGTTCATCTGGTGCTCGATTGCCGGCCGGGTGTCTGGTTGGAGCAGGCGATTATCGACGGTGTCTCGACCACACCGTCGCCTGGCATGGGCGACGGCACCTTGCTGCAGTTTCAGCGTCTGGTGGTTAGTGATTTGCAGCTGTCGAAGACGTTGCAGGGTTTGCCGGACACTGAAGTTTTCATCACCCGTACGCTGGAACTGGCGGCTGAGCGAGGCTTGGTGTTTTCTCGGGAAGAACTGCGGGCCGAGATGCGCAACGGCCGTCGCCGATGGAATGAACAATGGAACGCCTGAGCCTTGAAGGCTGGTTACCGATTCGGGTCTGGCAGCAGGCTGGCGAGTGGCAGGTCGATTGGTGCTGGTTCGGCGAAACGCCGCTGCATCAGCCGTTTTTCCGTGATGCCGTGGAGGAGGCGCTGAGACTGCCGTTCAATCAGGCGTTTCGACGGCAAACGCCGTTGGTCGCTCTCAGCGAATGGCAAGCGCAAAGTCCCGGTTTGGCGCCGAGTGCATTCATTTTTCACGCTTCACGCTGCGGCTCGACCCTCATCAGCCAGATGCTCGCGCAACTCGACAACCACATCGTCATCAGCGAACCGCCGCCGCTGGATGCCTTGTTGCGCAGTGGTTTGCCAGCCGTCGAACGACGTGCCGCGATCAGAGGGTTGTTATCCGCCTATGGTCAGCGGCGGTGCAGTGTCGAGCAGCGGCTGGTGATCAAACTCGATGCCTGGAGCATCGCTGAATTGCCCCTGTTGCGTGATTGTTTTCCCAACACGCCTTGGTTGTTTGTGTACCGCGATCCGCTGGAAATCGCTGTTTCCCATTTACGCCGCCCGGGCATGCACATGGTGCCGGGGATGATCGGGGCGAGTGGGCTGGATGACGAATTGCCGTTCGACAGTCGCGAGGATTTCATTGCGCGGCGGTTGGGGCGGTTGCTGGAATTGGGACTGGCGCAATGTCGGGAGTTTGGTGGGTTTGCGGTGAATTACAGTGAATTGCCCGGGGCGATGGCGGGGCGGTTGGCTGGGTTTTTCGGGTTGGATGACTTGCAGAGGGAGCAAGTGTTTTCGGCGGTGGGTCTGCATGCCAAACAGCCTTCAGCGGTGTTTGTCGGGGACTGCGATGATAAGCGCCGCGAGGCCTCGGCGCTGTTGTGTGAGCGGGTGGAGCGTTGGGCGCGGGTGCCTTATGACGCGCTAGTAACCCAGTCATGCATTGACAGTACTGACGCCATCGCGAGCAGGCTCGCTCCCACAGTTGATCTTCAGTGAACACAAATTATGTGTACGACAGAGATCCAATGTGGGAGTGAGCCTGCTCGCGATGGCGGTGGTCAATTCACCGCCAATCTACGCCGGCCGGCGTTGGTGTTTGTGGGGAAGGTCAAAAGATCGCAGCCATCAGGATTTGGACGACAAATCCGCCATCCCCTTGAGCAATTCGATCGGCAGCGGAAAGACGATCGTCGAGGTCTTGTCACCGGCAATCGAACTCAGCGTCTGCATGTACCGCAACTGCATGGCCCCCGGCTGGCGGCCCAGCATCTCGGCGGCTTGCATGAGTTTTTCCGAGGCCTGCAATTCACCTTCGGCGTGAATCACCTTGGCCCGGCGTTCCCGCTCGGCTTCGGCCTGTTTGGCGATGGCGCGGACCATCGATTCGTTGAGGTCCACGTGCTTGATCTCGACGTTCGCCACCTTGATGCCCCAGGCATCGGTCTGGGCGTCGAGCACTTGCTGGATGTCGATGTTCAGCCGTTCCCGTTCGGCCAGCAGTTCATCGAGTTCATGTTTACCAAGCACCGCCCGCAACGTGGTCTGGGCCAGTTGGCTGGTGGCCATGAGGAAGTCTTCGACCTGGATGATGGCTTTCTGTGGATCGAGCACGCGGAAATACAGCACCGCGTTGACCTTGACCGAGACGTTGTCGCGGGTGATCACGTCTTGCGGCGGCACGTCGAGCACCACGGTCCGCAGATCGACACGGACCATTTGCTGGACCACCGGAATCAGCAGGATCAGGCCCGGGCCCTTGACCTGCCAGAAGCGCCCGAGCTGGAACACCACCCCGCGCTCGTATTCGCGCAGAATGCGGAAGGTCGACCCCGCCAGTGCAATCAGCAGTAACAGCAGCGCGGCAAAACCCAGTTGCAGGCCCATGTCTATTCTCCCTTCGACGCCGCATCAGCCGCGGCCACTTCCAGCAGTAATCCCTTGCGTGCCACCACACGGACCTTCTGACCGGGTCGCAGCGGCGTGGTGCTGAGGACTTGCCACTTCTCTCCTTGCAGATGCACCCAGCCGTTGTAGTCATTGCCGGCCAGCGACATCACCGGGGTCACACTGCCCACCAGTCCGGCATCGCCACTGACGTTTTCGCGCGGTCGGGTTTTCAGGGCGTGGATCAGCAGGAAAACCAGCAGCAGTGCACTGATCAATCCCAGGCCGATCATCAACGGCACAGGCACCTCGGTGTTGGTCATGATCACCGCGCCGATCACGAACATCACAATGCCGCCCAGCCCGATCACGCCGTAATTGGGCAGCGCCGCCTCGGCGATCAAAAAAGCGATGCCGAATGTGATCAGCCAGATCCCCATGGGGTTGGGAGCCAGAAGAACGACGGTGTCCGCCGCGAAGACCGATCCGCTCAAGGCCAACAGCAGCGCAATTGCCCAGCAACGAGTGTTCACGTGACCCTCCGGGAGAGTCATTGATGGTTCTTTATACAGTCTAGCTGAGCTGTGGATTGTACGAATTTTGAACAGTTGTCGACCTTGGTCCGGCGGGCGGATTTCACTCCGCAATCCCCCGGCGGGCCTAGACTTTAAAGGTGTAAAAAGGTTTAACCATCGTCCGCCAAAACGTTGTTGCGGACACCGAGGTGCATCATGCGAATGGCAAGAACCCTGCAGAGCAGCCTGGATAAGGCGCGCTGCGAATATGACATCATTTCCCACCCGCACTCGGCAAGCAGCCTTGAAACCGCACGGCTTGCGAACATTCCTGCCGAAAGGGTGGCCAAGTCGGTGATCCTCGACGACCAGCACGGGCATTTCCTGATGGCTGTGCTGCCCGCCAGCCGTCATCTGGACCTGAGCAAAGTTCGCAGCAGTGGCGAATGGCAGGTCTCCCGGGAAAGCAACCTGCCGCACCTGTTCGATGATTGCGAACGCGGCGCCGTGCCAGCCCTTGGCGAGGCCTATGGACTCGATGTGGTTATCGACCCGCTATTGACCCGGCAGAAAGACATCTACCTGGAAGCCGGCAACCACACCAATCTGCTGCACATGGAAATGCCGCAGTTTCTGAAAATGGTGCCGCATGCGGAGGTGCGCGAGTTGAGCCAGTGAGTTCTACTGCGTCAGTTATATCGCCTTCGCGGGCAAGCCTCGCTCCTACAGGATCACGCTGTCTGTAGGAGCGAGGCTTGCCCGCGATTGACTGCGCAGCAGTCACCCAATCATTTGCCATAAAAAAGGAGCCCGACATGGAATCCCCAACCCACAGCCTCCCTTCCCTGTTCAAACAACTCGGCCTGCCGGACGACGCCGAAAGCATCGACAAATTCATCGCCACCCATTCACCGCTCAAGCCCGAATTGCATCTGGCCGATGCATTTTTCTGGAGCGAGGGCCAAGCGCAGTTATTGCGGGAGGAGATTCTGGATGACGCAGATTGGGCAGAGGTGGTGGATCAGCTGGATGTGCTGATGAGGAAGGGGCGGGGGGTGTGAGAATTACCTTTCTTGGGCCACTGTCGGGAGGTATGGACAAGTGCGAGTATCCAGATTGCGTCCGGCTCGGGCTGATAAACCAAGCGATAGTTTTGATGGGGAGTTGACTCGCGAGTACCTGTAATGATTCCGACGGGGCCGCTTTCAGGAAACTGGGAAATGCGAGATATCGCATCAATGAATCGGTTGTCCATTTCCAGGGCGGCTATTGGGTTGACGGCATGCAGGTAATCCCAGATGTCTGCACGATCCTGTGCTGCTGCGGGCGTCCATATTATCTTCATCCGTTCTTGGTTACCTGCGCACGCCTGGCAGCGAATTGTGCTTCAACTTCATCATTGGTCAGGCCTTCGCCAGCTCGCATCGAAATACGTGCACTGTCGACTTTGTGTTGTAAAAACGACTCGTACTCGCGCAACTCTCGTTGTGTTTGAACGAACTGACGCATCATTTCCCTGACGATTTGCGATGCGGGGCGATGAGAAGCTTCAGCTTCTGCCATGAACTCTTCTCGCAACTCTGGTTCAAGTTTCATCGTAAAAACAGCTTGTTTGGACATTTCCATTTCCTCGATGTGGATACCGACGAAGTATATACATCTTCAGTACCAATGTTGATTCAGGCAGCCGACTGGCGACGGATGGCGGCCAAATTGTTTCAAAACTTGACCAACTTTCCCCTCCAATGCCATATTGATAGTTAGCAAACTAACAGTGTGTGTTTCCCCTCGTGCCGAAAAACCTCGACGCTCTCCAGATGAACATCAGCAGCTCCATGGTGGTGGCCGCCAGGCATTGGCGGAAGATTTGCCAGTCCACGCTGGTCAACTATGGAATCTCTGAAGCCTGCGCCGTCCCGTTGTTGATGATCGGGCGTCTGGGCGAGGGTGTGCGGCAGGTGACGGTGGCGCAGGCGGCGGGGATGGAGAGTCCGTCGCTGGTGCGTCTGCTCGATCAGCTGTGTCATGCCGGCTACGTTCGTCGCACCGGAGACGCCCATGACCGCCGTGCCAAATGCCTGAGCCTGACGGAAACCGGTCGGGAGTTGGTGCAGGCTGTCGAGATCGAGCTGGTGCGTTTGCGCAATGAAGTGCTAGAAGGCATCGACCGCAGTGATCTGGAAGCGACGTTGCGTGTGCTGAGAGCCTTTGAAGCGGCTAATCCGCCGTCGGTGGCTAACCCTTGAGCGGATTTTTCACAGGCGTTCCTCCTGCGCGGGACTGGTTTTACGGGGTGCGCACGTTCGCGGCGTCGATGATTGCGCTGTACATCGCCATGCTCATGCAAATGCCGCGTCCATATTGGGCGATGGCGACCGTATATATTGTTTCCAGCCCTTTCGTCGGCCCTACCAGTTCCAAGGCTTTGTACCGCGCGGTCGGCACCTTTCTCGGTGCGGCGGCAGCGGTTTTTTTCGTGCCGATGTTTGTCCAGAGCCCCTATGTGCTGGTGGTGGTAATCGCACTGTGGACCGGTACGTTGCTGTTCCTTTCCCTGCATCTGCGCACGGCCAACAGTTACGCGCTGATGCTCGCCGGCTACACCTTGCCGCTGATCGCTTTGCCGGTGGTGGATAACCCGCTGGCGGTGTGGGATATCGCTGAAGCGCGAACCGAAGAAATCTTCCTAGGCATCGCGGTGGCGGCGGTGGTCGGTGCGATGTTCTGGCCACGCCGGCTGGCGCCGGTGTTCAACGATTCGGTGAACAAATGGTTCGCCGATGCCTCGACGTACAGCCTGCGTTTCCTTAGCCGCAACGTGCAACCGGACGAAGTCAGCGCCTTGCGCTCGGCGATGGTGGCGACCTTCAACAGCCTGGAGCTGATGATTGGTCAGTTGCCCCACGAGGGGGCCCGGCCGCAAACGGTGCGCAATACCAAGGAATTGCGCGGGCGGATGATTCACCTGTTGCCGGTGATCGACGCGCTCGACGACGCGCTCCATGCCCTTGAACGAAGAACGCCCGAGCTTGTGGATAAGTTCGCGCCGCTGCTGACCGCGACCACCGAATGGCTTGGCCACAAAGACGCCGACCTCGGCCGCTGGCAAGCACTGAAAGATCAACTTGAGGCCCTGCAACCGTCCGCCAATGCATTGGATGATCGCAAACAGCTGCTGTTTTCCAACGCGTTGTATCGCCTCGGCGAATGGATTGATGTGTGGCAAGACTGCCGCAGCCTGCAATACGCGATTCAGTGCGAAAGCCAGGACAGCTGGCGCGCGGTGTATCGGCATTGGCGCCTGGGTCGGCTGTCGCCGTTTCTTGACCGTGGGCTGATGCTTTATTCGGCGGCGTCCACGGTGACCGCAATCATCGTCGCCTCGGTGCTGTGGATTCTGCTCGGCTGGACCGACGGTGGTGCTGCGGTGATTCTGGCAGCAGTGGCGTGCAGCTTCTTCGCCTCGATGGACGACCCGGCGCCGCAGATTTTCCGGTTCTTTTTCTGGACCGCGATGTCGGTGTTGTTTGCCAGCCTGTATCTGTTTCTGGTACTGCCGAACCTGCATGACTTTCCGATGCTGGTGCTAGCGTTTGCCGTGCCGTTCATTTGCATCGGCACTCTGACGGTCAAGCCGCAGTTTTACCTGGGCATGCTGCTGACCCTGGTCAATACCTCGTCGTTCATCAGCATTCAGGGCGCTTACGACGCGGATTTCCTCAGCTTCGCCAACTCCAACCTCGCCGGCCCTATCGGCTTGCTGTTCGCCTTTGTCTGGACCCTGATCGCCCGGCCATTCGGTGCGGAACTGGCGGCCAAGCGCCTGACCCGTTTCAGCTGGCGCGACATTGTCAGCCTGACCGAGCCAGCCACGCTGGCCGAACACCGGCAGCTTGGCGTGCAGATGCTCGATCGCCTGATGCAGCACCTGCCGCGGCTGGCCATGACCGGGCAAGACACCGGCATCGCGCTGCGGGAAGTACGCGTAGCGCTGAACATGCTCGACCTGCTTGCCTACACGCCGCGAGTACACGGCACACCGCAAGTGCTTCTGCATCAAGTGGTGGCGGAAGTCGGCGAATATTTCAAAGCCTGCCTCAAGGCTGGCGAGCGCTTGCCGGCACCGAGCCCGCTGCTGATGACCCTAGACCGCACCCGCCGCGCCCTGACCACCGAGTGTGATGACGGTGCGCGTCTGCACCTGTTGCACGCCTTGAGCGGTCTGCGTCTGTCGCTGCTGCCTGGAGTGGAATTCGTCGCCTCGGGCGAACTCGAAGAACCGCTTCCCCATGGCATCGATGGAGCGCCTTTATGATCGGTGATCTGGACATCAGCGGGGTGTTCCTGCCCACGCTGCTGGTGCTGATGGGCATTACGTACGTGCTGTTCCTGTTGGTGCACGGGTTGCTGACGCGCCTGCACTTTTACCGTCTGGTCTGGCACCGGGCATTGTTTAACGTGGCTCTCTACGCCTTGCTGCTCGGCGCCGTGGACTCACTCAGTCGATACCTGATGACATGAAAAAACCTTTTCTGACCCTCGGTCGCGTGGTCCTGACCCTGCTGATCGTGACCTTCGCCGTCGTCGTGGTCTGGCGCATGGTGATGTATTACATGTTCGCGCCCTGGACCCGGGACGGGCACATCCGTGCCGACATCGTGCAGATCGCCCCGGACGTGTCCGGGCTGATCCAGCAAGTGCTAGTGCGCGACAACCAGTTGGTGAAACGCGGCCAGGTGCTGTTCAGCATCGACCAGGACCGCTTCAAACTGGCGCTGCGCCAAGCCAAGGCCGCAGTCGCCGACCGTCAGGAAACCCTGGCCCAGGCGCAACGTGAAGCCAAGCGTAACCGTGGCCTCGGCAATCTGGTGCCGGGCGAGCAACTGGAAGAAAGCCAGTCGCGGGTGGCCCGCGCCGAAGTGGCATTAATGGAAGCTCAGGTTGCGGTGGACAGCGCCCAACTCAACCTCGACCGCTCGACCATCCGCAGCCCGGTGGACGGTTACGTCAACGACCGCGCGCCGCGCGCACAGGAATTCGTCACCGCCGGGCGTCCGGTGTTGTCGGTGGTGGACAGCAATTCGTTCCACATCGACGGTTATTTCGAAGAAACCAAACTCGACGGCATCCATGTCGGCCAGTCGGTCGACATTCGGGTGGTCGGCGACCGCGCGCGTTTGCGCGGTCATGTGGAAAGCATCGTCGCCGGTATCGAAGACCGTGACCGCAGCAGCGGCAGCAACCTGTTGCCCAACGTCAATCCGGCCTTCAGCTGGGTGCGGCTGGCCCAGCGGATTCCGGTGCGGATTGCCTTCGATGACGTGCCGGCGGATTTCCGCATGATCGCCGGGCGCACCGCCACGGTGTCGATCATGGAAGACCAACCCCAGGAGCCCGCGAAATGAGCAGGGCCTCGGGTTTGGCGGTTGTCGGCTTAGGTTTTTTGCTGTCGGCCTGTCAGGTGGTCGGGCCGGATTATCATTTGCCGGACGAGGCCGCCATCCACCGTGAAGACTTGCAGGGCGACCTGGCGGTGAACGGTAAAAATGTCGTTTCAGCCCCCGTTCCCGCCGATTGGTGGCGCTTGTATCAGGACCCGCGCCTGGACCAACTGGTGCAGCAGGCCATGGCCAGCAACACCGATTTGCGCGTGGCGGCGGCGAGTCTTTCCCGGGCCCGCGCTCAGGTCGACGAAGCGCAGGCAGCAGGCGGTTGGAGCGGTGGTGTGAAGATCGGCGCCCAGCGTTTGCAGGAGTCCGGTGAAGCCTTCTTGCTACCGGAGAAAGTGCCGGTGGCTAACGTCGGCGACATCGGCATCACCACCTCGTATCAGTTCGACCTGTTCGGTACCTTGCAACGCGGGATCGAAGCGGCCAAGGCCAATGCCGATGCGACTCAAGCCGCCGCCGATACCGCCCGCATCACGTTGGTGGCCGATGTGGTCCGGGCTTATACCCAAGTGTGCGCGGCCAATGAAGAGCAGGAAATCGCCCAGCATTCCCTCGACCTGCAGGCTCAAGGCACCACCCTGATCCAGCGTTTGCGCGACGCCGGGCGCGGCGACGAAACCCAGGTCACCCGCTCACAAACCCAATTCAAATCCCTTCGCGCCGACATGCCTCGTTATGAAGCGGCGCGTCAGGCCGGGTTGTTCCGTTTGTCGATGTTGCTGGCTAAACCGGTCGAGCAGTTGCCGGCCGGGACCGCCACTTGCGCCGAACTGCCGAAAATTACCCAATTGTTGCCGGTCGGTGACGGCGCAACTTTGCTTAAGCGCCGACCCGATGTGCGCCAGGCTGAGCGCCGACTGGCAGCCGCGACCGCCGGCATCGGCATCGCCACGGGCGAGTTGTACCCGGACATCAGCATCGGCGCGACCGTCGGCACTGTAGGTATCCTGGAAAACCTCGGTAAACCAGCGACCAATCGCTGGGGCTTCGGCCCGTTGCTGACCTGGACCGTGCCGTCCAATGGCTCACGGGCGCGAATCCGCGAAGCCGAAGCAGCGACCCAAGGCGCGCTGGCGCACTTCGATGGCGTGGTGCTCAACGCCATTCGCGAGACGCAAACCGGTCTGGCCCAATACTCCGCGTTGCTGCAACGCCGCGATGCGCTGGCGGATGCCGAGCAATCGGCACAACTGGCGGCGGATCAGACCCATCGCTTCTTCCAGGCCGGCCGTGAATCGTTTCTGGCAGACCTGCAAGCGACCCGCACTTACACCGATGTGCGGGCCCAATTGGCCTCCGCCAACACGCAAGTCGCCATGAGCCAGATTGATCTGTTCCTCGCGCTGGGTGGCGGCTGGGAAAGCGGACGAACGCAAGGCATGAACTCCGGCAAACCCTGAGGCCGTTGCTATGCTTTGACTTGATGAGGTCGCGCGTCGATTTCATCGATCAAGGCTCGCGTTGGTCATGGGGATCTAATAATGAAAAACCCTTATGCTCCCGGCTTCTGGTGCGCTATTACGGCATTGGTCCTGCTGTCGGCCACCTATTTCTACGGCATCATGCTGGCTCACCAGATCGACAAGGCTTTGGTGTTCCTCGATAGCGCCGCGGCGCTGATTGCCGTGATGGCAATCGTGGTGGTGGCCTGGGCTTCAGTCCAGGGCCAGCGCATCAAGAAAAGACAACTCGAACAAGGCAAGACCCTGGTGCTGATCTGGGACACCAAGGTGGCGTTGCGTCGGGTCGAAACGGTGTTTGACCGGTATTTCTGGGGCAGCTACTGGCAACCGGGGCGCACGTTCCAGGAAGTCATGGGCGAACTGACCGGCACGCCGCTGGAAAAAAGCCTCGAGACCTTGAAGAAGCAATGCCTCGAACTGGACAAGCAAGTCTGCGACGACGACAGGCACTGGCTCAACAATGCCCGCGAACTCTCCGATGTGGCAGCCGCCATGGCCCGCGAACGCTATCAGCTGGACTTCTGCGACCCTCGCGCGGAAGTGACGGGCGGCGCGGTGATCAATCGCGATTTTGAAGTGCTGGTGTATACGTGGACGGCGCGGCTCAAGAGCTTTGATCATCAGCTGGATGAGATGGAGGTCCAATACTCCTGAATTGGTGTTGTCTGTGCTGACGTCATCGCGAGCAGGCTCGCTCCCACAGTTGACTGCGTGTCCCCGTGGGAGCGAGCCTGCTCGCGATGGCGATTTCACGTCCGCAGAAACTCTCAACCCCCGCACGCGGTCCATAGACACTCTTTAACCTTTAAACATTGGGCCGCCCACTGCGCCTGATGCTAATCTGCATCGCACTTTCAGCGCAGTCGCAACCGCAACCCGTCATGGGTTCAGGGAAGACGACAACATTTTCAACAACGGACATTGATCGGGTCATTCATGAATAAATCAGCAGGCGTGCTTCTTGGAATCGTCGTTGCCATCGGTGCAATCAGCGCCGGCGGTGCCTGGTATACCGGCACCAAAATCGAAGGCGTGCTCAACACCTCGATCGCCGACGCCAACAAAGAGCTGAAAGCCGCGCTGGTCGGTTCCAACGGCACAGCGACGCTGGAACTGGTGTCGCTGGAGCGCCACGTGTTCAGCAGCACCGCGCACTACCGCCTCAAGGGCGAAGGTGAAATGTTTGGCGAAGCGCCGGTCGAGTTGCTGTTCGTCGACCGCCTCGAACACGGTCCGCTGCCGTTCTCACGCCTGATGTCGCTGAAATGGCTGCCGGTGATGGCCACCAGTCACTACGAACTGGAAAGAACTCCAGCCACCGAAAAATGGTTCGCCGCTGCCAAGGATCAATCGCCGCTCAAGGGCCTGGTCAATATCGGTTACGACAACTCCACCAACGGCACCCTTGAATTGCTGCCGCTGGACGTCGCGCTGGATGCCAAGTCCAACCTGAAGTTTTCCGGCCTGAACCTCGACGTCGCCGCCAGTGCCCAGGCCCAAAAGGTCAAGGCCAACGGCTATATGGACACCCTGACGTTGACCACGGTGGCTGAAGACCAGACGCCGGTGAAGGTCGAGTTGAACGGCCTGACCGTGGCCAGCAACCTGAGCAAAAGCACCTACGGCTATTACATCGGCGACAACACGCTGGAGCTGACCGACAGCAAAACCACCTTCGGCGCCCAGCAATCGGTCTTGGGTTTCAAGAAATTTGAAATGAAGAACCAGACCGAAGAGTCGGGCACCAGCGCTTCGGGGCGTGCCGATTACAAGGTGGGCGAGGTGTCGTTGAATGGCAAGGCCGTCGGCTCTGCGCAGATGGCCATGAGCCTGAAGAACCTCGACATCCCGGCGACCATGTCGCTGATGCAGGTCTATCAGACCAAACTGCAGCCGTACGAGAAAGCCGCCGCTGAAGCCGCTGCCGCCGGTGAACCGACCCCGGAACTGGTGTTGACCCCGGCCGAAGAGGCACAGGTCAAAACCGGCCTGGAAAAACTGCTCGCGGCTGGCCCGCAAGTGGCCCTGGAAAATCTGTCGTTCAAATCCACCAACGGTGAAAGCCGCGCCAACATGGTGCTCGACCTGACCAAGCCGAAGTCCATGGACCTGCCGCCGGACCAGCTGACTCAACAGCTGATCGCGCTGCTGGATTTCAATCTGCAAGTGTCCAAACCAATGCTCGTTGATCTGCTTACTGTGCAATCGCAGATCGAAGGCCAGACCGACGCCAAGCTTATTGCCGATCAGGCAACGGCGACCGCGGACATGTTCAGCAGCATGGCGGTTGGTACGCAATTGGCCAAACTGGAAGGCAATGACATCGTCACCAAATTGCACTACGCCAACAATCAGGTGGAATTCAATGGCCAGAAAATGACCGTTGAAGAATTTGTCGGCTTCGTGATGAGCAAGCTCGGCGGCGCTCCACAGATTCAATAAAACCGCTCGCTTCAAGGCAACGCCCGGTCTCTGCCGGGCGTTTTGCCGTCCGCTGTTTAAAGCCTAATCCACGTCCCGAATCAGCCGCCACGCCTCATCCACCGGCAGCGGTTGTTTCATCCGTTCGGCGAGCATCGCCATTGCCCGCTCTTTTTCGCAGGCTACGGCCGCCGCGACCACGCCGTTTTTGCTGAACAGGCCGATAAAGGGTGGATGGTCAGGATCGCCCTTGAACTCGACTTCATCCCAGCTTTCGGCATGACCGAGATAGTCATAATTTTTGCCGAAGTGCCAGGTCCAGAAATACGGCACGTCGAGGTAGTGTTCGTCGCCGCCCAGCATGTTCGCCGCGGCGATCCGCGCCTGTTGCTGGGCCAGGCGCCAGTGCTCGATGCGCTGGGGCTGGCCGTTGAGCGGGAAGGTCGCGATATCACCCGCCGCCCAGAGCCCCTCGGCCACGAGCATGCCGCCATCGGCCTGCAGTGAACGATCTTTTTCCTTGGGCAGGTCGGCAAACGGCTCCGTCGCGGGGCTGACGCCGATGCCGACCAGCACCAGATCGGCTGGCAAACGTTGACCGTTTTCCAGTTTCACCGCTTCGACCTTGTCGGAGCCTTCGATCTGCATGGCTTCGCTGTCGGTCTGAAACACCACGCCGTTGGCCTCGTGCAGGGCACGAATCGACTTGCCGACTGCCTCACCGAACTGCTTGGCGAACGGCACAGCGTGGCGGGCAAGGACGGTGACCTCCAGACCGTATTCGCGCAGGGCCGACGCGGACTCGAGGGCAATGAAGCTGTCGCCGATGATCACCGCCCGCTGACCAGGTTTGGCAGCGTTCAGAATCCGTGTCGCCTGATCCTTGGAACGCAGTAGGAAGACCTGCGGCAAGTCAGCACCGGGCAGCTTGAGGGGGTTGGGTGTGCCGCCGGTCGCAAGCAACGCCGCGTCATACGTCAGCGACTGACCGTCGACCAGTCGCAGGGTTTTGTTGGGGGCATCCAGGCTCGCCACTTCCCCGGTAACTCGTTCGATGCGCTGCTCGCGATAAAAGCTTTCCTCTCGTAGCGGCGGCACTTCTTCGGGTGGCATTTCCCCGGCAATCACAAATTTGCTCAGTACCGTGCGGTCGTAACCGGCCTCCGCTTCGCGGTCGATCAACACGACGCGCCCGCCGAAGCCTTTCTCGCGCAATGCCGCTGCCCCCGCCGTGCCGGCAGCACCGGCACCGATGATGACAAACGTTCGCTCGTCATCGGCCGGCGGGGTGTGGGGATCCGATAGCGGCTGATCGTCGACCCAGACCTCGTCATCGCGCATTTCCAGGGGGTAGCGCTTGAGGCTGTCCAGAGACGGCGGATCACACAGGCCTCCATCCTCGATCCGGTAAGCAGCCTTGTGCCACGGGCAAATCAGGCGCCCATGACACAACGCACCCTCGGCCAGCGGCGCCCCGGCGTGGGGGCATTCGCCTTGATAGGCGCGCAATTGATCGCCGACCCGCAGCAAAACGATTTTGGTGTCCGCGATCCGTACTTCCAGGCCTTGGTTTTCGGGCACATCGGCGAAACGGGCGACGCGGTGCAGGGCCATGATCACTCTCCAGGCAAGCGTTTCAGTTATGAGTTTGGCGCTTATCCCGAGGTTCAGCCAATTCCCACTGCCACCGCACGAACGGTACAGCTATAGTTCGCAAGCCGACGAAGGCCCCATCCGCACAAGGTGCTCCGGAATGACCCGATTGACCTCTCTGAACCCTTGGCTGGCGGCCGTTGCAGTCGCCCTTTGCGTGCAATTTCCGGCGCAGGCACAGGAACGCTTCACCGTCAGCATTCCCGGTGTTTCGGATAACCGCCTGTTCACCTCGGCAGCGGCCAGCGACGCCAGTGGTTGCGGCGGCAAGAACCAGTCCCCGGCCCTGAGCTGGAACGCCGGCCCACCCGGTACCATGAGCTACGCCATCGTCATGCACGACCCGGACGGCCAGAAAGGCCTGGGCGTCGATCACTGGATTCACTACGGCCTCAAGGCAACGACACGCCAGATCCCGGCCGGCGTGGGCGCCAAATCCGCGCTCGAAGGCGTGGGCGGCAACAACAGCAAAGGCGCCACCGGCTACATCGGTCCTTGCCCGCCCGTCGGCGACAGCTCCCACCACTACATCATCCAGCTCTACGCCCTCGATCTGGCGCCGGACGCCTTGCCTGCCGGCCTGACCCGCGTGCAGCTGATGGAAAAAATCAAAGGCCATGTGCTGAAAAACAGCAGTGTGGTGCGGCGTTATCACCGCTGAGATTAATTTTTCAGTCGGGTTAACCCGAACCTGAACCGGGGCTCGTCTCAGAGGATGAATGGATCAATTTCCTCCTGAGGTCAGCCCCCATGTCCCTCCCTCTGCATTTCCTCCGCCCGGCCGCTCAGGGTTTCGCCGTCGGATTGCTGCTGGCCGTTGCCGGTTGCGGCGTTTCCTCTAAACCTGATTCCGCAGTTGTGTCGCCTCCGGCTCAAGGTGCAATGAAGACTGAGGCGCTGGTGCGCAACGAATCCGTTGCGGCGGATGCTTCGATGGCCAAGCGCAGCGTGCGTCCGGCGCCCGTAGCGGGCTTTGCGCCTGAGATGGCTGCGCCGGGTTATCGGGATGAGCCGCGTGAGCAATATCAAGCGCTGGCGGATAACCCGATTCACAGCGTGGCCGAGACACCGGTCTCGACCTTCAGTGCTGACGTCGATACCGGCGCTTACGCCAATGTCCGCCGCTTGCTGAATCAGGGACGCCTGCCGCCCGAAGGCGCGGTGCGACTGGAGGAGATGGTCAATTACTTCCCCTACGATTACGCGCTGCCCACCGATGGCTCGCCGTTTGGCGTGACTACTGAGTTGGCGCCGTCGCCGTGGAACCCGCATACCCGTTTGCTGCGCATCGGCATCAAGGCGTCGGACCGAGCGGTTGCGGAACTGGCCCCGGCGAACCTGGTGTTTCTGGTGGACGTGTCCGGTTCGATGGACCGGCGCGAAGGTCTGCCGCTGGTCAAAAGCACGCTGAAATTGCTGGTCGATCAACTGCGCGAGCAGGATCGCGTTTCGCTGGTGGTCTATGCCGGCGATTCGCGTGTCGTACTGGAGCCAACTTCCGGACGCGAGAAAGCGAAGATTCGTACAGCGATCGACCAATTAACCGCCGGTGGCTCGACGGCGGGTGCCTCGGGCATCGAACTGGCCTATCAGATGGCGCAACAGGCCTTCATCGCCAAAGGCATCAAGCGCATCCTGTTGGCCACGGACGGTGACTTCAACGTCGGCATCAGCGACTTCGACAGCCTCAAGCAAATGGCTGTGGATAAACGCAAGACCGGCGTTTCCCTGACCACCTTGGGTTTTGGTGTGGATAACTACAATGAACACCTGATGGAACAATTGGCCGACGCCGGCGATGGCAACTACGCCTACATCGACAACCTGCGCGAGGCGCGCAAGGTGCTGGTGGATCAACTCGGTTCGACCCTTGCGGTGGTGGCGAAGAACGTGAAGCTGCAAGTGGAGTTCAACCCGGCGCAGGTCAGCGAATATCGGCTGCTGGGGTATGAGAATCGGGCGTTGAAGCGTGAGGATTTCAGCAATGACAAAGTCGATGCCGGAGAAATCGGTGCAGGACACACGGTGACGGCGTTGTACGAAATTGTGCCCAAGGGCGAGAAGGGCTGGCTGGAACCGTTGCGATATGGCAAGTCTGAGTCGGTAGCTTCCGGTTCTACTGGGGAATTGGCGATGTTGCGTGTGCGATATCAGTTACCGGAAGGTGGGAACAGTCGCTTGATCGAGCGGCCGATCGCGGGTAATCCGGTCGGCAAAGCCAGTGATGACCTGCGATTTGCGGCGGCCGTGGCCGCGTTCTCCCAGCAGCTGAAGGACGGGCGTTACACCGGTGATTTCACCCTGAAGGACACCGAGGCCCTGGCGCGCAGTGCGCGGGGCGACGACCGATTCGGCCTGCGGGCAGAGTTCGTGCAATTGGTAGAGTTGGCGCAGAGCCTGCGGACCACCACCGCCTCCAGCAGTGAGCCGCATAAAGGAGATTACAACTGACATGTCAGCGCCTGAACCGAGCGACGAATCGCTACTGGCCCGGTATCGCGCAGGCGACGGGCCGGCGTTCGAGATGTTGTACGCCCGTCATCGCCAAGGCCTCTACCGATTCCTCTTCGGTTTGAGCGGCAGGCCCGAGCTCGCCGAAGAGGTTTACCAGGAAACCTGGCTGAGCCTGATCCGCAGCACCAGTCAGCCACAAGGCCGGGCGAATTTTCGTACGTGGCTGTTTCAGATTGCCCGCAATCGATTGATCGATCACTGGCGCAAACATGGAATCCACAACCCTTTGCACGACAGCTATGACGAACAGACCCACGCCGTGATTGATGAGGCGACCGATCCCGAGCAACTGCTGAGCCTGAGCCGCGACACCCAGCGCCTCGAAGCCGCCCTGCAAAACCTGCCCGCCGATCAGCGCGAAGTCTTCCTGCTGCGCGCCCACGGCAATCTCGACCTGCCGCAGATCGCCTCCCTCACCGAAACACCCCTGGAAACCGTCAAGAGTCGCTTGCGCTACGCCCAGCAGAAACTGCGTCGGCTGCTGACCGAGGAGGTACTGACATGACAGACGCCCGCAAAACACCGGAAGACGATGTGGTGAAGCATTTTCGTGAACACGCGGCTGGCGAACCACCGGCCCATCTCGACGCGTTCATTCTCGCCGCCGCACACCGAGAAACGCCTGTGCCAAAACCGAACCTGTGGCAACGCTGGGTTCTGGCCTGCCAGAAACCCCGTTGGCAAGTCGCGTTCGCCAGCCTCGTTGGCGTCGCTTTGATGTTGGCGTTGGTGCAACGTACGCCTGAGCAAGTGCCGACCTACGACTCCACCCCCGCGCCGAAAGCCTCATCTTTTGCGGCCAAGAAAGAAGCCGCAGAAGCGCCTGAGTCGGTTGCACGCTCAATGGCTGCCCCGGCCGGCACGATGTCCGCTCCAGCGCCAGCGCCAGCACCTGTGGCGCCAATGGCCGATATGGCTGCGCCCGCGCAGAGCGAATCGATCAGCGCTGACCTGGCTGAAGAAGCGAAGGTCAGTAAACGCTTCGCGGCCCCACCGAAGTTCCTCGACGACCAATTACGAGAAGTGATCCGCCTGCAAAATGCCGGTCAAACCAAAGCGGCCGACGACCTGATGGCGACCTTGCACAAACGCTTTCCCAAGGAGAATCTCGCCGTCCGACTCAAAAATCTGCAGCAAAACTGAGAGGCAAAGCGGTCAGCGATTTGGCATCAACACCCGAAAGCGCGCACTATCGGCCTATAGCCGATGCGTTGGAGGATGCCGTGGCAAAAAAAATTGACCGCATCGCCCAAATGCTCAACTGCCCTGTGAAGGGCGAGGAATTGCGGCGAGCAGTGACTGAGAGTCGCAAGGAGTTTCTTCTGGCGAAGCAGGCAGAAGAGGCGCTGGAGGAAGACGTTCTTGATGATGAGTTGATCGAGGACGAAGAAGACGATGATGAGTACGATGAGTTTGATTGGACGACTGAATGACAAGCACGCGTGCGCTCAATTTGAACCATCAAGTTTTCCTTGACGGTTGCATCGGACCAACCAGCAGTTGCCGAGATGCCCTCACCCCTTATAATCGCCGTCAACACGGCCCCTGTCGGTTGATGCGTTCCGGCGCTGATACTGCTCAGGGGTTTTTATTATCTGGATTTTTCTTTTTACCATTTGAGGTTCCGCCAGCCCTAGTCATGGCAGTAATCCCGCCTTCGACGGGAGCGTCCGCTCAACCCTAGGCGCGAGCCCGCGAAGTATCCTTATCCGAAAGAGACGGGACAAAGTGATCGACGGCTGTTCCATGGCCAGATTTCAGCTCAGTCTCGGTCCCATTTGGTTAAGATGCCGCGTTTCCTCAACCCTTGAGCTGCCAAGCCGCCCGGTTGGCCAGCGTCTTCGATACGGAGTATCTGCAGTGGATATGGAGGTGGCCTAATGGATGCCCAGCAGCAACTGCAGCGCTTGCTGGCCGGCAATGGCGAGAGTGAAGTAGTGGAGTTCAAGGAAGCCAAGAGCAACTACGATTTCGACAAGCTCGGCCGCTATTTCTCCGCGCTGAGCAACGAGGCTAACCTCAAGGGGCTGTCCGCAGCCTGGCTGGTCTTCGGCGTCAATGACCGCCAACAAGTGGTGGGAACACGCTTTCGAGAGACGCCCAAGCAGTTGCAGTCTTTGAAGAAGGAAGTGGCTGACAAGATCAGTCAGCGCCTGACCTTTATCGAGATTCATACCGTTCAGCATCTTGCGGGCCGGGTGTTGCTGTTCGAAATTCCCGCTGCACCACAAGGTCTGCCGATGGCCTGGGAAGGACATTTCTACGGCCGCGACGGTGAGTCCCTTGGGCCGCTTTCGCTCGAAGAGATTGAACGCATCCGCCGCCAGAACCGGCTTCAGGACTGGAGCGCGGGTCTCTGTCCCGGAGCCAGCCTGGCGGACTTGAGCGAAGAGGCAATTGCGCTGGCCCGGCGCGAGTATTCCACTAAGCATCCTAAGTTGACCGACGAACTGGCGGGCTGGTGCGACGAAACCTTTCTCAACAAGGCTAAGGTAACCATCCAGGGGCATATCACCCGAACTGCCATTTTGTTGCTGGGCAAACCGGAGGCGGCGCATTGGCTCAACCCAGCCTCGCCCACCCTCAGCTGGATTCTCAAAGACCGCGACGGTTTTGAGCGCGATTACCAGCACTTCTCCTGTCCATTGCTGGTCAGCGCCGATGAGGTCTACCGCAAAATCCGCAACCTGAAATACCGCTATATGTCAGAGAGCTCGTTGTTCCCAGAGGAGGTCGACCAGTATGACCCCTTCATCATCCGCGAAGCACTCAACAATGCCATTGCCCACCAGGACTACGAGCTGGGTGGCAAGGTCTCGGTGGTTGAGTTCGAAGATGGGCGGCTATGCTTCAGCAACCCCGGCGACTTCATTCCCGGCTCGGTGGAACAAGTGATTCAGGCCGACGCACCGGAAACGCGCTACCGCAATCGCTTCCTCACCGATGCCATGGTCAACCTGAACATGATCGACACCATCGGCAGTGGCATCCGCAAGATGTTTTTGATCCAGAAAAACCGCTTCTTTCCCCTTCCTGAGTATCAGCTTGAGCGGAATCGCGTGCAGGTCACCATCACCGGACGCGTGCTGGATATGAGCTATGCGCGCAAATTGGCGGAAATGCCCAATTTGTCACTGGAAGACATCCTCCTGCTGGATCGGGTGCAGAAGCGCAAACCGCTGACCGATGCGCAGTCTCTCCATCTCAAGGCGCAGGGGCTGATTGAGGGGCGCAAGCCCAATTTTCATATCTCCGCCCAAGTGGCCCAGCACAGCGATGATCTGGCGCAGTACATCCGTAACCGGGGCATCGACGATACGCATTACAAACGCCTGATTTGCGAGTTGATCCAAAAATCGGGCTCAGCCAAACGTATCGACATCGATAAGTTACTCATAGACAAACTACCCGAGGTTCTAGACCGTCAGCAGAAAGCCAACAAGATCAAAAATCTGCTGCAGGCGCTTAAGATTCAGGGTGTTATCAAGGTCAAGGGCAAGCTGTGGCAAATGTCTAAAGGCTGATTTCTAGACATTGTTAGACGTTTTTAGACATTTATAGACATTCGCGCGTCGTGTTGGGTTAGCCCGACGCCGACGAAACTGCACCTTCTTGATAAGAAGTCGGAAGGTGTAAACCTTCTTCAGGACGAGACAGCACCCACAAAAAAGCCCCAGACCCTAAGATCTGAGGCTTTCTCGTTTCTACTATATGGTGCACCAGGCGGGATTCGAACCCACGACCCCTGCCTTCGGAGGGCAGTACTCTATCCAGCTGAGCTACTGGTGCAAGCGGGCGCCATGATACTCATATGCACTGCGGGCGTCCATGCTGCTGAATCGACTGCGGTTTTCGCAACCGTAACAACCGTTTGCTACGTTGATCAGAAAAATTAGGCAAATGCGGCGTTTTCGTTCTTTTTTTCGAACAGGCTATTGTCCTTTACCCCCTTTGATCCTAGGATTCGTTTGAGATTTCAAACGCTCTTGTCTGGGTGCTGAACCGCACGAGTCCACTCCGTGCGCTATTTATGTGCTTCAGCCCGGTGAATGATTTCCCTGACGGCAGCCTACAAGGCGCCTTTCTACAATCATAATTCGCTCCGCGCTGGTCGCGGTGCTGTTAAGGAAAGCCGACATGCAGCTTAAAGACACCCAGTTGTTCCGCCAACAAGCCTTTATCGATGGCGCTTGGGTTGATGCGGACAATGGTCTGACGATCAAGGTCAACAACCCGGCAACGGGCGAAATTCTGGGCACTGTGCCGAAAATGGGCGCTGCCGAAACCCGCCGTGCGATCGAAGCCGCTGACAAAGCGCTGCCGGCCTGGCGTGCGCTGACCGCCAAGGACCGTGCGAACAAGCTGCGTCGCTGGTTCGAACTGATCATCGAGAATCAGGACGACCTGGCTCGCCTGATGACCCTGGAGCAGGGCAAGCCATTGGCTGAAGCCAAGGGCGAAATCGTTTACGCCGCTTCCTTTATCGAGTGGTTCGCCGAAGAAGCCAAGCGCATCTACGGTGACGTGATTCCGGGCCACCAGCCAGACAAGCGCCTGATCGTGATCAAGCAGCCAATCGGCGTGACCGCTGCAATCACCCCGTGGAACTTCCCGGCCGCAATGATCACCCGTAAAGCCGGCCCGGCCCTGGCCGCCGGTTGCACCATGGTGCTCAAGCCTGCTTCGCAAACCCCATTCTCCGCATTCGCTTTGGCTGAACTGGCCCAGCGTGCCGGCATTCCTGCCGGTGTGTTCAGCGTCGTGACCGGCAGCGCCGGCGACATCGGCAGCGAGCTGACCAGCAACCCGATCGTGCGTAAATTGTCCTTCACTGGCTCGACCGAAATCGGTCGTCAGCTGATGGCCGAATGCGCCAAGGACATCAAGAAAGTGTCCCTGGAACTGGGCGGCAATGCGCCGTTCATCGTGTTCGACGACGCGGACCTGGATAAGGCCGTCGAAGGCGCGATTATTTCCAAGTACCGGAACAACGGCCAGACCTGCGTCTGCGCCAACCGCTTGTACATTCAGGATTCGGTCTACGACGCGTTCGCCGAGAAGCTGAAAGTGGCCGTGGCCAAACTCAAGATCGGCAACGGTCTGGAAGAAGGCACCACCACTGGCCCGCTGATCGACGAAAAAGCCGTGGCCAAGGTTCAAGAGCACATTGCTGACGCGATCAGCAAAGGCGCGACCGTTCTGGCGGGTGGCAAGGTCATGGAAGGTAACTTCTTCGAGCCGACCATTCTGACCAACGTGCCGAAAAACGCTGCCGTGGCCAAGGAAGAAACCTTCGGTCCATTGGCGCCGCTGTTCCGCTTCAAAGACGAAGCCGAAGTGATCGCGATGTCGAACGACACCGAGTTCGGCCTGGCTTCGTACTTCTATGCCCGCGACCTGGGTCGTGTGTTCCGTGTGGCTGAAGCCCTGGAATACGGCATGGTCGGCGTCAACACCGGGTTGATCTCCAACGAAGTCGCGCCGTTCGGTGGCATCAAGGCGTCGGGCCTGGGCCGTGAAGGCTCCAAGTACGGCATCGAAGATTACCTGGAAATCAAATACCTCTGCCTGGGCATCTAAGCCCGGCTAGGCATTGCTTCAAGCGGAAAGGGCACGAGAGCGCTGTCCCTTTCTGCGCTTCAAACGGAATTTTCTCTGTGGCCGGGAACGCTGTGGCAGTCGATCATCGCATGCTGCCGTAGTTGCCTCCCCGCCGCATTTTCCTTGAACCACGCCGCCCGATGAGCGGTGAATGAGGACTTTATGAGCAAGACTAACGCATCCCTGATGAAACGCCGCGAAGCCGCTGTACCACGCGGTGTTGGCCAGATTCACCCGATCTTCGCCGAGTCCGCGAAGAATGCCACCGTAACCGACGTTGAAGGTCGCGAGTTCATCGACTTCGCCGGCGGCATCGCCGTTCTGAACACCGGCCACGTGCACCCGAAAATCATCGCCGCCGTGACCGAGCAGCTGAACAAGCTGACTCACACCTGCTTCCAGGTACTGGCTTACGAGCCGTACGTTGAAGTGTGCGAAAAAATCAACGCCAAGGTGCCAGGTGATTTCGAGAAGAAAACCCTGCTGGTGACCACCGGTTCCGAAGCCGTAGAAAACGCCGTGAAGATCGCCCGTGCTGCCACTGGCCGTGCCGGCGTGATCGCTTTCACCGGCGCTTACCACGGTCGCACCATGATGACCCTGGGTCTGACCGGTAAAGTCGTGCCTTACTCGGCCGGCATGGGCCTGATGCCAGGCGGCGTGTTCCGTGCGCTGTACCCGAACGAACTGCACGGTGTGAGCATCGACGATTCGATCGCCAGCATCGAACGCATCTTCAAGAACGACGCCGAACCTCGTGACATCGCTGCCATCATCATCGAGCCGGTTCAGGGCGAAGGTGGTTTCTACGTCGCTCCGAAAGAATTCATGAAGCGTCTGCGTGCTCTGTGCGATCAGCACGGCATCCTGCTGATCGCTGACGAAGTACAGACTGGCGCAGGCCGTACCGGTACTTTCTTCGCCATGGAACAGATGGGCGTTGCTGCCGACCTGACCACTTTCGCCAAATCCATCGCTGGCGGTTTCCCGTTGGCCGGTGTGTGCGGCAAGGCCGAATACATGGACGCCATTGCTCCAGGCGGCCTGGGCGGCACCTACGCCGGTAGCCCGATCGCTTGCGCCGCGGCCCTGGCCGTGATGGAAGTGTTCGAAGAAGAGCACCTGCTGGATCGCTGCAAGGCTGTCGGCGAGCGTCTGGTCACTGGCCTCAAAGCCATCCAGGCCAAGTACCCGGTGATCGGCGAAGTCCGTGCCCTGGGCGCAATGATCGCGGTCGAGCTGTTCGTCGACGGCGACAGCCACAAGCCGAACGCTGCCGCTGTGGCATCGGTTGTGGCCAAGGCGCGCGACAAGGGTCTGATCCTGCTGTCTTGCGGCACTTACGGCAACGTTCTGCGCGTCCTGGTACCGCTGACTTCGCCGGACGAGCAACTGGACAAAGGTCTGGCGATCATCGAAGAGTGCTTCTCGGAGCTCTGATTGCCAAGTGTGATCTGATCGACAAAAAACCCGCTCAGGCGGGTTTTTTTTCGCCTCTTGAAACACATTGAAGGCATTCACACTGTATCGAATGGCAAGCGTTGACTAAGGTTCAAGCATTGCGAGGGAGCGTGCTGCATGACTGCCGTGGATTTACCCGCTGTACCCAGAGTATTGATTGCCGAGGCCGACCCCTGGTCCCGCGACCTGCTCAAGCAGGTGTTGTTGAGTGTGCGTTGTGACGCTCGGTTGGATGTGTGTGCCGATGGCCAACAGGCGTTGGAACTCCTGGCAGCAAATCCGTACGACCTGGTGATCGTCGACTGGGAGTTGCCCGGCGTCGATGGCCTGAATGTCCTGCGCAATGTGCGTCAGCGCAGGCGCAATCCACCGCTGCCCTTCATTCTGATGAGCAGCCGCAACGACAGCGCCAGCGTGCGCGAAGCATTGCCCCTTGCGCCCACGGCGTACCTGACCAAACCTCTGGACATGGAGGGCCTGACCCATCGCCTGCAAGAATTGCTGGTGAATGCTGGAGAGGAAGTTTCCTGCGAGGTGCCAACGCTGGCGCCCGGCATGACTTTGTCGGTGTACCTGGAGCGTCGCCGTGAACTGGCGGAAGGTGCGCCGTTGATGACCGATGTGCAGGTCGCGATCAAGCGTAGCCTCAATCCCGGCGGCCTCGATCTCACCCGGCTGGGAGACGAAATTCGCACCGATCCGCAGGTTACTGCCGTGCTGATCGCCGCCGCCAACAGTGCGGCTCATCACCTTGGCGATGCCGTACAGACCCTGTCCCAGGCGCTGCACCGCTTGGGCACCGGGCAAAGCATGAACCTGATTCTGGGGCTGGCGCTCAAGCGCAGTGCCCGGCTCAGCGATCCTTTCCTGGCGGACTACGCCGAGCGTTTCTGGGAGTTGTCGCTGCACACCGCCGAATACGCCCGCACGCTGGCGCGCTTGCTGGACCTGGATCAGGAGCGCTGCTATTGCGCGGGCATGTTGCACTGCCTAGGCGACCTCGCGTTGTTGAGGTGTTTGCAGGAATGGAAGCAGGCCGGTGGCGAGCTGGATGAATGGACGGAGGTGGGAGAGTCCTTGGCCGAGTTCGGTGCGGCCTACGGCTCGGCGCTGCGCACTCGTTGGCGGCTGCCGCTGGAGTTGCGAGAGCTGATTGCAGCGGTCTACCGGCTCGGTGGCGGGGTTTACTCCCGCGAAGCGCTGGTGATGAACATGGCCGCGCAACTGGCACGCTTGACCGAGCATGAGGGCATTGAGGAGTTGGCCAAGAGTCGGACGGCGAGGTTGCTCAAGATCGGGTTGCCGGAATTGATGCGCCTTCGCAAAAAGTAAACTTCACACAAGAACCTGTGGGAGCGAGCCTGCTCGCGATAGCGGTGGATCAGTCGACATCACCAGCGACTGTTACACCGCTATCGCGAGCAGGCT